>NZ_JACKUR010000019.1:0-89264 GCF_025822865.1 Mycobacterium paraffinicum | reverse complement strand
ACGAGCGGGCCACAGACTCAAGAACCTCACGTTGTCCCGCAGACACCAACAGAGCTGGAACAGGTGGTCGCATGCAAGACATCATACCAACCAACAGCCAATTATTTGCGGGACACACCACTAGCGGGCGTCTCGCCAGGCGTAGTACCCGATCACGACGAGCCCGGCTGCGATCGATACGGCCCCCAACGCCATGCCCGCCAGCGCGATTCGCGGATTGTTCGCTTCGCCCCGCTGCACGCGTCTGCGCGCGATGTCGCCCGTGATCACCGCCGCAATGCCGAACGGCACCCCGATCAGCATCCAGCAGGTCAGGAGCGCGACCAGGCCCACGAGCAGCGCAGCGACGCCCATCTCGTTTCGTGGTTGCTCGGGTTGACTCATCGCGTCCCGTTCTCCTGGTGGCCAGACGGAGTCTACGCGCAGATTTGCCGGTCCTCCGGCGGCGAGCGTGGCGGCGGGCCGTGGCTGGCTAGAGCTCGGCAAGCCGCGGCGCGAACCGCCTATCCACCAACGCTTTTCCGGCCTCCCGGGTGAGCTCCCGTGCGTTGCCCAGCAGGCCGTCCAGGATCAGCGATCGCTTGACGTGGTGATGTAGCGGGTGCTCGGCGGTGAAGCCGATCCCGCCGAGCACCTGCTGGCAGTGGCGGGCGGCGGTGAGCGCGGCCTGGCCGGCGGCGGCCTTCGCCAGCAGGGCGGCCAGGCCGTCGTGATCGTTTGATTGTGCGGCGACGTGCAGCGTCGCCTCGGCGCCCTCGATCGCGACGAGCGTCTCGGCCAGCCGGTGCCGGATCGCCTGGAATGAGCTGATGTGCCGCCCGAACTGGATGCGGTCGAGGGCATGCTGGCGCGCCAGCGCGAGCATGGCCCGGCTGGCGCCGACCAACCACCAGCCCACTGCCCGCCGCCCCGCGTGCAGCGCGGCCGGCGGCAAAGAATCACCCTGCGGCACACGGTGTATCGGCAGCGACTCGTCGACCGCCTTCCCCGCGCCCTCGCCCCGTTCCCATATCACCCAGGAGCCGCCGGCGAACGGCAGCGGCGCGGTGCCTCCCGGCGCAGCCCCGCTCTCGCGTAACACCACATCGTTGAGCACCGGCGCGTGCGTGCCCGTCTCACCAAGCAGGCGGAACACCAAAGGCACAGCGACATCCGGCATTTCGTCCAGCATGTCGCGCCAGCCCAGGTCGGCCAGCGCCGCGTCGAGCTTGACCCCCGACGCGGCCGTCATCGTCGTCCGCAGCGAACCTTCGAGCAGTCGCAGCGACTCAGGATCCGTCGACTCCACGGTTCACTCCCTCCCGAGGTCGAGCAGCCGGCGAGCGATGATGTTGCGCTGAATTTCCGCGGTGCCGCCGTAGATGGTCGCCGCGCGCGAGTACAGGTATTCCGAGCGCCACGGCGTGTCGTCCAGCTCGAGCGCCCCGGGCAACAGCTCGCGGACGGTGTCGTAGAGTCGCTGCTCCGCGCCGGCGAGCAGCACCTTGTCGATCGACGTGTCAGGTCCCAATCGGGCTCCGTCGCGCAGCCGGTGCTGGGTGTCCCGCGACCGGCAGCGCAGCATGTGCAGCGCCAGATACGCTGCCCCGAGGGAGGATTCGTCCGCGTCACCGACACTGGACGCCTGCGCGATGAGGTCATCGAAGCGGGAGTACAGGTACGCGATCCGCTGCCAGAAGCAGGTGGATCGCTCATAGGGGAGCAGGTCCATGGCGAGCCGCCAGCCGTCTCCCGGCCGACCGAGCATCCGGCTCCCCGGGATCACCACGTCGTCGTAATAGACCTCGCAGAATTCGTCGACGCCATGCATTGTCCGCAGCGGCCGGATGGTGATGCCCGGGGTGTCGAGGTCGACGAAGAAGGCGGTGATTCCGTCGTGTCCGGGCGCGGTGCGGGTGAGCAGGACGCAGCGCGTCGAGAACTGCGCGAAGCTGGTCCAGACCTTCTGCCCGTTCACGATCCAGTCATCACCTTGCTGCGTTGCGCGGGTTGTCAACGAGGCCAGGTCGCTGCCTGACCCCGGCTCGGAAAAGCCTTGACACCATTGCTCTTCGCCGCTGAGCAGACGCGGCACCATTTCGGCGGCAAGCCCTGCCGGGGCGTAATCGATCATCGTCGGTGCGAGCACCTCGAGCATCGAATAGGGTCCGGGTTCCGCGAGACGGCGACCGACCACTTCCTCGCCGACGATCGCGCGCAGCACCGCGGGACCACCCAACCCGCCGACCTCGGTGGGCCAGCCGTAGCGCATCCAATCGGCGTCGTAGAGCGCGCGGCTGACGCGGGCGAACTGCCGCATATGGCCCTGCAGCGAGTGGTCGGGACCCGGGGTCAAGTCATTGTCGTCGAGCCACGAGCGCAGACCGGCCCGGAACTCCTCGACATTCACGGCGTGGGACGGCCGACGGCGTGCGGGCGCCCGGAGTCGTGCACGCCGCTGCGGCGAATGAACGTCATGGCACGGGTCTTCAACCGCCACCCGTTGGGCGTGCGGGCGTAGGTGTCGCGGTAGTAACCGATTCGCATGTCGTGGGTGGCGTGGTCGATGAAGCACAACGGTTGGGTGCCACTTGCGGCGTCACCGTCGAGATTTTCGATCAGCGCAGTTCCGGTGAGGAACAGGCCTTTTGGCGCCGCGGCCACCAGTTCGGGAAATCTGTCCAATCGGTAGGTGTCGCCGAACGCGCTGTAGGTCCCGTCCGGGGTGAAGACACCGATCAGCCCGTCGATGTCTTCCTGGGTGATGGTCACCGCGTAGCGGGCGAGCAGCTGCTGGATCTCGACCAGGTCGTCAGTTCGGGTTGGCTGATTTGTCGACATAGACCTTGCCGCCTTTCATGACAAAGCTCACCTGCTGGGTAACGGTTATGTCTTCCAAGGGGTTTCCCGGCACGGCGATGATGTCGGCGAGCTGTCCCGCCGCGAGCCGCCCACGGTCCGTCGAGTTGATCAGCTCGGCTGCGGTCACCGTCGCCGCCCGCAAAACCGCCAACGGCGGCAGGCCCCAATTGACGAGGGTGACCAGCTCGTCGGCGTTGCGTCCGTGCGGGATCGCGGGTGCGTCGGTGCCGACCGCGATCTTCACGCCGGCCTGGTAGGCGGCGAGAATCGAGGTCCTGGCCTTCGGGAACATTTCGGCCGCCTTGGCCTGCAGCTCCGGCGGAGCGTGCGAGACGTCCATCGCATCGCCATCGGCCAGGCGCCGGGTGCTCACCAGGAAGGTGCCATGCTCGACCAGCGACGCGATCGCTTCGTCGTCGATCAGAAAGCCATGCTCGATGCAGTCGATGCCGGCCGCAACGGCATGCTTGACCGCTTCGGCGCCGTGCGTGTGCGCCGCGACGCGCAGCCCACGCCGGTGGGCCTCATCGACGATCGCACACAGCTCCTCATCCGAGTAGTGTTGCGCGCCGGGCGGACCGGTCAGCGACATCACCCCGCCCGAACAGCAGACCTTGATCAGCTCGGCGCCGTGTTTGATCTGGTAGCGCACCGCCTTGCGGATCTCGTCGATGCCGTTGGCGATCCCTTCTTCGACGGTCAACTCCAGGGCGTGGGGCGCGAACGCCGCGAACATCGTCGGGTCCAGGTGGCCGCCGGTGGGCGTGATGGCATGCCCGGCCGGCACAACGCGCGGACCGTCGATCCAGCCGGCGTCAATGGCCTTACCCAGCGCGACGTCCAACAGGTAGCCGCCGGTCTTGACGAACAGGCCGAGGTTGCGCACGGTGGTGAATCCGGCGCGCAACGTGCGCCGCGCATTGCCGACCGCGCGCAGCACCCGCGTCGGCGGATCGTCCTGAACCTGGGACAGGCCGGGTTTCTCCCCGCGGCCGCCCATCAGCAGGTTGACCTCCATGTCCATCAGCCCGGGCAGCAGGATCTGGTCGCCAAGATCGATGACCGAGTCTCCTGGGCCCCTGGGGCCAGTGCCCCCGACGCCGACGATCCGATCGCCCTCGATCTGCACAACGCCGGGGGACACGATCTCGCCGGCGTCGACGTCGAGCAGCCCGGCGGCCTTGAGGGTCAACACCGGTTAAATCACCGGTTCCCGGATGCACTCCACCCAGGCCGCGCCGCTGTCGGGCACCCGGGCCTGTTTCCACGCCTCGATCGGAAACGACACCATGACGAGCGACTGCATGACGTGCATGAGAGTCTTCGCGTCGTCGGGCAGGTCGTCCAACGGGTACTTGTCGCAGTACTCGATGACATCGTTGAGGCGTGGAAACGCGACGTCGTAGAACGCCTGCATCTCGGCCATCGTCGAGGCCAGCCGCTTGGCGTAGCGCTCCGGCTCGGTGGCCAGGTCCCAATCCAAATACGGCTCCAGGTCGGCGAATTCAGACGGTAACGCCATTGTTCTGGTACTCCTTCACGTAATCGCCGGTCGTCTTGTGCAGATGGCGGATCAAGACTTCCTGATCGCACAGCAGGAATTCTTTGACGGCCCGGGTGCCGATCATGGTCTGGGTCGCCTCCAGCGTGTTGGCGTCTTGTAGCGCATACTCCTTGAAGGTTACGGCGGCCAACTCCTGGGCCAGGCGTTCCCGGGCATTGCGCGGCGGGACGAAGTACAGCGTGCACTCGAAGATGTGCTTGTCCACGGCGGTCGGCCAGTAGTGATAGGTCAGGAACCAGCCCGGCTCCCAGATCAACAACATGAAGTTGGGATAGAAGAGCCACGAGTCGATGCCCCACTGCGGCACCCGTTTCACGTTGACCCCCGGCGGCAGCTCCAGCTTCTCGATGATCTCCGGCTTGTCCCAGGGACCGAACAAACCGCTGCGCAACACCTGGTCCATCGGCTTGACCATGGACATGTCCGGAGGCGGCGCCTGACCGCCCCAGGTCGACTGCAGGCTGTGCGGGCCCGCCACTTCGTAGTGCAGCGCCTCATAGCCGAACTTCTGGATCTTGGCGGCTTCCTCCTTGGTGTACTGCCCCTGGTGCAGGATCGGCGCGTGATAGAACTCGACGAACGCGTCGATGAAGAGCTTCCAGTTGCTGCCGACCTCTGCCCGGTAGGAGTAGGTCTCCGTCATCTCGCCGAAGGGGTAGCCCTCGATGCTCTTGGCCAGCGGCCCGAGGTAGTCGATCAGCGGCGCCGCGTTGTCGTCGAAGTTGATGAAGATGAAGCCTTCCCACACCTCGCAGCGGACTGGGGCCAGGCCGAATTTGCTCTTGTCGAGGTCGAAAAACTCTTCTTCCTGCTGGACGAAGGTCAGGTCGCCGTCGAGGCTATAGCGCCAAGCGTGGTACTTGCAGGTGAACTGCCGGCAGGTCCCGGAGGTTTCCTCGTTGGGAAAGTCGTTCCACACCAACTTGTTTCCGCGGTGGCGGCAGACGTTGTGGTACGCCTTGACCGTCCCGTCCTTGGTCTTGGTGATGATCACCGAAGTGCCCTTGCCGGCCGACGGCAGCTCTCTGGTGAAATAGCTGCCGGTACGGGGCAGTCGCTCGACCCGGCCGACGTTGAGCCAGGTCCTCCTGAAGACCGCCTCGCGCTCGGCTTCGAAGAACGCCGGATCGATCGAGTCACTGTAATCGACCGGCGAGGTCCCCAGTTCGGGGTAGTTTTCTGTCCAGCTGCCGGCGGCTGGCTTCGGGAAGTGCGGCAACTTTCTACCTCTCTTAGTGGTTCTGCTCGGCGTTCTCGAGCTGTACGCCAAAAGTGTTGAAGGCCATGGCCAGCAGGGCATAGCAGCCGACCGTGAAGACGAAATCCATTCGCTGCTGGTCGTTGAGGCGCTCGCCGAGCGCGGACCACGTCTCGTCGGACAACCCAGACCTACCGTCGAGTTCGTCGACGGCGGTGAGCACCGTTTGGTCGAACCTGTCTAAGTGGCCGCCGTCCTCGCCGGCATCAGCCAGCACCGCGGCGATCTGATCGTCGGTGATCCCCTCGGCCTTGGCCATGCTGACGTGATGAGACCACTCGTAGGCGCATTCGCGACGATGCGCGACACGCAGGATGGCCAGTTCGCGGACGCGCGCCGGCAGCGTGGACGAGGTCAAGAGGTGAACGTTGAACCGCAGAAACGCCTTGGCTAGCGCCGGGTGGTGGGCGAGGGTGCTGAGCGCGTTGTTGGCCGCGGGGTCACGCATTGCCGAGAGTGCCGTGTGGGTCGCCTCGTCCCACTGATCAGCCGGCAGCGGCGGCAACCGCATCCGTGCTCTCCTCTCGCCATCCTCTCGGCCACCTCTCGGCCAAGGAGAATCATATTCTCATTTCTAACCAATAGAGTTGCACGGATCGTCCGGCCGGTCAATGCCGGTCGGCGGGCGCGCGGCCGGTCCGGGCGCCGTAAGCCCATCCGGCCTCCGAAGCGGCAGCCTGCCAGCGAAAACGTCAGGAGAGCTGCCCGACTCGTTGGCAACGACGCCATTTAGATCGGCGCATCTTCGCTCCGAGGAGGGCAATCTAGGGGCTGGTTCCGACGGTGGTCGGGCGATCAACGCGGGTCGTGACGTGGGCTGGATGTTGATTCTCACTTGGCGAGAAGATAGTTTTCATTTTAGTGATCTTGGGACGGGACAGCGATTCGCCGAGGCTGCGTGGGAGCGGAACCGAGTAGGCGGACCCGACGGAAGGGCAACGGCCATGAACAAAGAAGACATGATCCTGATCAGCGTCGACGACCACACTGTCGAGCCGCCGGACATGTTCAAGAACCACCTGTCGAAGAAATACCAGGACGACGCGCCCCGGCTGGTGCACAACGCCGACGGTTCGGACATGTGGAAGTTCCGCGACACCGTCATCCCCAACGTGGCATTGAACGCGGTCGCCGGACGGCCGAAGGAAGAGTACGGCATCGAGCCGACGGGGCTCGACGAGATCCGGCCGGGTTGTTACAACGTCGACGAGCGCGTCAAGGACATGAACGCCGGCGGCATCCTCGCCTCGATCTGCTTCCCCTCCTTCCCCGGCTTCGCCGGGCGGCTGTTCGCCACCGACGACAATGACTTCTCGATCGCGCTGGTGCAGGCCTACAACGACTGGCACATCGACGAGTGGTGCGGCGCCTACCCCGCGCGCTTCATTCCGATGGCGATCCCGGTGATCTGGGATGCGGAGGCGTGCGCCGCCGAGGTGCGCCGCGTGTCGAAGAAGGGCGTGCACGCGCTGACCTTCACCGAAAACCCGGCCGCGATGGGCTATCCCAGCTTCCACGACGAGTACTGGAACCCGCTGTGGAAAGCTCTGGTGGACACCGACACCGTGATGAACGTGCACATCGGTTCCTCGGGCCGGCTGGCGATCACCGCGCCGGATGCGCCGATGGACGTGATGATCACCCTGCAGCCGATGAACATCGTGCAGGCCGCGGCGGACCTGCTCTGGTCGCGGCCGATCAAGGAGTACCCGGACCTGAAGGTCGCGCTGTCCGAGGGCGGAACGGGCTGGATTCCCTACTTCCTGGAGCGCGCGGACCGGACCTTCGAGATGCACTCCGCCTGGACGCACCAGGACTTCAAGGGCAAGCTGCCCAGCGAGGTCTTCCGTGACCACTTCCTGACCTGCTTCATCAGCGACAAGGTCGGCGTAGCACTGCGCAATATGATCGGCATCGACAACATCTGCTGGGAAGCCGACTACCCGCACAGCGACTCGATGTGGCCGGGCGCGCCGGAAGAGCTGTGGGATGTGTTGTCCCTCAACAACGTTCCGGACGACGAAATCAACAAGATGACGCACGAGAACGCCATGCGGTGGTACTCGTTCGACCCGTTCACCCACATTTCGCGCGAACAGGCGACCGTCGGCGCGCTGCGCAAGGCCGCCGAGGGGCACGACGTGTCCATCAAGGCGCAGGGCCACGAAAAGGACACCCGGGGAGGCTCGTCATTCGCGGACTTCGCGGCTAACGCGAAGGCCCTTTCCGGCAACAAGGACTAACGGCGCCACCGGCTCGGGCTGGGCGCGCTGCGTCGAGATTGCGGTGAGGGTCGCGATTTTCGGCAACTCACGACCACTACGGCAATCTCGCCGTCAGCAATGAAGAGGAGATCCAGCAATGCCCAGCGCTGGGATGAATTTCGAGCTGACTGACGACCAGGAGTTGATCCGCCGGTCGGTCGCCGAGTTGGCGCGCAAGTTCGACGACCAGTACTGGATGGAAAAAGACCAGGCGCACGAATTTCCGACCGAGTTCTACAACGCCATCGCACTGGGTGGCTGGCTGGGCATGACGATCCCCCCGCAATACGGCGGTCACGGCCTCGGAATCACCGAAGCCACCATCCTGCTCGAGGAGGTCGCCAAATCCGGCGGCGCCATGAACGCCGCCAGCGCGATCCATTTGTCCATCTTCGGCATGCAACCGGTGGTGGTGCACGGCTCCGACGAACTCAAGGCGCGCACGCTGCCCAAGGTCGCGACCGGCGAAGTGCACGTCTGCTTCGGCGTGACCGAACCCGGTGCCGGACTGGACACGTCGCGCATCACCACCTTCGCCAAGCGCGACGGCGATCGCTACATCGTCAACGGTCGGAAGGTGTGGATCTCCAAAGCCATGGAGTCCGACAAGATCCTGCTGCTGACGCGTACCCAGTCATATGAGGAAGTCACTAAGAAGACAGACGGGATGACGTTGTTCATCACCGATCTCGACCGCAGCCGCGTCGACGTCCGCCCCATCCGCAAGATGGGCCGCAACGCCGTCAGCTCCAACGAATTGTTCATCGACAATCTCGAGGTACCCGTCGAGGACCGAATAGGCGAGGAAGGCAAGGGCTTTCAATACATCCTGGACGGTCTGAATCCGGAGCGGATGCTGATCGCCGCCGAGGCACTCGGCATCGGCCGGGTGGCGCTGGACAAGGCGGTGAAATACGGAAACGAGCGTGAGGTGTTCGGCCGGCCCATCGGCATGAACCAGGGCCTGCAGTTCCCACTCGCGGACTCGCTGGCACGCCTGGACGCCGCCGAATTGATGTTGCGCAAGGCCACCTGGTTGTACGACAACGGCAAACCCTGTGGGCGCGAGGCGAATACGGCGAAATACCTGTGCGCCGATGCGGGCTTCACCGCCGCGGACCGGGCGTTGCAAACGCACGGCGGTATGGGATATGCGGAGGAGTATCACATCACGCGCTACTTCCGCGAGGCCCGGCTGATGAAGATCGCGCCCGTCAGCCAGGAGATGATCCTGAACTTCCTGGGATCCAACGTTCTGAAGTTGCCGAGGAGCTATTGACCGCGCATGGCGACCCCGTGCTGCTGTCGGAAGACCGCGCCGGAGTACGCACCCTAACCCTCAACCGTCCGCGCCGTAAGAACGCGATCAACCCAGAACTCTGGGTCGCGTTGCGCGACGCGCTGCACGCCGCCGGTCACGACCGCGGTGTGCGCGCGCTCGTGCTCGCCGGCTCCGGCGACAGCTTCTGCTCCGGCGCCGACATCTCGGTCCCCGACGACATTCACCCGAATTACAAGCTGCAGCGGCTGACTGACGTCGCGCTGGAGCTACACGAGCTCGCGATTCCGACGATCGCCAAGGTCGCCGGGGTCGCTGTCGGGGCGGGCTGGAACCTGGCATTGGGATGCGACTTCGTCGTCGCCACGCCGGAATCGACGTTCTGCCAGATCTTCTCCAAGCGAGGTCTGTCCATAGACCTCGGTGGTTCCTGGTTGTTGCCCAAACTCGTTGGCCTGCAACAGGCCAAGCGGCTTGCGCTGCTCGCCGAGACGATTGACGCCGAGGAGGCGTACGCGCTGAATCTGGTGACGTGGGTGGTGTCGGACGCGGAGATCGACTCCTTCGTCGACGATCTCGCCGACCGGCTGGCGGCCGGTCCGCCGATCGCGCTCGCCCACACCAAGGCCCTGCTGAACGAGGGAGCCGACAACACCTTGCGCGAGGCGCTGGCGAACGAGGCCCGCGCCCAGGTGGGCAATTTCGCGACGGCGGATGCGGGCACGGCGTATGCCGCTTTCGCGGAGCGGCGGGAGCCGTCGTTTACTGGCCGGTGGGCGCTATCGAAATCGGAGAAGGAAGCGGAGTAGGGATATGCGGGAAACAGTCATCGTCGAAGCCGTGCGCACAGCGGTGGGGAAGCGCAACGGCGGCCTGTCCGGGATGCACGCCGCCGACCTGTCCGCCGTCGTGCTCAACGAACTCCTGCAACGCACGGGTGTCGATCCGGAGATCATCGACGACGTCGTCTGGGGATGTGTGTCCCAGGTGGGTGACCAGTCGAGCAACATCGGCCGCTACGCGGTGCTGGCCGCCGGATGGCCCGAGACCATCCCCGGGACCACCGTCAACCGGGCATGCGGCTCCAGCCAGCAGGCGCTCGATTTCGCTGTGCAGGCGGTGATGTCCGGCCAGCGGGATGTCGTCGTTGCCGGCGGTGTCGAGGTCATGAGCCGCGTTCCGTTGGGGTCGGCCAGGGCGACCGGCATGCCGTACGGCCCCAAGGTGCTCGCCCGCTATGACGGCTTCTCCTTCAACCAGGGCCTGTCGGCGGAGATGATCGCCAAGAAGTGGGGCTTCTCCCGCACCCGGCTCGACGAGTACTCCGCCCAATCCCACGAGCGGGCCGCCGCGGCCCAGGATGCCGGCGCGTTCACCGACCAGATCGTGCCGGTGTTCACCGAGGACGAAGCGGTCGTCGCCGCCGACGAGGGAATCCGGCGGGGGACCACGGTCGAGAAACTCAGCGGACTCAAGCCCGCCTTCACCGAAGACGGGGTGATCCACGCGGGCAATTCCTCCCAGATCTCCGACGGTGCGGCCGCGCTGCTGGTGACGACGGCGGAGATGGCCGTCGAGTTGGGTCTGACGCCGCTGGTTCGCTACCTGGCTGGGGCGGTGACCGGGGCCGACCCGGTACTGATGCTCACCGGGCCCATCCCGGCGACCGAGAAGGTGCTGAAGAAGGCCGGCGTACCCCTCCCAGAGGTGGGCGCGTTCGAGGTGAACGAGGCCTTCGCGCCGGTGCCGCTGGCATGGATCACCGAAACGGGAGCGGACCCTGGGCGGGTCAATCCGCTCGGCGGTGCCATCGCGCTGGGACACCCGTTGGGCGCTTCCGGTGCGGTGTTGATGACGCGGATGGCCCACCACATGCGCGACAACGGGATTCGCTATGGGCTACAGACGATGTGCGAGGGCGGCGGCACCGCCAACGCCACCCTGGTCGAGCTCGTGCGCTAGCCCGGCGGCTCAGCCGCAAGACGAAAAAAGGCACCCTGCGTGACGGTTGTCACAGCGGCCAAACTAACCTACTGTGTGTTCACTAGGTTGGTTCAGCCCCCGCCAATCGGTCAAAGGAGTCCGGTGCCCGACGCACGGCGATACGACACGTTGCTCGCCAAAGGCGAGGACCGCAAGCAGCGGATACTCGATGTCGCTCAACGGCTGCTCACGCACAACGGCTGGCGCGGCACCACCCTCGCCCAGATCGCCGGCGAGGCTGGGGTCACCCCCGCAGGATTGCTTCATCACTTCGAGTCCAAAGAGCAGCTGCTGCACGCCGTCCTCGACGCGCGTGATCTCGACGACGACCTCCATGCCGACCGGACCGGGGACCTCTTCGCCCAGATCGCCCAGGTCGCCGATCGGTTCAACCGGGCACCCGAATTGGTCGGAACGTTCACGGTGCTGCTGGTCGAAAACATCCTTCCCGACGCTCCGCTGCACGACCGGATGCTCGCCCGGCATCGCGCCGCGACCGACATCGTTGCCGACCTGATCCGCCGCGGGCAGGCGGATGGCCGGTACCGCAGAGACATAGACCCCGCCGTCAAGGCAGTGGAAATACTCGCCTTCGTCCACGGAATGGAAACCACATGGTTGCTCGATCCATCGATACCGCTAACCGAGGTGTTCAAGCAGTACGCCGAGACTCTGGCGCGGGACTTCGCCCCGTAGAAGAGCGGCGCGAGGACATGAGATACCGGCTCGACGTGGTCGCCGCCACCGTCGTCGACGTGGTGCGGTTCGCCGGCGGCTGGCTGTTCGACCGGGCGATGGCCGGGTGGGACGTCACCGTGCTCCTGGCGGGCCTGGCCGACAACGCCGACGACCGGCCGCTGCAGATCCTTGGCGCCCGGGTGGTCGACCTGGAAGACGCGTTGGCGTCAGTGCAGTCTCGTCCTCGTCCCCAGGCCCTGGCGGCGGCGGCGGACTTGTTCGGCTGCGACCCGCGGGTCCGGCAAGGGGTGTTGCAGGCCCTTGATCACGGCGTCACCGAGGTCACGCTGTGGGGGGAGACCTGGCCGGCCGAGCTCGACGACAGCGTCGGCCTGGTGCAGCACCGGCTGAGCATGGCCGCCCACACGTTCAAAGCCCAGGCCCTGGCCGCCGCCGCGGTGCCGCACGGCTCGATCGGTCACGCGGAGACCTTCCGCAGCGGGCTCCTGGCCTGGCCATCGGTCGCCGCGGATCTGGTTCCCGCCAGCTAACGCCGCACACCGCACCCTCGGCGACGGCCGACCCTCGTTGACGACCAACCAGGCCGTGTGGAAATGTAATACTCATCTGCGAGAGGCGTGTTCTCACTAGCCGAGATTCAAGGAGCAGGAGATGACGAACGAATTCTCCGAGTTGGACTTCTTCCGCGGCAGCGAGCTCATCGAAGACCCGTACCCCTACTACGAGGCGCTGCGCCGGCAGTGCCCCGTCACGCGCGAGAGCCATCATGACGTCACCATGATCACCGGTTGGGACGAGGCGTGCGCGGTGCTCAACGACGCCGAGACGTGGTCCTCATGCGTCTCCGTCACCGGCCCGTTTCCCGGCTTTCCGGTACCGCTGGAAGGCGACGACGTCACCGAACTGATCGAGAAACATCGCGACGAATTGCCGTTCAGCGACCAGCTGCCCACCCTCGATCCCCCTACCCACACCAACCACCGCTCGCTGCTCATGCGGCTGATCACCCCGAAGCGCCTCAAGGAAAACGAGGACGCCATGTGGGTGCTCGCCGACCAGGTGCTCGACGACTTTCTCGCGTCCGGGCGCGGCGAATTCATCAAGGGCTTCGCGAGCCCGTTCACGCTTTTGGTCATCGCCGACCTGCTCGGCGTGCCCCTGGAGGATCGCGACAAGTTCGTCAAGGGCATCGCTGAGCACGCAGGTGGCGGCATCGGCGGCACCAAGGGGTCCCTGGCCCACAGCCCGCTGGAATTCCTCTACGGCCTGTTCTCCGACTACGTCATCGACCGCCGGCGTGAGCCCCGCGACGACGTGCTGACCGGCCTGGCCACCGCCACCTACCCGGACGGCTCGACCCCAGACGTCGAAGACGTGGCGCGGGTGGCCAGCAATGTCTTCTCGGCGGGCCAGGAGACCACCGTCCGGTTGCTGGGCGCGGCCTTGCAGACGCTTGGGGAGCGGCCCGACATCCAGGCGCAGCTGCGCAAGGACCGCAGCCTGATCCCCAACTTCATCGAAGAGTCGCTGCGCATCGAGAGCCCGGTCAAGGGCGACTTCCGGATGAACCGCAGGCCGGTCAATGTCGGCGGGGTCGACCTGCCCGCGGGCACCACGGTGATGATCGTGCAGGCGGCTGCCAACCGGGACCCGCGCCGGTTCGACGACCCAGCCACCTTCGATCCCGCGCGCAAGAACGCCCGCCAGCACATCTCGTTCGGGCGCGGCATCCACAGCTGCCCCGGCGCGCCGCTGGCGCGCGCCGAAACCCGGGTGGCGATCGAGCGCCTGCTCGACCGGACGTCGGACATCAGGATCAACGAAGACATCCACGGCCCGGCGAATGACCGCCGCTACCAATACGTTCCGACGTACATCCTGCGCGGGCTGACGGAACTGCACCTGGAGTTCACGCCGGCATGAAAGTCACAGTCGACGACCAGCGCTGTCGCGGGCACGGCGTCTGCACGACGCTGTGCCCGGAGGTGTTCAGCCTCACCGACGACGGTTACGCGGAGGCGATACCATCCGATGTCCCAGCGGAATTCGAGGCCGCCACCCAGGAGGCCATCGAGTGCTGCCCCGAACAGGCCATCAGCAGAATCTAAGGAGATTCAGTGTCGAAAGGGTACGTCATCCTCACGGAGGCCATCAAGGATCCGGAGGGCATGAAAGCCTATGCGCAGGCCGCTGGTTCGGCCATGGCCGGTGCCACCATCCTCGCGGTGGACACCGCACCCAAAGTGATCGAAGGCGACTGGCACGGCGACCAGACCGTCGTGTTGGAATTCGAATCCGTGGACACGGCCCGCGCGTGGTACGAGTCCGAGGGCTATCAAAAGGCGGCGAAATTGCGGCAGGCCGCAGCCGACTGCAACGCCGTCATCATCGCAGGTTTCTGACCCGCTACTCGCCCACGATCGAGATGGCCTGCCGGGGGCATTGACGCACGGCCTCGCGCACGTCCGCCTCGTTCTCCGGGGTGACCTCCTCCTGCAAGACGGTCAGCATGTCGTCGTCGCCGAGGAGGAAGATCTCCGGGTTGATGCCCATGCAGACGCCGTTGCTCTCGCAGAGCCCCCAATCGACTTCGATCTTCTTCGTCACGGCAACCCCCTTACCGAAGCACCTTGACGGGCACGTTCTTCCAGCCCGCGACGTTTTGCATGTTCACCCGTTTGCACCCCGTCCAGTCCACCTCGTAGCGCGGCATGAAGTCGAGGAGCCGCTCCAGCGCGATCCTGCTTTCCAGGCGTGCCAGCGCGGCGCCGAGGCAGCTGTGGATGCCGTAGCCGAGGCCGAGGTGCTGTGCCTCGGTCTGGTCGCGCTCGATGTCGAACGTGTCCGCGTCGGTGAAGGCCTCCGGGTCGCGGTTCGCCGCGGCGCCGCAGAGGAACACCGGCTTGCCCGGGGGAATCACGCCACCGCTGACGTGCGCCTCCTTGAGCGTGTAGCGGACGTTGTACTGCACCGGGCCCTCGTAGCGCAGTAGCTCTTCCACGGCCCCCGGGATTTTGTCGCGGTCCTCCTGCAGCTTCTGCCACTGGTCGGGGTTGCGGGCGAAGATCACCGCCGCGTTGCCCATCAGCTTGGTGACGGTCTCGGCACCTGCGCCGCCCAGAAGCGTTGCGAATCCGCAGATCTCGATGTCGTCGAGCTTGCGCAGCTGGCCGTATTCGCCCGGGATCTCGGCCGCGATCAGCCGGCTGATCATGTCGTCCTGCGGCTCCTGGCGCCGCTCCTGAACCAGGCTGAAGTAGTACATCGCCGTGTCGATGTTGGCCTGCATGCCGGCTTCGCTGATCTCGATCTGGCCAGGTTCGTGGGAAAGGCTGGTGTCGATCCAGTGGCGCACCTGCTGGCGGTATTCCTCCGGCACCCCGGCCATCCGGGTGATGACTTCCACCGGGAACGGCCCGGAGAAGTCCTGCACGACGTCGAAGTTGTCGGGGTCGGCGGCGCCCAGGTACTTGTCGATAACCTCGACGATCGTTTCGCGCTGGGACTGGATGGCCCGGGGGGTGAACGCCTTGTTGAGCAGGCTGCGCATGTGGCGGTGCTCCGGCGGATCCATGAAGATGATCGACTTCTGCTCGGGGGCTATGCCCCGGCGCACCATCGCCAGGTCGCAGCCGCGCGCCGAAGAATACGTCTCGAAGTCCTTAAATGCCGCCGCGACGTCTTCGTGGCGGGTAAGCGCGTAGAAGTCCTCTTTCTCGTCGTAATACAGCGGCGCGTCCTCGCGCATCCGTCGATAGGTGTCGAACGGGTTGTTGAAGTAATCCTCGGAGTACGGATCGAAGATGACCTTCGGTTTTGTCACTGAAATCCTCCTCAGCGGCGAGGGCGGGCTGAAATCGTTACAGCCGAGTCGTTGACTGTAACGGTAACGGTAATACCTTCGTGACGAACCTGAAAGACCGAAACACGGGTATCTCAACCCCTCTTCGCGACGTTCATGGCCCTGATGGCGTCATCGAGTGCGCCCAGGTCGCCGCAGAGTTCATCGCTGACGTTGCGCACGACCGCCACGTCCTTGCTGACGAATTCGCCGGCGACCTCAATGAACGACTCGACGGAGCCGCCCGCCGCCACCAGGCTCAAGACGCGGCTGCTCGCGCTGCCGTGCGTCAGGGCGTTCAGCAGCGTCGACTCCGGGACGCCCAGCTGCTGGCCGAGCCTGATCGATTCCGCGAGCAGCCCGATATGCCCCGCGAACAAGGCGTTGTTGACCAGCTTCACCTTTTGTCCGGTTCCGGCGGGCCCGACGTGCAAGACGGGATCGCCGTAGCAGCTCAGCACCGGCCGCACCCGGGTCACCGCCTCGTCGGTGCCACCTACGAAGAGGGTGAGCCGGCCGGCCGCGATGTCGTGCGGTCCCCCGCTGACCGCCCCATCGACGACGTCGACGCCGTCGGCGCGTGCGGCCAAGGCGTCGATTGTCGTCGGACTGGCGGTGGTGTGCACCACCAACGCCGAACCGGGCGGCATGGCGGAGAGCAATCCGCCGTCCAGGCACACCTCGCGCACCTGTTGATCGCTGAACACGCAGAGCACCACGACATCGGCCCCCGCACCGGCCGCGGGCACCTCGTGGACGGCCCGGGCCCCGAGCTGCTCGAGATCGCCCCGCCGGCCCGCGGTCCGGCCCACGGCCAGGACGTCGTGCCCGGCCGCCACCAGACGGCCCACCATGGGGCGGCCCATCCGGCCCGCGCCGATGAAACCGACTCTCACCGCGGATGGCCCATGAGGATCAGCGCGGCGTCGGCCGCATCCAGCACGGCACCGCCGCGCGCGCCGGCCCGGTCGGCCAGGTCGACCACCAGGCGGACGTCCTTTTGCAGCAGCGTCCCGGCCACGCCGGCAAGGCGGTCGAGGCCGCCGATGCCGCCAAGGGCGTTGAGGGCGAAGCTATTCCCGCTGCTGCGGGAGACGACTTCGGTGAGGCGGTCCGGGTCGACACCGAGGGCGCCGGCCAGCGCCAGCGCGGTGGCCGCGGTCGCCAGGTGGGCGGTGAACAGCAGGTTGTTGAGCAGCTTGGTGGTCTGACCCGAACCCAGCTCGCCGAGGTGGACGATCGGATCGGCGTAGGTCGCGAAGACGGGGCGGCAACGCTCGACGACGTCGGCGTCGCCACCGACCATCACCAGCAGGCGCCCTTCGGACGCCGCCGGGCCGCCGCCGCTCACCGGCGCGTCGATCACCGAGATACCCTTAGCGGCAGCCTTATTCGCCAGTTCACGGCAGGTGTTGGGATGCACGGTGCTGTGCACGGCGATCAACCCACCCGGCTCCATCGCCGCCAACAGCCCGCGCTCGCCGCTCGCGATCTCGTCGATGTCGGCGTCGCCCACCACGCATAGGCAGACCAGATCACTGGCCGCGGCGAGCTCGGCCGGTGATTCGGCGACCTTCGCCTCGGTGTCGGCGAACGGCTCGAGGGATGCGGTTCTGCGCGCCCATAGTGTCGTCTCGTAGCCGCCCTCGACGATCCGCCGCGCCATGGGACCGCCCTGGCTGCCCAGTCCGATGAACCCGACTCTCATCCGGTGGCCTCTTCCGAGCGTGCTGCCGTCACGCATTCGTCGACGAACGCAAGGACCTCCGCGTGATAGTCGGCGGCCGTGTGGCCGAGGCTGATGTTGTGCCCCGCCCCGAGTTGCCTGTGTACGGTGAAGCGCGGCGCAGCGGAGAACATCGCGGTAATCTGCTGCACCGCCGAATCATCGGCCTGCCAGACTTTTTCGTGTTCGGCGATGCTGAAGTGCACGGGCACCCGCACGGCCGGGGCCAGCGCCGGGAAGGTCTGCCGTGCCCAGTCCGACACCATTTGGTCCTCGTACGACGGCGCGGACGGGGACACCGTCGCTCCGCCGAGGACCTCGGGCGGATACAGGTGCTCTGGGCTCCACAGCAGGTCGCGCATGCCCGACGGGCGTCGTTCGCGGGTCGCCGTTTTGAGTATTTCCTTGGCCGCGGGGTGGTAGTGCCGACCGGTGCCGGCCAATTCGATGCCGAGTAGATCGCCACCGCGTTCGTCGGCGGCCATCCGCATCGTCAGATCGCAGCCTCCCGAATGCCCCATGACGAACAGGCCTGCGCCGCTTGGTCGTTCGCCGATGATGCGCTCGACCGCACCGTAGGCCAGGTTGACGCGCTGATTGCCCTCGACCATCGCCTCCGGGTAGGGCGCGGAGCTGCCGTAGCCGGGCCGATCGAGTGCCACCACGGTGAATCCGGCTGCGGCGCCGGTACGTAGCAGGGACAACGAGGGGTGACCCGGGCAATCGAAATAGATCGCGGTGGTGCCTCCGCCGTGGATGGCCACGATTACGGCTTTGGGATCGGGGGCTTCGGCGATCAGTGCCGACATCGGCACGCCGTCGACGATCACCAACCTTGGACGCGGCGCGCTCATGCGTCGGCCCGCAGGAGCAGCACACCGCTGGGCGTAAGGCCGCCGCTGCTTACTACGCCAACCCGGGCGTCGGCGACCTGACGGTCGCCGGCCTCCCCGCGCAACTGGCTGACGGCCTCGTGGACCAGGCCCATGCCGTGGGTGCGGCCGTGCGAAAGCTGGCCGCCGTGCGTGTTGAGCGGCAGCTGGCCGTCGCGGGCGATGTTCTTGCCGCCGTCGAGGAAATCTTTGGCCTCGCCGATCCCGCAGAACCCCAGCGCCTCGATCCAGGACAGGCAGTTCATGGTGAAGCCGTCGTAGAGCTCGGCCACGTCGACATCGGCCGGCCGCATTGAGGTGCGGGTCCACACGTGCGCGGCCTGGCCCAGCACCTGCGGCTCATGGGTCAAAGTGCTTTGGTCCCAGTCGATTCGCTCGACGATCTGCGTACCCACCGCCTCCACCAGCACCGGGAGCTTGGCGAGGTCACGGGCGGCGTCGATGGCGGAGACGATCACCGCTATGGCGCCGTCGCAGGGCACGTCGCAGTCATAGAGGCCGAAGGGTGTGGTGATCGGTCGCGCGTGCAGATAGTCGTCCATCGTCATGGGGGTTCGATAGATGGCAGTGGGGTTGAGCTCGGCGTTGGCCCGCTGGTTCAACGCGATCCAGCCCAGCGTCTCCTTGGTGGTGCCGTACCGGTGAAAGTGCCGCTGCGCGTTCATGGCCAGCGTGTGGGCCGCCGATGTGGCGCCGAACGGCATCTGCCAGCCCGGCATCCGGCCTCCCGAGGGCCTGATCTTGCCCTGCTTCATCAGTTCGCCGTTGGTGGCCTCCCATAGCGTGCGGAAGCACAGCACGTGACGCGCCAGACCGCATGCGACCGCAAGCATCGCGGCGATCAACGATCCGCCGGGGCCGAACGTCTCCATGGCGCCGTTGTGCCATGTCGGCCGAATGCCGAGGGCCGCCTCCAGAGCGGTGACGCCGCCCTCCCCGAATCCGCCGACATTGATCGCGCCGGGGTAAGTGGATAGTCCGTCGATGTCGGCGTACGTCAGGCCGGCGTCGGCGATTGCCGCTTCGCAGGCTTGCACCGTCAGAGCGAGCGGCAGCTGCATCAAACGGCGTCCGATCGGCGACATGCCGATCCCGGTGAGCGCGACCTTGTCCTCGAACTTCTCGGCGGTCAGCATCGGCCGGACGTGTTCGCCGAACCGCTCGGGCGCGATGTCGTCGTCCGGCAGCGGACCGCGCTCGCCATTGGCGCCCCCCGCGCGCAAGGGCCGAAACAGCGGAAACCACACATCCTCGGCCTGCTCGAAGACGACCTCCACCTGCTGGCCGAGCTCGAGCTGATCGGGTTCGCACTCCACGATGTTGGTGGTCAATCGCACGCGGGGGTCCTCGGCAATCGCGACCTGGGCGACCACGTAGGGCGCCGGCAGCCCGGGCAGACTGAACCGCTCATTGATGGTGAAGCCGGCCAGCGTCGCCGTGCCGGAGACCGCCCGCACGCCCATGTCGCGGGACCGGCAGTACCGGCACACCGGTGCCGGCGGATGGATCAGCGACTGGCAAGCATTGCAGTTCTGCAGGCGCAGCTTCCCGTCGGCGCCCGAGGTCCAGAAGAATTCGTTTTCCTGGGTGATCAGGGGCAGCGGGCGTCCCGGTGCAGACACGTCACCTCCGCGAGTCGAACGGTCCCCGAATGCGACCTGGTAGGCCCGTTATACGAATCGGAGAATTACGTTATCACTCGCACGCGAGGGTGATCGAGATGGTATCGGTCAGAGCGGCACCCAAACGCCGCCCACGTAAATGCCCCACTGATGAAAGCCGGCACTCCACATCGGGGGTTCCGACGTCCACCATGGCTGTGGCGGAGGCGGCGGCACATCCTGCCCGGCGAACGAGGGCGCGTACGCCGGCGGGCGGGTGTACCACGCCGGTGACGCCGGCGGCGGTTTGCACTCGAAGGTCGCGGGATTAAACGACATGCCGTGATCGCACTGGGCCGCGCTGATTCCCGGCGTCGCGATCACCGCGACCGTCATCGCTACGAAGCCGACCGCCACGACGGCGGTCAGACGACGAACAAACCATCTCATGGTGGGCCTCCCAGTGGGGCCATCCTGACCTTGGCGGGTATCAGCTTATTCCCTTGAAGCCGACCAGGTAAGAACATCGGGCGCGACGCGATTCCGAACCGGCCTCTCCTGCCATTTTCATTCGGCCGGGAGTTATGCTGCCAAGCGCATATCAAGTACTTCACATTCGGGAGGGCTGATTGCTCGACGCAGAAAAGATCCTGATCACCGGGGCGACGGGCAAGATCGCGTTTCCCATCGCGCGGGCTCTGGCGGCTTCCAACGAAGTGTGGGGCGCCGCGCGCCTCAAAGACCCCGCCGATCGAGACAGGCTCGTCGGCGCGGGCATCAAACCCGTCCCGCTGGACATCGGCGCGGGCGACTTCACCGACCTTCCAGAGGATTTCACCTACGTCTTTCACGCTGCGGTGGACACCGGCGCGGGCGACTGGAACCGCTGCGTCGAAACGAATGCGCACATGTCGGGCGAACTGTTGTACCACTGCCGCGCCGCAAAGGGGTTCGTCTTCTGTTCAACCGGCTCGATCTACGCGTACCAAGGGCAGCGACCATTGGCCGAAACCGATCCGCCGGGAGTCCCGCTGCGCGCCAACTACAGCTTCTCCAAGGTCGCGGCGGAGTCGGTGTGCAGCTGGATCGCCAGCCATTATCGAATCCCGTTGACCATCATCCGGATCTGCTCAACCTATGGGCCGCAGGGCGGTGCTCCCGCCGATCGCCTCGAAGCCATGTTGGCGCGCAAACCAATTCGACTACATCCCGATAAGCCGAACAACTACAACCCCCTCTACGAGGACGACTACGTGGAACTCGGCATCCGCGCGATGGAGGTCGGCGCGGTGCCGCCGGTCGTGGTGAACTGGGCCGGTAGCGAAACGGTCAGCGTCGAGGACTACTGCACGTTCATGGGCCAGTTGATCGGTGTCGAGCCGGTGTTCGAATACACGACCGACGCACACACGCCGCTGTGGCCGGATGTCACCCGGATGCACGAGGTGCTCGGCCGCACGAAAGTGCCCTGGCGCGAGGGCTTCCGGCGCATGATCGAGGTCCGGCATCCCGAAATCGCGCTGACCGAATACGATTCGACGGAATCTTGAGGACACTTGTGATGCAGCTTCCGGGCACGCCATCTGACGAGGTCGCCGAAATCCTCGCCGCCGGGCGCGGGGAGATCTCCACGTTGTTCGTATCCATGGCGACTCGCCATCCCGACGGTCTGGATGCCGAGTACCTGCGCTGGCACACCCTGGACCACCGACCGGAGCAACACCGGTTGGCGGCGGTGCGCGCCTCGTTGCGGTTGGTCTCGACGCCGGCCTGTCGCTCTGCGCGGCCGATCAGTGGTGGGCCGTTGGACGGGGTCGACCACGTGATGACGTACTTTTTCACCGACCGGGCCGGGCTGCGCGGGTTCAACGAACTGTCCTCGGCACTCGGAAACGCCGGGCGCAAGCTCCCGCTGCTGCCACCGGTGGAGCGCGGCGTCTATGAGGTGCGGGCCAAGGCGGCCGCGCCCAGGGTCAAGGTGGGGTCGGACGTCCTGCCCTGGCTGCCCGCGCGGGGGGTTTTCCTGCTGGTCGAGCGGGGATCGGCCTCGGCGAGTTCGCTGGTGGAAGTGCCGGGCGTCGCCGGCGCCTGGTCCGCGGTATCACGGCAGGTCGACGCGCATCTCGCGAACGCTCAAGCGGGCCAGGCCATTACGTATTGCTTCCTCGATGACGATCCCGCCGCCGTGGGGGAGCGCCTGCGGCCGGTGCTGTCGGCGCGTTGGGAGGAGCCGGGCGTCGAACCGTTGTTCGCCGCACCGTTTTTCGCGGTGGTGCCGTTTGAGTGGGACCGGCATGTGCCGTAGGCGTTGGGCCGCATGCGCATTGGCCTGACGGCCGGCTCCGACTGTCACGGACCCTGTGGTGCGAATCGTTCCTTGGACAAGGACGCAACCGAACGGGCCGCACCCAGGCGGCGGACCAGGAACTCTCTCGTCGCTCTGTCGGGCTTTGTGATTGGCGGGTCAACGGGTGAAGCCCCACTCCGCCTCGTTCTCCTCGGTTTTGAGGCGCTCGGCCGGATCGTCCGCGTCGGCGAGCGGCGCTTGCGGGGTGGGGTATGTGCGCTCACCGATCTCGGCGATGGCGTGCACCGGGCAGTCCATCAGGGCGCGCATGACGGCGTCACGATCCGCCTCCGCCACGGTGCCGTCGCCGATCAGGGACGCGTAACCCCAATCGTCGAGCGAAAAGTATCCGGGCGCGTACTTCGCGCAGATGCCGAAGCCGTCGCAGACGGTGCGATCCAGGCGGATTTTCACGCGAGCCTCACAACTTCCGCCTCGTAGGGACAGTCGGCGCGGAACATGCCCCGGACGCAGTCCTGGCACGTGCCGCCGAGATGTGCGGCGACTTCGTCCGGGAACTGACTGAGCAGGCTGGCGGCCACGTTGGTGGCGGCGTCCAGCGTTGCGCACGCGCCGCGTCCGCGCAGCAGCACCGACCAACGGCGCAACCGGTCGACGTCTTCGGTCGTCGCGGCTCCGTCGCGCAGCGCGCCGGCGACGGCGGCCATCGCCGCCGTCCCGTTGAAGCACGAGCCGCATTGTCCGGCGTTTTCGCGGTCGAAGTAGGCCAGCACCGACGCCGCTACCGCGACGGGGCAGTCGTCGGTGATCACCGAGATCGCGCCGCAACCCAAACCGCTGCCGAGTCGCCGCATCGTCTCGTGGTCCAAAGTTGCTTCGAGTACGGCGCGGTTGAGCAGGCCGGCAAAGTAGCCGCCCATCAACGCCCCACGCACCTGTTCAGGTGAAACACCGTGCAGTGCAAGCATTTCGGTGAACGGCAAGCCCTGCGGAAGTTCATAGAGTGCGGCCGGGCGGCCCGCCCCGGTGATGGTGGCCAGGAAGGTGCCCGGGGACAGCGACGTGCCCTGCGAGCGGAACGACACAGAGCCGTGGCGCTGCAGGTAAGGGAGATTGGCCAGGGTCTCGACATTGCTCACCAGAGTCGGGTGATCATCGACGCCGGATTCGAATGGGCGCGGCGGCTTGTCCGTCGGCTTGGCCGGGCCGCCGTTGATCGCGCGGACGGCGGCGGTTTCCTCCCCGGCCACGTATCCGGGCTGCACGGTCAACATGTCGACCGTGACGCCGCCGAGGGCGTCGGGATCGAGTTCGCCGAGGGCGGTTTCGACGCTGTGCGCCGATTCCGGGTCGGACACGTAGACGTACGCGCGGTCGGCGCCAACGATCGCGGCGGCCAGCCTCAGCCCGTCCAGGATCAGGTGGGGGCGGTTGCGCAGCAGCCAGCGGTCCTTGATCGAAGCCGGTTCGCCCTCTTCGCCATTCGCGACAACCACGGCGCCGCCGGCAATGCGCCCGTTGTCGCGCACCGTGCGCAACTTGACCGCGAGCGGGAAGGCCGCACCACCGCGGCCGACCAGCCCGCTGCCGTCGACCTCGCTCAGCAATGCATCGGCGTCGGCAAGCGGGCGATACCCGCCGAGCCGGCGGTACGCCGTGAGGTCCTCGCGGGCTTGGCCGGTTCGTTCGAAGAGCAGCCGGGGTTCAGCGCCCGGGAAGGTCGCGGTGGTGATGGTCATGGACTGGGCGGCGTTCACGGCAGGCCTGTCATCGTCTTAGTTAGGCTTGCGCACATGCGAACTGCGGTGGTGCGCGTCAATGTCGACCCGGACAGCGTTTGCACGGTCCCGCAGCTACGAGACGGCATGGCAGCGCTCCTCGGGCTTGCGCGTGAAGCGGGTGCAGACGTCGTCGAGAACGACCTCGCGGCGATGCCCGCCGGGCGCCGTGAAGTCGAGTTGCTGATCGCGGCCGAAGACGTCGACGCGGCCAGAGAATTGGCGATCCGCCTGTGCGGCAGGGTGTTCGCCGCCGAACCGGTTCCGGGAGTAGTCACCTTCATCAGCCGGGGGACCGACGACGACGCCCACGGCGTGTTGTCCGGCTTCGGGCTCACCGGTGATATCGAGCGGATGCCCGGGAACGACGGTTTCGACATCGTGTACGTAACGCTGCGTGAGAAGGACCTCGAACGCATTCCCGAGAGCCGGGTCCACACGGCCCTCGAGGCGTCGCTCAACTGCGAGGTTCACATTCGCACCGTGTAGGGACATCACGAACCCAGGAACTCGAGGATCGGGGGCGCCGCCTGCACCCACGTGTCGAACATGTTGAAGTGCTGCACCCGCCCCGCCGCGCGGTCCTCGGACGCACGCTCCCATGCATCCTCCGGCCACGGGGGGTCGATGAGCTTTGACCCCTTGATCAAGCAACTGACCTCCAGCGATGTCCGCTTCGGATGATCCATGTCGTTCTCGCCACCACGAATGATCAAGGTGGGCACTGTGATCCGTTCGAACATCTCGTCTTCGACGCCCGGGATCGTCTGTCCCGGCTTGGAGACGAACGCGTTCAGCCAGCGCAGCATCACCTTGAGGAACTCGTCGGAATCGAAGTCGAGGAACCGCTGTTTGTTGTTGGGGTTCTCCTCGATGCGGTCGCGCCATTCCTGCACCTTCACCACCCCGTCCATGCCCGTGCCGCGCACCGCGAGGATGCTCGGGATGATGTAGAAGGAGCCGAGCACGAAGGTGCCGTAGATGCCACCGACGATGTTCCACACGACGAGCTTGGTGACCATCTCCGGGTAGAGCATCGTGGTCAGCATGGAATCCCTTGCGCCGCCGGAGCCGCCGGCCAGAATGCAGCGCTCGAAGCCCAGCCCGGTCACCAGCTCGTGCAGCGTCTCGGCGCGCATGTGAGATTCACTCTGGCCGTAGAACTGCACATCGGAAGCACCGCAGTTCGGCCGGTCCCACAGCAGCACGCGGTAGCCGCCGGCGGCGAGCGCGTCGGCAAGCGGACGCAGGCCTTCAATCTCCTTGCTGAACCGGCCGCCGGGCGTCAGGGCAATGAGATCGCCCGATTCACCGAGGATTTCGTAGACGACATTTCCGCCATTGATCTCGATTGAAGGCACCCGATTCTCCTGTAGCTAGGCCTGCACCACAACGTCATTGCCGACGACGCGCACCGGATAGGTCCGAATACTCCATTCGGGCTTGACGGCGGTTGTGCCGGTCGCCAGCTCGAAACCCCATTGGTGCCAAGGGCAGTAGATGTACTCCAGGTCGCGCACCATGACCGAGTCGCCCGGAGCGGTTTCGTCCACGACCGTGCGTCCCCTTGCGCGGCCCGAACAGAGCGGACCGCCTTGGTGTGGGCAGTAATTCGCGATGGCGTAGAAGCTGCCGTTGACGTTGTATACGCCGACGCCGTGCCGCCCGATGGGCACCAGCTTGTGCTTGCCCGGTGGGATCTCATCCACGGTCGCAACAACATGCTCACGGCCCTGGGCGAGACGGGGCTCAGGCCGTTTGGTTGCCCCGTCTTGTTCTAAGGTCAATTCAGAGCACCCGGGTCTGACCCTCGAGGACCGGAACGGTCTCGGGCAGGTGGTAGGTGGCGATGCCGTTCTTGTACATCACCGCGTCGCGGGCGGCCTTGGGAAGGTGCTTGACCAGCCAGCGGGGGTCATCGAACGTCCAGTGCGGATAGTCCGAGGAGAAGAGCAGAATCTTGTCGCACTCCATCCATTCCAGCGCGCGGGTCAACTCGGTCTTGTCTTCGGGGTAGTCCAGCGGCTGGGTGGTGAACTTGATGTGGTCCTTGACGTACTCCGACGGCTTGCGTTTGATGTCGACCCACGACTTGCGTGCCTCGTAGATCGAATCCATGCGCCACATCAGCGGCAGGATCCAGCTGAACGCGTGCTCGACGAACACGATCCGCAGCGTCGGGAACCGGTCGAACACGCCGTCGAAGATCAGGCTCATCACCTGGTTGGCGGCCAGCAGCGAGTAGGTCACCATGAAGTCGTGGTTGTAGCTGGGAAATCCCACCGGCGGGATCGGTAGCTCGTCGAACTGGCTGCGCGACAGGTGACAACTCACGGTGATGTCGTGCTTGGTGGCGGCAGCCCAGATCGGGTCGTATTTCGGGTGCCCCCACGACGGCCGCGGCTCGGCCTTGATCAGAATCTGGGCCATGTAGGGGTGACCGGCCCACTTCTCGATCTCGCGCACGGACTCTGCCGGCTCCTCGATGGCGCAACAAATCGAACCGCGCCAGCGCTGGTGCCAGTTGTTGTGGCTGTCCAACCAGTGATTGGCCTGCCATTCGTTCAACGCGCTCGACATCGCGTGCTGCGCTTCGGGCAGGCGGGCCGGGTAGGCCGCCGGTTCGAGGATCGCGATGTCCGAGCCGGCCTCCATAATCAGCTGGCGAAACGCCATATCCGGGTCGCTGCAGGGGAATTCGCCGTTGGCGGGGAAGGAGTCCACCCGCATCGCGTAGGAGTGGGCGTAGTCGGGGGCGTCGTAGTAAATCTGCTCACCCACGGTGCGGGTGAGGAAGTATTTGCTGCGCCAGGGCTCGGGGATGTACGGCAGGAGCTCTCCGCGCTTGGGCGCCGGGTGGACATCTGAGTCGACGCATCGGACGGCTATGCGCTCGGCAGCGGGAACCCGCTCCTGCGAATGGGTCAACGTCATCTGAAACTCCTCGGTATCAGGTCGTACTTCTACTGTGCGCGCACCCCGGCGGGAATGTCTATGTTGTAGAGCTGCGCCGCGTTGCGCCAGCACAGCTTCTCGCGCTGTTCGGCGGAGAGGGCGCGGGGAAGCTTCTTGATATCGCCGCACTGCCAGTGCGGATAGCTGGAGCCGAACATCACCATGTCGTCCTTGCCGGTGAAGCCGAACCATTCGCCGGCGAACTCGGTGTCACCGGGACCGTCGAGACTGCCCTGAACGAAATACACGTGACCGGGCAGGTAGTCGCTGGGGATCCGCGGTGCCCACGGTGTCTGCTCCAAGTGCGGCCGGCCGAACGTGTCCATCCGCCAGATGAACGGCGTCACGAAGTCCGCCGCGCCGTCGCCCCAGACGAATTTCAGGCCGTCGAAGCGCTCGAACACTCCCTCGGCGATCAGGTTCATCAGGTGATAGACGTAGTTCAGCGCCATGAAGCTGACGTACTGCTCATAGGTACGGGTGTTCCCGTTGGGCGTCGGCGGAAAGGCGATGCCCGACCCGACTTCGATGTGCGCGGCAACGGGAAGCCCGGCGTCGACCGCGGCTTCCCACAGCGGCCAGAACTGTGGCTTGCCGTAGAGCTCGCGGGATTGCAGCGGAACGCCGATCTGGACCACCCGAGGGTGACCACGCCACCTCTCGATCTCCCGCAGCGCGCCGGCGATGTCATCGGGATTCACCCGGATGGTGCCACGGAACCGCTCGCCGAACTCGCTGGACTCCAACCAGTCCGACACCATCATTTCGTTGTGCGCGGCGTGCAGCGCGCTGCCCAGGTGCCGGTCCGGCATGATGCCGCGGGCCATCGGGTGCAGGACCGCAATGTCGACCCCGCGTTTCGAAAAGAGTTCATTGGCAACGAAATCCGGATCGGAACCGGGGTACTGCCGGTCCGGGCCCTCGGTATTGGGCGCGTACTCACCGCCCGGAGCGCCGTACCAGTCCATCTCGTAATCGGGGAAGCCCCGGCTCTTGAACGGCTCACGCAGGGTCTTCCGCAGCGCCTTATTGGAGGGAAAGAAGATGTGCACGCTCGCGTCGATGAGCGGCGTGCTGGTTCCGTCAGCGTGTTCGATCACGAAAGCCATCCTTCGACTCGGGCACCCAGAGCGAACCCAGCCGGGTCATATGATAGATAACCTAACATTCTTCTCGGGGGCCAATCAACGGGTTTCCGGTAAGCGTTTCGTTTAATCAAAGTCCCTGGTAGAGAGCGCTTTCGCGGCCCTCGTGCAAGTACGGTTCTTAAATAGCGATAATACCATTCTCCCTCTCCTGGATAGCGGCCATCGCCTCTATCACCGGGGGAGCGCCGGCTAGGCCGGCGACCTGCCCACTATCACGCCGGCTGCCTTCTCGAGCGGTTTGATCACCGTCGTGAAGTCCGAGTCGGGGCCCTGGTCATCGGCGGTCGTCTCCCAGAGGCGGGCGATCGTTGTGGCGACGTCAGTTGGCACGCCGAGCGCTTCCGCTTCCTCGAGGTACAGACGCACGTCCTTGACCATCAGGCCGGTCGCGAAGCCGTAATCGAACGTCCGGGGGAGGATCGAGCGGGGGAATTTGTCCCGGCTCGCGCTCGTCGCACCCGAGCCGGCGTTGAGCACCTCGATCATCACACTCGGGTCGAGACCGGCCTTGACGCCCATCACGACGACCTCGGCTGTCGCGGCCAACACGTTGGCCGCCAAGATGTTGTTGGCGAGTTTCATCGTCTGCGCCGACCCCGGTTTGTCTCCGACGTAGAAGGGCCGGCCGATCGCCTCGAGCGCGGTTCGGATGACGTCGAATTCGTCGCGCGGCCCCGACACCGTGACCGCGAGTGTGCCCTTCTCCGCCCCGCTGACGCCGCCGCTGACCGGGCTGTCGATCGCTGCGATGTGCCGCTCGGCAAGCCGGTCAAAGATCTGCCTTGCCGTGCGGCCGCCGACGGTGGACAGGTCGACATAGCGCTTGATTCTTGCGCCCTCGATCACGCCGGCCGCACCCGTCGCCACCTCGAGTGAGGCGACCGGCGTCGGGAGGCTCGCCATAACGGTCTCGGTGCGATCGGCAACCTCTCTCGCCGATGCCGCGGGGCGCGCCCCCAAGGCGGCGACGCGCTCGAGCGCCGCGGCACGCGTGTCGAAGGCGACGACATCGTGGCCTCGCTCAATCAAGCGGCGCGCCATGGGAAAACCCATGTTTCCCAACCCGACGAATCCGACCTCCATGTCCGGCCCTAGCCCTCGTCCAGTTCAGCGAAGGCCTCGCGCGCGATGCGGAAGCTGTCGACCGCGGCCGGCACGCCCGCGTAGATGGCCACCTGCAGGAAGACCTCGCGGATCTCGTCGCGGGTGACGCCGTTTGTCAGCGCCGCCCTGACGTGCGTCCGCAATTCATTGGGCCGGTTCAGTACCGAGATCATCGCCAGGTTGAGCATGCTGCGCGTTTTCCGGGGCAGCTCCTCGCGGCCCCAGATCGCGCCCCAGCAGTATTCGGTGACGAGATCCTGCAGGGGCCGGGTGAAGTCGTCCGCGTCGGCCAGGGCCCGGTTGACATACTCCTCGCCGAGCACCTCGGAGCGGACGTGCAGCCCCCGTTGGTAGGTTTCGCGATCCAATGGTCTTCTCCTTCGTCGTGGAGGCGTTGGCGCTCGCAATCGCCTTGACGCAGTCTCGCATCGCGACTCCTCCCCGCGGTCTACAGTCGAGGGTCGATGAGCGATCTTAGGATTGTTCGCGAGCGCACGCTTGACGCCGGCCAGGCTTCGTCAGATCGAGTCAGCCTGTGCTGCAACGCGATTGCAAAGGAGAAGTCGTGACCGGAGCGAGCAGCGACGTCTGGGAAGCGATGTCGACCGCGCGGACGATCCGGCGCTTCACCGACGAGCCGGTCGACGATGCGACCCTGGCGCGGTGCCTCGAAGCGGCGAGGTGGGCCCCGTCGGGCGCCAACGCGCAGGGCTGGCGCTTCGTCGTGCTGCGCTCACCCGAGCTGCGCGCCGTGGTGGCCAACGCGGCGGCCCACGCCCTGGAAGTGATCGAGCCCGTCTACGGAATGACCCGCCCCGCCGACGACGACAACAGCCGCCGCGCCCGCACCTACCGAGCGACCTACGAATTGCATGACCGGGCGGGAGAGTTCACCTCCGTCCTGTTCGCCCAGCAGCACTACCCCACGGCGTCGGAACTCCTGCTCGGCGGATCGATCTTTCCCGCCATGCAGAACTTTCTGCTGGCGGCGCGCGCCCAGGGCCTGGGGGCATGCCTGACCAGCTGGGCGTCCTACGGCGGCGAACGACTGCTGCGCGAGGCGATCGGCGTGCCGGACGACTGGTTGGTGGCGGGCCACGTCGTGGTCGGTTGGCCGAAGGGCAAGCACGGCCCGCTGCGCCGTCGCCCGCTCACGGACTTCTTGGCGCTCGACCGCTGGGATCGGCCCGCCGACGGCCTGGCGGCGACCGTCTAGGCCGGGAACCCGGGCACCCCATAACCCGTTTCCGAGATTATTACTTCCGCGTGCGAGAATGATATTCTCGCAGCGTCGGTGATGACAGGAGGCGGCCTTCATGCTGTTGGAGTTCGATGCCGATCAGCGGCTGTGGCAGAAGACCGTTCGCGACGCCGTCGCCAAGCAATGCCCGCCCTCGCTGGTGCGCGGCGTGGCCGAGGACGGCGTCGACCCCACCCCGCTCTGGAAGTCGTACGTCGATCAGGGCTGGACCGAGCTGAACGATCCCGAAAGCGCCGTCGAGCTGGCCATCGTCCTCGAGGAAATGGGGCGTGCGACCGACCCCACCCCATTCCTGGCGACGATGACCCGGTACGCGCCGTTGGCGGCCGAACAGTTCGACCCGCACGAGTCGGGCACCGCCGTGTACACCGGGGTGGCGGCACACCGCGACGCCGAGGGTTGGGTGCTGGACGGCACGGCCCGCCATGTCCTCGACGGCGACCGGGTCGACCGCCTCGCGGTGGTGACAGACGCCGGGGTGTTCATCATCTGGTCCAACCAGGTGTCGGCGCGCCGCGCCGCGGTATTCGACCCCGTCCTGCACGTCGCCGACCTGTCGTTCAACGAAGTCCGCCTGCCGGACACCGCCCGGCTCACCGTCGACTCCGAACGCGCACACCACATCGCCCTGACGGGTATGGCGATCACGATGGTCGGTGCCTGCCAACGCATCCTCGATCTGGTGCTCGAACACGTCGGCAGCCGCCAGCAATTCGGTGTGCCGATCGGCTCGTTCCAGGCCGTCCAGCACAAGGCCGCCGACATGCACGTCGCGGTGGAACGCGCCCGTGCCCTGGCGTATTTCGCCGCGCTGACCATCGCGGCCGACGATCCTCGCCGCCGGCTCGCGGCGGCGATGGCCAAGGCGTCGGCGGGGGAGTGCCAGTCGCTGGTGTTCCGGCACGGTCTACAGCTGCACGGCGCAATGGGATTCACGTGGGAGAACGATCTGCAGTTCGCGCTGAAGCGGGCCAAAGCCGGTGAGCTGATGCTCGGCGGCGCCGCCGAGCACCGGGCGCGGATCGCGGAGGAATACCGTGCAACTGACTTTTGACTCCGACGTCGAGGAGTTCCGGGCGGAGTTCGCGGCCTTCCTCGACGAGAACCTGCCTCCCGCAAGCGAAACACTCGAGAGGCCTCGATCGGTCTCCCACATGCCGAAGTGGGCACGCGACTGGCAGCGGCTGCTGTTCGACAACGGCTGGCTGCTGCCGAGCCAGCCACCGGAATTCGGTGGTCGCAACGCGACGGTCATTCAGCAGTTCGTCTATCTTGAAGAGCTCAGCCGCCGGCGGATCTACCACAGCTTCAATCCGCAGGGCGTGAACATCGTTGGGGCTTCACTGTTGTCGTTCGGCAACGACGAACAGAAGCGGCGCTGGGCGGTGCCGATCCTGCGGGCCGAGATCACCGCGTCACTCGGGATGAGTGAGCCCAGCGCGGGTTCCGACCTGGCGTCGTTGCGCACCCGCGCGGTGCTGGACGGCGATCACTTCGTGGTCAACGGCCAGAAGGTGTGGACCTCGGGCGCCCATGACGCCGACGTCTTGCTGACATTTGTGCGTACCAATCCAGATGCGCCGAAGCACAAGGGAATCAGCGCGCTGATCATCCCGACCGACACCCCGGGGCTCGTGCGCCGCCCGTTCCCGTCGATCTGCGGTGCCGACGATCTGGATTTCAACGAGGTGTTCTTCACCGACGTCCGGGTACCGGCCGAGAATCTGGTCGGTGAGCTCGACCAGGGCTGGCGGGTCGCCAACGGATCGCTGGGGCACGAACGCACGATGATGTGGCTGGGCTTCGCCGATCGACTCGACAACATGATCGACGACTTCCATCCCACCACGGAGGTTGAGCGGGACCAGTACGCCAGCACGATCATGGACAAGCAGGCGTTGCGCCTGCTCGGTTCGGTGGCCCTGGCCCGTGCGTCGCGCGGCGAAGATGACGTGGCGGCAATCTCGGTGCTCAAGCTGCTCGGGTCCGAGGCCGAGTTGCGTGGCATGGAGCTTGCACTGACGTCGGCGGGCTCCGACGGGCTCGTTCACCCGGGCCTGACCGGGCCGTACGCGCACATGAACCTCGACCACTATTTCGCCAGCTGGTTCGAGCGCTACGCCCGCAGCTTCTCCGGGACGATCGCCGGGGGTACCTCGGAAATCCAGCGCAACATCATCGCCCAACGGGTGCTCGGGCTTCCCCGGGGTTAACCGGCCCGGACAATGCGGCTGGCTAGACCGGGTCGAATTTGGTGATCAGCCACTGGCCGTTGACCCGCGCCAGACTCACCAGCACGCTGCTGGACGCCATCGCCGGGTCCGGGTTGTCCTTGCGGGTGGTGCTCTGGTCGACCAGCACTAGCACGACCGCCGATTCAGGCCGCAACTCCGAGACGGCGGCGCCGATCACCCGAGCGCTGGTCTTCAACGACTTCTGTTTGGCCGCCGGAGCGACGATCTGGTCGGTGAACTGGTTGTAGTACGACAGGAAATCACCGGACAGGTGCGACTTCGCGGCAGCGAAGTCCTTGTTCGAGGGTGTCGGGCGAGTAGGACAGCAACGCGACCGTTCCGTCGGACGCCGCGCCGATGACCCCGTTCGCGACGCCGCCGTCGGTTTGTTTATCGGGCCGGTACTGGTTGAAGTACAGCCACGCCGCCGCACCACCGGAAATCAGCAGCAGCAAAATCAGAACGACGGGAACGACTTTCACCTTCCGCCACGCGCGGGTGTCGCCGCCCGCACTCCGCTCCGACGGCGTGGCGGAGTCGGCGGCGGTGTCGATCTCGCGGGTGTCCTCGCTCACGGAACGAACTCCAGCTTCGACATCTTGTATTGCCCGCCATCGTTGGTCACGGTCACTTTCAGCCGCCAGTTGCGTGGCTCGTCTTTGGCGCCCGCGGCGTTGGTGATCCGCGATGACGCCGCGACCAGTACCAGCGCGGAGTTTCCATCGACGGATTGCACGGCCGCCGCGTTCACCGATCCCGTCGTGACCACCTTGGACTGCTCGACAACGGTCGTGAAATCCTTTGCGCGCTGGGTGAAGTCGTCCCTCAACTGGCCGGTTAAGCTGTCGATCACCCGTTGGACGTCCTCCTTGGCCCTGTTGAAGTCCATGGAAAACATGTTGATGACGCCTTGTTTGGCCCCCGCGATGAAGTTCGCGGTGCGCTGGTTGCGCTCGACGGTTTCGTGACGTTCCCACATCATGTATCCGCTGGCGCCGATGAAGGCACAGATCAGCATGATGGCGGCGGGGGGGGGGGGGGGGGGGGGGGGGGGGGGGGGCGGGGTCGGCCTCCGATTCCGCGTCTTCGGGGGGCTCGACGGACGCTTCGTCCTCGGGTTCGTCGGCGTCGGTGGCTTCGACGGTTTCGGTGACGTCGTCCTCGGTCTCCGCTTCGCCGGTGCCGGTCGCGTCGTCGTCGCCCGACCGAGCGTCCTCGGCGGCCTGCGCTTCGCGGCGGAGCCGGGCCGCCCGGGCACGGGCGCGCGCCGCTGCCGCCAGCGCTTCGGCTTCGGCGGCTTCGGCCTCGGCTTCCTCGATCAAGGCCATCGTGTCGGCCTTCGGGGGGCCGGATCCTGCGGCGGGTTCTTGGCCTCAGCCATCGCGCACGCTGCCCGTCGCCCTCATGATCGACCGACTCCTGTGCGTCTCACGTGGTTACCATTGCACGAGGGAGAACAGGCCGACTGCTAGATGCGTCTCCCATCTCTCGGCGGTTGGCCCGAATATAGGGCGCGCCCCCGCTGCACAGGCCTACTCGACAAAATTACGGCAGTCAACGGCCCGAGCGGGCGGCTCAGTCGATGACGGCCGCTTCCTTGCGTTCGGTGATCGGCCTGGCGAACTCCTGTTCGTCGCAGATGCGTTGCAGGTTCTCCAACGTCTCGACCAGCCCGGCGCCGATCTTTCGGCCCGGGGTGAAGGTGGCCGGCAACTTGCGCATGCCCTGGATGACGCCGATGGTCTCGTAGTGCACGGTGCCCTCGGGGTCGCATTTGTAGTCGGGCATCCGGTCCAGAACCGCGGTCAGCATGGATTTGAACACCGTGCGTGCCACGTTCGACCCGGCGCACCGGTGCACGCCCAGCCCGAAGCTGAAGTGGCGGTTGCCTTTACGGTCCAGGACGATGTCGTCCGGGTCGTGGAACACCGCCGGGTCGCGGTTGGCCATCGCCCAGGAAATCCATAGGCGCTCCCCCTCTTTGAACTGCGTGCCGTCGAGCTCGACGTCATCGGAGAACGTCCGGCCGTCGCCGGGTGCCGGGGTGAAGTAGCGCAAGAACTCCTCGGTCGCGGGGTCCAGCAGCGTCTTGCGTTGCTTGCTGAGCAGTTCCCGTTCGGCGGGATGCTCGGAGAGCCATTCCAGCGAGTGGGCGGTCAGCGCGGTGGTGGTGTCGAAGCCGCCGCCGATGACCAGGCCGAGGTTGCCAAGGATTTCCAGATCCGGGGCGGGCTCGCCGTCGATGCGCATCTGTAGCAGCGCGTTGACGATTCCGGGCCGCGGATTCTCGCGGATCTCGATCATGGTGTTGACCATGTCGAGCCCCATCTGCCGGTGCATCTCGGTGACGCGCTCGATATCCGGGGAATGCTCGGGGGTGTAGACCGCGGCGTGCACGGGCTCGCTGTACATGTTCCACTTCTTCAACGGAATGCCCAGCATGGCCAGCGTCAGGACCGCCGGCACGATGTTGGCCAGGTCGTCGACGAAGTCGATGCTGCCTTCCTCGATCCGCTCGTCCAGGCAGGCGCGCGTCACGTCGTCGATGAACGGCTCCCAGCGCTTGACCGCGGCGGGCGACAAGTACGGGTTCAATACCGTTCGATAGGTGCGGTGCTCGGGCTCGTCCATCTCCAGGATGCCGCCCCGCACCGCGCTGACGCGGCTGGCGGTGGGAATCGAAATTCCCTTGTAGCCGCGGCGTTCGCCGTGGATGTCGTGATCGTTGGAGACCGCGGGGCAGCGGGCCAGCTCGAAGACCTCGTGGCTGCCGGCCGCCACCCAATGCCCGCCGTAGGTCTCAGTCCAGGCCATCGGGCACTTGGCGTGCATCTCCTTGGTGATCGCCCTGAACTGCGAGCGGTACTCCGGCGAATGCCGATCGAAGTGGTACGTGTTTTTCTTGCGGTCGCTGTCGCTGACGACGTCGTCGACACTCAAAGCTCTGTCTCCCTACGTATTTCGTCGGTCAGTACCCGGGCGCCGGCTCAGGCCGGTGATCATGATTGCCTGCTCCGGGCAGGACTGCGCGGCTTCACGAACCTGGTCCTGCCGTTCTGCGGGCACCACTTCGTCGATGGCTGACGAGCTGCCGTCGATGTCGTTGAGCTCGAACGACTCCGGCGCGATCATCGCGCACAGGGTGTGGCCCTGACAGCGCTCCGGATCTACCCAGACCTTCACGTTGTCTCCTTGCGGTGGTTCGTTGGGGCTTGCGTTGCCGAAGACCGACCGGGGTCGCTCAGGTGTTGCGACCGCCGTTTACGCCCAATATCTGCCCGGTGATGTAGCCGGCTTCCTCGGACACCAGGAAGGCGCAGGCCGCCGCGATGTCTTCCGGCCTGCCGATCCGGCGTACGGGGGTCCGCGCGATGGTTTCGTCGATGTCGCCCAGGAATCCCTTCTTCTCCGCGGCGCGCAGCATCGGGGTGTCGATGAAACCGGGTGGCACGGCGTTGACGGTGATGCCGCTGGGGCCGTATTCGAGTGCCAGGGATTTGGTGAGCCCGTTGACGGCGGACTTGGCCGCCACGTAGTGACTCATGTAGGGCGCGCCGGAATGCGTGCTCGACGAAGAGATATTGACGATCCGCCCCCACTTCGCCTCGACCATGTCGGGCAACACCGCCTGAATGGTGTGGAAGACCCCGTTGAGGTTGACGTCGATCACCCGCTGCCAGTCGTCGAAGGTGATGTTGTTGAAGCGCTTGAAGCCATCCAGCCCCGCCGCGTTGACGAGCACGGTGACAGGCCCGAGCTGGGCGCGGATCGCCGCCAGGGCGGCGTCCACCTGCGATCGGTCGGTGACGTCCGCGGTGAAAGAGTGGTCGTCGTCCGACGGCCGGAGGTCGATCGTGGCGACGTCGAGGCCGTCGGCGCGCAGCCGTTGCACCACGGCAAGACCGATGCCCGATCCGCCACCGGTGACCACCGCAGTCTTCACGTTGAGACCTCTACTCCCGGGGTGACCGTCTCGGCCACAAAGAATCTCGCTTACAATTATGAGAACCTTACTCTCAGCCCGAAGCGGCGTGCAACACACTTGGGAAACCGTGTTTGGCCTGCGTCAAACTGCGTCGTCCGGCGCCCCGCTGGCGGCTGCGGCGCTGGTCAGTGGCCGGGTCCCATTCCTGAGAGTTTCTTGAATTATCGAGACTCGAATGTAAGATTCGCCGGGGAAGAGAATGAAATTATCGTGACCGTCACCACATTAGGGAGTACGGATGCCTGCCCAGGACACGGCAGAGCCTGCGATCACAGCGACCATCGAGAACGCCGCGCCTGAGTCACCCGTCGACCGCCGGCTCTTGATCGGTGGCCGACTGGTCACCACCGACAGGACGTTCCCGTCCGGCAATCCCGCGACCGGCGAAGTCATCGGGTACGCCCCGGACGCGAGTGTCGCGGACGCCCAGGCGGCGATCGCGGCGGCCCGCCGCGCGTTCGACACCACCGGCTGGCCGACCGATGTCGAGTTGCGGATCCGCTGCCTCGATCAGCTGCACAGCGCGCTGGTCGAACACGCCAAGCTTCGCGAGCTCACCGTCGCCGAGGTGGGCGCCACCCGCGCGCTGACCCAGGGCGCCCAGCTGGACGACCCGATCAAGATCGTGCGCTTCTACGCCGACCTGCTGCGCACCTACCAGTTCTCCGAAGACCTCGGCGAGATCGAATCGCGGGGCATGCTCCATCACCGCTGGGTGGAAAAGGAAGCCGCCGGGGTGGTCGCCGCGATCATCGCCTACAACTACCCGAACCAGCTCGCGCTCGCCAAGCTGGCCCCGGCGCTGGCCGCCGGATGCACCGTGGTGCTCAAGGGCGCTCCCGACACCCCGCTGGTCACGCTCGCGCTCGGCGAGCTGATCGCCAACCACACCGACATCCCCGACGGCGTGGTCAACGTGCTCACCTCCTCGGGCCCCGAGACGGGCGAGGCGCTGACCACCAGCCCCGACGTCGACGTCGTCACCTTCACCGGCTCAACCGCCGTCGGGCGCAAGATCATGGCCGCCGCGAGCCACACGATCAAGCGCGTCTTCCTGGAGTTGGGCGGCAAGTCGGCGGTGATCATGCTCGACGACGCCGACTTCGCCGGCGCGGCCATGTTCGCGGCGTTCAGCATGGTGACCCACGCGGGACAGGGGTGCGCGTTGACGTCGCGGCTGCTGGTGCCCCGCTCGCACCACGACGAGATCGTCGACCTGATCGCGCAGAACTTCGCCAAGGTGCGCCACGGCGATCCGGCCGATCCCAAGACGCTGATGGGTCCCCTGATCAACGAGCGGCAGCGGGACAAGGTCGACGGCATGGTCCAGCGGGCCGTCGCCGCCGGGGCCACCCTGGTGACCGGCGGCAAGCGATTGAATCCCGGCTACTTCTACGCGCCGACGTTGCTCACCAACGTCGACCCCGACAGCGAGATCGCGCAGGAGGAAATCTTCGGACCCGTCCTCGTGGTCATCGCGTTCGACGCCGATGACGACGCGGTGCGCATCGCCAACAACTCGATCTACGGATTGGCGGGCGCGGTGTTCAGCCGCGACCAGGACCGCGCGCTGGCGGTGGCGCGCCGCATCAGGGCCGGGTCGTTCTCGGTCAACGGGGGCAACTACTTCGCCGCCGACAGCCCGTTCGGCGGCTTCAAGCAGTCGGGGGTGGGCCGCGAGATGGGTGTCGCCGGGCTGGAGGAATTCCTGGAACGCAAGACGTATGCGGTGCCTGCCGCGGTGGCCCGGGCATGAGGCCGCTGGAGGGGATCCGCGTCCTGGAGGTGGCCATGTACGGCTTCGTCCCTTCGGCCGGCGCCGTGCTCGCCGAGTGGGGCGCGGACGTGGTCAAGGTCGAGCACGCGGTGACGGGCGACCCCCAGCGCGGACTGCGCCAAACCGGCATGCTGCGCGTCGAGGGCGACCCGAACCCCAACATCGAGCACGCCAACCGGGGCAAGCGCAGCATCGGCCTGGACATGTCGGTGCCGGAAGGCAAGGAGGTGCTCTACGAGCTGGCCCGCCGCTCCGACGTCTTCCTGACCAGTTTTCTTCCCGCTCACCGGAAGAAGTTCGGCATCGACATCGAGGACATTCGTACCGTCAACCCGAAGATCGTCTACGCCCGCGGGAGCGCGCTCGGTCCGCGCGGCCCCGAGTCAGACAAGGGCGGCTACGACATGACCGCGTTCTGGTGCAGGGCCGGAACCGCCGCGACAATCACCCCGGCGGGGATGCCCGGCATGATCGCGCCCCCCGGCCCGGCCTACGGCGACACCATCTCCGGCACCAACCTCGCCGGCGGCATCGCGGCCGCGCTGCTCAAACGCGAACGCACCGGCGAAGCGTCCATCGTGGACGTGTCGCTGCTGGGCAGCGGCCTGTGGTCGATGGGACACACCGTCGCGCTGACAAAGCATCTGGGACAGCGGATGGAAGCGCCTCCGCCGGGCGTGCACGGCGCCCCGAATAACCCATTGGTGGGCCTCTACACCACCTCCGACGGACGCTACATCTCGTTCGTGATGATGCAGCCCACCAAGTTCTGGGCCGACGTGTGCCGGCACGTCGACCTGCCGGAGCTGGCCGACGATCCGCGCTTCGCCACGGTGGAAAACATCGCCGCCAATACGGCGGACGCGGTGGAAATCCTCACCAAGGCCATCGGCACCCGCACCCTTGCCGAGTGGAGCGAACGCTTTGTCACGCTTGCCGGTCCGTGGGCGCCCGTGCAGGACACCTTGCAGGCGGTCGACGACGCGCAGATCCGGGCGAACGACTACCTTGTCCATGCAGGCGAACTCGACCTGGTGGCCAACCCGGTACAGTTCGACGTCGCAGCGCCACAGACCGGGCCGGCCCCAGGATTCGCCGAGCAGACCGACGAGATTCTGATGGAGCTCGGGCTCGATTGGGACCGCATCATCGAACTCAAGACGGCCGGCGCCGTCACTTGAGTGCTACAGGGACGGAGCTGTGTGAAATGTCTGAGCCGCGCGCCGCTTGTCCTCCGATGGGCTGCCGGATAACGGTTTCGAGTTTTCGGTTCCACCGGGACGCGGCATGAGTCATAATCGCCGGACGCTTCGAGACGTGGGGCCCCTCGCTTCGAAGGTCCAACTCACGCGACAGGACGGAGGTGGGGCGTGAGCATCGTAGCGGTTGTCACGCCAGAGGTAGAGGCCGGAATGTGGCTGTCCGCTACGCATTTCGCGATCGAAAGCGTGAGTTCGTGGCGGTCGGATCGACCGACCTTCCAGCAGCCGGCGCAACGGAAAAGATTGAAGAATGAGACTGCCGGTCTGAAAAATGCTGGAAGGAGCTGAGATCGATGGCGATTAGGCGAGCCGGCCCGGAGCGATGGACGGGGGGCATCTCGTTGGGACGCGGCTCCAAACCGATGGAGGCGGTCGGCGGCCTATTTGCGATGTCGGCCGACGCGATCAAATTCGTCTTTCGCCGACCCTTTCAATGGCGCGAGTTCTTGGAGCAGTCGTGGTTTGTTGCGCGCGTTGCGATCGCACCGACGCTACTGGTTGCCATTCCGTTCACCGTGTTGGTCAGCTTCACCCTCAACATTCTGTTGCGGGAACTGGGTGCCGCGGATCTGTCCGGCGCCGGCGCCGCCTTTGGTGCGGTCACCCAAGTCGGTCCACTGGTGACGGTGTTGATTGTGGCGGGGGCGGGTTCCACGGCGATGTGTGCCGACTTGGGGTCGCGAACGATCCGGGAAGAGATCGATGCGATGGAGGTGCTGGGAATCAACCCGGTGCAACGACTGGTGACGCCTCGTATGCTCGCGGCTGGGCTGGTTGCCCTGCTGCTCAACAGCCTGGTCGTCATCATCGGGATTGTGGGCGGCTACGTTTTTTCGGTGTTCGTTCAAGACGTCAACCCGGGGGCGTTCGCCGCTGGCATCACCCTGCTAACCGGTGTTCCCGAGGTGATCATTTCTTGCGTCAAGGCAGCGCTTTTCGGCCTGATCGCCGGCTTGGTCGCGTGCTATCGCGGGCTGACGATCACGGGCGGCGGCGCCAAGGCCGTCGGCAACGCTGTCAATGAGACGGTCGTGTACGCGTTCATGTCGTTGTTCGTCGTGAACGTGGTCGTCACCGCGATCGGCATCCGAATGTCAGCCAAGGGTCACTGAGGAGGTGGAGACGCACGCCGTGATGACGTTGCGAGCCGCTTATCCGCGCCTGACGCGGCAAATCGAAAAGCCGGTCGGCACTCTCGGCCGCATCGGCGACCACACCCTCTTCTACGGCAAGGCGCTTGCCGGGGTCCCTTTCGCGGTGCGCCACTACCGGCGAGAGGTCATCCGCCTTATCGCCGAAATCAGCATGGGCGCGGGAACTTTGGCCATGATCGGCGGCACGCTGGTGATCGTCGGCTTTTTGACGCTGGCGGCGGGCGGCACGCTGGCAGTACAGGGTTACAGCTCGCTGGGCAATATCGGCATCGAGGCGCTGACCGGGTTCCTAGCGGCCTTCATCAACGTTCGAATCGCAGCGCCAATCGTCGCCGGAATCGGTCTGGCGGCGACCTTCGGCGCCGGTGTGACCGCGCAGCTCGGCGCGATGCGGATCAACGAAGAAATCGACGCGTTGGAATCCATGGCGATCCGGCCGGTTTCGTATCTGGTCAGCACTAGGATCGCGGCCGGGATGATGGCGATCACGCCGCTGTATTCCATCGCCGTCATCCTGTCCTTCCTCGCCAGCCAATTCACGACCGTCGTCCTCTTCGGCCAATCAAGCGGCCTGTACCAGCATTACTTCACGACGTTCCTCAACCCGATCGACTTGTTGTGGTCGTTCCTGCAGGCCGTCCTGATGGCGATCACAATCTTGCTGATCCACACGTACTTCGGTTATTTTGCTTCGGGCGGTCCAGCCGGAGTCGGCGTCGCGACCGGTAACGCGGTACGGACGTCGCTGATCGTGGTCGTATCAGTAACACTGCTGGTGTCGCTGTCTATATACGGCTCCAACGGCAACTTCCACTTGTCCGGGTAGGAGGATGTGACTTGACGGAGCGTCCCGGGCCCGGCCCTACTCACCGCTCTGAAACCAGCAGCAGCGCGAGATCGGTTGCGGCGCCGCCCGGTCGCGACATCGGGGCGAGAGCTTATGCGCGCCCCTTGGCGGGTTTGGCCACCATCGTCTTGGTCGGCCTGATCGTTGCCATCGCGATAGGCCTTTTTCAAGGCGACTTCACCAAAACCGTGCCGGTGACTGTGGTGTCGCCGCGGGCCGGCTTGGTGATGAACCCGGACGCGAAGGTAAAGATGCGCGGAGTAGAGGTGGGAAAGGTCGCTTCGATCGATGTGCGGCCTAATGGTCAAGCCGTACTTCACCTCGCAATGCAACCGTCGCAAATGCATTTGATTCCGGCGAATGTACTCGTAGACATCGCATCTGCGACGGTGTTCGGCGCCAAATTCGTCGAGCTCGTACCGCCCGCCGAACCCTCTCCGCGACCTCTGCGCTCCGGTCAGGTACTTGAGGCCGAACATGTGACGGTGGAAATCAACTCGGTTTTCGAGGAGCTGACATCGGTATTGTCCAAGATCGATCCCGCCAAACTCAACGAGACGCTGGGCGCGATCGCATCGGCGGTCAACGGTCGCGGCCAGAAAATCGGGCAGATGTTGTCCGACCTGGATGCGTTTCTGGCTACCCAGGATCCGAGCCTCCCGGCGTTGCGCCACGATCTCGAGGTTTTACCTAAGGTGGCCAACGCCTATGCCGACGCGGCGCCCGATTTAGTCAGGACGGTCCAGAATGCGACCCGGATCAGTCAGACGATCGTTGACGAGCGACGAAACTTGGATGCACTTCTGATCAGCACAATCGGACTGGCCGATATCGGCAATGAGGTAGTGGGTGGGAACCGGCAGGCGTTGACCGATGTCTTACACCTTGCGGTGCGTACCACCGATCTACTCAACGAATATCACCAAGCCCTGTGGTGCGGCCTGGCTGGGATGGCCTCAAACTTGCATGGGCCGGCGGCGCCCGACCCTGGTGCCACCGTGGATGTTGGTCTCGAGTTCGGCGCCGAACGTTACAGGTACCCGGTCAACCTGCCCAAGGTGGCAGCGACAGGCGGGCCGCAGTGCCACGACCTCCCGATCCTGCCGGTCGACGTCTCCCCACCGTTCGTGGTCGCTGACATCGGTGCCAACCCCTGGCAGTATGGGAATAAACAGCTTCTGCTCAACTCCGACGCGCTAAAACAGCTGTTGTATGGACCCCTGGACGGGCCGCCGCGCAACTCGATGCAGATTGGGCAGCCGGGATGACCGGGTCACGCGCGATGATCGTCAAATTCGGGGCCTTCGCCGCCGTGATGATTCTGCTGACCGTGTTCTTGTTCTTCATCTTTGGCCAATACCGAACCGGTTCGACGAACGGGTATTCGGCGCTCTTCACCGATGCCTCGCGTCTCAAGCCCGGGGAAACAGTGCGTGTCGCGGGAATCCGCGTAGGTACGGTGAACAGCGTCGCGTTGCGCCCCGACAAAAAAGTCCTCGTGAAATTCGACACCGATCGCAATGTCGTGTTAACCACTGGAACCCGTGCCGTGGTCCGATACCTCAACCTGGTGGGCGATCGTTACCTGGAACTTGTCGACGGTCCCGGTTCCACCAAGGTTCTGCAGGCCGGTGCCGAGATCCCGATAGATCGCACCGCACCGGCGCTCGACCTCGATCTGCTGCTCGGTGGACTCAAACCGGTCATCACGGGCCTCAACCCGCACGACGTCAACGAACTCACGACGGCGCTGGTGCAAATCTTTCAGGGCGAAGGGGGCACCCTGCAGTCGCTGCTGTCGGAGACGTCATCGTTCTCAAATACCTTGGCCGACAACAACCAAACGGTTCAGCAGTTGATCGACAACCTCAACACTGTGGTGGGCACGCTGGCCAACGACGGTGACAAGTTCTCCGGTGCACTTGATCGTCTGCAGCGGCTGGTCAGCGGGTTGTCGCAAGACCGCAACACGATCGGTGCCGCTATCGACTCCCTAGACAAAGGCACGGCCTCGGTGGCGGATCTGCTGTCCAACGCGCGGAGGCCGCTGGCCGGCACGGTGGACCAGCTGAATCGGTTGGCTCCGCTGCTAGATCAGGACAAGGACCGAATCGACACCGCGTTACGGCGGGCCCCCGCAAACTACCGGAAGCTGAACCGGCTCGGTGCATTCGGCGGTTGGATCCCCTACTACATATGCGAATTAAGCTTGCGTGTCTCGGATCTCCAATACCGGACCGTTGTGGTCCCTGTCATCAAACAAGAGGCGGGAAGGTGCGCGGAGCCCACTGAAGAGGAGGTGCGCGCAACCCGATGAATAAGTATCGCGGAGCAGGCCTCATTCGCGCCGGGTTCATCGGCGCCGTCCTGGTGGTGCTGATCATCGCAGTCGGATTAAATCCCGATCAATTGATACAGCGGGCGACCATGGTCCGGTATGACGCGCTGTTCAGTGAGGCGGGCGGTTTGGTCGCCGGTAACGACGTGATTGTTTCCGGGGTGAAGGTCGGGTCTGTTTCGAAAGTGGCCCTGAACCAAGGCGACGCGTTGGTGACCTTCAACGTCAAAGGGACGGTTCAGCTCGGTTCGCAGACCACTGCACACATCAGAACAGGTTCGCTGCTGGGTCAGCGCTTGCTCGCCCTCGAATCAACCGGCAGCGGCACGATGCATCCGCGAGAGGTGATACCGATTTCCCGCACCTCCTCTCCGTATTCGTTGAGTGAGGCGATCAGCGACCTGGCCACCAACGTCGCCGGAACGGATACCGCAACGTTGAATCAGTCGCTTGACACCCTGTCCGCCACGCTCGACCAGATCGCCCCGCAGTTGGGACCGGCGTTCGACGGTGTAACCCGGCTATCTCAAGCTCTCAACGGCCGCAATAAGGCACTCGGGGAATTGCTCAAGGGAGCCGGTGACATCACCGGCATCCTGTCGCAACGCAGCGAACAGCTCAACACGCTCATCCTGGACGCCAACGATCTCCTCGAGGTCCTGGTGGCGCGACGCCAGGAGATCGCCCAACTGCTGGCCAACACTTCAGCGGTGGCCACGCAATTGAGGGGAGTCGTGCACGACAACGAAGAGAAGTTGGCGCCCACGCTGCAGAAGCTCAATGCGGTGACCGCGATGTTGGAGAAAAACCGCGATAACCTCTCCAAAGCGTTGCCGGGCCTAGCGAAGTATCAGCTCACGCAGGCCGAAACCGTGTCGGAGGGGTTCTATTACACCGCGTTCGTACCCAATTTGCTGGTGTTCGAGCTCTTCCAGCCATTCTTCGACTATTTTTGGGGATTCAAAGCGTACGGCACACCGGGGTATCCACCGGACACCGCCGGGCCGCGCGCACTGTTCCCGTGGCCGTATAACGGCATCCCGGGAGGCTCGCGATGATCTCGCGCAACAGGCTCAAGTTCGGGCTGACTGTCTTGTTGGCGGCGCTTATCGTCATCGGCGCCGGAGTGGCAATTCGCAATACATTCTTCCGTGCGAAGACGATTACCGCATACTTCACCACTGCCACCGCGATTTATCCGGGTGACGACGTGCGGGTCTCCGGCATCAAGGTGGGCAGCATCTCCGCCATCCATCCGGAAGGTACCCGGGCCAAGATGATCATGCACGTCGACCACGGCGTGCCTATTCCCGCGGACGCCAAAGCCGTGATCGTCGCTCAGAATTTGGTCGCTGCCCGCTACGTTCAGCTCACCCCGGCCTACCGGTCCAGCGGCGCCACCATGCGCGACGGCGCCATAATTCCCGTGGAACGGACCGCGGTACCGGTCGAGTGGGACGAGGTGAAGGACCAATTGATGCGGCTGGCAACCGATTTGGGACCGAACAGCCAGGTGTCGAGCAGCTCGGTTGGGCGCTTCATCGATAGTGCCGCCAACGCGCTGGGCGGCAACGGCGACAAGCTGCGACAGACGCTGGCTCAACTCTCCGGCTTGGGGCGGATCCTGGCCGACCACAGCGGCAACGTCACCGACATCATCAAGAACCTGCAGACCTTCGTCACCGCGCTCCGCGACAGCAACCAACAACTCGTGCAGTTCAACAACCGGCTGGCCACGCTGAGCAGCGTGCTCGACGACAGCAGATCCGATTTGGACGCGGCGTTGACGAATCTGTCGGCGGCGCTTCCCGAGGTACAGCGGTTCATCGGGAAAACCCGTGACCAGACCTCCGAGCAGATTGCGCGGTTGGCCGACCTCACCCAGATTCTGGTGGATAACAAAATGGCGTTGAAAAACTTGCTGCACGTCGCCCCGAACGCTCTCGCGAACGCCTACAACGACTACGAACCCGACACGGGAACCATCCGAGGCGGGTTTACGTTCTCGAATTTGGCCAATCCCATAAACCTTTACTGCTCGTCAATCGAAGCTATCGGGAACGTCACCGCATCCGAATCGGGCAAGCTGTGCGGACTATTCCTCGGCCCCGGGATGCGGGTGGCCAACCCGTTGCTGTTGTTCAACTTCAACTACCTGCCGATTCCGACCAACCCAATCCTGGCGGCGTCGGCGGACCCGCAGAACGTCGTGTACACCGAGGCGCGTCTGGCCCCCGGCGGCGCTGGCCCGAAGCCCGGTCCGCCCGAGCTGCCACCGGCGGTATCAGCCTATACGGGTCTGCCCGGCGATACCCCTGAGGCGCCTCCACCTCCACCCCCGCCGGCCCGGATCCCCGGAGCGGCAATGCCCGAGCCGCCAGCGCCAACGACACCGGCGGAGCCGACGCCGCCGTCGCCCCCCGTGCCCGGCCTCCTTCCGGCGGAAGGGGCGCAACCATGACCGGGCGGGGACCGACGCGGCGGCTGTTCGCGCTCTGTTCGGCCGTCATGCTGGCCGTGACCGGGTGCGCGTTCAACGGCCTGAATTCGCTGCCGCTGCCGGGCGCCGTCGGACGCGGCCCGGGTGCCCATACCTACCATGTCGAGATCGCGAATGTCGGCACGCTGGAATCGAATTCGCCGGTAATGATCGACGATGTCATCGTCGGCAGCATCAGCAGGATGACGGTGCAGGGCTGGCATGCCGACGTCGAGATCTCGGTCAACCCCGATGTCGTGGTGCCCGCGAACGTCGTGGCGAGCGTCGGCCAGACCAGCCTGCTGGGTTCCATGCATATGGAACTCAATCCGCCGCCCGGCGAGCCGGGTCGCGGACGGTTACAACCGGGCGCGATCATCCCGCTGAACCGCGCGTCGACGTATCCGTCGACGGAGCAGACGCTCTCATCGCTGTCCGTCGTCATCAATTCCGGCGGCCTGGGCCAGATCAGCGACATCATCCACAACTTCAACGCCGCCCTGTCGGGGCGGGGAGGCGCCGTTCGTGACCTACTGGTACGACTCGACAAGTTCGTTCGCACCTTCGACCAGCAGCGCGACGACCTCGTCGCGTCGTTAGAGGCATTGAACCGACTGGGCGGAACGTTTGCCGGACAACGCGACGTCATCACGCAGGCGCTGCGCAAAATTCCGCCCGCACTCGACGTGCTGATCAGCGAGAGGCCGCGCATCGTGACCGCACTCGACAAGCTGCGCGTATTCAGCGACACTGCCGCCCGCCTGGTCAACGACGCGGGAGCCGACCTGGTGAAGAACCTGCAGAATCTCGAGCCGACGATCGGCGCACTCGCCGACGTCGGGCCGGATCTGGACGCGGCCATCGGGTACGCGACGATCTTCCCGTTCACGCAGAACTTCGTCGACCGCGCCGTCCGGGGCGACTTCATCAACTTGTTCGTTGTTCTCGACTTCACGAACTACAAGCTCCGCAAGAGTTTGTTGCTGGGCACCCACTGGGGACGGTTGGGTGCAGAGGAAGTACCGGCCCCCGGGGACCCGTATTATCTGCAGTACCAATACACGCCCGATCCGCTTCATCCGGGAGCGCCCGGGCCTGTGCCGCCGCCGGCCGGTTCTCCGCTAACGCCCACCGCTGGGCCCCAGCCGTCGTACGGCGTGCAGTTTCCATTACCGCCGCCCGGCGCGCCGCTGCCGCCGCCGATCCCGCAGAGGCCGGTGCCTCCGCTGCCGCCAGGACCTGGTGCGCCGCCGGGACCACCGGCACCAGCGCCCGGGCCGCCGGCCGCGGGTGAGGCGGGACCTGCTCCCGCTCCGCCGCCCATGGATGGGAGTGGCTGATGCTGACCCGTTTCGTCCGCGTTCAGCTGGCGATCTTCACCATCGTGGGGGTTGTTGGCATCCTCGTGATGGTCTTCGCGTACCTGCAGGCGCCAATGCTGTTGGGTATAGGGCGAATGACCGTCACGCTGGATCTGCCCGCTGGTGGCGGCCTTTACCGGTTCAGCAACGTCACCTACCGAGGGGTGCAGCTCGGCAAGGTCACCGCGGTGACATTGACCCCGCGCGGAGCAAAAGCGACGCTTTCCCTCGACTCGTCGTCGAAGATCCCGGCCGATCTCCGGGCGGAGGTGCGCAGCATTTCCGCGGTGGGTGAGTATTACGTAGACCTGCGACCACGGACCGATTCACCCCCCTACTTGCACGACGGTTCGGTCATCGCCGCGGGCGACGCCACAATTCCGCAGCCGATCGGCCCGGTGCTCGATAAGACCAGCGCATTGGTCAACAGCATCCCCAGAGGCAAGCTCGGGGCATTGCTCGACGAGTCGTTCAAGGCATTTAACGGGGCCGGCTACGACTTCCAATCTCTGGTGGACTCGTCGGCCCGGTTGTCCGGTGACCTCAATGCCGTCGCCGATCGCGCGCGAACCCTGACCGACGACACCGTTCCCCTTCTGGACTCGCAGGCGCAGACCACTGACGCCATCCGGCTGTGGGCGCGCAGCTTGGCCGGATTTACCGGGCAGGTGGTGACCAACGACCCACAGGTGCGGAGCCTGCTGGAAACCGGACCCGGGGCCGTCAACGAGGCGTCCCGACTGCTCGACCAGGTCAAACCGACGCTGCCGGTGCTGCTTGCCAACCTCACCACCGTCGGCCAGATCCTGGTGACCTATCACGCTTCACTCGAACAAGTACTGGTCTTGCTGCCGCCGTTCGTTGCCGCAATCGAAGTCTCCACCGCCCCGAAGAGCCCGATTGGGTACGCCAAAGGCGATTTTGGCGTGGTCATCAGTGATCCGCCGGGATGCACGGTCGGGTTCCTGCCGCCCAGCGAATGGCGTTCTCCGGCCGACCTCACGATCGCCGACACCCCGGACGGGCTGTACTGCAAGCTGCCCCAGGATTCACCGATCGCCGTTCGCGGCGCGCGCAACTACCCGTGCATAGAACATCCGGGTAAGCGGGCGCCGACCGTAGAGATCTGCGACAGCGACAAGCCCTACGAACCGCTGGCTCTGCGGCAGCATGCTTTCGGCACCTACCCGCTGGACCCGAGCCTGATCTCGCAGGGCATCCCGCCCGATGACCGGGTCAATTGGTCCCGCGACCGAATCTTCGGACCGGTGGAGGGAACACCGCTGCCCCCGGGATCGCTTGGGCCACGCGGAACACCACCAACGCCGCCGGGAGCGCCAGCACCGCCACCGGCAGTGCCGGCCGGGGTTCCTCCCATCGCGCCGGCCGACGTGCCGGATGGTGCGTCGCCGCCCCCGCCAGGGCCCGGAAGCGCGCGCCCGCAGGCGGCTCCCAGCGCCTTCGGCGGCAACGCGTCTGGATCTCGTCCACCGGTGGCCGTCGCCCAATACGATCCGCGTACCGGTCGATACGTAAGTCCCGACGGCCAGCTATACCGGCAGTCGGACCTCGTCAAGTCGCCGACGCCAAAAAAGTGGCAGGATATGCTTCCCACTTGAGGTCGCTCGGCACTGTACGGCGGCGCTGCTGCATACTCTCAATGGTTGCTAGGAAAAACTGGTCACGTCAGCTTGTCGAGCCGGAACGGCATCTCGACCACGAGCCACTTGTTGACGCGGCAGGCACCGCTGGGCCCGATAGTCTTATCCTTGCCGGCCAGCGTTGGCGATCCAAGTTCGTAACCGCCGTTCGAGTCCACAGGAAAGAACGAATAAGTCTGCTGTCCGGGGTAGGAGCTGCCGTCGGGGCACGTCTCCCAGTTGGGCAGCTCGCGTTTGACCCACCACATTTCGCCGTCGAGCATATATATGCGTGCACTCCAGCCCTGGTCGCTCGTCACCTGGCCTTCGCAGTCCTGAACATCCGTGCACGTCGAGGTGATGGTCCAGGTGGACGTTACGGTCGGCTCGTCGTGAAACGCTTGGTTTGTCTTGGCCCACTGCCCGACCGACGTGGCGCGGTAGGTGCCATTGATGGCAATTCCCTCGGTGGACGCCCCAGCCGATGGCACGGTAACCGAACCGCCCATCAGCAAGGCGGTCAAGAGTGTCGCGCCTGCGGTTGCGCCCATTGAACGCATCATCTGCTCCTCGACGCGCTTGAATTTTCGGCCGTGCGTATCGTGCGGTTCTCCGCAGCCAAATCTCAGGTGAGACAGTAGCACCGTCCCGACGGTGATGCGACGCTTCGAGAGATTGGACCAGAAGCGGATTTCATAAGCTATCGAATTTGTCAATGAGCCAGTGACCTTCAACCTTCAACAGCATTACCCGAACGCTGTTGGTCGTTTTCAGCGGCTCGGGCTTTTCTTTGCTTGATGTTCGTTGTTCGATGAACATCAGCACAACGGCCGAATTCCCATGGAGTTCCGACACGGCGGCTCGGATTACGCGGGCAGTCGTCGCGATTTGGCCCCGCTGTGCCGCCGGCGCCACGATTTTTGCGGTGAACTGGTTGTAGTAGGACCGATAATTCTCGGTGAGCCGCCACTTTGCGTTTTCGAAATCGCGGGTCAGGTTGTCGGGCGAATACGACAGGAGCGCAACCGCACCCTCCGAAGCTGCCCTGATCGCCTCGTGCGCAGCCGCTTTGTCGGTTTGCCGGTCCGGGCGGTACTGAAAGTAGAACAAGCCTGCGGCGGACCCGATTGTCGAAATCAGTAAGAGCATCAACACAATTGAACGCCACCTGCTCAGGCAGCGCCGAACCCAGTGTCCGAATGAGCTGGTCAGGCGGCGACGTGCCGGCAACGCATCGGACCGCATTGCTTCGTCGTGGATCTTTGAACGGTCGACTGTCACGGCAAGAGGTCGGCTCTCGAGAGTTTGAATCGATCGCCGTCGCGCTGGATGGTCGCAATCACTCGCCACGACCGCGGTGACGGTTTGCTCTTGTCGGGATTGACCACCTCAGCTTTCGCCGCGACCAGGACAGTCGCCGAGTCATCGGTCATCGATTCGACAGCCACGGCTTTCACGTCCACCTTTGTGCTGACCTTGGACTGCTCGACCGCTTTGACGAGCTCGTCTGCCTCGAGCAGCAACCCGGTCTTGAGAGGGCCCGTGGAATCGTCGATGATGCGCTGCACATCGTCCCGGGCCTTGCCTGCGTCGATCGACATCAGGAATACGACATCCTGCCGCGCTGCAGCCGCGAACTCTGCGGCGCGCTGCCGCTGAGCGGCGGTGGTGCGATGATACTGCACCACATAACCGCTCGCTCCCAGCGCAGTGCAAATGAGTATGACCGCCGCACTCAAAGCCAGCGTCATCCGCCCCGGGCGGCGCAACCAACGCCGCCCAAGCAACCGGGACCGATACAAGCCTGCCGCTGCGGACCGTTCCTCGCTGAGGCTTTCATCGACCGCCGCATCCTCGATGTCTCCGCCGTCCGCTACGTGGACTACTTCCTCATTCCCGGTCAGGACACCGGCTTTTTCGCTCAGCCGTCTGGCGCGGGCGCGGGCCTGGTGTGCCCGCGCTTCAGCCAGGACGGCAGCTTCCTCTGCTTGCGCGACCGAAATCGGCGGTCCGGAACTCGTGGCTTCGCCGCACGCAGACGAAGAGCCATCGCACCCATCGGCATCAAACGCCTCGGGCATACGCTCACGCGATGGCATGTCACCTCCCACAGCGGGCTCAGCCGAAAACCCATCTTCTCAGAACGCGAGAGATTTACTCTCAATTGTGGGAGAGTAATGCAGTGCGATTCCTCGCGGTAGCACTGGCCGCGTTGCTCGGGATGAGTTCGTTGACAGCGCCACAGGCAGGCGCGGGTCCGTCTGCTTGCGACTACCCAGACTGTACGCCCGGCATCACCCCGCACATGGTCTTGGGCGCCAACTGCGACAACACCACCTACTACGTTTTCGGGACCGCCGACTACAACGTCTCTTTCGCCACCCAGCCCGGACGACTGATGTTCTGCGGTTCACCGCGACGGTTTGAGCCCAGGTGGTTTCGGTCTCCGCCAATGGCTGGAGTCAAAGAGGAAAATTCCGACTGCGCCCAGTGGCCGGAATATTACGTCGCCCAGGCGCCTGACGGTCTGTTCCTGACTTGCTTAGTGCAGGACGGTCACTCACGCTGGGTGCGCGGCGACACCTAGAAAGTGGTTTCTAAATTCCTCGTCAGCGCCTTCGCGGCGTACTGTCCGACCCCATCTCGACGAGTCGGCGAGTAGTACGCCTAAGCTGAGAACGCAGGTTGTCGTCGCTGATGTCGGCGACCAAGGGATGTAGGACACCAACTGCGATGGCGCCCGACAGCATTGCCGCCGAGACTCGCGCGTCCTCGGCGGCGTTGTCGAGCAGCACGCCGTAGAGCCGCTGGATGAAGTGCTGGAAAGGTTCGTGCTCGGCCAGCAACCGGACGATCACGGGATCGAACTGCAACGTGCTTGCGGCTCCGCGGCGCTCGACGGCGACGTCGATGACCCGGTCGAGCAGCACTTCCCGCGCCCTGCTCGGGTGGTCATCCGCCTCCGCGGCCTCCAGCGCCTCTTCGAGACCCCCGAGCTCGCGCTCCGTGAGCGCGATAACGATTTGCTCCTTGGTCTTGAACTGGTGGTAGACAGCGGCCTTGGTGACCGCGATGGCATCGGCGATCATCTGCAGCGAGGTCCCACCCACGCCGTGCTCGGCGATGAGCTGTAGCGCGGCGTCGAGGATGCGCGTCTGCGCGGGACTGCGCGTGATGAACCGAAACCGGCTTTTGGTCTGCGGCGGTACCACACCGGAAGCGTAGCCGATCGGCTATTGACCGCGGATAGCCGATCGGCTAGTTTTCCTGACTAGCCGAGCGCAGCCGGACGACCTGGCGCGCTGGAAGGAGTCACCGATGACCGACATCGGCGCCAACCAAACTCGGGACGTTCCGCGAAACGCGTTGCGGCGCATTGATGGTGAGCTGATCCTGCTGTGGACATTGCCCGCGATGGTGATTATCTGGGTCGGCAGCTTCTTTCTGTTCCCGGGCTTCACACCACCGATGTCGCCGACGATGCCGGCCGAGCAGGTTGCCGCGTTCTACCGCGATCCCGCCCACCTGCCGGAGATCCGGTACAGCATGATCGTGTTCAACTGGTTCGGCGTGTGCCTCGTCCCGATTCTGGCGCTGATCGTGCTGCAGATCCGCAGGATGGCGCATCGGACGCCGATCTTCTCCTACGCGATGCTGGGCTGCGTGGCTGGCGGTCCCACTCTTTTCCTTATCGCCAACGTCTGCTGGCTGCTCGCCGCCTTCCGTACTGAACGCAGCCCCGAGCTGACCCAGTTGCTCAACGACTTCGCCTGGATAACTTTCACGATTCTCGTTCCGTTCCTGATCGGGCAAAGCGTGATTCTTGCCTTGGCAATCTATTTGGATGATCAGCCGCGTCCTGTCTTCAAACGCTGGGTAGCCCACTTCAACCTTCTCGTGGCGGCCGCGCTGGTGCCCGCGGCCTTCGTCGGCGTGGCATTGACGGGCCCGTTGGCGTGGGACGGCCTCTTGTCGTTCTGGGTGAAGAACATTGCGATTGCCATCTGGATCGTCGTGATGGGCGTTGTTCTGGGGCAGACCGTATATCGGGAGCGCGCCGAGTACCGCCAAGAGGAACCGGTCATCGCATGAGCGCGGTGATGACACCGCCCGCATCTCCGGCCACGCCGCCCGCGGGGCCGCTGCATCACCGGATCGCCTGGCACTGCCGGCACAACCCCAAGCGCGAGCTGTGGTTGTCTTGGTGGACCATGGTTGTCTTCTACAACCTCTTTTTCCCGGTGTTCTTCATCGTGGCCCAAGTCCAGCCCCCGCCGCAGCCGACGTGGGACCTTGCGACGCAGGTCCACTGGTTCCACGAACGCCACCTCGGGATACCTGTCGGCTTTGGCATCATCTTCGCCATCGGCGGCATGACCGCGATCAACAACGCCCTCATCGCGTATTCGATGCGACGGATGTCGGTCAGCCGCGCGTTCGCGTACTCGTATCTGATTATCTACTCGCTCAGTGCGATTCCCGGCCTGTACTTGCTCTGCATCGCGCTGATCGTCGGGACGCTGCGGGAAGACCGAGACCCCGAAGCGATCGGTTGGCTGTACGACTTCGCCTTCTTGTCTTTCGACGGGACCATGGGGGTTTTCCTGATCGGCTCGTTGATCTGGATGGTCGCGATCTTGCTCGACAAGAATCGGGTCTTCCCCAAGTGGTTCGGCTATCTCAACCTGTGCAACGCGCTCACCGAGGTCGTCGTGGCACCGTGCTGGATCTTCCGGCGTGGCGTGTTGGCGTGGAACGGTCAGATCGCCTGGTGGCTGGACATGGTCGTGTTCGGTGTCTATCAAGTCACTTTCATCGTCATGTTGTTTCGCATGATCCGGCGCGAGGACTTTGGTACCGGCCCTCTCCCGGAGTTCAAGCGGGAGGTTTCCCGGAAAACGGTGGCCGCGTGATGACCGGGGTAGCCGAGAAGAGGGCACGCGCCAGGTTCGTTCCGGGCCAGCCAGACATGTGGGTCTTCGTCCTATTCGAAACGCTGGTCTTCACAGGGTATTTCGGCTTCTACCTGTTCTACCGCAGCCGAAGCCCGGAGCTTTTCCTGCACTCTCAGGCGCAGCTCGACCTGCGTATCGGGGTCTTCAACACGTTGGTTCTGTTGCTGAGCTCCTGGTCGGTGGCGCGGTGTGTTCAGTCGGCTAGGGCCGGCGCCTACCGCGCGGCAGTGCGCGACGTCTTCCTCGCAGCCGCGTTCGCCGCGGTGTTCCTCTGTTTCAAGATGTTCGAGTGGGCCCGGTTGGTTCGCATGGGAAACGGCCTGGACAGCAACGACTTCTTCACCTACTACTTCTTCCTGACCGGAATCCATTTCGTGCACCTGCTGATCGGCTTCGTGGTGCTCGGTGTCATCGTCTACCAACTTCGAAGCCCGGCCCGGCGATCCCAGGAGCTGGTCGAGACATGCGCCACCTATTGGCACACCGTCGACTTCCTCTGGGTGCTCATCTTCGCGCTGCTGTACGTGGTGAGGTGAGAAGGTGATCGCGTTCAACAAACGGCTGTTGGTGGTGTGGCTGGTGCTGGCGTCGCTCACCCTGGGCTACCTGGTGATCGATCACTCGGTGGATGGGTCGTCCGGGCCGAGCGCGGTGGTCACGTCGAGCGTCATCGTGATCGCAGTCATCAAGGTGCGCATCATCTTTCGCGAGTTCATGGAAGTCAGGCAGGCGCCCGTCTTGCTGTGCCGCCTGACGGACGCGTGGGTGATTCTGATCGCCGTGGGTCTGTTGGCCTGCTACTTCGCGGGAATGACGATCCGGTAGGGCAGCGCTCCGCCGCTTAGTTAGTCGTTCGGTGTGAACGTGAGGTGGAGTTCGCTGAGGCCGCGCAGGATGTACGTCGGCTCGTAGGTGTACCGCCGGTCGCCGGCCGGCCCGTGTTTGACCTCGTTGATCTTGATGTCGCCCATTCGGTCCAGGATGCGTTCGATGGAGACGCGACCCTCCACCCGGGCCAGCGGTCCGCCCGGGCACGAGTGCACGCCGCGCGCGAACGCCATGTGCTCGCGGACGTTCTTGCGGCGGAGGTCGAACTCGTGCGGGTTGTCGAACCGGCGTGGATCGCGGTTGGCCGCGCCGGGCAACACCATGACGACGGTGCCGGCGGGGATGTCGACGCCGCCAACCGTGGTGGCCCTGCGGGCCAGCCGGGAGTCGCTTTTGACCGGGCTGTCCATCCGAAGTGATTCCTCGATGAACCCGGGAATGAGGCTGCGGTCGTCGCGCAGCTGTTGCTGGATGTCGGGCCGGTCGCCCATCACCTGGAGCGCGGCGCTGAGCAGCTTGGCTGTCGTTTCCTGCCCGGCGGCGAAAAGGAAGGTTGCGGAACGGACCACGTCGATGACGTCGGGTGTGGACGCGTCCGGGTATTTCGCCGTCGCGAGGGAGGTCAGCACGTCGTTGCGCGGCTCCCGCCGCCTGTCCTCGACGTAGGAGCAGAACTTGTCGTCGAGCCATTCCAGCGGGTTGATGCCGACGCTCTCATGGTCGAGGGCGCCCACGCGTGTGTCGGGGCGGTCGGCGCCCAACACCACGCGGAACTCCTTGTGGTCCTCCTCGGGGACGCCGAGCAGGTCGGCAATCACCAAGGTGGCGAACGGCTTTGAGTACTCGCTGATGAACTCGCACTCGCCGTTGACCAGAAACTCGTCGAGCTGGCGGTCGGCGAGGCGCCACATGAACTCCTCGTTCTGCTTGAGCCGGCTCGGGGTGAGCAGCTTGGCCAGCACCGATCGGGCCTTGGTGTGTTCCGGCGGATCCATGGTCACCATGTGCTCGTTCATCGGGAAGTAGCTGCGGTGGGCGTCGATCTGCGGGCTGATGTCGTCGCCCTCGGGCTCGAATGGCAGCGGGGGAAACGGGCCCCCGAGGCAGACGATGTTCGAGAACGTGTCGGGATCCTTATAGATTTCGGTCGCCTCGTCGTAGCCGGTGACGGCGACGACCCCATGGTGCGGCAGCCGCAACACCGGGTTCTGGCTGCGCAGGTAGTCGAAGTAGGGGTGCGGATCGGGCACTAGCGATTGATCGGTGAAGAAGTCGATCGTGTCGAAGCTGGTCATGTCGTGCGTGCCTCCAAGAGCCGGCGTTGGCCGAATGCTGATTCAGCGGCGAGACTCTGCGCCGCCCCAGTCAGATGTCCATTATCCATGAAGTGCTGAGCACTTGCTTAGCATGGCGGTAATGTCGGGGTCAAGGTCACCGGAGCGTGTCACGATACGATCCGTGTGGTCGGTACGGGCTTGGCGAGAGTATGGAGTGAACTGATGACATCGGCCCGCAGGATCGGGGCGCCGGACGCGAAGAATCGCGGCCTCCTGCTCGACGCGGCCGAGCAGCTGATGCTCGAGGAGGGCTATGCCTCCGTCACCTCGCGTCGGCTCGCCAGCCGGGCCGGGCTGAAACCCCAACTGGTGCACTACTACTTCCGCACCATGGACGAGCTCTTCCTCGAGGTGTTCCGCCGCCGCGCCGAAGAGGGGCTGCAGGCGCAGGCGCGGACGCTGCAAAGCCCCCAACCGCTGTGGGCCTTGTGGAGATTCGGCACCGATCCCGGCTTCACCCGAATCTCGATGGAGTTCATGGCCTTGGCCAACCATCGCAAGGAGATGCGCGCCGAGATCGCGTACTACGCGGAACGCTTCCGCGAGGAGCAACGCCGGGTGGTGGCCGCCGCGCTGCGGCATTACGGCGCCGAGAGCGAGGACGTGCCGCCGGTGGTGTGGACGGTCTTGATGACCAGCCTGTCGCGGTTCCTGGTCCTCGAGCAGGCGGTGGGCATATCCGGCGGGCACGCTGAAACCCTGGAGTTGGTCGAGACCTACCTGCGCCGGCTGGAAGGCGAACCGCAGCCCGTGGCTGGGGTACCGCCCACCTGGGTGGTTCACCAGGTGCGCAGCGAACAGAGCGCGCCCTTGGGTCCGATCTTGGAGACCACGACCTTGCCGTCGACCGACAGGTCGCATTGAATGCCGCCCTGCGCCAAGGGTTCACGACCGGTGGTGGCGGTGACCATCGCCCACTGGTCGGGATTTAACAGCTGCACCGGCTGAGACCACGCCTTAGCGGGGCCGATGTCGGCGTGCACCTGCGGGGTAAAGCTGTACGGGTTGTGGCTGTAATCGGAGAAGACCGTCGGGTCCTGGTCCTGGTAGAAGATGTCGACGTAGGCCGGGCTCGTGGCCGTGACTATATAGACGACTTGGTGCCAGACCGGGTCGGCCTGTGCCCGGCCGGTGTTCACCGGCAGGCCGGTCAGCGCCATCAAGATCGCCGCGCCAACGCCCAACAGTTTCTTCGCGGTGCTGGTCATGTCGCTCCTTCGGCTGCCGGGCGCGGACTGGCGGTGCGGTTCATCACCCGCTCTGCGGCCTGCCAGTGGGCGTCGGCAACCCACAGCCGTGCAAAGGATGCTATCGCTTCATCAGCGGAAACGCCGTTGATTACCCGTTTTATCTCAGGCGCCGGGTGGCGGGCCAGCGACGTAGCGACCGATCGCCAGCCGTCGTCGAAAGAGGCGCGAGGAAAAACCAGATCTACCAGGCCGACCCGCTCGGCCTCATTTGCGGTGAGAATGGATCCGGTGCCGGCCAGCAACAGCGCCCGGCTCTTTCCGACCAGCTCGGCCAGCCGCTCCGCACCGCCCCAGGCTGGCATGATCTCCAGCTCCACCTGATTGAAGGCGATCTTGATGTCGTCGGCTGCCAGCCGGATGTCTGCGGCGACGGCGAATTCGGCGCCGCCGCCAAATGCGTGGCCGTTCAACGCGGCGATCACTGGGGCAGGGAAGCTGGCAAGCTGTTCGCAGATTGCGCGCATTCGCTTGGCCATCGCCGCGACATCCTCTTCGGTACGCAGCGTGCTTAGCTCCTTGAGGTCGCCGCCGGATACGAAGGCCCGGTCGCCCGCTCCCTTGATCACCAGGGCCCGCGCGCCCGCCGCGGCGTCGATCGCCTTCTCCAGCTGCTGCATGGTGTCCGGCGCGATTGCGTTGCGCGCGTGCGGGCGGTCGATGGTGAGCACCGCGAGCCCGCCATCGATCTCTAGGTCCACCATGCGTCATCGCTCCAGTGAAAAAGACTGCGGATCACCGATATTGGCATTCTCTTTCGGGGAGAATAACATCGTCGCAGCAGGTCCAGAAGTTTGTCACCGAGATCGAGGTGCCAGGGTGCATAACCGAATCGTGGTGGTAGCCGCCGCGGCGCTTGTCGTCGGGGGCCTTGACGCCTGTAGCCTCAAGCCGCAAAGCGCGATCTCTAGCACGGCGTCGGTGACCGTCAACGGCTACGACACGAACTTCCGTGTAATCAAGTGCAGCCAGTTGGAATGGTACCGGACCATCGATATCGGCGGCGATTTCGCCGGAGCCAAGGTTGTCATCGATCAACGAGCCCAGCCACTAACCGCCGAGTCGGTGCACATTCAAAATCTGCGGGGCTTCACCGGCATGTACTCCGCGCATGACGGGAACGGCGCGGTCACGAACCTGAGCGGCGACAGGTTTACCATCACCGGCACCGCCACCGGCTATAAGTCCGACCAACCCACCGAACCCGCTACCGCGACGTTCAAGATCGTCGCAACCTGCTGAGATTGCCGGCCAGAACCTCCGAAGGAGGGGCGCGTTGCGGTCGGGCGCCCGTAGAGAATACAATTCTCAAAAATCGCGAAGGAGGATCTCATGGGCCAGTTGTCGCACCGGGAGGACGTCCCGTTTCCGATCTTTGACGCCGACAACCATCTCTACGAGCCGCCGGAGGCGCTGACCAAATTCCTGCCCAAGGAGTACAAGGACTACGTCCAGTACGTCCAGATCAACGGGCGGACGAAGATCGCGATCCGCGGCCACATCAGCAACTACATCCCCAATCCGACCTTCGAGGTCGTCGCCCGGCCGGGCGCCTGGGAGGAGTACTTCAAGTACGGCAACCCGGAGGGCAAGAGCAAGCGCGAACTGTTCGGCGAGCCGATGCGCGCGATCCCGGCGTTCTTCGAGCCCGGCCCGCGCCTGGAGAAGATGAACGAGCTGGGGCTGGACCGCACCCTGATGTTCCCGACGCTGGCCAGCCTGCTCGAGGAGCGGCTGCGCGACGACCCTATCGCCATCCACGTCCTGATCCATGCGCTGAACGAGTGGCTCGACGAGGTCTGGGGCTTCAATTACCAGAACCGCATCTTCACCACCCCGGTCATCACCCTGCCGATCGTCGAGAAGGCGATCGAGGAGCTGGAGTGGGCCGTTAAGCGCGGTGCGCGTTGCATCCTGATCCGCCCGGCGCCGGTTCCCGGCTTCCGCGGTCCCCGGTCGTTCGCCGTGCCCGAGTTCGACCCGTTCTGGGAGCGGGTCGTCGAGCATGACTTGCTGGTCGGCATGCACTCGTCCGACAGCGGCTACTCGCGCTACACCTCGGAGTGGGACGGTGCTGAGCAGGAGATGCTTCCGTTCCAGACCAACGCGATGGGCATCCTCAACGAGTGGCGGCCGATCCAGGATGCGGTGGGGTCGTGGGTGATTCACGGCGCGCTCTACCGGCACCCCAAGCTGAAGGTCGCGATCGTCGAGGCGGGCTCGAAGTGGATGACCCCGCTGTTGGACGGTTTGGCCGAGGTCTTCCGCAAGGCCCCGGAAGCCTTCCCGAGCGACCCCGTCGAGATGGTCAAGAACCGGATCCACGTGAGCCCGTTCTTCGAGGACGGCATCGACGACCTGATCAACCTCGTCGGTGTGGATCAGGTGCTGTACGGCTCGGACTGGCCGCACCCCGAGGGACTGGCGGAGCCGACCTTCTACGTCAACGCGTTGTCTCATCTGTCCACCGACGACCAGGCAAAGATCATGGGCGGCAACCTCGGTCGGCTCGTCACGGTGTGACGTCCAGCCGAGCGGCATGGCAGACCATCCCCGAGATGGTCTTGAGCGCGGCGGACCGCTTCGGCGACGCGGAAGCGGCCGTCGACGGTCCGCTGCGCTTCACTTTCACCGAGCTCGTCGAGCGAATTCGTTGTGCCGCGGGCGCATTCGCGGACCTCGGCGTCGGCAAGGGTGACCGGGTCGCCGTTTGGGCGCCGAATTCCGTCGAGTGGATCATCGCGGCCTTCGGCCTGCTCACCGCCGGCGGGGTGCTGGTGCCGGTCAACACCCGATTCAAGACGGAAGAGGCCGGCGACATCATCGCGCGCAGCGGCGTCAAAGCCGTCCTGGTGCAGAAGGGCTTTCTGGGCCAGGACTACACCGCGCCCGCCGGGACGCCGGTCATCGATCTGAAATCGGACTTCCTTTCTAGCGGTTCGCCGTTCGAGCGGCCGGTGAGCGGGACCGACATCTGCGACATCATCTTCACCTCGGGCACGACCGGTCGCCCCAAGGGCGCGATGATGAATCACCGACAGACACTGCGCATGTACGAAGAATGGGCGACGCTCGCGGATCTGCGCGAGGGTGACCGGTACCTGCAGATCAACCCGTACTTTCACACGTTCGGCCTGAAGGCAGGGCTCGTCACGTCCTTCCTGCGCGGCGCGACGATGCTGCCGGTCGCAGTGTTCGACGTCGACGCGGTGGTGGACCTCATTGACCGCGAAGCCATCACGATGCTGCCCGGCCCGCCGACGCTTTACCACTCGTTGCTGACCGTCCACGACAAAGCCAAGCTGTCGACGTTGCGGGCGGGCGTGACCGGCGCCGCCGACATCCCCGTCGAACTGGTCCGTCGCATACACAGCGAATTGCCGTTCCAGACGCTGATGACCGGATACGGCCTCACCGAGGCCGGCAACGTGACCCTGTCCCGCCCCGGCGATTCATTCGAGGACGTGGCCACCACCGCCGGGCTGCCCTGCGAGGGCGTCGAGGTACGCATCGCCGACGACGGAGAGGTGTTGGTCCGCGGCTACGGCGTCATGCAGGGATACCTCGACGACCCCGGTGCCACCGCCGACGCGATCGACGCCGACGGCTGGCTGCACACCGGGGACCTGGGCAACCTGGACGACGCGGGCCGGCTGCGCATCGTCGGGCGCAAGAAGGACATGTTCATTGTCGGCGGCTTCAACGCGTACCCCGCCGAGATCGAGGGCTTCTTGATGCACCACCCGGCCGTGGCGCAGGCGGCGGTCATCGGCGTTCCCGACGAGCGGCTCGGACAGGTGGGCAAGGCGTTCGTCGTCGCCAAAGATGCTGTCACCGCCGAGGAGTTGATCGCCTGGTGCCGCGAACGCATGGCCGGCTTCAAGGTGCCGCGATCGGTCGACTTCCTGGACGTGCTGCCCCTCAACGCCACCGGCAAGGTGGTCAAGGACCTGCTGCGTTAGGCCTGCTGGCACCGTCGTATGCCCGATACGAGAATCGCGTTTCCACAGCTTGTTAGGAATCTGTTGGGCGGTCGCAGGGCGGCATCGGCCGGCCGCTCAGGAGAAGGTGATAACGTGGTTCTCCTGGTCGTTACGACCGTCGCGGCTGAAGCAATATCGCGCGGGTGCTCGCGCGCTGACGCGTAGCCCGAGTAGGGTTGCCCAACGGCGACGGCCACAAGAAAACTTGCTACGAGGCAAGCGGTAGAGGAGTTTGGCATTGAGTGAGGAACAGCCTCGTTCTCGGGCTGGTGAGCGGTGAGTGGTGGCACCCGCCAGAATGCCGCTGAAAAATCGGTTCCGGTGAACGAGGACGAAACGCCGAGCACTGCCGCCGAAATCCGAGCGCTGGCCGAACAGGCCGAGGCCGAGGCCCAAGAAGCGGAAGCTCTCGCCACCGCGGCGCGCGCCCGCGCCCGGGCCCTTAAGTTGCGCCGCGAGGCCGAACTCGCCGAAGCTAAGAAACGAGCCGCAGAGGAAACCGCCGCAGCGGTTCCCGCTGAGGCCGAGCCGGAGGCGACGGCGTCCGTGGCGACCGAGGCGCCCGACGCGCCGTCCGACGCGGAGGTGGATGCCACCGAGGCTGCGGACGATGCGGAAACCGTCGGGGCCGAAGAGTCGGTCGGGGAGGCCGAAGCGGATGCGTCCGCCGACACGGCCCAGCCCGCGCGCCGCCGGCACCGCCTGTCCGGCCGCTTTCGTCGTCCCAAGTGGTCGACCCTCGCCGCCAGCCTGGCGGTGCTGGTCATCATCGCTGCGCTGGCGGGCAGCGGCTACATGATCAAAGAGCATCGCGATGCTGTACAGCAGCGTCAGCATGCGGCCGAATTCGTCGCAGCGGCCCGGCAGGGTGTCGTGACCCTGACGTCGCTGGACTTCAACAACGCCAAACAGGGGGTGCAGCGCATCCTCGAGAACTCCACCGGTTCGTTCAAGGACGACTTCGTGAAGATGGCTGACGATTTCACCAAGGTGGTGGAGCAGTCGAAGGTGATCTCGCAGGGCAGCGTGCAGGCCGCGGCCGTGGACCTGGACACGATGACGAAGGATTCAGCGGTGGTGCTGGTCGCCTCCACCTCCGAGGTCACGAATGCGGCTGGCGCCAAGCAGGATCCGCGCAACTACCGGCTGATCGTGACTGTCGCCCGCGACGGTGGCCAGCTCAAGATGTCGAAAGTCGAGTTCGTGCCGTGACCGCAGATAAGACATCGGCTCAAGAGACCGCGGAAGTCGAGGAGACCCCAGAAGTCGCAGAGGTTGAGGAAACGGTTGACGCCGTAAAGCCCGGCGACGCCGACTCCGCCGAGGACGTCCATGCCGTCGACCACGACGAGGAACCGGGTCGCCTGAAGCGGTTCGCCGCGCGGGCGAGGAAGCGATCGTCGGGAAAAATCGTCCTCGCGGTGCTGGCGCTGCTCGTGGTCGCGTCGCTCGCCTTGCTCGGCGGACTGTATTGGTTCTCCTACCGGCCGGACCGCGCGACCGACGCGGCGGCCGCGAAGTCGGCGATTTCCGCCGCCAGTGACGGGACGGTGGCGGTGTTGTCGTATTCGCCCGACACCCTCGACCGCGACTTCTCTTCCGCGAAGTCACATTTGACCGGTGACTTCCTCTCCTACTACGACCAATTCACCCAGCAGATCGTCGCCCCGGCCGCCAAGCAGAAGGCGGTGAAGACCACCGCGGTGGTCCTTCGGGCCGCGGTGTCGGATCTGCATCCCAATTCCGCCGTGGTGCTGTTGTTCGTCAACCAGAGTACGCAGAGCAAGGATCGACCGGAGCCGACCTTCACCAACAGCAGCGTGTCGGTCACGCTGACGAAAGCTGATGGCAAATGGCTGATTTCGTCGTTCAACCCGATATAGGGCCGTCGCGTTGACCACAGGCGACATTCATTCGATGGTGATCGCGTCGGACTATCGCGTACCCGATCCCAGCCGGGTGTGGCCGCTGCTCGAGCGCCGGAAGGCGGCCCTGGCCGACATCGGCGCCCACCACGTCCTCGTCTACACCTCGACGCACGACTACGGCCGCGTGCTGGTGATGATCGGGGTGCACAGCCGCGAGCCGATCGTGGAACTGCTGCGCTCCCGCGTCTTCTTCGACTGGTTCGACGCGGCGGGCATCGACGACATCCCCGCGGTCTTCGCCGGTGAGATCGTCGAGAGGTTCAACCCGGCGCCCACGGCGAGCCAGGGGGCGCCCGGCGTCGTGGTGGCCACCATCGCCTCCGTTCACGACGTGTCGGCACTCACCGCCGAAGTCGCCTCTGCCACAGACAGATTCGCCGCGGCCGGCATCCGCAAGACCTGGATCTTCCAGGCCTTCGACGATGAGCACGAGGTGCTGATCATGTCGGAGTTGCCCGACGAGGAGAGCGCGCAGCGGTGGATAGAGCATCCCGACGCCGCGGCCGAGTGGATGTCCGGCGCCGGGGCGGGGCCCTATCCGCCGATTTTCGTCGGCCAATTCACCAACATGATGCGCATCGAGGCGGACTGAGCGGCGACCGGGATGTTCGTCTGCCTGTGTAACGGGGTCACCAGTCAAACGGTGGCCGAGGTGGTAGAGGCCGGGGCCTGCACGACCAAGGACGTCGCCCGGGCCTGCGGGGCGGGCGCCGACTGCGGGCGCTGCCGGCGGACCGTCCAGGCGATGCTGCGATCTTCGGACCCGAACGGCGCAGCCACCCGATCCTGACGGCCTCAGCGGCGAACGCTGCCGTCCGGCGACATCGGCTGGACGAGTTCGACGAGCAGCGGCGGGATTTCGAGCCGCGGCAACACCACCTCGACGAGCACCATGCTGTCCTGGTGCCGCGCGGCGGCGGTCAGGGCGTCATCGAGCTCGCCGTAGGTTTGCACCCGGAACGCCAGGTGGTCGGCGACGCCGAGCGCATTCGGGATGTCCGTCCATTTCCAGTTGACGATGTCGTTGTAGGGCGCCGTTTCTCCGTGGATTGCGCGCTCGACGGTGTACCCGTCGTTGTTGACCACCACGATGACCGGGGACAGCCCTTCCCGGGAGAAGTTGCCGAGCTCTTGGACCGTCAGTTGCGCTGCGCCGTCGCCGATCAGCAACACCGTCCGCCGGTCCGGATGCGCGACCCCGGCCCCCAGGGCCGCGGGCAGCGTGTAACCGATTGAGCCCCAAAGCGGTTGGCCGATGAACGTCACCCCCTGGGGTAGGCGATGGTCGGCCATCCCGTAGAAGGAGGTGCCCTGGTCGGCGAGGACCACGTTGCCCGGCGTGAGGGCCACGCACAGGCGGTCCCACAGCAGCTGTTGCGTCAGCCGTTGATCGCGTGGGGGCGGTGGGGGGAGGGGCGCGGCCGGCGGCGACACCACCGGGGGTGACGCGATGCCACGCCGCGACAGGATGGTGGCCAACGCATCCAGCGCGGCGCCCATTTCCAGGGGCGCGAAAACCTCGCCCGCCACGCTGCTTTGGTACTGCCCGACGTCGATGGTCCGCGCCGGATCGATCCGCTGGCTGAAGAAGCCGCTGACCATGTCGGTGAACACCACCCCGGCGGTGACCAGCACCGGGGCCTCCTCGATGGCGGTGCGCACCGCCTCGGCGCTGGCCGATCCGGCGTAGATTCCCAGGTAGTTCGGTGAGCTCTCGTCGAGCAGACTCTTGCCCCACATCAGCGTGGCATAGGGCACGACGTCGGCGGCCAGCAGCGCTTCGAGTTCTTTGACCACCTGTAACCGGTGGACCAGCAGATCGGCCAGCACGGTCAGTTGGCGGTCGGCGATGAGACCGGAGGCGGCCTCGACGAACAGCGACAGCGCCCGGGGGCTGGTGCCGCCCGTGTAGCGGGGCAGCGGCGCAGCGGGCGGTTCGGTGGGGAAGCGGGCCACGTCCGTGGACAACAGGATGTAGCCGGGCCGTTTCTGCTCGCGCACCTCGGAGAGCACCCGGTCGATCTCCCGGCGGGCGGTCGCCGGCATGAGGTTGGCCTGGGCGCAGGTGATCTCGCGGCTGACGCGGAGGAAGTGCTCGAAGTCCCCGTCGCCCAGCGAATGGTGCAACGCCCGCCGGGTGCCCTGCGCGTCCTTCGAGGGGCCACCGACGATGTGCACGACGGGCACCTGCTCGGCGTAACTGCCGGCGACGGCGTTGGCCGCCGATAGTTCGCCGACACCGAAAGTGGTTACCACGGCTGACATTCCGCGCAGCCGGCCGTACCCGTCGGCGGCATAGCCGGCGTTGAGCTCGTTGGCGTTGCCCACCCAGCGGATCGCGGGGTGGGCGACGATGTGGTCGAGGAACTCCAGGTTGTAGTCGCCGGGAACCCCGAAGATCTCGGTGACGCCGAGTTCCGCGAGCCGGTCCAGCAGGTAGTCGCCGACGGTGTAGAAGGGCTGGTCGACGGCGTCAGTCACAAGCACGACGGTACCTGCCGAATCCGTTCCGGGCGGGACGCCGTTTCAGTATCGTGCGGGCCGTGGCACTCAAAGAATCCCGCGACATCGTCATCGAAGCCAGTCCGGAGGAGATTCTGGACGTCATCGCCGATTTCGAGGCGATGCCCGAATGGTCCGAACCCCATCAGAGTGCGGAGATCCTGTCGACCGGCGACGACGGGCGGCCCAGCCAGGTGAAGATGACGGTTCGGGTCGCCGGCATCACCGACGAACAGGTGGTGGCCTACACCTGGGCCGACGACGAGGTGAGCTGGAAGCTGGTGAGTTCCTCCCAACAGAAGGCGCAGGACGGCAAGTACACGCTGATTCCGCAGGGGGACGCGACCCTGGTCAAGTTCGAGTTGCTCGCCGACCCGAACGTGCCGCTTCCGGGCTTCGTCTTGAAGCGCGCGGTGAAGGGGACGATCGATTCGGCGACGAAGGCGCTGCGCGATCGGGTGCTGAAGGTGAAGAAGGGCAAGTAGCCGCGGTGGGCAACGGTGGGCCGCTGGCCGGGGTGAAGGTGATCGAACTCGGCGGGATCGGCCCCGGTCCGCACGCGGGCATGATGCTGGCCGATCTGGGCGCCGACGTGGTGCGGGTGCGCCGACCCGGCGGCGGATTGACGATGCCGGCCGAGGACCGCGATCTGCTGCACCGCGGGAAACGGATCGTCGACCTGGACGTCAAAACCCAACCGGGGGTGCTGCTCGATCTGGTCGCCAAGGCCGACGTGCTGCTGGACTGCTTCCGGCCCGGCACCTGCGAGCGGCTCGGCATCGGCCCCGACGAGTGCGCGGCGGTCAATCCGCGGCTGATCTTCGCGCGGATCACCGGCTGGGGGCAGGGCGGGCCGCTGGCCCAGACGGCGGGGCACGACATCAATTACCTGTCGAGGACCGGCGCGCTCTCGGCATTGGGCTACGCTGACCGACCCCCGATGCCGCCGCTGAATCTGGTGGCCGACTTCGGTGGCGGTTCGATGCTGGTGCTGCTCGGCATCGCGGTCGCCCTGTACGAGCGTGAACGTTCGGGCCAGGGGCAGGTCATCGACGCGGCGATGGTGGACGGCGTCAGCCTGCTCGCCCAGATGATGTGGACGATGAAGTCGACCGGGGCGCTGCGTGACCGGCGCGAGTCGTTCCTGCTCGACGGCGGTGCCCCGTTCTACCGCTGCTACGAGACCTCCGACGGCAAATACCTGGCCGTCGGCGCCATCGAACCGCAATTCTTCGCGGCGCTGCTGACCGGCCTCGGCCTTTCGCCCGATGAGGTGCCCGGCCAACTCGACATCGGGTCCTACCCGCAGATGTACGAGGTCTTCGCGCAACGGTTCGGCAGCCGGACCCGTGACGAGTGGACGACCATCTTCGCCGGCACCGATGCGTGCGTCACTCCGGTGCTGACATGGAGCGAGGCGGCCGCCGACGAACACTTGCGGGCGCGGTCCACCGTGATCACCGCCCACGGCGTCGACCAGGCCGCGCCCGGTCCACGCTTCTCGCGCACCCCGGCCGCACCGGTGGGTCGGCCACCGGCGGCCACCACGCCCCTCGCCGAAATCGACTGGTAGCCAGCCTGTTACGCCGAACCATTCCGCACCGGGGCCGGCATTGCTAGGTTGAGCGCAGTGGCCGTAAAAGCATCACGGGAATTTGTCGTCGACGCGCCGCCAGAAGTGGTCATGGAGGCGCTGACCGATGTCGGCGTGCTGGCATCGTGGTCACCGCTTCACAAACACATCGAAGTGATCGACCGTTATCCCGACGGTCGGCCCCACCATGTGAAAACCACGATCAAGATTCTCGGGCTCGTCGATAAGGAGATCCTGGAATATCACTGGGGTCCCGACTGGGTCGTCTATGACGCCAAAGGGACTTCCCAGCAGCACGGTCAGCACGTCGAGTACAACCTCAAACCCGAGGGTCTCGACAAGACCCGGGTGCGCTTCGACGTGACGGTCGAGCCCGGCCGGCCGATGCCCGCCTTCATCGTCCGGCGGGCCAGCGAAAGCGTTCTTGACTCATCGGTAAAGGGCTTGTGCGAATTGGTAAAGCACTTCAGAGGTTCGACGGAGCAGGAATAGTCAGCGGCTCGCGGTTTTGCCTTCGTCAGCGGCTGAGCGGTTGCTAACTTATTAGCAGTGGCCGTTCAAGCATCGTCGGAAATCGTCATTGACGCGCCTCCGGAAGTGATCATGGAGGCGCTGGCCGACATGGACGCCGTGCCGTCATGGTCGTCGGTGCACAAGCGGGTCGAAGTCGTCGACAAGCACCCCGACGGCCGACCGCACCACGTGAAGGTCACCATCGCGGTGACCGGCATTCACGACACGGAACTGCTCGAATACCACTGGGGCCCGGACTGGATGGTGTGGGATGCTCAGAAGACCGCCCAGCAACGTGGCCAGCACGGGGAGTACACCCTGACCCGGGAGGGCTACGACAAGACCAGGGTGCGGTTCGCCATCACCGTCGAACCATTCGCCCCGCTGCCCGAGTTCTGGGTCAACCGGGCCCGCAAGAAGATCCTCGATTCCGCGCTGGAGGGGCTGCGCAAGCGCGTGGTCGAGGGCTTCGGCCCGGCCGGGTAGCCGGCCCGTCACCGCAAGGCGGCCAGCCGCCTGACCGCCTCGTCAAGGGTGTCTTCGCGTTTGCAGAAGGTGAACCGCACCAAGTGATTCCACACGTCGGGATGTGAGCCCGCCGGATCACAGAAGGGCGACAGCGGAATGGCCGCCACCCCGACCTTTTCCGGCAGCGCCGCGCAGAACGCGGTGCTGTCGTCGTAGCCCAGGGGGCGGGGGTCGGCGCAGAGGAAGTACGTACCGGCGCTGTCGTGCACCTCGAAGCCGATCTCGGACAGCCCGGCGGCCAGCCGATCGCGACGGGCCTGCAAAGAGCTGCAGAGCCGGGCCACCCATGCGTCCTCGGTGTCGAGCGCCAGAGCCACCGCGGGCTGGAACGGCGCGCCGCCGACGTAGCTCAGGTACTGCTTGGCCGCACGCACCCCGGCGATGAGTTCTGCTGGGCCGCAAGCCCATCCGATTTTCCAGCCGGTGCAGTTGAACATCTTGGCCGCACTGGAGATGGTGATCGTCCGCTCGGCCATGCCGTCGAAGCCGGCCAACGGCAGATGCCGGTGGTCCCCGAACACCAGGTGCTCGTAGACCTCGTCGGTGATCACCAGGAGGTCGGCGGCGGCGGCGACCTCGGCGATGGTGGCCAGCTCGGCCGCGCTGAGCACCGTGCCGGTCGGGTTGTGTGGTGAGTTGACGATCAGCGCACGGGTCCGAGGTGTCACCGCCCGGCGCAGGGCGTCCGCGTCCAAGGCAAAGCCACGACCATGGGGCACCAGGGGCACGGCCACCCGGTGCGCGCCGGCCATCGCCAGCACCGGCGAGTAGGAGTCGTAGAACGGCTCGATCAGCAGGACCTCCGAGCCGGGCTCGATCAGGCCCAGCACCGCGGACGCGATGGCCTCGGTCGCCCCGACCGTCACCAGCACTTCGGTGTCGGGGTCGTATTCGATGCCGAAATGCCGCTGCCGCTGGGCGGCGATGGCGTGCCGCAGCGGTGCGACGCCGATGCCGGGCGGGTACTGGTTGTTTCCCTCGGCGATGGCGTCTTGGGCGGCCTTCAGCATGGCCGCGGGCCCGTCCTCGTCGGGGAAACCCTGGCCGAGGTTGACCGCGCCGACCCGAGCGGCCAGCGCCGACATCTCGGCGAACACCGTCGTCGCGTACGGACGCAGTCGCGACACCGTCATGCTGGTCGAGCTTAGGGGTCTTCGGTGCTCGAACGTCACGCCCGTGTGGCGCTCGCCGTCCGGCGTCACGCCAGCGTGCCCCCCGCAAGCGGGGGTTCCCCGGCTCGGCTCACCGACCAGCGGCGATCGGCCCAACCAACAGGTTGGCCGGGCACTTTGTTAGGGTGCGGTATCTGGACCTACCTTTAATACGGATCCGAAACCCACTTGCGAAGAGGAACTCGACATGTCCGAAGAAGCCTTCATCTATGAGGCCATCCGCACCCCGCGCGGCAAGCAAAGAAACGGTTCGCTGAACGAGGTCAAGCCGGTGAACCTGGTCGTCGGGCTGGTCGACGAGCTGCGCCGGCGCAACCCCGACCTCGACGAGAACCTGATCAGCGACCTGATCCTCGGCGTCGTGTCCCCGGTCGGTGACCAGGGCGGCGACATCGCCCGCACCGCGGCGCTGGTGGCTGGGCTGCCCGAGACCACCGGTGGAGTGCAGCTCAACCGGTTCTGCGCCTCGGGGCTGGAAGCTGTCAACACCGCCGCGCAGAAGGTGCGCTCCGGCTGGGACGACCTTGTGCTGGCCGGCGGTGTCGAGTCAATGAGCCGCGTCCCGATGGGCTCCGACGGCGGCGCCTGGGCGCTCGACCCGGAGACCAACTACCGGATCGGCTTCGTGCCGCAGGGCATCGGCGCCGACCTGATCGCCACCATCGAGGGCTTCTCCCGTGACGACGTCGACGCCTACGCACTGCGCTCGCAGCAGAAGGCCGCCGAGGCCTGGTCGGGCGGTTACTTCGCCAAGTCGGTGGTGCCGGTGCGCGACCAGAACGGCCTGGTCATCCTCGACCACGACGAGCACATGCGGCCCGACACCACGATGGAGGGCCTGGCCAAGCTGAAGACCGCGTTCGACGGCATCGGCGAAATGGGCGGCTTCGACGACGTGGCGCTGCAGAAGTACCACTACGTCGAGAAGATCAACCACGTCCACACCGGGGGCAACAGCTCCGGCATCGTCGACGGCGCCGCGCTGGTGCTGGTCGGCTCGGAGGCCGCCGGAAAGTCGCAGGGCCTGACCCCACGGGCGCGCATCGTCGCCACCGCGACCAGTGGTTCCGACCCGGTCATCATGCTGACCGGTCCGACCCCGGCCACCCAGAAGGTCCTCGACCGTGCGGGACTGACCGTCGACGACATCGACCTGTTCGAACTGAACGAGGCGTTCGCGTCGGTGGTGCTGAAGTTCCAGAAGGACCTCAACATTCCCGACGAGAAACTGAACGTCAACGGTGGCGCCATCGCGATGGGCCACCCGCTGGGCGCCACCGGCGCCATGATCACCGGCACCATGGTCGACGAGCTCGAGCGCCGCAACGCGCGACGCGCGCTGATCACGCTGTGCATCGGCGGCGGCATGGGTGTCGCCACCATCATCGAGAGGGTTTAAGACCATGGCAGAGAACACAATCCAGTGGGACAAGGATGCCGACGGCATCGTCACGCTGACGCTTGACGACCCGACCGGGTCGGCGAACGTGATGAACGAGCACTACAAGGAGTCGATGCACAAAGCCGTCGAACGCCTTGTCGCGGAGAAGGATTCGGTCACCGGCGTGGTGATCACGAGCGCAAAGAAGACGTTCTTCGCCGGCGGCGATCTCAAGAGCATGATCAACGCCGGCCCGGAGAACGCCGGCGACGTCTTCACCGAGGTCGAGGACATCAAGCGCGACCTGCGGGCGCTGGAGACCCTGGGCAAGCCGGTGGTGGCCGCCATCAACGGCGCCGCGCTCGGCGGCGGCCTGGAGATCGCGCTGGCCTGTCACCACCGCATCGCCGCGGACGTCAAGGGCCTCGTCGTTGGTCTGCCCGAGGTGACGCTGGGCCTGCTGCCCGGCGGGGGCGGCGTCGCGCGCACGGTGCGGATGTTCGGCATCCAGAACGCGTTCATGAACATCCTGTCGCAGGGCACTCGCTTCAAGCCGGACAAGGCCAAGGAAATCGGGCTGATCGACGAGCTCGTCGGCTCCGCCGAGGAACTGGTCCCCGCCGCCAAGGCGTGGATCAAGGCGAACCCCGACTCGCACACGCAGCCGTGGGATGCCAAGGGCTACAAGATGCCCGGCGGCACCCCGTCGAGCCCCGGGCTGGCCGCCATCCTGCCGTCGTTCCCGGCGCTGCTCAAGAAGCAGCTCAAGGGTGCGCCGATGCCGGCGCCGCGAGCCATCCTGGACGCGGCCGTCGAGGGTGCGCAGGTGGACTTCGACACGGCCACCCGCATCGAGAGCCGCTACTTCACCTCGCTGGTCACCGGCCAGGTCGCCAAGAACATGATCCAGGCGTTCTTCTTCGACCTGCAGCACATCAACGGCGGCGGCTCGCGGCCCGACGGCATCGAGCCGGTCAAGATCAACAAGATCGGTGTGCTGGGCGCGGGCATGATGGGCGCCGGCATCGCCTACGTATCCGCCAAGGCCGGGTTCGACGTGGTGCTCAAGGACGTCAGCCTCGAGGCCGCGCAGAAGGGCAAGGGTTACTCGGAAAAGCTTGAGGCCAAGGCGCTTCAGCGTGGCAAGACGACCGAGGAGAAGAGCAAGGCGCTGCTGGACCGCATCACGCCGTCGGCCGACCCCGCGGACTTCAAGGGCGTCGACTTCGTGATCGAGGCGGTGTTCGAGAACCAGGAACTCAAGCACAAGGTGTTCCAGGAGATCGAGGACATCGTCGAGCCGAACGCGCTGCTCGGGTCCAACACCTCGACGCTGCCGATCACCGGTCTGGCGACCGGCGTCAAGCGGCAGGAGGACTTCATCGGGATCCATTTCTTCTCACCGGTCGACAAGATGCCGCTGGTCGAAATCATCAAGGGCGAGAAGACTTCTGACGAGGCACTGGCCCGTGTTTTCGACTACACGCTGGCCATCGGCAAGACCCCGATCGTGGTCAACGACAGCCGCGGCTTCTTCACCAGCCGCGTCATCGGTACCTTCGTCAACGAGGCCTTGGCGATGCTCGGTGAGGGCGTCGAACCCGCCAGCATCGAGCACGCCGGCTCGCAGGCCGGCTACCCGGCCCCGCCGCTGCAGCTGTCCGACGAGCTGAACCTCGAACTGATGCACAAGATCGCGGCCGCCACCCGTAAGGGCGTCGAGGACGCGGGCGGTGCCTATGAGCCGCACCCGGCGGAGGCCGTCGTGGAGAAGATGATCGAGATCGGCCGCCCGTCGCGGCTGAAGGGCGCGGGTTTCTACGAGTACGTCGACGGCAAGCGCACCGGGCTGTGGCCGGGCCTGCGGGAGACGTTCAAGTCCGGTTCGTCGGAGCCGCCGCTGCAGGACATGATCGACCGGATGCTGTTCGCCGAGGCGCTGGAGACGCAGAAGTGCCTCGACGAGGGTGTGTTGACGTCGACGGCCGACGCCAACATCGGGTCGATCATGGGCATCGGCTTCCCGCCGTACACCGGTGGTAGCGCGCAGTTCATCGTCGGCTACTCCGGCGCGGGCGGTACGGGCAAGGAAGCCTTCGTGGCCCGTGCCCGCGAGCTGGCCGCCAAGTACGGCGACCGCTTCCTGCCGCCGGACTCGCTGACCTAGGGTCCCCTAGTCGCGAAAGCCCCCGAAGCGCTTGTCTTCGGGGGCTTTTGCGTGGACGGGCAGGCGAGGCATGAACCCTTGCGACGCCCGACGGCGTGTCGCCGCAACTGGTTATGTGTCGCGCCGCTGAAAGAGGTAGTACCGCGCCGGCGTCTTCTCGGCGCGGTCCAGCTCGCGCTCGTCGCCGGCCGACAGCATCGTCCAGGTGGGCGCGAAGCGTCGTTCCATCTCGGTGTGGCCGATGCCGCGCACGCCCACCCTGCCCCCGGGAACGAATGCGACGATCAGCAGCCACGCGTCGGGGGCCGCCACGGCGCTGATCTCCCGGACGTAGGCCTCGCGATCGTCGTCGCTCATGTTGTGCAGGCAACCATTGTCGACGATCAACTCGAAGTTCGAGCCGATGCCGCTCCGGCTCAACTCTGTGACGTCGGCCTGGACGAAGTCGACCGCCGCGCCGGCGGCCGCGGCCTTGGCGCGTGCCCGCTCGAGGGGCTTGGCGACGAAGTCGACCGCGATGACGTTCCAGCCGTGCTGGGCGAGATAGATCGAGCAGTCACCGGTTCCGCACCCGACTTCGAGGGCCGAGCCCGGCGGGAGCGCAGGCGTATCGGCCGTTCCCTCGACCAGGTTCCGCACGCTCTGCGCGAGCGGGTGACCGTCCCAGGGGGTGAAGCCGATGCGGTAGAAGATCCGGAACAGCGTCTGCTTGGAAGCCATACCTCACCCTAAGCGGGATTGCCGCGGGGCTACCTGGAGGCGGCGGCGATTCGGCGCCATTGCTCACGCGGGAACACCTTCGGGTCGGCCAGCAGCACCTGGACGCAGACGTGGTCGGCGCCGGCCGGACGATGCTCGGCGACCCTGCGCATGATCGCCTCTTCGTCACCCCACGCGATGATGGCGTCGAAGAGCCGATCGCTGACGTGGGTGAGGTCCTCTTCGGTGAACCCGGTGCGCAGCAGATTGTTGGCGTAATTGGGCAACGCCAAATACGCTCGCAGCCAATCGGTTCCGATGAGTCGCGCCTCGTCGGCGCTGTCGGTCAGGATCACGGTCTGCTCCGGCAGCAGCGGGGGGCCGTCGCCCAAAGTCGAACGGGCAGAAGCGGTGTGGTCGGGGGTGACCAGGTAGGGGTGGGCCCCGCGGGCGCGGGTCGCGGCCAGGGTGAGCATCTTCGGGCCGAGCGCGGCGAGGACCCGGCTTTCGGGCGGTACGGGATGCGGCGCGGCATCCAGCCCGTCCAGGAACGCCGCCGTGGCCGCCAGCGGTTTGCGGTACCGCCCGGGTTGGCCCGCGTCGATCAGCGGTGCGTGGCTGACGCCGATCCCCAGCAGGAAGCGGTCCCCGTGCTCGGCGGTCAACGTCGCGTAGGACTCAGCGACGTCGCCGGGCGCATGCATCCACAGGTTGAGGATCCCGGTGGCGATCACGGTCCGCTTGGTCGCGCCGAGCAAATTGCCGACCGCGTCGAAGACCGGCCCGCCGACGTCGGGTATCCACAGCGCCGGAAAGCCTAATTCGTCCAATTCCGCTGCCGCCTCGGCGGATTCAGACGGATCGCCGTATCGCAGTTGGCTGCTCCAGATTCCCACACCGGCTAGTTCCATGGGCGGTCTTTTCTTTCGTTCGCTTGCAGGTCGGTTTCGCTGTAGTCGGGCACCGGCATCGAATCGTGCATGCGGACGCCATTGGCGTTCAGCTTCGCCAGCGATCGCGAAAGCGACGCCGGTAGCAGCGAGACCAGCCGGGCGCCACGGGTCAATGCCCACACCCCGAGTCGCGAGCCGGGGATGATGCCCTTGGCGGCGCCGCGCGCGAAGGCCCGGCTGCGATGCACCGGTTCACGCATCTGCAATTCGTAGGCCGCGAACGCGCGCAGATGGTCGCCGTCCGCCGCGGCGAGCTCCCCGGCCAGTACGTAGGCGCCGAGCACGGCAAGGCTGGTGCTGCCGCCCACCGCGGGGCCGGGGCAGTATCCCGCGTCGCCGACTAGGGTCACCCGCCGCCGGGACCATCGGTCCAGCCGCAGTTGGCTGATCGAATCGAAGTAGAAAGCGGGCGTGTTGTCGAGTTCGCTCAGCCAGCCGTCCACCTGCTCGTGCATGTCGGCGAAAGTGTCGCGCAGGATTGCCTTCTGCCGCAGCGCATCCCGATGGTCGTAGTCGAGCTCTTGTTTGGTGCGGAAGAGGAAGATGGCGCGCGCGTCGTCCAGGTGCTCGGCGGTGTACATGGCCGCGAGGCGGCCCACGCCGACGTGGCAGGTCATCTCCCCGCGGCCGGCCAGTGCCTTGGGCGCCGACACCACCGCCAGATAGCCGCCGAGGAATCGGGTGAGGTTGGCTTCGTCGCCGAAGGTCAGCTGCCGGACGTTGGAGTGCAGCCCGTCGGCGCCGACGACGACGTCGAAGCGGCGGGCGGGGGCATGCTCGAATGTCACCTCGCCGTCGTGGTCGATCGAGGTGATCGAGTCCCCGAACAGGTACTCGACGTCGTCGCGACCGGCGGCGTAATAGATTTCGCTGAGGTCGTCGCGCATGATCTCCACGTGCCGGTCGGACGTGGCGGCGTAGATCTTGGTGAGGTCGATCTCGATGGGCCGCGCCCGCCCTTCCCGGTGCATGGTCATGCGGTTGGTTCCGGTGGCGAGCGCCTCGATCTGAGGCAGGACAGCCATGTCCGCCGAAATCTCCATCGCGGGACGGAACAGGTCGACGGCGTGGCCGCCGGTCTTACGCAGGGTGGGCGCGCGCTCGACGACGGTGACGTCGAAGCCGCGACGGGTCAGCCAGTAGGCCAGCACCGGGCCGGCGATGCTGGCGCCGGAGACCAGTACGCGCACGGCGACCTCCCGCTTGCTTGTCGATGGGTAAGCCTAGCGGGGGCCCGTGGAAGGGCTGCCCGCGGCAGTGGAGGGAATTGCCTTCTGCGACGTGGTGGTCGGCGGCGGGTTAGAGTCCGTTGCTATGCGCTTCGGTCTCTTCATCCCGCAAGGCTGGCGAATGGATCTGGTCGACATCGAACCGGAGAAGCACTGGGCGGTGATGCGCGACCTGGCTGTCTACGCCGACAGCAGCGCGTGGGACTCGCTGTGGGTCTACGACCATTTCCACACCGTCCCGCTGCCGACCGGTGAGGCCACGCACGAGGCGTGGTCGCTGATGGCCGCATACGGCGCGGTCACGTCGCGGATCAAACTCGGCCAGATGTGCACCGCGATGAGCTACCGCAATCCGGTGTACCTGGCCAAGGTCGCAGCGACCGCCGACATCATCTCCGGTGGGCGGATCCAGATGGGCATCGGCGGCGGCTGGTACGAACATGAGTGGCGCGCTTACGGTTACGGGTTTCCGTCGGCCGGCGTGCGGCTGGCCCGGTTGGACGAGGGCGTACAGATCATGCGTGATGCCTGGCGCGACGGCAAGGTTAGCTTCGAGGGCAAGCACTACCAGGTGGACGGCGCCATCGTATCTCCTAAACCACTGCAGGACAACGGGATTCCGCTGTGGATCGCCGGCGGCGGTGAGAAGGTGACTTTACGCATCGCCGCGAAATACGCGCAGTACACCAACTTCGCGCCCGAACCCGAGGCATTCGCGCACAAGTCGGAAGTGCTGGCGCGGCACTGTCAGCAGGTGGGCACCGACTTCGACGCCATCGTGCGCTCGGCCAACGTCAACGCGGTCGTCGGGACCTCCGACGACGACGTCAAGGACAGGTTGCGACGCGTCCGCGACCGCGTCGTCCGGTACGTGCCCGAGGCGGCCGCCGACGCGATGCTGGCCGCCGGCAGCGGACCCGATTCGGCAACCGGCACACCGGAACAGGTGATCGAGCGGATCGCCAAGCTCCGCGACCTCGGGTGCGAATACGCCATCTGCTATTTCCCGGAGGCTGCGTACGACCGTTCCGGCGTCGAGTTGTTCGAGCGCGAGGTGATTCCCGCGCTCAGCTAGCCGTCAGATGTCGGAGGTGACGTACCTCTTCTTGGCGGGAGGCTCCGCCAGCAGCGGCGGCAGGTCGGTGAGGCGACCTTCGCCGGCGCGAAACGCGCGGTAGGCCTCGTCCTGCTCGACCGTGTCCCACAGTTCGTAGATCAGCCAGTGGGCTTCGTCGTCCTCGTCGACGAGCACGTCTGTACCCAGGTTCCCGGCAAACGCCCGGGTGTCCTGCAAAGCCCGGCCCATGACGTCGCGCGCCCGCGGCACCGCCTCGGGCTTGAATTTCAGTTCGAGTATCACCGTGACTGGCATGGTCGTCTCCTCGGTTGCGGCGGCGATCCCAACATATCTGCCCGGCGAGACCAAGAATGAGAATGCGGTTTCCACTTTTCGGAAAGCTGTTATACGGTTCAGTGAGCAACATTCTGTCGGCACACCGTGGACGCTTCTGGAGGATCCCCCGATGCAAAAGGCGCTCGCACCCGAGATCTCGACCTGGCCCGACGAGAGCCCACAGCTGATCGGCAGCCGGTGCGGCAGCTGCGGCGCCACCACCTTTCCGGTGCAGCAGTGGTGCCCCCGCTGCAGCCTTGGCGAGATGACCGACGTGTTGCTGCCGCGCCGCGGAACCCTTGTCGCCTGGACCACGCAGGGCTTTCCGCCCGGGGCGCCCTATGCCGGCCCGAGCGGCAAGGACTTCGTTCCATTCGGCGTCGGGTTGGTCCAGCTCGATGACGTCATCCGGGTCGAGGGGCGGTTAACGGAGAACGACCCGGCGAAGCTGCAGTTCGGCCAGGAGGTCGAGCTCACGATGATTCCGCTGACCACCGACGACGAGGGCGCCGAAATCATGACGTTCGCGTTCCAGCCGGTCGCACAAGGAGGCTGAGATGACCAACGATGTCGCCATCATCGGCGTGGGCCTGCATCCGTTCGGCAGGTTCGACAAGACCGCGATGCAGATGGGCGCCGAGGCGATTCAGTCGGCGCTGAGCGACGCCGGAGTGGACTGGAAGGACATCCAGTTCGGTTTCGGCGGCAGCCACGAGGTGTCCAACCCCGACGCGGTGACCCGGTTGGTCGGCCTCACCGGCATCACGTTCACCAACGTGTTCAACGCGTGCGCCACCGCGGCCAGCGCCATCCAGCAGACCGCCGACACCATCCGGCTGGGCAAGTACGACCTCGGTATCGCCATTGGGCTGGACAAGCACCCGCGCGGCGCGTTCACCGACGACCCCGCCAAGCTGGCGCTGCCGCAGTGGTATGCCCAGAACGGGCAGTTCGTCACCACCAAGTTCTTCGGGATGAAGGCCAACAAATACCTGCACGACCACAACATTTCGCAGGCCACCCTGGCCAAGGTGGCGGCCAAGAACTTCCGCAACGGCGCGCTGAACCCGAATGCGTTCCGGCGCAAGCCGATTTCCGAGGAAGAGATTCTCAATTCGGCCGTGCTGAACTACCCGTTGACCCAGTACATGTTCTGTGCGCCCGACGAGGGGGCCGCGGCGGTGATCATGTGCCGTGCCGACATGGCGCACAAGTTCACCGACAAGCCGGTGTACGTGCGAGCCTGCGAGATCCGCACCCGCCGCTACGGCGCCTACGAAGTGCACGCCACCTTCGCGCCGCTCGACGAGGACGTGTCCCCGACGGTCTACGCGGCCAAGGCGGCCTACGAGGCGGCCGGCATCGGCCCCGAGGACGTCGACGTCGCCCAGCTCCAGGACACCGACGCAGGCAACGAGGTCATCCACATGGCCGAGACGGGGCTGTGCGCCGACGGTGAGCAGGAGAAGCTACTCGCCGACGGCGCCACTGAGATCCACGGCTCGATGCCGGTCAACACCGACGGTGGGTTGATCGCCAACGGCGAGCCGATCGGCGCTTCGGGGCTGCGGCAGATGCACGAACTGGTGCGTCAGTTGCGCGGTGAGGCGGGCGAGCGTCAGGTGCCCGGCAGCCCGCGCGTCGGCCTGGCCCAGGTGTACGGCGCGCCGGGCACCGCCTCGGCGACCATCCTGTCGCTCTAATCGATGGCGCGAGCAGACACAAAATCGTGTTGTACAGTGCTTTTTCGCGTGAGTTTGCGTCTGCTCGCGCTAAATCGCCGGGCCCAGTAGGTCGTCCGCGTCGCGGATGATGTAGCCGTAGCCCTGCTCGGCCAGGAAACGCTGCCGGTGCGCGGCGTACTCGGCGTCCAGGCTGTCGCGCGCCACCACGGAGTAGAAGATGGCGCCACCACCGTCGGCCTTGGGTCGCAGCAGCCGCCCCAGCCGCTGCGCCTCTTCCTGGCGTGAGCCGAAGGTTCCCGAAACCTGTACCGCCACAGATGCTTCCGGCAAATCGATGGAGAAGTTGGCGACCTTGGACACCACCAGCGTCGACACCTCGCCGCGGCGGAAAGCGTCGAACAGTTCTTCGCGTTCCTTGGTTCGGGTGGACCCCTGGATCACCGGGGCGTTCAGCTCGGCGCCCAGCTCGTCGAGCTGGTCGAGATAGGCGCCGATTACCAGCGTCTGCTCGCCGGGATGCTTGTCCAAGATCGACTTCACCACGGCGATTTTCGAATGCGCGGTTGAGCAAACCTTGTAGCGCTCTTCGGGTTCCGACGTGGCATAGATCATGCGCTCGTTGTCGGTCATGGTGACGCGAACCTCGACGCACTCGGCCGGGGCGATCCAGCCCTGGGCCTCGATGTCCTTCCACGGCGCGTCATAGCGCTTGGGGCCGATCAGCGAGAACACGTCGCCCTCGCGGCCGTCTTCCCGGACCAGTGTGGCGGTCAGCCCGAGGCGGCGCTTGGACTGCAGGTCGGCGGTCATCCGGAACACCGGCGCCGGCAGCAGGTGGACCTCGTCGTAGATGATCAGCCCCCAGTCGCGGCTGTCGAAGAGTTCCAGATGCCGGTACTCGCCCTTAGTGCGGCGGGTGATCATCTGATAGGTCGAGATGGTGACGGGCCGAATTTCCTTGCGCTCGCCGGAATATTCGCCGACCTCGTCCTCGGTCAGCGAGGTGCGCGCCACCAGTTCGCGCTTCCACTGCCGCGCGGCGACGATGTTGGTGACCAGGATCAGCGTCGTCGCGCTGGCCTTCGCCATCGCGGCCGCGCCAACCAGCGTCTTGCCGGCCCCGCACGGAAGGACCACCACACCCGACCCGCCGGACCAGAACGAATCGGTGGCCATCTGCTGGTAGTCGCGCAGGTGCCAGCCCTCCTGCGCCAGGCTGATCGGGTGCGCCTCACCGTCGACATAGCCCGCGAGATCCTCTGCGGGCCAACCGATCTTGAGTAGCATCTGCTTGACGCGGCCACGCTCGCTTGGGTGGACGACGACGGTGTCGTCGTCGATCCGGGCGCCGAGCATGGGTGCGATCTTCTTGTTGCGCAGCACTTCCTCGAGAACCGCCCGGTCCAGGCTCAGCAGCATCAGGCCGTGCGCCGGGTGTTTGACCAATTGCAGGCGGCCGTAGCGGGCCATGGTGTCGACGATGTCGACCAGCAGTGGCTGGGGCACCGCGTAGCGAGAGAAGCTGACCAGCGCGTCGACGACCTGTTCGGCGTCGTGACCCGCGGCGCGGGCGTTCCACAACGCCAATGGGGTGATGCGGTAGGTGTGCACGTGCTCGGGCGCGCGCTCCAGCTCCGCGAACGGCGCGATGGCGGCGCGCGCCGCGCCGGCCTGCTCGTGGTCAACCTCGAGCAGCACCGTCTTATCGGACTGCACAATCAACGGGCCGTCAGTCAATGGCGCCGCTCCTCTGCATTGTCTCGGCAGGACTGGTCCATTATCGGCCGTTCGCCGACACCACCGACGTGATGCGGTGGATGGCGAACTCGCGGAGTCGCCCCGACGCCGAGTCGAAGGCCGTCAGCTGACCGCCCCGAACGGTGATCGGCGACACGACCCGCTGGGTGGCGACGCCCGCGGCATCCAAATAACCGATCACCAAGGTGTCTTGTTCCCTCGCCGCGCGCTGCAACAACGATATGGTGACCGCCGGGTCGGCGCGATTGTTGCCGAACGGCGCGGCGGTCACCTTCCGCAGCACCGCCACCACCGCGTTCAGGCTCTCGCTGTTGGGCCGCGGCATCGGTCGGTAGGGTCGCCGCTGTTGCGGCGTGGCCACCCGCGCGCCCCGGGGGCGGACGTCGACGATGGCGCCGGTGGAGTCCTCGGCCGCCGGCGCGAAGCCCGCCGCGCGCAGTGCGACCAGCACCTCGCTGATCGGCGCCGGAGACACCGCGACGGTCGGGGCCAGGGCACGCAGTTGCACCCCTTCGGTAGCGGGCGCGGACACGGCCTGGGTCAGCAGCGCCGGGTCCTCGCACCGCACGAACGAAGTTGCCATGCCGATCCGCAGCTGGCCATGCCGGCGTGCGACATCGTCGATGAGGTAAGTAAGGCCCTGTGGGACAGGTGTTTTGGAGTGCTTGGCGAACAGGGCATGCATCCAGTCGCGGGTCTTTCCGACGTCGAGTGCATGCCGGATAGTCTGCTCGCTGACGCGGTACACCATCGCGGTACCGGCCGACTCGACGTTGGCCACCGCGGCCAGCTGCTCGGCGAGATCGCGCTGCAGTGGGCCCGGCACCACCACGGTCAGGTCGGCCTGGACCAGGAAATAATCGATCGGTTTGGGCAGGGCCCGTGCCATGGCGTCGATAGCGGTCTGGGAGTCGGCGCCCTCGTCCAGCAGGGCGCGGCCGGGGGTGCTCAGCGCCCCCCGCCCCACCAGACCCAGCGCGTGGCTCTCGGCCAGCAGATCACCCACCGGCCCGGGCTGCAGCCGCCTCGCCCAGCGAGGGCGCCGCCAGATCAGAGCCGCCGACGCTTCGACCGCACTGACACCGGCGCCCGGCGGCAACTGGGCCAGCGTGCTCAGCAACAGCCGGCGATCCAGCGGCGCCGCCGTCGAGTACAGCGCATCCGTAAGGGCGCCATAGGGTTTCGCGTCGGGCCCGCGGCTTCCGATCAGAGCCGGCCGGCTCGCCAGGTCCAGCCAGCTACTGGCCAGCAACTGCCAGCGCTCGGCGGTGGACAGCGCGGTGAATCGGTCGACGGCCACCGTCGGTGCCCAGTACGGTCCGTCACCCGTCGCCGGTTCGGGATCGGGCATCCCGCTGGCGATCAAGCCCGCCGCGGCCGCCACCTCGAGAATCAAGCCCAGCCGGGACTCGGCGATGCCGGTCACCTTGCTGAGCCGTTTGACATCACGAATTCCCAGTCCGCCGCTGCGCAGCTCGGAAATCGGTGTGGCGGCAAGCGTTTCGATCAGCACGTCGAGTTCTCGCAGCAGGTCGATGGTGGCCCCGGCCGCCGCCGCGTCAACGTCGTCAGTGGTGGTGGTCGACGTCACCGGATCGGGCGCCGTCAGCTGCATGGGACCGGGCTGTTCGCCGCGCAGCACCTGCCCGACGTGGCGGGGCAAGATCACCGTCTCGGCATCGATGCGTCGCAGCAGCCCCATCGCCAGCAGCTGGGGCACCGGCCGGTCCGCGGGTGCGCCGGGCGCGGCGTCACGGGTGCGGCCCATCGGGGAACCCTCGAGAAGTTTTTCCAGCACGTCAAGCTGGGCCTGGTTCAGGCCGTCGATGAGGTCGGCGATCTCCTCGCCGCTGCGCGAGGCGTCCTCGAGGGTGACCTGGCCCGGGTGCCACGGCAGGGCCGTGCCGGCGTCGGGTGCCACACGGAGCGCGGCGTCGCCCCACACCAGCGCGCGCTCCCGGAGATCGTCCAACGCCCCGACGACGTCGGCCTCGGGGGCCCGCTCACCGATCAGCGCCAGCAGTTTCGGCGTCGGCGCCGGCGCGGCATCGGCCTGCAGCACCAACAGCGCGTCGAGCACCGCCAGCCGCAGGTAATCGAGGTCGTCGGTGGCGGCCTTCACCGACTGGCGGGCCTGAGCGCGGGCGGCGAGCGCGGCGATGCTGCCGGGCGGGGGCTGGGCGAGGTCCGGCCGCAGCTCTAGCAGTCGGATCAGCCGCTCGTCGGGCAAGTCGGCCAACCACGACCCCAGCGGGATATCCGGGGTGTTGTCGGTCATTGCTGACCAGCGTAAAACAGTCGGCGGGTCGCAAGCAGGCAACGAACGAGCGGTCGAACTGGCGGTCTTGCGGGACGTGCGCCAGAGCGACCTGTCAGAATGGATGGCGTGGCTGACACTGCTGAGGCTAAAGCGCGCAAGACCAGGTATGTCGACAACGGCTGGCCGACGACGGACCACGACGACCACGCGGTGAGCGAACTCGCGACCGACCGGACGGGTGCGTTGTCGCCCTTCGGCGAGCTGGTGTTTCCGCTGCCCTCCACCGACCTGCCCTACCTGCACCCGGTCACCGTCGTTAACCGGTAGGCGCCAGGATGGCTAGGGCCTCTGAGGCCGCCAAGCCCCCGGCGACCTGGGCGTCGGGCGAATCCGGCTCGGGCGCGCTGTCACATCTGGACGATCGTGGGGCGGCGCACATGGTCGATGTCAGCGGCAAGGCAGCCACCCAGCGAACCGCCGTCGCCGCGGGTTCCTTGCATACGTCCCCACACGTGGTGGAGCTGATCTCGGCCGGGGGCCTGCCTAAGGGCGACGCGTTGGCGACGGCCCGGGTGGCGGGCATTCTGGCGGCCAAGCACACCAGTGACCTGATCCCGCTCTGCCACCAGTTGGCGCTCACCGGGGTCGACGTCGATTTCACCGTGGGGGAGTCCGACATCGAGATCACCGCGACGGTACGCAGCACCGACCGCACGGGTGTGGAGATGGAGGCGCTGACCGCCGTCAGTGTGGCCGGCCTGACGCTCTACGACATGATCAAAGCAGTTGACCCCGCCGCGCGCATCGATGACATTCGGGTGCTGCGCAAGGAAGGCGGCAAAACCGGAACGTGGGTGCGGTGATGAGCGCCCGATCCGCCCGCGTCATCATTGCCTCGACCCGCGCGTCGGCCGGGGTGTACGACGATCGGTGCGGCCCGATCATCGCCGAATGGCTTGGACAGCGCGGATTTTCGTGCGCCGAGCCGGAGGTGGTCGCTGATGGTGAGCCGGTCGGCGCGGCCCTGCGCAAGGCGGTCGACGACGACGTCGACGTCATCATCACTTCCGGGGGCACCGGCATTTCGCCCAGCGACAGCACGCCCGATCAGACGGTGGCGGTGCTGGACTACATGATCCCGGGGCTGGCCGACGCCATCCGCCGGTCCGGCCTGCCGAAGGTGCCGACGTCGGTGCTGTCACGCGGTGTGTGTGGCGTGGCGGGAGGGACCCTCATCGTCAACCTGCCGGGTTCGCCCGGCGGCGTGCGCGACGGCCTGGGCGTGCTCGCCGATGTGATCGACCATGCGCTCGATCAGATCGCCGGTGGAGACCACCAGCGATGACGCTCGTCGTCCGCGCGGCCATGACCGATCATCCGATCGAGCTGGCCGAGCACGAAGAGCTCGTGGGCCATCAGTCGGCCGGTGCCATCGTCGGCTTCGTCGGGATGATTCGCGACCACGACGGCGGGCGGCGGGTGGTGCGGCTGGAGTACTCCGCGCATCCGTCGGCCGAACAGGTCATGGCGGAGGTCGTGGCCGATGTCGCGGAGCAGTCGAGCGGGGTGCGCGCCGTGGCGGCGAGCCACCGGACCGGGGTGTTGCACATCGGGGAGGCGGCGCTGGTGGCCGCGGTCGCTGCCGAGCATCGTCAGGAGGCATTCGCCACCTGCGCGCTCCTGGTCGACACCATCAAGGCGCGGCTACCGGTGTGGAAGCACCAGTTCTTCGACGACGGAACCGAAGAGTGGGTGGGCTCGGCGTGACGCCGTAGCGATTGGAATGCCGGCACGCCCCGAAGCGGGAACGTTCGAGGCGTGCCGGGCAGTCTGACGGACGGAACTCAGGCGGACGGCTGCGCGATCGCGTCCAGCGCGTCGTTGCCCTGAATGTCCTGCGCCCGAATGGCCTCCCACAGCTGCTTCGTGTAGCCCACCGTGGAAACCTGCTGCGGCATGTTGGCCGGCACGAAACCGCGGAAGTCGTTGTCAACGACGGGCGCGTCGGCCGGAGGCGCCGGCGGCAGGTCCGCCGGAGGCGCGGGCGGCACGTCGGCGGGAGGCGCCGGCGGCATGGCGTCGGCCGGGGGCGCGGGCGGCACGTCGGCGGGAGGCGCCGGCGGCATGGCGTCGGCCGGGGGCGCGGGCGGCAGGTCCGCCGGGGGCGCCGGCTGGTCGAATCCGGTCAGCTGCACCGGCGCGGGGGGCGGCGGGGGAGCCAGCGGTGCCGGCTGGCCGTTGAGTCCGGGCGCGTCGAGCGGAGCGTCCTGGGCGGCGGGCGCCGGAACCTCGCGGGGCGTCGGGCCCGACAGCGGGCCACCGCACACGGGCCACGCGCCGCGGCCCTGAGTGGCCAGCACGCGCTCGGCGACGGCGATCTGCTGGTCCCTGGTGGCCAATTCGGCCGACGGCGCGTACTGGCCGCCGCCGTGCGAGGCCCAGGTGCTCGAGCTGAACTGCACGCCACCGTGGTAACCGTTGCCGGTGTTGATTCCCCAGTTGCCGCCCGACTCACACCGGGCTACCTGGTCCCATTCGCCGTCGGTGGCCGCGGCCGCCTGGCCGGCCAGGGCGATGCTGCCGCCACCGAGGACCGCGCCGGTGACGGCGATCTTGGCGACGCTGATGTTTGACGTGCTGGGCTTACGGTGACGTCCACTCATAGGCCGTGAAGGATCCTCTCGTGTCACGCGCCTGCGAGGTCAGCTGTCGGGTTCGGGTTGGAGAGGCCACCCGGCCGTCATCGAACTCAGTGCGTATCCACTGCGAAACGACGTCGGCTTCACCCCAAGGGGCCGCATGCGGCCCCGGTCCGATCACGGTGGACCGGTGGGTCCCCCGCCTCCATCCACGTAGGTCGGTGGGCCCCTGCCTATTGGATGGAGCTCGGCGCGATAGGGAGGGGAGGTCCGCCAATTCGGTTGTCTTGGCGAGCCTTCGGAGAAACGTAGCGGTTTCTGTTGGTCCCGTCACGTTGGGCGACACCCGGCGTTTCCCTCTCGGCCATGTGCGAAAACCCGAGGAGCACGCGGCATCCACGCAGGTCACCACGCCCGATATCGGAGCGTGATTGCGCCGTTATCATTCCGTTACGTGATGCATTTCACAGTTTTAGCCGCCAGCGAAGGGCGGTAGAACGTCGATCGTGTTGCCGGCGCGTAACGTCGCGGTCTCGTCGCGGACCGCGACCCCGTCGCACAGGTAGGAGCATCTGCTCAACACGTCGGCGAGTCGAGAGCCCCGGACGGCGAGGCGCCCGACCAGGTCGGCCACCGTCGTGCCCGGGCGCACCACCAGCCTCTCCGACTCGGCCCCAGCGGCCGCACGGGCGGCCGCGAAATAGCGCACGGTCACCTGAATCCCGTCTTGCTGGACGGCGGCCTGACCCATCGGGCTAGCCACCGATCGCACTCATCGGACGGTCGGGCTGGATGAAGTTGGGGTCATTGATGCCGTGACCGGCCGGCTTGCCCCACATCGCGACGCGCCACGCGGTCTCGATCGCGTCGTCGGACGCACCGCTGCGCAGGAGGGTTCGCAGATCGGTTTCCACGGCCGAGAACAGGCAGCTGCGGACCTGGCCATCAGCCGTGAGGCGGGTGCGGTCACACGCCGAGCAGAACGCGTGCGAAACCGATGCGATCACACCAAACTTGCCGCTCGGCGTGCCCGGACCGGTGTCGACCAGCCACAGCTCGGCGGGCGCCGATCCGCGCGGTGCCGGGTCCGGACGGAGCCGAAAGTGTGGGCGCAGCGCGTCGAGCACATCGTCGGCGCTCAGCGCCGCGCCCCGGCGCCACTGGTGGCCGGCATCCAGCGGCATCTGCTCGATGACCCGTAATTGGTAGCCGTAATCGAGGCAGAACCGCAGCAGCGCGACGACGTCGTCGCGACCGGTGACGGGGTCGAGCACGGCGTTCACCTTGACCGGCGTCAAGCCCGCGTCGTGGGAGGCGGTCAGGCCGGCGAGCACCTCGTCGAGCCGGTCCCGTCGGGTGATCGCCGCGAAATGGTCCGGATCGACGGTGTCCATCGAGACGTTGACGCGATTCAGGCCTGCCCGGGCGAGCGCGGCGGCCCGCCGCGCCAGTCCCACGCCGTTGGTGGTCAGAGAAATCTCGGGGCGCGGTCGCAGGCCGGCCGCCGCCGCGACCACCTCTTCGAGGTGCCGCACCAACAGTGGCTCGCCGCCGGTGAACCGCACGCTGGTCACACCCAAGCGGGTGACGGCGATGTGCATCAGCCGCGCCAGCTCATCGGGGCGGAGCAGGCGCTCGCCGGGCAGCCAGTCCAGGCCCTCGGCCGGCATGCAATAGGTGCAACGCAGGTTGCAGCGGTCGGTCAGCGAGACGCGCAGGTCGGTGGCGACGCGCCCGTAGGTGTCCACCAACGGGCCCGCGGCCGGCGCGCCCCGCGCTGCGTCACCGTCGGTGCGACCCGGCACCGTCGGCACACCCAATGCCGTCGCCGTCATGCGACCACCCCGGGGTAGAGCGACGGCGAACTGACCGGGACGATCTGCTTGCCCAGGGGCATCAATGAAACCGGGATCAGTTTTAGGTTGGCCAACGCGAGCGGGATGCCCACGATGGTGACCGCCATCGCCAGCGCGCTGACCAGGTGACCGATCGCCAGCCATACGCCGAACAACAGCACCCAGATGACGTTGCCGATGAGTGCCCCCGTTCCGGCAGTCGGTTTGTCGACGATCGTGCGGCCGAACGGCCACAACGCGTACGAGGCGATGCGCAGCGACGCGAAGCCGAAGGGGATGGTGATGATCAGCAGGAAGCTGACGAGCGCCGCAACCACGTATCCGGCGGCCATCCACAGGCCGCCGAACACGAGCCAGATGATGTTCAGGATCAGGCGCATATCTCCTCCACCGGTAACGCCCAGCGTACCGAGTAGGCGATAACGGGGGTGCTCGCGAGGCAAGCACCCGAGTAGGATCTACAGACCAAACGGCGTCCTGCGCAGGCGGGACGCTTATTGTGTTGGCCATTCTATTGATCCGTTAGACAAGCAGGTGAGACCAGTGCCGACCGGCAAGGTTAAGTGGTACGACGCCGACAAGGGGTTTGGGTTCCTGTCGCAAGAGGACGGCGAAGACGTGTACGTCCGCTCGTCGGCGTTGCCCGCTGGGGTCGAGGGGCTCAAAGCGGGCCAGCGCGTGGAGTTCGGCATCGCCTCCGGGCGGCGCGGGCCTCAGGCGCTGAGCCTCAAGCTGATTGAGCCGCCGCCCAGCCTCACCAAGGCCCAGGGCCGCCGCGATGCGCCCGCCGAGCACAAACACAGCCCGGATGAGCTGCACGGCATGGTCGAGGACATGATCACGCTGCTGGAGGGCGCCGTGCAGCCCGAGTTGCGCAAGGGCCGCTACCCGGACCGCAAGACGGCCCGACGGGTTTCCGAGGTGGTGCGGGCGGTCGCCCGGGAGCTCGACGCCTAGGAGCCTGCTGAATTAGTGGTGTTTGGGGCGAGGCGCCTCGAGCCGTCTTGCGGCGTTGTGGAAGTCAGACCCTGAGGTCGACAGGAGAGGTCGCCCCGCCGGTTTGAGAGTGGCACGGGT
>NZ_JACKUR010000018.1:0-464 GCF_025822865.1 Mycobacterium paraffinicum | reverse complement strand
CTACAACCATCAGCGTCGACACAGCGCCGCAGACGGACTGTCGCCCGTCAACTACGAGATCAGGGAAAACAGTCAGAAGCCGGAAGCGGCTTAAGAAACCCTCCACGATCTCAGGGGAAGCACACATGCATACCCGCTCGTCGCAAACAGGCGAAGCGAGCACGGCCTGAGTTGGGCGCAAGGAGTTCGCACAGTGCCAGCAAAACGCGACGGCGGAAGGCTGATCCTGCACCAGACGACGCCCACGCGGCGCACCGGGTTCCCCTGCGCCGCAACATGTTTCATCTACGTTAGCATCATGGCAAGTAATCAATCATGGTTGAGTCCGCGCCTGCTCGGCCGGCTAGTACTGCAGCCGTAGATCGAGATCACTGTTGTTCACGTCGTTTGTAGTGGGATTGGCGGGCTCGGTATTGGTGTCTTCGGCGCCATCGTGACCAGGCCAGCAGGGTCGCGACGGTGTG
>NZ_JACKUR010000017.1:0-59980 GCF_025822865.1 Mycobacterium paraffinicum | reverse complement strand
GCCCACAACGACGACCCCAAACCGTACGTATGGACCGCCACCGCCGAATCCATCCTCGCCAAGGTTGCGCGCGGACGGATCGCACTCGAAAAAGTCAGCTAAATACAGGACACACCACTAGTTCCGGGGCAACCCCAGCACGCGCTCGGCGATGATGTTCCGCTGAATTTCCGACGTGCCGCCCGCGATCGTCGCGGCGAAGCTGCGCGCGTATCGGTCGAACCAGCTGCGGTAATGGCTGTCGAGGTTCAGCGGGGCGAATGGAGCGGTCACCGCGCGGTACACCAGCCCGTCCGCGTGCGCGGCGTCCAGCGCGTCCTCGGACGCCCGTTGCAGGGCTTCGGATCCCAACAGCTTGAGCACCGACTGGGCAGGTACGTCCTCTTCACCGCGAGCGGCCCGCGATAACGCCGCGGACCCCAGGAGCCGCAGCGCGTGGGCGTCCATCACCAGGGTGGCGTAGCGATCTCGCTCCAGCGCGCTCGAGGGGCGGAAATCGATGCTCAATTCGTGCAACAGGTCGACGTATCCCATCCAGAGCATGACGCGTTCGTGTCCCAGCGAGCCGGTGGCCACCCGCCACCCCCCGTTGAGTTCGCCCACCAGATTCTCGGTCGGCACCCGCGCGTCGGTGAAAAACACCTCGTTGAAGTCGACTTCGTCGCTGTCGCACATCGACGCGAACGGGCGGCGCGCTACACCCGGTGTATCGGTCGGGATCAGCAACACGCTAATGCCCTTGTGCTTCGGCGCCTTTGGATCGGTGCGCACGAAGGTCAGCAGCACGTCGGCATCGTGGGCGCCCGACGTCCACACCTTCTGCCCGTTGACGACGAAGTGATCACCGTCAAGCACCGCACGTGTTTTCAGCGATGCGAGGTCGGAGCCGGCCCCGGGTTCACTCATTCCCAGCGCCGCGGTGATCTCGGCCCGCAGAATCGGCACCGCCCATTTCCGCTTCTGTTCGGGTGTGCCGAAGGTCAGCAACGAGGCCGCAATGATGCCCACGCCTTGCGGATTGAAGCTTTGATAGATGCGCCGCCGTCCGAGCTCCTCCAAGTAGACGTATTGCTGCAACAGCGTGGCGTTGCGTCCGCCGAACTCGGGCGGATTGCCGGGAAGCAGCCATCCGCTGTCGAACAACAGCCGTTGCCAGCGTCGGGCCCATTCGGGCACGTGCGAGCTAGAGCGTGGCCGCTCGAACGCCTCGGCGTCGGTGGGTAGGTGCGCGGCCAGGAAGGCGATGAATTCGGAACGGAACGCCTCGACGTCGGCGTCAAAGGTGAGCTGCACGCGACTCCCCGGGACGGTCGTGAGCACTGCCGGATGTCGGTAGATCACGATTTCCGCCGACCGCGCGGTTCGCTCTTGTGATTACGCTTCCATACACACGTCTAAGAGAATAGTATTCTCATGACGAGAAAGTTACAATCTCCGACACATGATCCGTGAGGGGGTCGAGCGCAGCGATGTCACGGCGTTCTCCGGTACAGTCCAATCATGTTCTCCCCGCGCGGCAATCAGCTGAGCCGGCCGTGACCAGCCCGAGCGAAGAGCCCGCCTGGAAGCAGCGCGCCGTCGAGAGGTCGATCAAGACGGCGAAATTGCGAGCCGCGCAACGCGTTCAGCGCTTCCTCGACGCCGCGCAGGCCATCATCATCGAGAAGGGCTCCACGGACTTTACCGTGCAGGAGGTCGTCGACCGTTCCCGCCAGTCGCTACGCAGCTTCTACCTGCAGTTCGACGGCAAGCACGAGCTGCTGTTGGCGCTGTTCGAGGACGCCTTGAGCCGGTCCGCCGACCAGATTCGCGCCGCCACGGAAAGCCAGGCCGATCCGCTGGAGCGGCTGAAGGTGGCCGTGCAACTTTTGTATGAGGCCTCCCGTCCGGATCCGACCGCTAAGCGCCCGCTGTTCACCGACTTTGCGCCACGGTTGCTGGTTACCCATCCCGCCGAGGTCAAGGTGGCGCATGCCCCCCTGTTGGCTTTGCTCACCGAATTGATGGAAGCGGCTTATGACGCCGGCAAATTGCGCGCGGGCGTCAACGCGAAGCGGATGGCCGCGATGACCATGCAGACTGTGATGTTCATCGCGCAATCCAGCGGCGGCTCCGACGACGCGACCGTCCATCCCATTACCAGCGAAGAGGTATGGGATTTCTGCTCACGCGGCTTCGTCGGCTAGCGGATTCCCGCTGCGCCGTCACCCATGCTGGACGTGATCAAATACCGCACGTCATTTGCTGCTGAGAATCCGATTCTCTAATATTAAGAATCACAAATAGCCAAAACGGATTCGCCGTTGACACCCAAGAGCGGGTGGTGACAGAGTGCAAAGGCGGCGAGGTGCACAGGCCGGGGGCACGCGGCATCGGCTGTTCACGCTGAGGCATGCGATCACTAGTCAGGAGTTGAGGTAGCCATGACCGGACGTGTTGAGGGCAAAGTCGCTTTCGTCACCGGAGCGGCGCGCGGCCAGGGCCGCAGCCACGCGGTGCGGTTGGCGCAAGAGGGTGCCGACATCATCGCCATCGACATCTGCAAGCCCATCCGCGACGGCGTGACGGACACCGCGATCCCGGCTTCGACGCCCGAGGATCTCGCCGAGACGGCCGACCTGGTCAAGGGACACAACCGCAGGATCGTCACCGCCGAGGTCGACGTGCGCGACTATGGGGCGCTGAAAGCCGCCGTGGACAGCGGCGTCGAACAACTCGGCCGGCTCGACATCATCGTGGCCAACGCCGGGATCGGCAACGGCGGCGACACTCTGGACAAAACCAGCGAAGAAGACTGGACCGAGATGATCGACATCAACCTGGCCGGGGTGTGGAAAACCGTGAAAGCCGGTGTACCGCATCTGTTATCGGGCGGCAGGGGCGGTTCGATCATCCTGACCAGCTCGGTCGGCGGCCTGAAGGCCTACCCCCACACCGGTCACTATGTCGCTGCCAAGCACGGTGTCGTCGGGTTGATGCGCGCCTTCGGGGTTGAGTTGGGACAGCACATGATTCGCGTCAACTCGGTACACCCGACCCATGTCAAGACACCGATGCTGCACAACGAGGGCACCTTCAAGATGTTCCGCCCGGACCTGGAGAATCCCGGTCCCGACGACATGGCGCCGATCTGCCAGCTGTTCCACACCCTGCCGATTCCATGGGTGGAGCCGATCGACGTCAGCAACGCGGTGCTGTTCTTCGCCTCCGATGAAGCCCGCTACATCACCGGCGTGACCCTGCCCATCGATGCGGGTAGCTGCCTTAAGTAGCATCCGGTCTGTGAACGGAATTGCCGGATTTGAAGGTCGCGGAGCGGTCGTCACGGGCGGTGCCAGTGGCATCGGCTTGGCCACGGCCACCGAATTCGCCCGCCGGGGGGCCCGCGTGGTGCTGTCCGACGTCGATCAGCCCGGCCTGGAGGAGGCGGTAACCCACCTGCGCGCAGGGGGATTCGACGCGCACGGGGTGGTGTGTGACGTCCGCCATCTCAGCGAAATGGTTCACCTCGCGGAGAAATCTTTTCGCCTGCTCGGCCGCGTCGACGTGGTCTTCAGTAATGCCGGCATCGTGGTCGCGGGCCCGATCGCGCAGATGACCCACGACGACTGGCGCTGGGTCATCGATATCGACTTGTGGGGCAACATCCACGCCGTCGAGGCCTTCCTGCCGCGGCTGCTCGATCAGGGCACGGGCGGGCACCTCGCGTTCACCGCGTCCTTCGCCGGCCTGGTTCCCAACGCCGGCCTCGGGGCGTACGGCGTCGCCAAGTACGGCGTGGTCGGCCTGGCCGAAACGCTGGCCCGCGAGCTCAAGGATGACGGCATCGGTGTTTCGGTGCTGTGCCCGATGGTGGTGGAGACCAAGCTGGTCTCCAACTCCGAACGGATCCGGGGCGCGGACTACGGGCTGTCGTCTTCGCCGGAGGCGGCGGACGGGACGCTACCGACGCAGGACGAGGGCGTCGGTGTACGAGATGTCGCCCGGTTGACGGCGGATGCGATTCTGGCCAACCGCCTGTATGTGTTGCCGCACGAAGCCGCCCGCGCGTCGATCCGTCGTAGGTTCGATCGCATCGACCGCACCTTCTCAGATCAGGCCGCCGAAGGGTGGAGCCACTAGCCGGACGGGCCAAGCCGGTACTCGCCCGTTTTCGGGTCGTGATACCAACCGCTCGCCGCGTGGGTGCCGCCGTCGACGTGCAAAGTCTGCCCGGTCAGGTATGCCGACATGTCGGATGCGAGAAATACTGCGACGCTGGCGATTTCGTCGACGTGACCCGGGCGGCCCAGCGGCACCACGTGGCCGATTCGGGTCAGCGCCGCCTCGCCGCCGAGCTGCGCCAGCCCCTCGGTGAGCGTGATGTCGGGCGCGATCGCGTTGACCCGGATGCCGTGCGGCGCCAGTTCGAGCGCCGCGGTCTGGGTGTAGTTGATGACGCCCGCCTTGGCCGCCGCGTACGCGGCGTAGCCCGGTGCGGCGCGCACCCCCTCGATCGATGTCACCGAGACGATGCTGCCGCCGACGCCGGCCGCCACCAGCTGCCTCGCGATGCGCTGCGTGCACAGCAGCACGTGGCGCAGGTTGGCCCGGTAGAGGGCATCCCAACCGTTCTCACTGGTCTCCAGCAGCGGTGACGAAAACACCCCTCCAGCGTTGTTGACCAGGATCGTCGGAGTGCCGAGTTCGGCGTTCGTGCGCTGCAGCGCGTCGTCCACCTGGCCGCTGTCCCGGACATCGGTCACGATGCCCAGGGCGCCAATGGATTCCGCGGCCTGCGCACAGGTTTGCGGGTCGCGCTCCCAGATCACCACTGTCGCACCGAAGGCGGCGAGACCGGCCGCGACGCCGCGACCGATGCCCGCCCCCCCGCCGGTGACCACCGCCACCCGGCCGGTAAGCATGATGTCCGAGGGATCGATTGCCATCGTCGGTCACATCGCCGGTGCGCAACCGATAACGCCGTCCGCCTCCAGGTCGGCGATTTCCGCGCCGTCCAACCCCAGCTCGGCCAGCAGTTCATGGTTGTGCTGCCCCAGCAGCGGCGCGTGCTGGGTGTGGAATTTCGACAGCCCCGCGGACAGCCTCATCGGCACGGTGCTGAGCCTAGCCGGGCCGTTGACCGGGTGGTCGACTTCCTCGAAGAAGCCGCGAAACGCCAGCTGATCCAGTTCTGTTTGGCGGTGCGGTTGCATGACCTTGGCCACCGGAACGCCGGCGCTCCAAAGAGTAGCGACGATCTCGTCGCGGCTGCGTCGCGCACACCACGCGGCCAACCGTTCGTCGATGGCGTCCTCATGCTCTTTCCGGCCCCGTGCGCTGGCCAGCTTGGGATCCCTTGCCCATCGGGGTGACCCGATCGCGGCGCACAGCCTCTTCCACTGCTCGTCGGTGCTCACCGCGACCGCGACCCAGCTGTCGGGCCGGCCGAACTCGTCGATGTCGTTGCTGCGGTAGAGGTTTTGCGGCACCGCCGTCGGTCCCCGGTTGCCCGCGCGTTCCAGCAACGCCCCGTACGCGGAATATTCGATGGCCTGCTCGGCGGCGATGCTGAGCGCGGCATCCACCATCGCCGCTTCGACGAACACACCTTCGCCGCTGCGGCGCCGGTGCTCCAGCGCCAGCAGCAAGGCATTCACGGCATGCATGCCCGCATTCGGGTCACCGATCGAGTACGGGTCATACGGTGTGCGGTCGGCGTATCCGGTCAGCCACGTCAATCCGGACGCGGCCTCGATGACATACGCGAATGCCGGGTTGTCGCGCCATGGGCCGTCCAGTCCGAAGCCGGGCATCCGCACCATCACGACATCGCGCTTGATCGATTGGACCGCGGTGAAATCAAGGCCCATCTGGTCGAGCACGCGGGGCGTGAAGTTCTCCACGACCGCGTCGCAGGTCGCGATGAGCCGGCGCAGGAGATCTCGGCCGCGCGGGCTTTGCAGGTCCAGCGTGAGGCCCTTCTTGTTGGTGTTCAGTGCCGCGAAGATCGGCGACTTCTCCCACCACTGGCTCTCGCTGACGGGCACCCCCGCGATCAGCCGGGTCCCGTCCGGACGGCGGGTCGATTCCACATGGATGACTTCCGCACCAAGCATCGCCAGAAAGTGGGTGCAACAGGGGCCGGCCCAGAACGTCGTCATGTCCAGCACGCGAATCCCACTCAGGGGCAGCCGATTCCCGTCTCCGGTGGGCACGGGCCGGGGCGTCAATTTTGCGGTCCGGTATTGCGCCGTGTGCTCGCCCAGCCGCGGTGCGGGTTGCGGCCGGCGAAGCCGCGCGGGCGTCATCCGGTAGGGATGGCCCGGCTGCTGGAAGCGGCCACCCGGGTTCTCGACGAACGAACCGCGCTCGCGGAACTGGTCGAGCGATGCGACGTTGGCACCGTTGGCCACCGGGGCGTTGGGGATTCGGAAGGCGGTTGCGAGTTCGCGTATCTCGTCGACCGTGTTGCTTTCGAACCACGCGTAGATTTCGTCGGCATTGAGATTGGCCCGCTCGGTGATCGTCAGCGATGAGTCCTCGTCGATCCATTCAGGGTGCCCGACCATCGCGCACAAGTCGAACCACTGCTGCGCGGTCCCGCATCCGACGTCCACCAGTCCGTCCTTGGCGCGCGCCACACCCGGAACGGTGACGCGGCGCGCGTCCCGCCAGGGCCGCCCGAGCATCTCGAAATAGGTGACGGGATAGTAGGTGAGGGAAAGGATCTGCGTTTCCAGCATCGACAGGTCGAGGAGTTCGCCCGGGCCATCGTCGCTCCGGCCGTGGCGCGAAGCCAGCATGGCCGCGCTCGCGTAGGCCCCGGCCAGATACTCGCCGACCTGCCCTCCCACGAACACCGGTGCGCGGTCCGCCTCGCCACGTCCGAGGCCGACGATCCCGCCAGACCATGCCTGCAACGTGAATTCCGTGGCCGCCCTATCGTGCCAGGGCCCCTCCAGTCCGAACGGCGTGATCGACATGACGGTGAGGTGCGGATGGCGGCGGTGCATGACCGCGGGTGCGAACTCGGGGTGCGCCGCGACTCTCGAACCGGCGGACCACACCACTGCATCCGCGGCCGCAAGCAGCCTGTCGACCAGCTCGACGTCGACATCGAGCTGTGTATCCGCGACGACGCTGCGCTTCGACCCCGCCAGAAAGCTGAACAACGCCCCGTCGCCGCCGGGCGATATGGCGGCGCCAGAGGCTGACCAGGAGCGCAGCGGATCGCCTTCGGGCGGCTCGACTTTGACGACGTCCGCTCCACCGTCGCCCAGCAACTTAGTGCAGTAGGCGCCTGCGATTCCGGTGGATAGCTCAACCACGGTATAGCCGGCCAGCGGTGGCTCGATGGTGGACTCCGCCACTACCGCTTCCGCTTTCGATTCGGCTCCTTCTTGGCGCCCCCGCTCTTGCGTCCCTTCTTGCTCAGGCGCCATTCCTGGGGGAACTTGTCATCGTTGTCTTTCACCGCCGGGGCCAGACCCCGGTCGATGGCATCACCGAGCATGAAGTCGCCGCCGTCGGGTCGGACGGCACTGCCCATCGACTCCGAAGAATCCGCTGAGCATGCTGCCCATGTACTCGCCCTGAAACTGTTTCATGATCTCGAAGAAGACCTTCTGCATGAAGACCGTGTCGGTGGGGCGATTGCGCGCGCAGGCCAGCGCGTACTTCTGCACCTCCGCTTCCAGCTCCGCTCTGGGGACCACGCTGTTGAGAAAGTTGCAGTCGTACATCTCCGCGGCGGTGAAAGCCCTTCCGGTGAACACCATTTCCTGGAATTTCCGGATCCCCATCGTCTGCGCCCACCACCACATTCGCGGCCCCCAGCCGTAATACCGGAAGGAGGGATGCCCAAAGAGCGCGTCGTCGCTGGAGATCACCAGGTCCGCGTCGGCCGCTTGGTAGAAATGCCAGCCATAGCAGTAGCCCTTGGCCTCGAGGATGCTGATCTTCTTGAAGTCCTGCAAGCCCCTTATCCCCGAGTTCGGGTTGGCGTACCACTGGCCCAGGGTGGCACCCCGCCGAAACGAACCCTCGGGCGGAAAGCTGATTTCGTCGTCGCCGATCCGGTACTCGGCGAGCCGGTGCTTCGGGTCCGCGGAGTTCTGCGCCGCCATTTCCTCGACCAGATCCGCACCCGAGCCGAGATCGTCGCCGGCCCCGCGGACCACCAAGACCTTGACCTCGTCGTCGATGGAGGCGCGGTGTAACAGGTCGGCGTAGCGCAGCCTGGCGGCGATCGTGGGCGCATTGAGTTGGCCCGGTCGATCGAACGTGATGGTGGCGATGCGGGTCTCAGCGTCCTTGTGGTACCTGACGATCTCCTCCGCCGGAGGTTTAGGCTTGCCGTCCATGGCTATTCGCGCCAAGCAGGACTGTCGGTCAGTACCTCGGAGCCCTCGGCGGTGATCAATACGGCTTCCCGCCCGAAGACCGCACCGATTCCCTGTTCCCAGACGTAGCCCGTCACGGCCAGCACCATGCCCGGATCCAACCGTTCCCCGGTCGCGGTCGCCGGCAGGTGCGTTGAGATCACGGGCGGGTCAAAGCCCATGCCCAGCCCGCGGGCCACCGGCATCGGCGGTGGCGCCTCACCGGCGGCTTGGTAGGCCCCCAGCAATTCGGTCGCGGCGGCGCCCGGACGGCATGCGGCCCGCAGCCTGCCCCACAGGCTGTCCCAGCGTCGATACAGGGTGGCTGCGCCGCGCACGGCGCCCACCGGCCACGTGCGCCCAACCTCGCCGATGTAACCACCGGCCAGCACACCGGCCGAAAACGCCACCAGGTCGCCGTCTTTGACCCGGCCGTCACCGGTTGCCCGCCGCCACGGATGATCGGGTGACGTCACCCACGCGACATCCTGGTTCGACGGGGTACTCACGCCGCCGGCAGCGACCGCCTCCAGCAGGACACCGGCCAGCGCCTGCTCCGTTACCCCGGGCCGCAGTTCGGAAACGGCGGCGGCCAAACCCGATTCGGCGACCGAGATCGCCTCCCGCAACGCAACCACTTCTTCGGCCGTCTTGATGCGCCGGGCGGCCCGCATCGCCAGTTCGCCGTCCACGAGCTCCGCATTGGGAAACGCCGTCGGCAGCAGTTGTGCGAAAACCGGTGATATCGCGTCGGTTCCAACACGTCGGGCGGTGGCTGCGCCGTCGATGCGCCGCAGCGCCGACATGGTGTTCATCGGGTTCCACGAGATGCCGTACAGGTTCTCATGTGGGATGTCGTCGGGGATGCCCTCGTCCCAGGTGCTGAGGAGATGGATCGCCCCTGTCGCGCGCACCAGCACACAGGCCGGGCCGAACGGCCGGGTTCCGGCGACCCACAACTGTGGTGCGCCGGTGACGTAGCGGACGTTGGCCTGGCGGCCGAGGACCAGGACATCGAGGTCGTGCGCTGCCATCTCATCCAGCACACGCTGGCGGCGGCCCGAGCGCAGCGCGCGATCGTCAGGGCAAACTTCAATTGACATGGGAGCCATAGGGGTCATAGGGGTCATAGGGGTAGTCGGTCAATCGGATCCAGCCCTCCTCGGTGATTACCAGGACCTCTTCGCTGCGGTAACCTCCGGTGCCGTCTTCCCACACCACGGGCTCCAAGACCAGCACCATGCCGGATTGCAGGACGAAGTTCTCGTCGAATTCCTGGCCGAGATCGGTCCCGATCATCGGCATTTCGGCCGCGTTCACACCGATGCCGTGACCCAGGTAGAAGTGCGGGAGCCACGGCTTGCTACCGCCGTTGGCGTTGATGGCGGCCCGGCCCAGATCCGCCGCCGTGGCGCCGGCCTTGGCGACACCCAGCACGGCGGACATGATCGCGAACCATTTGTCGAGCTGCGCCTGCTGGCGCGGCGACGGGTCCCGGCCGACGATCCACGTGCGTCCGAAGTCCGAACAGTAACCGTGGTAGGTGATGCTGACATCGGTCCACAGCACGTCGCCTTCGGCCAGTTCGCGCTCGGTGCTCAGCAGGGGCAGCGCCAGGTCGCCGTGTGTGGTCCATACGCCGGCGGCCTTGCTCGGCGGCATCACCTGCCAGATCGGTTCCAGCATGCTGGCCGTGGCACCCAACTCGAAGGCGCGCCGCAAAAAGCTTGCGGACAGGTCGATCTGGCGGACACCCGGGGCGAGGCGCTTCTGAACCTCGACCATCGCCTCGTCAGTGATCCGGATGGCGGTGCGAATGCAGGACAGTTCGTCCGGTGTCTTCACCGCCTTCGCGGCGCTGACGATGGCCGCGGCATCGATGGGCGCACCGCCGCGGAACAACGATTTCGCGGCGCGCGACATGGCGCCGGTGCACTCATCGACCGCGATCACCGCCTGCGCCGGAATCAGGTCGGCCAGCAAGCGCGCGAAATCCTGGACACCCTCGTCGAATTCGAGATACAGCGGCCCGTGCAGATGGTCGGCGGGCAGATCCGACTCCGACGCAGCGCCCTCGCGGAAGGGCAGGAACAAATGCGGCCATTCATCCCCGGCGAGCACCACGGCCACCGGCCGTTCCACATAGGACAGGCCTGCATCACCCAGCGGCCAGCTGGTTCCGGTGGCATAGACCACCGCGCTGTTGCCCAACAGGATCAGTGCATCGACGCCGCGCTCGGCCATCGCCGAGCGCAGCCGAGTCCCGGTCTCGCGACGCATCCGGCCCAGGTCGGGCGTCTCGGGGATCAGCAGGCTACTGGTGCGCGCGCCCGCGTGCGCGAACGTCGTCATCGGCCCCTGCCCTACAAGCCCAGGAACTTGGTGACGTTGCCGCTCACTATTTTCACCGCGTCCGCGGGCCCGACCGCATCGACCACGGCGGCCAGTGACTTCTCCGAATAGCCGTAGGTGCTTTCGTTGTGCGGGTAGTCGCTGGACCACATCACCTTGTCCACACCGATCTTGTCGATCAGCTGCAGTCCGAGCGGGTCGACCATGAACGACGCGCTCATGTGATTGTCCCAGTAGTACCGCACGTCGTGCTGCAACGGGCGATTGAACATGTGCTGGTATGAGGCCACCAGGTGCTCGGCGTCCTGCAGGGCCCAGGGAACCCACGCGATGCCACCCTCGAACCAACCGATCCGCAGGCCCGGGTGATCGTCGAGTATGCCACCAAAGATGTACTTGGAGAAGGTCTCCCGGAAGCCATCGATGTTGATCATCATGCCGACGACGACACTGTTGAACTCGGTCGGGCTCTTTGGCGGCGTTTCCCCGATGTGGTGCGTAATGGGCAGACCGGCGGCCTCGATCTCGTCCCAGACCGGCCTCATGGAAGTGCTGGAGTAATCGATCGGGTTACCGTCATCACCCTTGCCTGGATTCAGCGGCATAAGGAAGGTCTTGAGCCCCAACGACTTCAGCTCTTCCAGGGTCTTACGGGTGCCCTGCGGGTCCCACCAGTTGATCAGCCCGGCGCCGTAGAAGTGGCCGTTGGAGCGCTCCTGCAGTTCGGCGATGTACTCGTTGTAAATGCGGAACGCGAGCTCACGCAGATCCTTGTCCGGATAGTGGAAGAGCGCCAAAATCGCGTTGGGGAAGGCCAACTCCTTATCGACCCCGTCGTCGTGCAGTTCCTGGATGCGGGCCTCGATGTTGGTGCTCGCCGCGCCGGGCAGGTCGTCGTACTGCATCAGTACCGCGCTGAAGTCACCCGGCAGGAACGACTGTCCCTTGCGGCCGACCTGGTAGGCGCCATCCTCGTACCAGATTCGCGGCGCCTTGTCCTTGAGGTCGTCCGGAAAGCGTTGGTAGAAAATGTCGTCCGCCAGAGAGATGTGATTGTCCGCGGAGAACACCACGGTTCCCGCCGGCAGGCCGACATCCGCGCCCGACGCGTGGCCGCGCCGGTCCTTCGGGGCGCCGAAGCCTTCAGGTGGGTAAAGCGAAACGGTGCTTGTGTGAGTCGTCATCATTGACCCTCCATTCGGATCGGCATTTTCACAGTAGCGACCTGGGGGCTACCAGGTCACGGGAAGTTCGTAGACGCCGTAGGCGAGCCGGTCGTCCTTGAGGGGTACGTCCTCGACCGGGACGGCCAGTTCCAGCGTGGGTACGCGGCGCAACAGGGTGCGGTAGACGATCTGCAGCTCGGCGCGGGCGAGCTGCTGCCCCACGCACTGATGCCGGCCATAGCCGAAGGCGACGTTGCGGTCGGCCCCCGAGCGGTGCAGGTAGAGCCGGTCGGGTTCGGCGAAGGCCTGCGGATCCCAGTTGGCCGGGGCCAAGTCGATGATGATGCCTTCGCCGGCGCGGATCGTCTCCCCGGCGATATGGATGTCCTCGAGCGCGACGCGGCGCTGGCCGTTCTGAATGATGCTGAGATAGCGCAACAATTCCTCGACCGCGCTGGCGACGACCTTGGGATCCTCGGCATCGCGGATGACTGCCAGCTGGTCCGGGTTCACCAGCAGCGCGAGCACCCCGAGTCCGATCATGTTGGAGGTGGTTTCGTGCCCGGCGATCAGCAGACCGGTGCCCAGCTGGGCGGCCTCCTTCACGCTGAGCTCGCCGGCCTTCACCCGCTCGGCAAGGTCGGAAACCGCGTCCTCGGCCGGGTTGTCCAGCTTGGCCTCGACCAGCTGCGCGAGGTACTTGTGCAGGCTCATGGCGCCCTTGACGGTGTCCTCACCCGTCGCATAACGCGCGAGTCCGACGTTGGCGTGGTGCTGGAACATGTCGGCGTCTTCGTACGGAACGCCGAGCAGCTGGCTGATCACCAGCGACGGGACGGGCAGCGCCAACGCGGTGACCAGGTCGGCGGGGCGGGGGCCGGCCAGCATCGCGTCGATGTGGTCGTCGGTGATCTGCTGGATGGTCGGACGCAAACCTTCAACGCGCTTGAACGTGAAGGGTTTCGACAGCATGCGCCGAAATCGGGTGTGCTCTTCCCCGTCGGCGGTGAAGACCGATCGCGGACGCTTGTGCACGGTGGACAACATGCCCGCATTCCAGTGCGGAAACCCGGGCAGCCGGTCGTCGACACTGACCCGCGAGTCCGAGAACAGCTCCCGCACTTGCTCATAGCCGGTGACGAGCCACGGTGTGCTGCCGTCCCAGATCCGGACTCGGGCCAGCGGGCGCGCTTCGGCCAGCGCCATGACACCCTGCGGCGGGGCGAAGGGGCAGCCCGCCTGCCTCGGCATCGGGTAGTCCGGGATTTCGGGGGCCGCCTCGGCCGCAGAAGTGTTCGTCAGCGTCTCTGACATGTCATTCCTCGATGTGAATGGCCAGTGCGGGGCACGCCGCGGCAGCTCGCCGCGCGCCCTCAGCCTGTTCGGAAGATGGATTGGGGTTGAGCAGAACGACTACACCGTCGTCGTCACGCTGGTCGAACACCTCGGGGGCGTTCATCACGCAGTTTCCCGATGAAGCGCAAACATCTTGGTCGACAGTAACTTTCATCTGCAGACCCTTCACTCGTACGGTGTCACGGGCGCCAGCCACAGACCCACGATCGCGTCGATGAGACCGGATGCGGCAGCCCGCCAGGATCGCTGGGGCGGCGAGGCGCCCGCGGCAAGCGCCCGTTCCCGATCGGCGCAAGTGTGCATCAACAGGTTGCGGGCCATGATGTTTCGTTCGAAGCGCACCTCGGACGGCAGGTCGGGCAGACAGCGGTTGATGCCCTCGACGACCTGAACCAGGGACGGCGAGCTGAGGGCACCCTTGACGATGATGTTGTAGTACGCCGGATCGGTCATCGCCTGCGCCGCGAAACGCGCGTACCAGGTGGGGTTGCCGAGCTCTTCGAGGTGATCGGTGAGCGGGCGCACCAGGCACGCCACCCAGTCCCTCATCTCGGTCGAACCACCCGATTCGCGTAGCTCGCGGACCATCTGCTCGCGCAGCTGCTCGACCGGACCACGATGCTTCTGTTCGATCGCGCGCACCAGGTCGGCCTTGGTCCCGAAGTGGTAGCCCACCGCGGCGTTATTGCCCTGACCCGCGGCCTCGCTCACCTGCCGATTCGATACCGCGAACATGCCGTGCTCGGCGTACAACCGCTCGGCCGCGACCAGGATCGCTTCCTGGGTTGAGCTGGCCCGCTCCGTGCGAACGGCCCGGCCGATGGTGGTCATGCGGTTAGTCAACCGTGCGCCGTCGATTAAGTCAAGCGATTGATTTAATTCGGGACGGTGTAGTTCGGCGATCTCCACTTCGGTGCCGCATAGCGGACAACGGGTGACAAAGGTCCCTCGCCCCCAGCCGCCCCACTGGGCGACGATGGCTTCTTGCGCGGCTGCAACGTGGCGGTGTCAGGACGGTAAATCATTGCGGGGGTAGTCATGTTGTCAGCGAGCCGAGTCTCGGCAATCGAGGAGTCGGCGTGGTTTCAGTCCAAGTGGGCTCCCTACCTGTTGACCGATGCGAATTTGCGCATCCGCGCGGTGAATCCGGCCTGCGAGCGCGTGTCGGGGCACCCGCGGGAGGGCCTGCTCGGCAACCAGCTGTTCGACGTCTTCCCGGATAACCCCGGTGATCCGGAAGCGGACGGAGTGGCCAACGCTTCAGCGTCGCTGGAGTTGGTCCTTCGTCGCGGGATCCGGCATTGGCTCGGGGTGCAGCGCTATGACATTCCCGACTGGCGGAATCCGGGCGAGTTCATCTACAAGGTTTGGACGCCGGTCAATTCCCCGATCAAAGAGGGCAAGAAGACCGTTGCCGTGCTGCAGCACGCCCAGGACGTCACCCGCGTCGTGCCGCCGGCGCCCGCCGATCGCGCGTATCCGAAACTGTTCGAGTTGAGGAGCGCGGCCGAGGTGCTGGGTCGCCAGTTCCCCGACCTACCCCCCGAGGCTGTGCTCAGCGTGCTGGCGCATTCCCACGACGTGATCGTGGAAAGCGCTGGCGTGGAAGACCTTAAGCGGGCGGAAGCCCTGGCCAAGCTACGGCTGGAGACCCACGCGGGACATCCCGCGGAAGGGCCCTGACTCAGCCCTCATCTAAGCCCTCACTCACCCTTGCGCGACTCGTTGCGGGGGCGGATCACCTTCCCGGCGGAAGTCCCCCCGTCTACCGGCAGCACGGCCCCGGTGACATAGCGGGACCGATCGGTGGCGAAGTACAACGCCGCCTCGGCGACGTCCTCGGGCGTGCCCTCCCGCTTAAGTGGCCGGTCGTCACGCATTCCCTGGCGAATCCGCGCCTCGAACCCCGCGAGCTCATCGGGGCCCAAGTCAACCGCCGACGAAGCCAGGATCGGCGTGGGGATACTGCCCGGCGCGATGGCGTTGACCCGAACTTCGTGGCGCGCCAATTCAATTGCCGCGGACTTGGTGAACTGGATGACCGCGGCTTTGGATGCCCGGTAGATCATCACCCCGCCGCCTGCCTGGATGCCGCCGATCGACGTCAGGTTGATGATCGATCCGCCACCGGATTCGGCCATGTGCCGGGCGGCGTCGCGGGTCCCGGCCATCACTCCCAGGACGTTGACCCCCATCACCCGGTGGAAATCGGCCAGATCGTCGTCGAGCAGTCGGCGCAGCGGGCTCGAGATGCCGGCGTTGTTCACCATGACGTGCAGACCGCCGAATTTCTCCACGGCGGTGCCGATCAGCGCCCCGACCTGTTCGGGATCGGAGACGTCGGTCCGCCGAAACGCGGCGACGGCGCCCAACGTTGCGGCCAGTTCCTCTCCCCGGTCGGTCTCGGTGTCGGCGATGACGACCCGCGACCCCTCGGCCACAAACCGTTCCACTATTCCGCGCCCGATGCCGGACGCACCGCCGGTGACGATGGCAACCTTGCCGTCCAATTCGTTGACCACCCGATGAGTTAATCGGCGCCTAGCGCGTTAAGTCAAGCAATTGATTTAAGGCGCTACCCCGGCCCGGGCGCCACCTGGTGCAGACTTTGAGGGTTCCGCTCGGCTTGCGCAAGCGCCATGCTGAGTGGGCCAGTTCATCGGGAGACTCGGGGAGGCGCGCTCATGAAGGTATTGGTCGTCGGTGGCAGCGGACTTATCGGAAGGCAGGTTGTCGCCCAGCTGACCGAGTTGGGGCACGAGGCTGTCCCGGCCTCGCCGAGTTCGGGGGTTAACACGGTGACGGGCGACAGCGTCGCCGAGGCACTCACCGGCGTCCACACGGTCGTCGACGTCTCCAACTCGCCGTCCTGGGCCGACGACGATGTCCTGAACTTCTTCACCACGTCCACCCGCAACCTGCTCGAGGCGGAGCGGGCCGCCGGCGTACAACACCATGTCGCCCTCTCGATCGTCGGAGCCGACCGGACGGCCGAAAGTGGCTACATGCGGGCCAAAACCGCCCAGGAGAAGGAGATCGTGGAATCGGGATCTCCGTATTCGATAGTGCGGGCGACTCAATTCTTCGAATTCGTTGACGGCATTGCCGATTCGATGGCGGACGGCGACACGGTTCGCGCACCGCACGGGGCGTTCCAGCCCATCGCCGCCGCGGACGTCGCCACGGCAGTGACCCGCGCGGCGACCGGCGATCCGGTCAATGGGGTGATCAACATCGCCGGCCCCGAGAAGCAGGGTATGGACGACTTCATCCGGACCCGGTTCACCGCAACCGGCGATGACCGCCAGGTGGTCACCGACAATGACGCCCGCTACTACGGTGCGGTGCTCGACGACCGCAGCATCGTCCCCGTCGATGGCGAAGACGTGGTCGTCTACCCGACCACATTCAGCGTCTGGATGGCTTCCAGCGCGCCGAGTGACACCCGTTAGGAAACAACACATCGAGATTGCCGTGCGGGCTGTCATTGTCCTCCGCGGCATGGCCCTGGCGGCAATCCCGACATCCACCACGTAGGTAGTTGCGCTGAGCCCCGCGGCCGAGCACGGTATAAGGCGCCGGAGATCGATGACGACGAGGAGCGATCAATGCCTGTGCGACCCACACCCGGCGCCCCCGTCGACAAATCGCGCCTCACCAGACGCGGATTCATGGCCGCAGGCATCGCGGGCGGATTCGGGTTGGCGGCGTGCAGTCAGTCCAAGCCCGCACTATCGGGCAACGCCCAGATGTCCGCGGCCATCGCCGCGGCCGAGGCCGCCCGGCCGCATAGTGGCCGCACCGTCACCGCCAGCCTGACCGCCCAGCAGGTCCAGGTCGACCTGGGTGGACCGGTCGTCCGTACCCTGGCCTACGGAAACACCATCCCGGGCTCGCCGATCCGCGCCAGAATCGGCGACGAACTAGTCGTGACGGTGAGTAACCGGCTCGACCATCCGACGTCGGTGCATTGGCACGGCATCGCGCTGCGCAACGACATGGACGGCGCCGCCCCCGCCACCCCCAACATTCCTGCCGGCCAGGACTTCACCTACCGGTTCTCGGTCCCGAATTCGGGCACCTACTGGGCCCATCCGCACACCGGTCTGGACGCCGACATGGGCCTATACCTACCGGTCATCGTAGACGACCCCACCGAGGGCAACTATGACGCCGAATGGATTGTGGTCCTTGATGATTGGACCGACGGCGTCGGAAAATCGCCGCAGCAGCTCTACACCGAGCTGACCAGCCCGAACAAGCCCGCCCCGTCAAGCGCCCCCGAGACCACGTCAACAACACCGTCGACCACTTCGACGACCACGACAACCAGTGAGACCTCGACGACATCGTCCACCAGTGAAACCTCGACGACGTCGGCCAGCCCCACCACGTCGAGCAGTCCGACCGCCCCGGCGGCCGGGAGCGTCGGCAGAAGTGATCTGCTCGGCGGCGACGCCGGCGACATCGCTTACCCCTACTATCTGGTCAACGGCCGAGTTCCCGCCGCTCCCATGACTTTCAGCGCGAAGCCCGGGCAGCGTATCCGGATCCGTTTCATCAACACCGGTTCCGACACCACGTTCCGTGTGGCGCTGGGCGGTCATTCGATGACCGTCACCCACACCGACGGCTACCCCGTGGTACCGGCCCAGGTCGACGCCCTGCTCATCGGCATGGCGGAGCGCTACGACGTCATCGTGACCGCCGCCGACGGCGTTTTCCCGCTGGTCGCACTGGCGGAAGGAAAGAATGCCGTGGGGCGGGCGCTGTTGTCGACCGGGGCGGGCAGCGCGCCCGATCCGGGGCTTCAACCGCCCGAACTCAACCGGCGGGTGGGCACGGTGGAAATGTTCACGGCGACAACGCCCGTCAACCTGGGCCGGCCCCAGCCCGGCCTCAACCTACCGGTCGTGCTGGGCGGCAACATGACCCAATACAACTGGACGATCAACGGAAAGCCCTACAGCGCCGCGGAGCCGCTGCACATCCGAGAGGGAGAACGGCCCACCATCACGTTCGACAACGCCAGCATGATGTATCACCCGATCCACCTGCACGGCCACACGTTCCAACTGATCAAGGCCGACGGCAGCCCCGGCGCACGCAAGGACACGCTCATGGTGCTGCCCAAGCAGAAGCTGCTCGCCGTGCTGGTGGCCGACAATCCGGGTGTGTGGATGTTGCACTGCCACAACACTTATCACCAGGAGGCCGGCATGCAGACCCGCCTGGAGTATGTCTTCTAGACTGCGGCGGCGAGGAAGTCGAGCAGCAGCTGGTTCACCGTCGTCGACTGCTCGATCTGCGGGCAGTGGCCGGCCTTGTCGACCACGACTGAACGGGCGCCGTGGATCTCCTTGGCTACCTGCGCGGCCCACCCGGCCGGAAGGAGCTTGTCGTCTCCGCCCTCGACGACGAGCGTCGGCGCGGTGATGCGCTCGTAGGGCCGGCCGCTCGAGGGCGTGCCGGACGGTGTGGCCCCCGGGCGACGAAACCGGGCCGCGGCGACGGCCTCCCACGCTCCGGGCGCGGTGCTCGACTCGTAGCGGCGCCGCACGTAGTCATCGTCGGCGGGATAGCCCGGGTCGTGAAACAGGGCCTCGACGATGCGCCGCATGCCGGGCAACGTCGCGTCGTATTGCTGTAGCGCCTCAAAGTGTTGATTCTGTTGAATTTCGCCGCCCCCGCAGATGATCGTCAGGGTGCGGACAGGCAGTAGCGGTGCGTCCGAGGTGGCGTCGGTCAGCAGGTTGATGGCGCCCATCGAGTTGCCCACGAAGTGCGCCGAGTCGACGCCGAGTAACTCGCAGAACCGCGCCACGTGCCGGATCCGCATCCCACGTCCGTCAACGAAGTCGATGACCTTCGCCGACTGCCCGAAACCCAGCTGGTCCGGCGCCAGCACCCGGTATCGCGCGGCGAGCGCGGCGATGTTGCGTTCCCAGCCGAGTTCGGCGCTGGCACCGAACTCACCGCCGTGCAACAGCACCACCGGGTCGCCGTCACCCGCTTCCAGATAACTGGTGATCAGCCCGTCGACCGTGGCGGTTCTGCGCTGGATCTGCATCACTTGATCGCTATCGGATTCACCGGTGAGCCAACGGCCCCAACGAATCTCAGAGGCGGCGCGACGAGCTGAAAGTCGTAGACCCCGTCCTCGGCACAGTCGGCCGCCAGCGCGGTGAGGTCCCAGTACTCGCCGAGCATGAGCCCCATGTCGCGCAGGCACAGCAAATGCAAGGGTAAAAATGCGCCCTCGACATCGGATACCAGGTCCTCGACCTGGAGGTTGTCCGAGGCGACCGCCGCGACCTCGTGGTCGTGCAGCCACGAGGCGCAGCGCCAGTGCAGACCGGAGAATGGCTCCGTCTTGTTGCCGGTCTGCAAGAACCTGGTCCACCAACCGGTCCGGATCAGCACGATGTCGCCGCTCTCGAGCGTCAATCCCTGGGCGCGAACGACGTCATCGAGCTCCTCGGGAGTGATCGGATTACCCTGTTCGAGAAAGACTTCCGCGTTGCGGTGACGGACGAGGTCCAGCAGCACGCCTCGCGACGTGATGCCCTTGACATCAACCTTGTCGATGCTGCAGTGGTAGGCCCCCAAGCTCGTCACGGATCCCGACGAAAAGCCGTTGTAAAGCTTGTCTTCGTAGTAGACATGCGACAACGCATCCCACTGGGTGGCCGCCTGCAACGGCATGATGATCATGTCCTCGTTGAAGCGAAACAGGTTGTCGACGAAGTAGTTGCCCAACTGCCGCGCCGTCGGGTTTTGCGTCCACTCGGGACCATACTGGGGAAGCGAGCTCGCATCCCCACCGTCCACGGTCATGAGAAGCATCGGGTTGTGCCGAAAACCGAAGGCACCCTGTGGCCCAGACGAACCGAAGTCGACGCCGAGCGGAAACACCTTGCCATGCCGAACCAGACTTGCGGCCCGGGCAATCTTATCCTCGGTAATAAAGTTCAGTGTGCCGAGCTCGTCGTCGTCTCCCCACCGTCCCCAATTAGAGACGTCACGCGCGACCCGGCGAAAATCAGTCAAGTCGGCCACGGGGCTCCTTCCTCAAGCTCACGAGCGATCGCGGCGCCCACATTGCCACCGTCGACCCAGATGATCTGTCCCGTGATATAGCTCGCCGCAGCACTATTCAAGAAGAGCAACACCGCGGCTTGCTCGGCGGGATAGGAAACCCGACCCAACGGCTTCGGGATGTCATCCAGGAAACCCTGACCGTACGCCGTGCGCAGCTGATCTAAGATCGGGGTCTCGGTTACCCCGGGACCGGTGCAGTTGATGCGGATTCCCCGCCCGCCGAGGACGGTGGCGCTTCGCATCGTGTAGAGGATGATCGCTTCCTTGGAGAACTGATAGCCGCCGCCCGCGAGCGCGTCGGGGTGAGCGTGGCACCAGTCGATGCCCTCCCGCATGGTCGCGGTGTTCAGTAGCGGCGCCACCGACCGGAGATGGTCGCGGTATGCCGCCGCCGCCAGTGACGAGACGCTCACGATGGACGACCCCGCCGGCATCCTCGGAATCAGCGCCTCGGTGATATGCCGCAGCCCAAGGAAGTTGATGGTGACGACCAGTGACGGGTTGCCGATGCCCGACGAGACGCCGGCGACGTTGAAGAGCGCGTCGACGTGCCCCTCGACGGCGACGACCGCTGCGTCGATCGATCCTTGGTCGGCAAGGTCGACCTCGTGAAAGTCGTTGATTTCGAAGGCTGGCGGCCGCTTGTCCAGTCCGACGACTTCGGCCCCCAACTCCGTGAGCTGGCGCACCACGTGTTCGCCGATGCCCGACGCGCAGCCGGTCACCACCGCCCGGCGCCCGTCGTAACGCCACAGCTCGTCGATTCGTCCCAAGACTCAACCGGCTTCCGGTGTCACTTGCCTTGCTGTTCTTTCAACCGCTGGGCCGCCTGGACGCGGCCCTCATTGATCTCCGCCATGGCTTCGGGGATCTCGCTGGCGGTGAACTTACCGCCCCGACCGGTCGGCAGGCCACCGAACGAATAGTGCTCGTCGAATTGCGGCGCCGTCGATGCCGGCCGCCGCGCCTCAACCTTCTCGATGACGGGCTCCAACCGCTTGGCCTTTTCGGCCACTGCTTTCGCATCGCGCTCGATGAACTCGGGCAGTACTTCGGAGCCCATCAGCTCGATGGATTCCATGGTGCCCTCGTGGCTGCGCGGGTTGAGCAGCAGGATGATCTCGTCCACGCCGCTTTCCTCGTAACCGCGCAGGAACTCCCGCACCGTGGCCGGAGAACCGATCGCGCCCCGCCCGGGGCCGTACGCCAGCGTCGGATCCTTCGCGACCTCTTCGAGATACCGCTGCCAAACCCCGGTCCGCCCGGGGGTGTGCACTCCCGTCATGTAGTAGTGCATGATTCCGAACGAGAAGAAGCCGCCGCCCTGCCCGAGCCGTTGCAGCGCCTGCTCGTCGGACTTGGCGACCATCATCGACAGGTCGCCGCCGATGGCCAGGATGTTCGGATTGATCCGCGGGGTAACCGGCACGCCGTTCTCTTCGAACTCCTTGTAGTAACCGTTCACCCGCTCGGTCAGCGGTCCGGGCCCGGTGTAGGCGAAACTCAGTGCACCAATTGCCTTTTGGGCAGCCATCTGCACGCTCGCGGGGCGCGTGCAGGCGACCCAGACCGGCGGGTGCGGCTTTTGGAGCGGCTTGGGGACGACGTTGCGTGCCGGCATCTGCACGTGCTCGCCGTTGAAGCCCGCGAACGGTTCCTCGATCATGCAGCGGATCGAGACCTCGAGGGCCTCCTCCCACTGGGCTCGTTTGTCAGCCGGATCGATGTTGAATCCACCGAGTTCACCGACGGAGGACGACTCCCCGGTGCCGAATTCCACTCGGCCGTTGGACAGCAGGTCGAGCGTGGCGATGCGTTCGGCGACCCGGGCGGGATGATTGACAACGGGTGGCAGGTGCATGATGCCAAAGCCCAACCGGATGTTCTTGGTCCGCTGGCTGGCCGCGGCCAGGAAGATTTCCGGTGCCGTTGAGTGGCAGTACTCCTCGAGGAAGTGGTGCTCGGTCAGCCAGACGGTGGAGAAGCCCGCCTTATCGGCGGCCTCGACCTCGTCGAGGCAGTCTTGCATCATGACGTGCTCGTCGTCGGGCGCCCAGGGCCGCGGTAGGGCGAATTCGTAGAACAGCGATATCTTCATTGCTACCTCCTATGAGAATTAAGGGTTCGGTTGGCGGCTTGTGCGGCAAGGTGATTCGCCGCGACGAAGCCGAAGGTCATCGCGGGCCCGATCGTCGCCCCCGCACCGGCGTAGCTGCGTCCCATCACCGGCGCGGACGTGTTGCCCACCGCGTACAGCCCCGGTACCACGGTGTCGTCGTCCCGCAGCACCCGCGCGTGTTCGTCGGTACGCAGGCCGCCGGACGTCCCGAGGTCGCCCAGGACGATCCGGAATGCGTAGTACGGCGGATCGCCCAGCGGGTACAGGTTCGGGTTGGGCAGTGTCGGATCGCCGTAGTAGTTGTCGTAGACGCTGTCGCCGCGGTTGAAGTCGTCGTCGTGGCCTTTGCGGGCGAGTTCATTGAAGCGTCTGGCGGTTTCGGACAGGTTGTGCGCGGGGACACCGATCCTGTCCGCCATCTCCTCCCACGTCATCGCCGCCTTGACCACACCCGATTCCAGCCACGCCGAGGGGACCTTGCGGCCGGTGGGCACCGGTGCTCCCGGGATTTTCGGTATCGGCAGATGGCCGCCGATGACATAGCGATTCCACGACCTGTGGTCGGTGAGCAGCCAACAGGGGATGTGCGTGACCCCGGATTTGTGGCCGTCGATCATGGCGTGACCGAAGTCCATGTAGGGCGCCGCCTCGTTGATGAAGCGCTTGCCGTCGCCGTTGACGATGAACTGGGCGGGCATCATGCGTTCGTTGAGCATGAATTGCATGCGGCCGTCCGGCCATTGGATGGCCGGGAACCACCACGCCTCGTCAAGCAACTCGGTTGCGGCGCCGACCTTTTGCGCCGCCCGGATGCCGTCGCCCATGGCGGCGGGGTTGCCGAAGCTCCAGTCCTGGTCCACCACGGGGAGCAGTTCCCTGCGCCAGGCCAGGTCGTGATCGAAGCCGCCGGACGCCAGGATCACCCCGAGGCGCGCCCCGATCCGCTGCGTTTCACCGCCCCTCTCCAATGACACCCCGGTCACCGTTCCGTCCGCGTCGGTGAGCAACGCGGTCATCGGCGAGTCCAGCCACAGCGGGATGCCGCGTTCCCGCATGGTCAGCCGCAGGCGCGCGGCCAGTGACTGCCCGATCGCCGCCATCCGTTCGCCGAACAGCCGCGCCCGGACCATCCGCGAAATCAGCTTGAGGAGGACGCCTTTGCCGGCCCACGATTGCCGGATGCGGTAGAAGGTCCGGAGTTCTTTGGGCCCCAGCCAGATTCCCTTGGGAGCCAGCGCCAAGGGCTGGAGAAGCTTGTGCTCGTCGGGTCCCAGCTTCCGCAGGTCGATGGGCGGCACATTGATCGTGCTGCCGAGTTCGGATCCACCGGGCAATTCCGGGTAGTAGTCGGCGTAACCGGGTTTCCAGACGAATTCACACCACCCGGAGAGCCGTTCGAGGAATTCGAGCATTTTCGGTGCGGTCTCGACGTACTGCCGTATCCGCGCCTCGCTGACCAATCCGTCGGTGATTTGTTGCAGGTATTCGACGACGCCCTCGGGTGAGGGCAGGTAGCCCTCCCTGCGCTGCGCGGGCGCTCCCGGTACCCAGATGCCGCCCCCGGACAGCGCGGTGGAACCGCCGAAGAACGATGACTTCTCCACGACCAGCGCGTCCAGCCCCGCGGCTTGGGCGGTCAGGGCGGCGGTCATGCCGCCGCCGCCCGACCCGACGACGAGTACGTCGACAACGTGGTCGAAGCCGTCCTCCCCCGTCATTTCAGCACTGCCGTTCTGATCGCGAACCCGGCGATCAGTTCGGCGGCCGGCTTGTAGTAGCGCCCCACGGTTTCGTACGGCCCGGCGCTCGCCAGCGCCGCGAATGCGGCGATCCAGGTTCTGATTTCCTGGGCGGAGCCGCCGCCCTCGTGCGCGACGAACGAGTTCGACCACTGGTCGAGTTCGGCGAGCCACCCGCCGTCGATGATCTCGAGGAATCGCTGGTCCCACACCGGGTTCAGTCGCTGCAGCTCGTCCTCGCCGGCGGCGAAGCGCTTGGCCGCATCGATCACGGCCGCCTGCCGGGCCTGGCGCTGCTCGGGCGTCATCGGCCGGCCGTGCACGATGCGCTCCCGTACCGGCGGCGGTGCGGTCGCCAATGTCGGCACCGGCGGGCTGTGGGAAAGCCCACCGGATCCCAGCACCAGGACCCGCTTGTCCAGCGTGGCCAGATGGCTGCCGACGGCCGCACCGAGTGCCCGGCAACGATGCAATGGCCCCAGTGGGACGCCGATCGCGTTGATGAAGATCGGTATCACCGGGTGTGCGGTGGCCTCGCCGAACAGCTTCTCAAGGGGCTGAACGGTCCCGTGATCCACGTCCATGCAGGCCGAGACCGCGACGTCGACCCCCGCGTCGAGGACGGCTTTGGCGCACTCGGTGGCCAGCTTTTCCGGAACGTCGAGCGGCCCCGCATGGGTGCCGTAGTCACCAACTCCGTTGGCGCTCGTCCCGATACAGAAGGGCGGCATCATCTTGTAGAAGAACCCGTTGTAGTGGTCCGGGGAGAAGATGACGACGAGTTCGGGGTCGTAGTCGGCGACGAATTGCCGCGCGCCGGCGATCGCGCCTTCGATGTCGTCAAGCAGGTCCTGCGACGGCCCCGGAAGATTCAGGAGCGGGCTGTGCGACATACAGCACAGAGCCAGTGTCACTTTGCGGATCACCCCCTCTCGGCGTGAGCGTGAGTGCATCAATGAGCGCGGCGCTCAAGTCTGGGGCGCGCTGAGCGATGCACGCACCGGCGATGCACCGATCGGGGCGCAGGAACAAAACCGATTCCTGGTGGGTGTCGAACCAGGATTTGACCGCGCCGTCGCGATCGCCCACGACGACGACGTCGGGATCGTCGTGGCCGGTCCAGTCCAGCTGGGTCAGCGGCCGCAATGCAATGAATCGGGCGCCCAGGGCTTTCCAGTTCGCGAAGGCGACGTCGCCCAGGATCTTGCGGGGGTTGTTGTTCCAGCAGAGCACCGCGAACCAGTCACCGAGCACGTCGTCCAGCAGCACGTTCTGCTGATCGCGGGTGTCGACCCGGGGCTGGATGAACAGCGTGCCCACCGCCGAATCGGCCCGGCCGGTGCCGGGTTCGTGGACAACGGCCCCCTGTTCGTAGCGCGGCATCGGCTTGAACCGCATCTCCAGGACATACCGCTTGAGCGACGGCACAATTGACGCCGACCGCACGAGGAGGTCTCGCGCGCCGGCCACCCGGCGGTTGGTGGGCGAAATCACTCGCCCCACCATGGTGGAAAGGTCGATCATCGCCCGCGCATGCTTGCGGCGCTCCATGTCATAGGTGTCCAGCAAGCCTTCGCCGGCACGCCCGTTCACGACCGCGGCGAGCTTCCAACCCAGATTGGCCGCGTCGCGGATGCCGCTGTTGTAACCCTGGCCCTGCCAGACGGGCATCAGATGCGCGGCGTCCCCGGCCAGCAACATCCGGCCCTTGCGGAACGCGCCGGCGATCCTTGAATGATGGGTGTAGACCCGGCGCCGGATCACGTCGACGCGGTCCGGGTGCGGCACCATCCGGGCCAGCATCCGCGTCAGGAACGCCGGATCCTGCGCCTGCTCGTCGGTCTCGTCGGCGTGAATCATGAACTCGAACCTGCGAATTCCGTGCGCGATCGAGATCGAGGCATATGGGCGTTCCGGGTCTGCGCCGACCTCGCTGTTGGGGTGACCGAGCGGGTCGTTGGCGATGTCGACCACCAGCCAACGGGTCGACGAAGTCGTACCGTCGAAAGTTACGCCCATCATGCGGCGGGTCATACTGCGACCGCCGTCGCAACCCACCACGTAACGCGCTCGCAGGCTGGACGTTTCATGGTCGCGCTCACCCCCGAGTTCGACGGTCACCCCGTCGGCGTCGTCCTGACACGCCACCATCGGACACCCCCACCGCACCTCGACGTGCCCGAATCGTTTTAGCCCGGCCAGCAATTCGGCGTCGACCAGCGGTTGCACGAAACCGTTGCGCTTCGGCCACCCGAACCGCGCATCGGGCGGCGCCATTTCAGCGAGCACCCGCCGCTTGGCGTCGACGAACCGCAGGATCTGGTTGGGCACCGTATGCGGCACGATGCGATCGGCCAGCCTGATCGACTGGAAGGTCCGCAACGCCTCGTCGTCGAGCCCCACCCCGCGCGGATAGTCGATCAGCGTGTCGCGTTCGTCGACCACCACCGTCCGGATGCCCTGCAGCCCAAGGATATTGGCCAGTGTCAGGCCGACCGGGCCGGCACCGACAACGACGACCTCGGTCTCGATTCCTGCCGGCTCGCGCCCCGCGTCGACCATCACCGCCCCAAGAGGAAGTCGAGATGCAGCCGATTGAAGGTCTTGGGGTCCTCGTACTGCGGCCAGTGCCCGCAGCCGGGCATCACCTCGAAGCGGGCGCCCGGAATCATCGACGCGATGCGGCGGCCCTCGGTCACGTCCGCGGTGGGGTCGTCGCTGGTCCACAGCACCAGCGTCGGCGCGGTGATCGCACCGTATTCGCCCGGGCCGATGATGTTGCGCGCCCGAATCTCGGGATCCTGCAGGGCCATGATGTCGCGCATGGCGTCGACGAATCCCGGTTGGCGATAGACGCGTTGGCGGCTGGCGACCAGGTCGTCGTAGCCCTTGGACTTGTCGGCCATCAACCACTTGATCCGCGCTTGCACCGTTTCCCACGTCGGGTCTTCGGCGGCCGCCATGGATAGCGTGATGATGCGTTTCATCACCACCGGGTCGGCCTGGGAGCCGCCGGCGGTATTCAGGACGAGCCGGTCGACCACGCCGGGATGGTCGATGGCGGCGCGGGCGGCGACCCAACCGCCCAGCGATTCACCGCTGATGCTGGCGCGATTGACGCCGATGGTGCGCAGGACCGCCATCAGGTGCTCGACATAGTGGTGAACTTCCAGCGGGTGGCCCGGCTTGCTGGTGTAACCGTGGCCCAGCATGTCGATCGACCAGGTCCAGAAGTGCTCGGCGTGCGCCCCCAGGTTGCGGACGTACGCCTCGGCGTGGCCACCGGATCCGTGCAACAGCATCAACACCGGCTTACCCGGGTCGCCGGCCCGCAGATAGCGGGTCCGCACGCCACCGGCGTCGACGTAGCCCTGCTCAAACGCGACGCCCTGGAGATCGCTCCAGATGCTTTCGAACTCCGCCACGGTTCCTCTCTGGCCTTCAGCTCGTGGAAATCGTATTCTCGTTCTTGACCAACTTCGTGTGCTAATATCGCACACTAACGTGCGTTATTAATAGAGCTTCGCTCTCGCAGGGAGGTCTGTCAAGGCTGTGGCAGGTTCGGTGACAGGTTCACAGACGCTGGCCCGGGGGCTGACGGCGCTGCAGATGGTGGCGGATTCCCCAGGTGGGCTTACCGTGCAACAGCTCGCCGAACAGGTCGGGGTGCATCGCACCATCGCCTATCGACTGCTGTCGACACTGGCCGAATTCCGTTTAGTGGCCAAGGGAGAGGATGGGCGCTACCGGCCGGCTTCCGGGCTCGCCGTTCTCGGCGCATCGTTCGACCGCAACGTGCGCCAAGTCAGCCTGCCGACCCTGCGCGCGCTGGCCGACGAACTCGGCACCACGGTGTCGTTGCTCATCGCCGAGGGTGACCAGCAGGTGGCGATCGCGGTCATCGTGCCGAGCCACGTTGCCTACCAACTGTCCTTCCACGAAGGAAGTCGATACCCGCTCGAACGGGGTGCGGCCGGAATCGCCTTGCTCGCGAGCATGCCGCCGCGCCCCGGGGAACGCGACCTGGTCACCCGCGCTCGCGAGAGTGGCTGGGTGAGCACCTACGGGGAGATCGAGCCGAACACCTACGGCCTGGCCGTGGCGGTGCGCCGCCACCCGCCCTCCCCACCCACGTGCATCAACCTCATCTCCCACCGAGAAGACGTCGTGATGCGTGGAAAAGATGCGGTCATCAAAGCCGCGAAGCAGTTGTCCGAGCTGCTGGGCTGAAGGGATAACGATCAATGTCGTGGGACATGCAAGCCGACGTCGTCGTGCTCGGCAGTGGTGGCGCCGGGCTTACCGCCGCCCTCACCGCGGCCGCATCCGGGGCCTCGGTGGAGGTCTTCGACAAGGCGCCGACCGTCGGGGGGACCACCGCGGTGTCGGGTGGCGTCGTGTGGATCCCGGCCCATAACCGTTCGCCCGACGGCGAATTGACGCCCGCCGACGCGTTGCGATACCTGCGCGCGCAGTCCCTGGGCTCGATGGACGACGAGTTGGTCGAGACATTCGTGCACACCGGCTCGGCGATGCTCGACTTCGTCGAGGCGCACAGCGGTTTGCGCTTCGAGATCGCCACCGGCTTCCCCGACTATCGGCCCGAATTGCCGGGCGGGCAACCGGCCGGCGGCCGTTCGCTGAGTGCCGCTCCCTTCGATCTGGCGCAGCTGGGCGAGTGGGCCACTTGGATCACATCGTTTCCGGCCGACTGGTCCAACGTCGGATTCGATGCCGAGACCAGGGCCCGTCTGCACGCGGCGATCGACGAACGAACCGGCCACCTGTGCGTCGCAGGCACCGCGCTGATCGCGGGGCTCCTCAAGGGACTACTGGATGCCGGCGTCACCCCGCACATCAACGCGCGGGCCGAACGCCTCATCGCCGACGACGGAGAAATCACCGGCGTGCGGATCGGCTTGCAAGGACGCAACATCAACGTTCGCGCCCGACACGGCGTCATCCTGGGCACGGGCGGCTTCGAGTGGGATCCCGCTCTGGCGCAAGCCTTTCTGCGCGGCCCGATGCACGGCGCGGTCTCGCCGCCCAACAACACCGGCGATGGCCTGCGCATGGCGATGGCACACGGTGCGGACCTGGCCAACATGGGCGAGGCCTGGTGGGTGCCGATCGTCCAAATCCCCGGCGACACCATCGAAGGCAAGCCACGCAGCCGCAGCGTACGGCTGGAACGAACGCGGCCAAGGAGCATCATCGTCAACTCGGCGGGCCGCCGATTCGTCAACGAGGCCTGCGACTACAACTCGATGGCCGGCGCATTCCACTACCTCGATCCCCGCGGCGGATACGTCAACGACCGCGGGTGGATGGTGTTCGATTCAATTCACCTGCAGCGCTACGGGTTCCTGGGCATCGAACCGGGGCAGCCCGTGCCGGACTGGTTCTGTGAGTCGGCGGACCTCGCCGAGTTGGCCGCCAAGACCGGCATCGATGCGGACGGCCTGATCCGCACCGTCGAGGCCTGGAACCGCCACGTGGCCGCCGGCGCCGATCCCGACTTCGGGCGCGGCTCCAGCGCGTACGACGGCTACTGGGGCGACGAGAGCGCGACCACACTTGCCGGCAAAACCCTCGGCCCGATCGACACCGCCCCCTTCTACGCGGTGCCGGTGTGCATCGGCGCGATGGGCACCAAGGGCGGTCCCCGGACCGATCGCGACGGGCGCGTGCTTCATGTGGGCGGTGAGCCGATCCCGGGTCTTTACGCCGCCGGCAATGCGATGGGCGGCGTGACCGGACGCGCCTACGGTGGCGCTGGCGGAACATTGGGTCCCGCAATGGTTTTCGGTTACCGCGCCGGCTATGCGGCCGCCACCGGGAAGTCCATCGACCTGAAGTAACGAGCCGCCGATCGGTCTATTTCGCGACCGGCACTTCGACGCAGATGTGCGTCCCGACCGGGACATCGAGGAAGACGAACTCTCCTCCGGCGGCGTCCACGCGCGCCCGGTGCGACGCCAATCCGATGTGTCCCTCACCGAGGCGGCGCGCCACGGTCCCCACGTCGAATCCCACACCATCATCGACCACGTGCAGGACGCACCTGTCGTCGGTAATTCCAAGCATGACCGAAGCGCTGCGAGCCCGTGAATGTTGCGCGACGTTGGACAGCAATTCGCGCACCACACCGAACACGATCGGGTCGATCGCATTGCGAATCGGGTAATCGATGTCGGTGGAGATCTCGATGCCCGAACGCTGGGCGGCGAAGACGGCCAGCTGCTGCACCGCGGCCGCTAGGCCGACCTGCTCGAGAACCGCGGGATGCAGCTCGAAAGTCGCTTGCCGCAGGCGTTCCGACGCCATCTGAAGGCCGGTGAGCGCCCGTCCGACACGATCATCGCCGGGCAATTCCGCGCCCAACTCGACGAGTTCTTGGCGCACCGCCAAGATGTCCTGCAGTGGCCCATCGTGAATGGATTCCGAGATCCGCCGCTGCTCGACGTCGGACGCGGTCATCGTTTGAGCGAGCAACTCCTCACGCAGTGTGCTCAGGCCCGCGACCGATCGCACGTGTCGCTCCTCGATCCGGACCACGACGAACGCGGTGGCGCACAGAAACCCGTAGAGCCCGAGCAGGAATACCGTGCTTGGCCAGTGCCCCGGACTCATCAGCACCCCGTCGTGAATGCCGGCGATGGCGAAGCCCACGAGCGTGAAGGTGAGCACCACCGCCGCACGCCGCGACGACACATCCACGCCCACCAAAACCGGTAGCAGCACCATGATCAGCAGCGGCAGGATCCCGAGGGCGGACAGCAATTGAAAGCCCGTCAACGCGACCACATCGAGGATGGTGAAAGTAAACGGCTCCAGCCGGCCGACCCCGGCCGAGCCGCCCAACCCGACCCATCGGCGCACGGGGGTGAAGGCAAGCACGAACGCGCAGAGCGCAACGAAGGCGTACGCGACGACGAGAGCGCTTTGCTGCGGCCATTCCCACCGCGGGGTGTCGACGACCATGGCGGCAACCATGAGGCCCACCACACAGATCCGGAGCACCGAAACGATTCGATACGAGCGCAACTGGTGGACCCTGCGCACCCGGTCCAGTTCTGTGTCGCTGCTATCGGCCATCCGATCACCGTAGTAATCCGCGGCGGCCCCGCCGAAGCAAACCGGCAGATTCCCCATCAGATTGCCCGGAAATTGAGAACGGCGCTCTTGAGCAGACCGCTACACTCATCGCCATGGCCGGGCCAGCAACGCCAGAAAAGGTGCGGGTGGTTGTCGGCGACGACCACCCGCTCTTTCGCGAGGGCGTGGTGCGTGCGCTTTCGTCGAGCGGTTCGGTGGACGTCGTCGGCGAGGCGGAGGACGGCTCGGCGGCGCTGGAATTGATCAAGGAGCACCTGCCCGACATCGCTCTGCTCGACTACCGGATGCCCGGCATGGACGGTGGTCAGGTGGCGGCGGCGGTGCGGAGCCAGGAGTTGCCGACCCGAGTGCTGCTGATCTCGGCGCACGACGAGCCCGCCATCGTGTACAAGGCGCTGCAGCAGGGCGCAGCCGGGTTCGTGCTCAAGGACTCGACCCGCAGCGAAATCGTCAAGGCAGTGCTCGACTGCGCCCAGGGCCGCGACGTGGTGGCACCGGCTCTGGTGGGAGGCCTTACCGCGGAGATCCGGCACCGGGCCGAGCCGACGGGTCCGGTACTCAGCGCGCGAGAACGCGAGGTGCTCAACCGGATTGCGCGTGGTCAAAGCATCCCGGTGATCGCGGGTGAGCTGTACGTGGCTCCGTCGACGGTGAAGACCCACGTGCAACGCCTGTACGAGAAGCTCGGCGTCAGCGATCGCGCGGCCGCCGTTGCCGAGGCGATGCGGCAAGGTCTGCTCAGCTAGCGGCCGACCGGTGGTCGGGTCCGACCGGCGCCGGCCCGTCCGCCCGCAGCAGCGCGTTCGCGAAGGCCGCGGCCTCGGCCACCAGCCGGCGAGCCCGGTGTTCCACCGCGTCGAGGTGTCCGGCGCTCACCCCGGCCCGGGTCAGCTGCCGCTTGGCGGAAACTAACGGATCGACCGCGGCGGGGTGGTTGGTCCGGAAGGTCACCGCTTCCACCATCGCAGGACCGCCGCCGGCGCTCGCTCGTTCCGCCGCCTCGGCGACCGAATCATGCACGGCTGCAACGCTGTTGCCGTCCACCGACAGCACGGGCAGGCCGTGGTGCTCACGGGGGCCCCGGCGCACGCCCGACGCGTCGCGGACGTTTTCGACGACGAACACCACCGGGAGTCGCCACGACAGCGCGATCTGCGTGGCCGACTTGAACTCGGCGGAGTTCACGGCTTCGTCCCCGATGACACACAGGGTCACCTTCCCCTCGCCGGCATGCCGCTGCGCATACGCATCACCCAACGCGAACAAGATCGACTGCCGCACAGGGTCGGTGGTGGCGAACAACTGCTTCCATTCCGTCGCGAACGGGCTTTCGTTCGCGCCGCCGGCCGCAGCCCGGCTCGGCGCGATCATCTCGGCGATAGCCGGGCCCAGCGGAAGGGCGAGGCCGACCCGCTGGGCGTGCTCGAAGTGGTGCATCGCGGTGCTCATGACGTCGCCCGGTCGAAGCGCCGCGACGGCGCCGACGGCCACCGCCTCCTGGCCGCATGCCGCGACCGTCGTCGCCTTGAGCAGACCTCCGATGCGCCGCTCTTCCAGCGCCATGTCCAGCAGTCGCGTCACCCACATCCGGCGGTACAGTTCCAGCTGTTCACCGAGGTTTACGGCCGACAATTCGGGTGTGCGAGCCATGTGCGGGTCTCCTAACTGATCTGGGTGGTGGCGTCGAGAGGTGACCGCCGTGTTGTACACAAGATCAACGTAGGGAGAGTGCCGCGTCCGGACCTCCGCCGATCGGTCCGCAAAGGGGATGAATCCCCATTCCCCCAATCGGGGGACAAGACGGATGGTCAGTCCTGCGGGCCATCGGTCGGTGACAGCAACTGTTCGGCCGCCGAGTAGGGGTCCTGGTCGCCGTCGACGACCGTTTCGGCCAGCCGGTCGAGATCCGGCCGGCTACGCAGCCGGGTTTGCGCCAGCGACAGGATCTGCGCGCGGGCGCGGGCCAGTCGACGGGCACGACTGTCGGCGCGGTGGTGGGCCTCGATGGCGGCCATCAACTCCGCGATGCCTTCGCCGCGAGCGGCGATGAGGCTGACGATCGGGGCATCAGTCTCCTCCCGCAGATCCCGCACCGTCCGTTCGGCACCTTCGCGGTCGGCCTTGTTGACCACCACGATGTCGGCGACTTCGAGCACCCCCGCCTTCGCCGCCTGAATCGCGTCGCCCGCACCGGGATTGAGGATGACAACGGTGGGGTCGGCGACCGCGGCTATCTCGATCTCGGATTGCCCCACCCCCACGGTCTCCAGCAAGACGACGTGGTAACCGATCGCCCCCAACAGCCGGATGGCTGCGGGGACCGCGGCGGCCAACCCCCCGACATGACCGCGGGTCGCCACCGACCTGATCAACACGTCGGAGTCGTTGATATGCGCGGCCATTCGTATCCGGTCGCCCAACAGCGCACCACCGCTGAACGGCGACGACGGGTCCACCGCCAACACCGCCACCCGGTCCCCCCGCTCGCGGTAGGCGCCGACCAGGGCGGCGATCGTGGTGGACTTGCCCGCGCCCGGCGGCCCGGTGATGCCGATAACGCTCACCGATGAGGGCTCGATACCGGCCAGCACCTCGTCGCGGCGCTCGCCCTCGACGAGAGACAGTAGCCGACCCACCGCGCGCGGTGATCCGTTGCGCGCGCCGGCGATCAAGTCGGCGATCTCCATTTAGGGAGCTGGGACCTCGATGACCGTGGCGGACCCCATGCCGCCGCCCGCACACATGGCGGCGACCGCGATTCCGCCGCCACGGCTGCGCAATTCGTGGATCAGCGTGACGAGCATCCTCGCTCCCGTCGCCGCCACCGGGTGGCCCAGCGAACATCCGCTGCCGCTGACATTGACCTTGTCCGGGTCGAGGTCGAGCAGCTTGACGGTGGCCACGCACATTGCGGCGAAGGCCTCGTTGATCTCGAAGAGGTCCACATCGGAGAGCGAGAGGCCAGCGCGGGCAAGAGCTTTCGGGATGGCCTCCACCGGCGCCAAACCGGTGATCGCCGGGTCCACCCCGACCGACGCCCAGGACCGCACCGTGGCCAGCGCCGGTAGCCCAAGCTCGTCGCTTGCGATCGTCAGCGCCGCCGCGCCGTCGTTGGCGCCGCAGGCATTGCCGGCGGTGATGGAAAAGCCCTCAATTTCGGGATGCAGCGGCTTGAGGGCGGCCAGCTTTTCCATGGTGGTGTCGCGCCGGGGGTGTTCATCGACGGCGAACAGTCCGTGCGGCGTTTCGATCGGGACGATCTCTTGTTTGAAGCGGCCCTCGTCGATCGCGGCGATGGCGTTGCGGTGCGACCGCAGCGCCCACGCGTCCATCTCTTCGCGGCTCACCCCGGCTTTCACCGCGGCGTTCCAGCCGACCGTGATCGACATGTCAAGGTTCGGCGCCTCGGGACTGTCTGGATGGGTCGGGGGAAACCAGTCGACCCATTCGCCGTCCACCTGCATCCGGGATCGTGGGGATGTGGAGGCGGAGTTCACACCGCCGGCGATGACGAGCCGATCCATCCCGGCACGCACGCTTGCCGCCGCGCTCTGCACCGCCGCCTGCCCGGCCGCGCAGTGGCGATTGTTCGCCAGACCGGGCACCTGGGTCAGGCCGGCCGTGATGGCCGCATGCCGTGCGATCACGCCGCCGCCATAGAGCCCCTCCCCCAGGATCACGTCGTCAACCTGAGCCGGGTCCAGGTCCTTCACCGATTCGGAGACCACGTGGTGTGCCAGGTCGAAGGCGCTGGTGTCGCGCAGCGTGCCCTTCCGGGCGGTGCCAATGGGGGTGCGCAGGGCGGACACGATGACGGCTTCGGGCACGGTCTTCTCCACTTCGGCGAGCGCGTCGCGAGTGCTCGAGAGCCCCCGCAGCTTATGAGAACAATATTCTCTCATTACGAGAGTCAGCGTTGCAAGGAGCGACGGACTCGCGAGCAGACGGAAAATCGCATGAACCGGCATCGTAGGCTGCGGTTTTGCGTCTGCTCGCCAATCAGGAGGCATCGTCGGCAATGGAGGGAACGATCGCGGTCCCGGGCGGCACCGTGTGGTTCAAGCGGGTCGGTGCCGGACCGGGCCTTCCCCTGCTGGTGGTGCACGGCGGTCCCGGTCTGCCGCACAGCTACCTGCGTTCATTGGAGCGGTTGGCTGACGAGCGCGAAGTCATCTACTGGGATCAGCTCGGGTGCGGCAAGTCCGAGCGCCCGTCGAACCGCGAACTGTGGACCATGCAGCGGTCGGTGGCCGAAATGGATGCCGTCGTGGCGGGCCTCGGCCTCAACCGTTTCCACATCTTCGGCAACTCGTGGGGCGGGATGATGGTTCAGCAGTACGCGCTCGACGTGCCATCGCGGGCGTTCAGCCTCACCATTTCGAACAGCATCGCGTCGATACCGCAGTTCTCGGAGATGGTAGCCCGGCTGAAATCGGAGCTCGATCCGGCAACGCAATCCGCCATCGAACGTCACGAAGCCGCGGGGACCACGTACAAGGCCGAATATCAGGACGCCATCCGCACCTGGAACGAAACCTATCTGTGCCGCGTGCGCCCTTGGCCGCCTGAGCTTTTGGAAGCCTTCGCCACGATGGGCACCGACATCTTCGAGACGATGTTCGGCCCCAGTGATTTTCACATCGTCGGAACAATCAAGGAATGGGACGTGTTCGACCGATTGGGCGAAATCACTTTGCCCACCCTGATTCTCGCGGGCAGGTTCGACGAATGCGTGCCCGAACACATGTGGGACATGCACCAGCGCATCGTCGGCTCACGGTTCGTGTTCTTTGAAAAGAGCGCTCACATGCCCTTCATTGAGGAGCCGGCCAAGTTCGACTCCGTGATGCGTGACTTCCTGCGGCAACACGATTCGTCGCGGGCGTAACCGGGATCAGTTCTTGCCGGCCGCCAGCTTGGTGACGATCGACCGGAAGTCTTCGGTGAGGAACGACTGGCTCTCGGCGGAGAGCGCGTAGTCGAGGCTGGCCAAGACCGCCCGCTCCAAATGGATATTGAGCACCCGCTTGGTGCTTTCGACCGCCTGCTGGGGCAGCTCCAGAATCTTTTTGGCGCAGGCGATCGCGTCCGCGACGGGATCGGCCGCGACGTGGTTGGCCAGCCCGAGCTCGACGGCACGCTGCGCGCTGATACGGGTGCCCGTCAACGCGAACTCCTTGGCGAGCAGCAGGCTGATGTGCAGCGGCCAGGTCAGCGGGCCGCCGTCGGCGGCCACCAGCCCCACTTGAACGTGTGGATCGGCGAGGTAGGCCTCTTCGGCGATGTAGACGATGTCGCTCAGCGCCACCAGGCTGCAGCCCAACCCGACGGCCGGGCCGTTGACCGCGGCCACCACGGGAATTCGGCAGCGCGCCATGCCCAAGACGATCTCGCGCCCGTCCCGGATGGTCTTGGCGCGCAGGTCGGCGTCGGCCGACAACTCCTTGAGATACGAGAAATCGCCGCCGGCCGAAAAAGCCCTGCCGGCCCCGGTGATCACCGCCGCGCGAGCCGCGGGGTCGTCGGTCAATCGCTGCCACAGTCGCGCGAGGCCGACGTGCAAATTGTCGTTGACCGAGTTGAGCGACTCCGGCCGGTTCAAGGTGATGATCCGCAGCGGGCCGTCGGCTTGGACGTCGATTTCGGCAGGCATGTCGTACATGTCAGACTCCTTCTATGGTCGTGACCCGCTTCACCCGGGCTTCGCCCGCATTCGCGATCACTCCTTCTATGGTCGTGACCCGCTTCACCCGGGCTTCGCCCGCGTTCGCGATCACTCCACCAATCCCAAGATGCGTGAAGCGATGATGTTCTTTTGTATCTGCGATGTCCCGCCCATCACGCTCTGCGCGCGGCTGTACAGATAGGCGCCGAGCAGGTCCGCATCGCGGGTACCGGTGACCGCCAGCGCGGCGTGTCCGACGGATTGCTCGACCCAGGTCATCAGCAGCTTGTCGAGCGACCCTTCGGGCCCGTGCGACACCCCGTCGAGCTGCTCGGACAGCCGCCGCCGGACATGATGGGTCAGCATCTCCGCCTGGACCGCAGCCCACGCGAGCTCCTCGGGAACCGGACCACCAGAACTCCCGTTGCGAGCGTAGAGGCTTCGCACCAGCTTGCCGTATCGGGCCGCGTAACCGAGCGTGGACGGCTCGCGCTCATGCCCGACGACGGTCATGGCGACCGCCCAGCCGTCACCGGGCGCGCCGACCATCCGGTCGGCCGGCACCTTGGCGCCGTCGAAGAACACCTGACCGAATTCGTTGGTCACCCCGTTGATCATGCGCAGCGGGCGCTGTTGCACGCCAGGTTGTTTCATCTCCAGCACGAAAGCCGACAGTCCGCGGTGGCGTTTGGCCTCTGGGTCGGTGCGCGCCAGCAAAAGGCACCAGTCCGCGACATCAGAGTAGCTGGTCCAGATCTTGTGACCGTTCACCACATAGGTGTCGCCCTCGAGACGAGCGGTGGTGGTGAGCGAGGCCAGATCGGAACCGGCGCCGGGCTCACTGAAGCCTTGGCACCAGCGCTCGGTGCCGTTGATGATGCCGGGCAGGAAGCGTTGCCGCACTTCATCGTTCGCGTGTCGGCCGATCCCGTAGATCAAGTAACCTACGCTGGGACGAGGGGGGGCACCGGCTCGAGCGAGCTCCTCGTCGACGATGACGTCATACACGGGCGGCAATTCCTGTCCGCCGTATTCGCGGGGAAACGACAACCCGAAGAAGCCCTCTCGGTACAAGGCCTGGTGCCATTCGGCCTGCCGGGCCCAATACTCGTCGCCGGATCCGGAGAATTCCTTGGCGTACACGGAAAGCCAGGACCTGAGCCGCTCCCGGAAGGCCGCTTCGTCTGGCGAGTCACGAAAGTCCAAGATCGATCTCCTTCAACGCGACGGGCCACAGTTCGGTCGATGTCAGGGCGCGGCGCAGGTAGACGTGCACCAGGCAGTCCCAGGTGTTGCCGATGCCGCCGTGCACCTGAATGGCCGTCTCACAGACGGTTCTCGCGGCGCGGGCGCAGTACACCTTCGCGACTTGGGCGGCGCGGATCGCTTCGGGGGGTGGCAGCTCGTCGACCGCCCACGCGGCGTGCCGCGATACGCTGATCGAACCTTCAATCAGCGCAAGGCTTTCGGCGAGCAGGTGGGCGATCGCCTGATAGGACCCGATCTGCTTGCCGTATTGCTCCCGGATTTTGGCGTAGTCGCACGCGACGGCATGGGCGCCCCGCGCGATGCCCACCAGGTCCGCCGTCGTGGTGACGAGCGCGAGCGCTCGCCATTGCCCCGCCACATCGGAAGAGACTTCGCCCAGTGTCGCCTTCGTTTCCGCGACTGTGGCATCGGCCCGCGTCAAGTCCGCGCCGTCGGTCACATCGCGCACATCGGCGGCCAGGACCCGCCCGCCCGTGAGGCTCAGGGCCCGCTGGGCGCCGCGCGCGTCGAGGGCGCGATCGTCGATCGCTATCGTCGCGCCGGCGCTGTCGGCGCCGACGCGGCGGGCGAGGTCGTCGGCGAGCACCGGGCCGAGAAACGGTGTGTCGACCAGCCGGCGTCCGAATTCCTCAGCGACAATGGCGACTTCGACACCCGACGCGCCGTCGGAACGCAGCGACCTCCAGCCGGTACCCGCGATTTGCCTGTCCAGCCGCGCAATCCGGCCCTGGTCGTCGAGGTCTTGGACCGCCGAGGGACCAAGGTCGTCGGCCAGCTTGGCGGCCGCGTCGCGCAATTGCTGTTGTTCAGCTGTCAGACGTACATCCATAGCGCTCCTTTAGGACTCGGCGCAATACCTTGCCCGACGGCAGGCGCGGAATATCGGGCACGAACACAACCCGGCTCAGCTGTTTGTAGGAAGCCAGCCGCTGATCGACCCGGGCGGTGAGCTCGCCGGCGTCGACGGGTGCGCATGTCGCGACGGCGGCGACGACCGCTTCCCCGTTGATCCCGTCGGGTACGCCGAACACCGCGCAGTCTTTGACCGCCGGATGACCATGCAGCACCGTCTCGATTTCGGCGGGCGCAACCTGAAAGCCGCGCACCTTGATCATTTCTTTGAGGCGGTCGGTGATTCGCAGCCAGCCTCCGGTGTCGATCCACCCGACGTCGCCGGTCCGGTACCAGCCATCGCGAATCACCTCGGCGGTCGCTTCGGCCGGGAGGTAGCCGGCCATCAGCGACGACGACCGGGCCTGGATCTCACCGATCTCTCCAGGACGGACCTGCTCACCGGTCTCCAGCGAGACCACCCGCAGGTGGACGCCCGGTACTGGACGCCCGACAGCGTCCAACCGGGCGCCTTCGATCGGATTGCATGCGATGACAGGCAGTTCCGTGGTCCCGTAGGCCGGCACCCAGCCGACGCCGGTGCGCCGGGTGACGGTCTCCGCGACGTCGGCACTGACCGGCGTCGCTCCCCACATGATGTAGCGGAGTGAGGACAGGTCGTAGGACTCGAGCCTGGGATGCGAGGCGATGGCCAGCGCGATGGGCGCGAGCGCCATTTCGACTGTGATGCGGTCGCTTTCGATGTGATGGAGCATCCGGTCGATGTCGAACCGGGTATGCAGCCGCACGCAGGCACCCGTGCGCAGCGCCGTGACAATGTTGAGCAGCCCGAGGATGTGGGAAGGCGGCGTGGCGATTTGAATCCGATCGCGCGGCGTCAGCCGCAGTGCTTCGCGCCAGTGCCGCACGGCCTCTTCCAGCGCTGTGTGGGTGTGCCGGACCGCCTTGGGCAGCCCCGTGGTGCCGGAGCTGAACACCAGCACCGCGTCGGACCGGGGCGGTGGCCGGCCGGCCATCGGTTCCCCCGGCCCGGTCGGTTCATCGAGGTGCAGCATCGGCATGGCGCCGGCCAGTATGGGATGGTCCCCGACGGCGTGGGCGGGATCGGTCAGGGCGAGCGCGTGGTCGACCTCGTCACGCTTCCATGCCGGGCTGATGAGGACCGCCGTGGCGGCCAGCCGCCAGATCGCAAGCAAAACGGCGACGAATTCCGGGCGGTTGGACGCCATCACAGCGACCCGCTGACCGGCTGAGATACCCTTTTTTGCCAGGGTCGCGGCCCAGCCGTCGGCCAGCGCGTCGAGCTGGGGCAGGCTCAGTCGCCGCTCCTCGAACACGACCGCGGCCGGCTCGGTCACGTCCCGTCCTTCCCTGACAGGCCGGGCCGACCTGACATCCGCGCAAACTTGAGAAGATCCTATCGCTCTGTGAGAATAGTATTCTCTACAGTGAAGAATGCAAGTACGGGGAGGGGGCGGTCGGAGTGACAGTGGCCCGAAGCATCGAGGAGGCCCCACGGGTGACAAATCCGTCAAACGGCTCCGGGGCGGGCACGGTGACCATCCACATGGACCGGAAGAAGGTCTCGGTGCCGCTGGTTCCCGGCGAAACGCTCTTGCAGAGCGCGCGGCGGGCCGGACTGGAACCGCCGTTCAGTTGCGAGGCGGGCAACTGCGGCACGTGCATGGCCAAGCTCGAAGAAGGCCACGCCACCATGCGGGTCAACGACGCTCTTGAAGAAGACGAGGTCGCCGAGGGCTACATTTTGACGTGCCAGGGCGTGCCGGACACGGATTCGGTAACGGTGCGTTACGAATAGCAGCCCGAAGAGAGGTGACGGCGATGGCCAAGGGAATCATGTACGTCGAAAGTCGGCCCAGTTCGCCCGATCGCGAACAGGAGTACAACACCTGGTACGACGAAGTCCACATACCCGAACTGCTGGCGCTCGACGGAATCGTCGCGGCTCGCCGGCTGCGCCCGATTGACGGCCAGGGCCCCTATGTCGCCATTTACGAACTCGAAGGCGATGATCTGCAGGCCATCTTGGACAACATGATCGCCAACGCCGGCCAGCTGCACATGTCCGATGCGTTGCTGTTGGATCCCGCGCCCGTCCCCCGGTTGCTCGAGACGACCAGCGAGCAGAGCCGCTGAGCCTGATGAATGTCGATGACCTGATCCTGGTGAGCATTGACGACCACGTCGTGGAGCCGCCGGACATGTTCCTGCGCCACGTCCCCGCCAAGTACAAGGCAGAGGCCCCGATCGTCGTGGTCGACGACAAGGGCGTCGACCAGTGGATGTACCAGGGCAGGCCGCAGGGTGTGAGCGGGCTCAACGCGGTGGTGTCGTGGCCGCCCGATGAATGGGGCCGGGACCCGGCCGGTTTCGCCGAAATGCGCCCGGGCGTCTACGACGTCCATGAGCGCGTCCGGGATATGAACCGCAACGGCATCCTGGCCTCGATGTGCTTCCCCACCTTCACCGGCTTCTCCGCGCGTCACCTCAACATGCACCGCGAGGAGGCGACCCTGGTGATGGTCTCGGCATACAACGATTGGCACATCGACGAGTGGGCCGGCTCCTACCCGGATCGGTTCATTCCGATCGCCATCCTGCCGACGTGGAACCCGGAGGCGATGTGCGCCGAAATCCGCCGGGTGGCGGCCAAGGGCTGCCGGGCGGTGACCATGCCGGAACTGCCGCACCTGGAAGGACTTCCGAGCTATCACGACGACGAGTACTGGGGACCGGTGTTCCGCACCTTGTCCGATCAGAACGTGGTGATGTGCCTGCACATCGGAACCGGATTCGGGGCGATCAGCATGGCCCCCGACGCGCCGATCGACAACCTGATCATCCTGGCCACCCAGGTCTCGGCGATGTGCGCGCAGGACCTGCTCTGGGGACCCGCCATGCGCAAGTACCCCGACCTGAAGTTCGCGTTCTCCGAAGGCGGCATCGGCTGGATCCCCTTCTATCTGGACCGTAGCGACCGCCACTACACCAATCAGAAGTGGCTGCGCCGCGACTTCGGGGACAAGCTGCCCAGCGAGGTCTTCCGCGAACACTCGCTGGCCTGCTATGTCACCGACAAGACTTCGCTGAAGCTGCGTCACGAGATCGGCATCGACATCATCGCCTGGGAATGTGACTACCCGCACTCGGACTGCTTCTGGCCAGACGCGCCCGAGCAGGTGCTGGCCGAGCTGAACGCCGCCGGAGCTGACGACAGCGACATCGACAAGATCACCTGGCAGAACTCGTGCCGGTTCTTTGGTTGGGATCCGTTCGCGCGCACCCCCCGCGACGAGGCGACCGTGAAAGCCTTGCGCGCCAATGCGGTTGACGTGGATGTGTCGATTCGGTCGCGCGCCGAATGGGCCCGGCGCTATCAGGAGAAGCAACTCGCCAAGCTGCCGTAGCGGGGCGGCTTCGCACGCGCAGGTGACGCGAGCGCGCGGCTCGATTCACATTCGGCACCGAGTGTGCGGCTAGCTGCACACTCGCGCGGTGGCGGCGTTTTTCGTTCAGGGCAGCGGCGCGCTGCCAGGTGGGGGTGCGAGGCCCCAGGTCTGGAAGGCCATGGCCAACATGGTGTATGTGCCGACGACGAAGATCAATTCCATTGCGGCGTGGGTATCGAGTGTGGCGACCAGCCGCTCCCATGTCCCGCTGTCAACACGGCCGTCGGCGAGCATTTCGTCGGTCGCTTGCAGGACAAGCAAGTCGGCGCCGGCGAACCCCGCGTTGCCTGCGGCGAGTCTCGCGATGTCCTCCTCCGGGACACCGTTGTCGATGGCGAGTCTGGCGTGCTCGCCCCAGAAGAAGGCCGAGCGGCGATTGTTCGCGACACGAAGGATCGCCAACTCACGTAGGCGCGGCGACAGCTCACCGCGCCGCAACAGGAAGCCGTTGAAGGTCAGGAAGGCTTGGGCCATCGCGGGATGGCGGGCGAGCAGCCCGATGATGTCGAATTTCAACGGGTCCATGGCGTGACCCGACCCGGCGCGCGGAACCCTGTCCCCCGGAATGCCCAGCAGCACACCGAAAGCCGCATACTCGGCATCCCCCCACTGGTCGGCGGCCAGGGGGGTCAGCGTTTGCCGCATGCCGCTGTCCTCGTCGGTCATGTTCTCCGCCCTCCGTTGACGCCGATGACTTGTCCGGTGATGTAAGACGATTCGTCTTGACAGAGGAATACCGCCGCGTTGGCGATATCCTCCGGCCGGCCGGCCCGCCGCACTGGCGTGATGCTCGCGAAGTGCTCCAGGCTAGCGGTGAACCTACCCTCGGCGATCGCCTTCTCGAGCATCGGCGTCACCACCATCCCGGGCGGAATCGTGTTGACGGTGATGCCCTTCGGGCCTAGTTCCAAGGCCAAACTCTTCGTCAGCCCGATCACACCGGCCTTGGAGCTGACGTACGCAGCCATCCGGGCCTGACCGCCTTGGGCGCTGGACGACGAGATGTTGACGATGCGACCCCATCGAGCGTCGAGCATGTCGGGCAGCACCACCTGTGTGCAGACGAACGGGCCACGCAGGTTCACCGCCATGACGCGATCCCACTGCTCGTCCGAGATCTCCGCGAACTTGCCGAATTGCTCAATGCCGGCGTTGTTCACCAGGATCAGCACCGGCCCAAGCTCGGTGCGGACCTTGGACACCGCGGACTCGACCTGCGCGCGGTCGGACACGTCGACGACGTAACCCCGGACGTCGGCGCCGTCTCGATTCAGCCGAGCCGCTTGCGTCTGCACCCACTCGGCGGCGACGTCGAACATCGCAACTTTGGTGCCGCGCGCGGCGAGTGCCTCCGTGATGGCCAAGCCCAGTCCCATAGCCCCACCGGTCACGATTGCGGTTGTCCCCTGAAACGGCATCGCACTACTCGAATCGGATGTGTAGCCGGGTGAGCCCCCGCAATATAAAGGTGGGCAAGTATCGGTACCGGCGGTCGCCGGGAGGGCCGTGCTTTTCCTCGTCGATGCAAATGTGCTTGGTGCGGGCGAGCATTCGCTCCAGACTGACCCGTGCCTCGGTGCGTGCCAGCGGCGCTCCCGGGACAGGCATGCGGACCGCGGCCGAACGCGACATGACTGCGCGCGTTAGGACGGTGGATGTCGAACACATCGGGCTCGGGGAATTTGCGAGGATCACGATTGAGCGCCGCATTGACGAGCATCACGGTGGTGCCTGCCGGAAGGTCGACCCCGCCGACAGCCACCGGGCACTTGGACAAACGAAAGTCACCGCGGACCGGACTCTCGTAGCGCAAGGCCTCCTCGATGAAATCGGGAACGAGTTCGCGGTCGGCGCGTAACTTGTCTTGCAGTTGCGGGTTTTCGGCGATCATCATCACTGCGGCGCTGAGCAGGCGCACCGTCGTTTCCTGCCCGGCCGCGAACAGATTGGCCGCTACGCGCACCGCGTCTATCACTTCCGGCGTGCTGCCGTCCGGGAAGGTGGCGGATGCGACTCCGGTCAGCACGTCACCGCGCGGATTTCGCCGCCTGTCGTCGATGTAGGCGGTGAACTTGCCATAGAGGTATTCCAGCGGTGAATGACGCATGGTGTCGCCCTCGCTGCTACCGATCGTGCCCGCTTCGCTGAGCAGCGCGGCACGGAATTCCTCGTGATCCGACTCGGGAACACCCAGCAAGTCCGCGATCACCAGCATCGCGAAGGGAGAGGCGAAATCCCCGATGAATTCGCACCGTTCGCCGCTCAGAGCGACGTCCAGCTGCCGGTCGGCGAGGCGCCACATGAACTCTTCGTTTTCCTTGAGCCGCTTGGGGGTGATCATCCGGGACAGCAACGCGCGGTGCGCCGTGTGCACCGGCGGATCGAAGGTGGGCAACTGGTCATTGAACGGCAATTCGCCACGCCGCGCCGCGATCAGCTCGCTGATGTCGTCGTCACCCCGGTCGTCCAGCGCTACGTGGAACCCGGGGAACGGGCCCGTCACCGAGATGCATGACGAGAACCTCTTGGTGTCGTTGTAGATCGCGACGCCCTCGTCGTATCCGGTAACCATCACCACGTCGTGGTGTTGCTCGCGTCGCAGCGGACAATCCTCGCGCATCGCGGCGAGATAGTCGTACGGATCGGCCAGCACCTCTTGTCGGTGAAGAAGTCCCTCTTGTCGATCTCGTCGGCCTTCACCGCGGCAGTTCCACTCCCTCAAAGCTTTTGAACATCTCCGGTTGCGGCGGCGTCATCTGCAGGTAGAGGTCGATGTGCCGGATCCTGTCATCGTCGGTGAACTCGTATACCGACAGCGAATTGACCACGCTGCTGAAATCGCCTACTTCGCTGCGCTCCTCCAGCTCGAGGAACACCCGGCCGCCGGACTCCGTGATGCGTTTGAACGAGCACTCCCACTTCGATGACGTCGCCCAGTTGGTGAGGAATTCGACATAATCGGGCCACTTCATCACCTCTTTGAAGGCGCCGACTCGTTCGAACTCGCCGACGGCGACCAGTTCGGCCAGCGGCCCCCAACTGTCTGCCGAGAAGCCCGGCTTCTTCGCCTCGTCGACAAGACGTTTCGTGATGTTGCAGTACTGCAGTACCGCGCGAGGTCGACCGGTGTGCGCGCCGATGACGTCCTCGACCCTGAGCGGCACCTTCACACCGACACCCCGGCCTTCGCCAGGCAACGTTCCAGCGCCTCGACGTACTCCCCGGTGCCGTGGAACGGACCATGCACTCCGATGGCGACGTCCAAGAAGGCGTTGTACTCGTCATTGACGTGGGTCTCCCAGCGCGTCAACTCCCCCGCCTCGTTGGTCTCGATGAAGCTGTATGAGTAGAAGCCCATCCGGACGCCGTCCTTGGTGTGGCCCTCCCATCGGGTCTTCATCACCACACCGTTTTCGGCCGGCCAGTATTTGAAGTCGGCGGGTTTCCAGTCCGGGAAGGTCAGCGAGTACGCCTTGGCCTCCATCGTCGACGCGCGTGCGGTGTCCTCGGGGAACTCACTGAACTTGAACACCTGATCGCCGGTGAAATACGGCGATACGTAGATGCCGTCGTCGGCGAATTTCCAAGCATCGGCGAACGCTTCGCCGTCCTGGACTCCCTGGCGCAGGTAGGCGTCACGGTAAGCCTCGGCCATCCGGTGGTGGTGGGCGATGCGTTCGTCGATATTCATTGGACTTCCTCCCGGTTCACCGCACCATTGGCCATGTAGCGATCCACCACGGAGTGGTAGTGGCCGATGACGACTTCCTCTTTGACCAGCGACATGTGGTCGAGTCTGCTGTTGCGCAGTCCGAGTTGCTGTCGAGGCATCTGCTCGTAATCCTGTTGCAACGCTTCGAAGTACTTGTAGCTGCCGGGCTCGTCGACTTCGGTCAGCGGGACCCTGAAGGCGTCGCGGTGTTCCTGCGGCAGGTACATGTAGCTGCTGACGTGCCAGATGCACCGGTTCGGGTCGCCGTCGGGATGGGGCACCGCCATGATGACGTGGCATTCGCCGGCGCGGATCGTCATGAAGTAGTTGGGAAACAGCACCCAGCCCTGGTTGTCGCTCATCTGGTCGTCGGTGAGGCCACTGACGTCGAGCCCCATGCCGGTCAGGGTGTCGCGGGTCGCACGCTGAAGCAGCTTGCGCGCGGTGACGCCCTCAGGAAACTCGACCGAGCCGTCCGGCGCGCGGTATTCGGCGACGAGCTCCTGGAAGCGCGGGATGACCGCGACGGTCGAGGGGAACGTGTCAGGAAGGTTCAGAATGCCCTCGATCTGCTTCTCTGCACTGGCACCCTTCACTTCGAACGGAGCAACCGCGACGCTGTGGTTTTCGAAGAAACGGTATCGGGCTGTCGTCGGATCGATCACGAGCACGGTGAGGAGTTGCGGGTGGATGCCGTTGATGTGGTAGCCCTCTTCGAAGGCGTCCATGACGACCTTCCAGTTGCACTCCAGGGGCTCTCGGACATTCATCACGGTGACCATGTCGTCGAGGTGGTATGGGGTGAGCAGTTCAATGACGTCGGGGCCGAGGAAGTCGCTGAGCGGCTGAGCATTTGGGTCCGGGTTGACGAAGATGAATCCACCGAAGGTGTCGACCGGCACTTCCAGGAGGGAGTTTTCGTTCTTGTCGATCGGGCCGGCGAGGTTCTCTCGCAGCATCCCGCGCAGCTTGCCGTCCAAGTCGTATGACCAAAGGTGGTACTGGCACAGGAACCCGCGCTTGGCGTTCCCGGCGGCGGCGTTGCACAGGATGTTTCCGCGATGACGACAGGCGTTGACAAATCCGCGCAGTTTCTCGTCCTTGCCGCGGACGATCACGAACGATTGGTTGAGGATCCGATATTGCTTCCAGTCACCCGCGTTGGGAAGCTCGTCGACTCGCCCGGCGATCTGCCATACCCGCATCCAGATGCGTTCGTGCTCCTCCTTGGCGTAGTCGCGCGACGTGTAGCGGTCGGTCGAGATGGACATGTTGAAGGCTTCGAGGTCGTGTTGGTCGAGCCCCACAGCTGCGTCCCGCTCCACCCACTGCCCCGGTCGTGTCACTTGGCTCATGCCGATCTCCTCATCGTGGCGACAGTCGGACGCGAGCGGGCTGCAGCATCCTGTGACGGGTGTCACCATATACATCGCTGTATTAGATATACAAGAGTGTATTAAAGTGGCTCATGTCACACGACGGGGCTCGCGCCCGCGGCCGCTTGATCGAAACGTCGCGGCGGTAGAAGGGTGTTCCGGATCGTGGATGAGCGGTCAATACTGTTGCGCAACAAATCTTTTAGGTAGATCGCGCGGCATGAAAGGGCCGCAGGCGTGCTGCGGTGTGGGAGGATGAGCGGGTGGCGGAACGGTGGACGAGGGAACGACGCCTCGAACACACCCGCGGCCTGCTATTGGATGCCGCGGAGGAGATCTTCGCGCGCAAGGGCCTGAGCGGCGCCGCGCTCGAGGACATCGCCGACGCGGCCGGATACACGCGCGGCGCGATCTACTCCCACTTCGGCGCCAAGGAAGAGTTGTTCCTAGCGGTAACTGACCGTCAACGGCAGCGGTTCCTCGACGGCTTCACCGAAGTCATCCAGTCCTTCCATCGGCTCGGCGACGTCGATATCGACGAACTCGCCGAGCGGTGGGGCCAAGCCAGCAACGACCCGAACCGTGCCGCGCTCAACTACGAACTCACGTTGTTCTTGTTGCGGAGCCCGGAAGCCCGCGACAGGCTCGCCACACAGCGATTGGAGACCGTCCGCTCGCTGGCCGATTTCATCGCCAAGAACGTTGCCAGACTGGGGGCGTCACTCACGATGCCGGCCGATGCGCTGGCCCGCGTCATCCTTGCCGTCAACGACGGCGTCACCCTCGGCAGCCAACTCGACGGAGTAAATCTATACCGCCCGTATCTGCAGCTGGTGGTGTCGGCGGTGGTGCCCGCCGGTGACTCGTCGTAACCAGAGTCGCCGAGGCGCACCTCACGGGCCCGGTCAACGCGTAGTCGCTTCCGGCAGGCTCCGCAGCGGCCTATTCGCTCAGCTCGGCGGCGGTCGGTACTCGGGCTCGTAACCCGAAACGTGGATCGGACTCCCGACGAGGCGGAAATCGCCTGCAGTCACAACGATTTCGGGGGTCGCTTCTAGCGCCTCGGGCAGCGTCCTGACCGCAGCTGCCGGCACGCCCAATGGACGCAGCCTACGTTCCCAATCGGCGGCGGTGTCGGTCGCCAGCATCGCGGTGACCACCGCGAGCACCTCGTCACGGCGAGACACCCGTTCGGCCATCGTCTCGAAGCCGCCGATACCCGCCTCGGTCGCGAACGATTTCCAGAAGCCGTCATGCGTGATGAACAGCGCCAAATACCCGTCGGCGGTCGGAAAGAGTTGCGCCGGAACATAATACGAATGGGCGCCGTGGGGCCTTCGCTGTGGTTCGACGCCCTCGTTGAGGTAGGCGGAGGCGTGATAATTGAGCTGCGACAGCATGACGTCGCGCAGCGAGACGTCCACCTGCCCGCCGGTGCCGGAGATGATTTTGGCCAACAGTCCCAGGGCCGCACACATTCCGGTGGAGTTGTCGGCCGAGGAGTAGCCGGGCAGCGTCGGCGGGCCATCCGGGTCACCGGTCAGCGCGGCGATCCCGAAGCCCGCCTGCACCACGTAGTCGAAGGCGGGATCGTCGCCGCCGTGCAGGCCGAAGCCGGTGATGGCCACGCAGACGATCCGCTCGTTGTGCCGGCGCAGCTGCTCGTAGGTCAGGCCCAGCCGGCGGATCGCCGACGGCTTCAGGTTCACCAGCAGCGCATGGGATTCCACTAGCAGCTCACCCAGCCGTTGCTGTCCCGCTTCGGAGTTGAGGTCCAGACAGATGCTGGTTTTGTTGCGGTTGAGGCTGGCGAAGTAGCTGGGCCCTACCCCACGCGAGATCTCCCCGCCGCGCGGCTCGATCTTGGTGACGTCGGCGCCCAGGTCGGCGAGCAACATCGTGGCGTACGGGCCCGCCAGCATGGTACCGACCTCGAGGATGCGTATCCCCTCGAGCGGTCCGGCGGATGCCGGCGTCAACGCAATTCCGTTGCGAGCGAGGCGATCATCTCGCGTGTCCGCCGCTTGGAGGCGACAAGCTCGTCACGGTTGTCGCCGATGGGCAGCAGCCGCACGGACAGATCGGTGACGCCGGCATCGGCGAAACGGCGCATCCGGGCGAGGATTGCCTCCGGGTCGCCGGCCGCGCACAGATCCCCGACATCGCGGGCGTCGCCACGTTCGAGCAGGCGCTGGTAGTTGGGCGACACCTCGGCCTCGCCCAAGATGCGGTTGGCCCGCTCCTTGGCTTCGTCGACTTGCCCCGGCGCACAAAGGCATACCGGGATGCCCGCGACGATTCGCGGCGCGCACCGCCCGGCATCCGCGGCGGCCTTGGTGATCTTGGGTGCGATGTGGTCACCGATGGCCCGCTCGTCGGCCATCCACAACACGGTGCCGTCGGCGAGTTCACCGGCGATCTGCAGCATCACCGGCCCCAACGCGGCGACCAGAACCGGCATCGGGGTATCGGCCCCGATCGCCAGCGGATTGTGCACCGTGAACGAATCATTCTCGACGTCAACCGGTCCCGGTCCGGCGATCGCGGCGTTGAGCACCTGCAGGTAGTCGCGGGTGTAGGCGGCCGGCTTCTCATACGGCAGGCCGAGCATGTCCCGGATGATCCAGTGGTGCGACGGTCCGACACCCAACGCCAGCCGCCCGCCGGCCACGGCGTGCGTCGAGAGCGCTTGGCGGGCAAGGGCGATCGGATGCTGGGCCTGCAGCGGCACCACCGCGGTGCCCAGCTCGATGCGCGAGCTGTGCGCCGCCATCAGCGACGCCATGGTCAGGCAGTCGAAGTCGTCGGGCACCTGCGGCATCCACGCGGTGTCCAGGCCCGCGGATTCGGCCCATTCGATGTCCGAGGCCAGCTTGTCCACCTTGCGGGCCATGTCGCCACGCTCGGCGCCGATCATTACTCCGACGCGCACTGGTCCTCCACAACGGGTTCGGGGGTGCCGGTCAATGCGCGGATCTCACGCACGAGGACGTCGAGCGATGTCCCGGTGGGGAATACCGCGGCAGCACCGGTGGCGAGCAGCTTGGGCACGTCGGCGTGCGGGATCGTTCCCCCGACCACGACCGCGATGTCCGCGGCGTCGGCGGCACGCAGTGCCTCGATGGTGCGCGCGGTGAGCGCCAGGTGAGCACCGGACAGGATGCTCAGCCCGACGACCGCCACGTCCTCCTGGACGGCGATCGAAGCGATGTCCTCGATGCGCTGCCGGATGCCGGTGTAGATCACCTCGAAGCCGGCATCGCGCAGCGTGCGGGCGACGATCTTGGCGCCGCGGTCGTGTCCGTCCAGGCCCGGCTTGGCGACCAGAATCCGGGCGGCCACTAAAACACCACCGGTTGCTGGAATTCGCCCCACACCGCCTTGAGCGCGGAGACCATTTCACCGACCGTGCAGTATGCGTTGGCGCAGTCGACCAGCCTGTGCATCAGATTGTCGTCTCCTTCGGCGGCCCGCGATAGTGCCGCGAGACTGGATTTGACGGCGGCCGAATCCCTTTCGGCCTTCACCTTCGAGAGCCGCTTGAGCTGGAGATCGCGGCCCTCGGCGTCCAGTTCATACGTCACGACATCCGGTTCGGGCTCCTCGGTGACGAACCGGTTGACCCCGACGACGGGCCGGGCACCGGACTCGATGTCCTGATGCACCCGGTAGGCCTCGTCGGCGATCAGGCCCTGCAGGTAGCCGTCCTCGATGGCATGGACCATTCCGCCGTGCCGCTCCAGGTCATCCATGATTTCGATGATGCGGGCCTCGGTGGCGTCGGTCAGCGCCTCGACAAAGTAGGAGCCTCCGAGCGGGTCCGCGACGCTGGCCACGCCGGTCTCGTGGGCCAGGATCTGCTGGGTGCGCAGCGCCAGTGTCGTGGTTTCCTCGGTGGGCAGGGCGAACGGCTCGTCCCAGGCCGCGGTGAACATCGACTGGACCCCGCCCAGCACCGCGGCCATCGCCTCGTAGGCCACCCGAACGATGTTGTTGTGGGCCTGCGGCGCGTACAGCGATGCGCCACCACAGACGCAGCCGAAGCGGAACATCGCCGCCTTGGCCGTCGTCGCCCCGTAACGGTCCTGCACGATCGTTGCCCAACGCCGCCGCCCCGCACGGTATTTGGCGATCTCCTCGAAGAAGTCGCCGTGGGTGTAGAAGAAGAACGAGATCTGCGGTGCGAACTGGTCGATGGTCATCCGGCCGCGTTCCACCACGGTGTCGCAGTAGGTCACCCCGTCGGCCAAGGTGAACGCCATCTCTTGCACCGCGTTGGCCCCGGCGTCGCGAAAGTGTGCGCCCGCCACCGAGATCGCGTTGAATCGGGGCACCTCGGCCGCGCAGAATTCTATGGTGTCGGCAATCAGCCGCAGCGACGGTTCCGGCGGCCAAATCCAGGTGCCGCGAGACGCGTACTCCTTGAGGATGTCGTTCTGGATGGTCCCGGTGAGTTTCGCCCGCGGTATGCCTTTTTTCTCGGCCGCGGCGACGTAAAACGCCAGCAGGATCGCCGCCGTCCCGTTGATCGTCATGCTCGTGCTGAGCTTGTCCAACGGAATCCCGTCGAACAGGATCTCGAAGTCGGCCAGGGTGTCCACCGCGACGCCGACCCGGCCGACCTCCTCGCCGAACTCGGGATCGTCGGAGTCGTATCCGCATTGGGTCGGCAGGTCCAGTGCGACCGACAGCCCGGTCCCGCCTTGCTCCAGGAGGTAGCGGTACCGGCGGTTGGATTCCTCGGCGGTGCCGAATCCCGAGTACTGCCTGAAGGTCCAGAGCTTGCCGCGGTAGCCGGAGGCGAAGTTGCCCCGGGTGAACGGAAACTCCCCGGGCGCCGGAGGCGACGCGTTAACGTCCCCCGGGCCGTACACCGGCGCAAGCGGAATGCCGGATGGTGTCTGAGCAGCGTTATCCATCGATGAATAACGTACTTGCAAAAAAAGAGAATGCCAATACCACATACCTGAGCTGGGGAAACAAGCGCAGCTCGGCGGTGTTCCGGCCCCGATCGGGCTTTGTTCCGCCTATGAGCGGCAGAGAATTTCGCCGTGTGGGATCGACAGCCAGCCATCCGGCGCCGCGGCCCATGCGCGCCACGCCGCGGAGATCTCGTCGAGTTGCGCCGTCGTGGCCAGACCCAGATCCAGCAGGTCTCGCGCGACCCGCGAGTGCAGTATCCGGTCGGCCCACATGCCTCCCCACCATTCGCGCGTCGCCGGCGTCGCGTAGCACCACACGCTGCCCGTCGGCGTCACGTCGGCGAAGCCCGCCCGCTGGGCCCAGGACAGCAACCGCCGCCCCGCCTCGGGTTCGCCGCGGTTCGCACGAGCGGCCCGCTGGTACAGCTCTCGCCACAGCTCCAGCGCCGGCAACTGCGGGAACCAGATGAATCCCGCGTAGTCGGCGTCCCGGGCCGCCACGACGCCGCCGGGTGCGCACACCCGTTTCATCTCTCGCAGTGCCCCTACCGGGTCGGCGACGTGTTGCAGCACCTGGTGCGCGTGCACGATGTCGAATGCGCCGTCCGGAAAGTCGAGCCGGTGCACGTCGGCGGTCACGAACGACACGTTCGACAGGCCACGCTGCTGGACCTCGGTGCGGGCGACGCCAAGCACGTCGGCCGACTGGTCGACGGCCGTCACCTGTCCCGGCGCGACGCGGGCGGCCAAATCAGCGGTGATCGTCCCGGGCCCGCATCCGATATCCAGCACCGACGAGCCGGACTTCAGGTGGGGCAGCAGGTACGCCGCCGAGTCCTCCGCGGTGCGCCGCTGGTGACTGCGAAGCACCGACTCATGGTGGCCATGCGTGTAGGTGGCCCCGCGTTCGTCCGTCATGCCTGTAGCGTAAGCGGCTAATCCATAATATGAAACTTGTATCTCACTATATGAGATCAATCCACCGGAACGTTGAGGATCGGGCGGTCGACCGCGGCGCCGGGACCATCGAAATGCCACCACTCGCCGGAGTACGGAGCGAGCCCGCCGTACTTCATCGCGTCCCGCAGCGCCGCCCGGTTCGCCTGGGCGTCGGTACCGACTCCCTGCGTTGCGAAAGCGTTTGCGCGCGAAGAGAAATCATCGAAGTCGGTGCCCATGTCGGCCAAGCAGAGCCCGTCCGCGTGCAGCCCGGACGCGCACGGCTGCTGAGTCGTCGTCAACGTCACGTCCACTGAACGCCCCGACTCGTGGCTGTGCGCATACTGCCCGGGCCGGGCGACCCACGCCGGGTTGGGCACGACGTTGAACATCTTGACCTGGACGTCGTGGGGCCGGTAGCAGTCCCAGAACACGAGCAGGTGCCCCTGCGGGCGCAGCGCCGTGGCGGCCGCCGCCAGTCCGGGGGCCATCGATTGATGCACCAGGCATCGGGCGTCGGAGGGGTACAGCTGTGTGTGCGTGAAGTTGTTGGTCGTCGCGTAGCGCAGGTCGATGACGGCGTCGGAGACGACGCTGCGGACGTCGACGAATCCCGCCGCGCGCGCCGCATCGCTTACCGGCGGGACATCGGGACTCGCGTGCGCGGTCCCCATCCCGGAGACCGCGACCGCAAGCGCAAGCGCGGAGCGCAAGTGACGCATCTGGTCATTGTCGCGGTTCGAGGCGCCGAGTCGCGTTATCTGCTAGGAGATGTCGCCCTCGACGTAGCGTTGCAGGTTCGGCGCCATCGCCGCCACCACTTCGTCCTCGGGCATCGACGCGATCGGCTCCATCTTCCAGACGTAGCGCAACAATGCGAAGCCGATCAGCTGGGTGGCGATCAAGCCGCTGCGCCGAAGCCGTTCGTCCTCGTCGGCGCCCAGCGTGGAACCGCCGATCAGTCCGCGTTCGACGATCAGCCGCAGCTTGTCTCGGGTCTTGTCTTCATGGGCGGCGGTCAGCACCACCGCCCGCAGGATCGGCCCGACTTCCTCATCGGTCCAGGTGTCCAGCACGGTGCGGATCAATTGCCGTCCGAGGTCGGCCTTGGGCGTCGCCCACGTCGCGGCCACCGCATCGAGCCACTTCTGCGGCGGCGTGGTGGCGGCATCGAGCAAACCCTCCTTGGAGCCGAAATAGTGATAGATCAGCGCCGGATCGACGTCCGCGGTCCGGGCGACGGCACGGATGGGCGTGCCGGCCCACCCATGTTCGGCGAATTCGTCGCGGGCAGCGGTCAGAATGCGCGCCGCCAGCACGCCGCGCTCGTCGCGCGGGCCTGGGGTGATCGATCGCTGCGGCACCGTCCCACCATACCCGAAGTTTCATCTTGCGTTGAGACTAGTTTCAACGTAGCGTGAAACTATGTCGATGCTCAATGGGCCGCAGACCACCGGCCGGGAATACCGGAACCTGAGCGAGCCGCGGTACGCATCGCGCACGGACATCAACACCGCGATCAGAATGCGGGACGGCGCAATGCTTTTGGCCGACGTTCATCGACCCGATGCCGACGGCCGGTTCCCGGCGCTGTTGGCCGCCTCGCCCTATCCCCGGCAGATGCAGGACCTCGGCGCCCCGGCGGGTTTCATTGAGGCCGGTAAATCGGACTTCTGGGTGCCACGCGGCTACGTGCACGTCATCGCCAACCTACGCGGCACCTGCGGCTCCGAGGGCACGTTCAACTTCTTCGACGCACAGGAGCGCCAGGATGTGCATGACCTGGTGGAGTGGACCGCGGCTCAGCCGTGGTGCGACGGAAACGTCGGCATGATCGGCATCAGTTATTTCGCGATGACCCAACTCGAGGCGGCCGTCGAGCGGCCGCCACACCTCAAGGCGATTTTCCCCCTTGCGGTGACGAGTGACCTGTACGAGGGCGCCAACCACCACGGGCTGTTGAGTTCGTCGTTCATCACCCCGTTTCTCGCCATGATGGGCCTGACCTCTGACCGCAGCGACAAGTTGTGGCGCAGCAAGCCAGTCGGGTTGGCGCGGCGCGTCCTCAACAGGCCGGGCGTCCATAAGAAGTTCGAGACCATGAACGGCGAGGCGGCGGTCACCATGCTGCGCCAATTGCTCAGGCTGCGGCACAATCCCCATCCGTGGGACGAACTATGGCAAGAGGCGGCGGTCAAGCACCCGACGCGCGACGAGTGGTGGGAAGAACGAAACCTGTTGCCACTGCTCAAGGGAATCGACATCCCGGTCTACTTGGGGTGCGACTGGCAGAACGTGCCGCTGCACTTGCCATCGACCTTCGCCACCTGGAAAGCGTTGCCCGACAACGCGTGCGTACGGGTGGGGATGCTAGGCGAGTTCGGGTTGACCTGGCCATGGGAAAGCATGCACACCGAGGCATTGGCCTGGTATGACCATTGGTTGAAGGGCCACGACACCGGGATCACCGACGGACCGCCGATCCGCTACTTCTTGCCCGGCGCCGACGAATGGCGAACCGCCGACTCCTGGCCGCCGAAGGCATTGCATCGCGAGCTGGCCCTGCGCGCTGACGGCGGTTTGGACGCCGACGAGGGCGAGCCGGGCGGTCGTGAATTCATGGTGCTGGGGTCGGGCCTGGGCCGCGTCAAAGCCAGCGAGATCGATCCGCCGTCGCTGTTGGTGTGGACCGGCGCGCCGCTGAGCCAGGACGTCGATGTGGTCGGCGATATCGAGCTGCGGCTGGTGGCCTCGGCGACGGCGATGGACACCGCGTGGATCGCGACGCTGCAGGACGTGGCGCCCGACGGGAAAACGACCGACGTGACCGCGGGCTGGTTGCGTGCCAGCCTGCGGGAGGTCGACGACGCGTCCAGCCGGCCCGGTGCGCCGGTGCTCCCCTGCCGTACCCCGCAAGCGGTGCCCCCGGGAGTGGATGTCGAGTATCGGATCCCGTTGGTTCCCAACGCACGCCGGTTCAAGGCTGACCACCGCATTCGGCTGACGCTCACCAGCGACGACCAAAACCCCTCGACGCCGGCAATCATGAACTTCCGGCATGCCAGCGTCGGCACCTCCAGCCTGAACACCGTGCGCTCGTCGTCGCGGTTGCTGCTTCCGGTGCTCGAGGATCGCTCATGAAGCGTCACCGCAGCACCGATGCGTTCGAGCCCGCCTCGTCGAGAACGCGTTGCTTTTGCTCGGCGATGACCTGATTGAGGTAGGACGCCTTCGGCCCATCCGTAATACGCGGCGAAATGCAGGGCCAGCTCGTCCATCTCGTCAAACGAGACGTCACCGCTTTTCAGTGCGGCGTTGACGTGGGACATGATCGGATACTGGGCGTCCTGAAATCCGACGCACGCCAATGTGATCAGGCGCCGTTCCTTCATCCCCTGCCCCGGCCGCAACCACATCTCACCGAACACGAAGTTGAGGATGCCCGCACCGGAGTACGGGTTGTCTCGGCGAAGGCGCGAACAGGTGACGTACCGCCGGTCGCGCCGGCTCAGGCCTGGGCGCGCCCACACCTGCGCGAACACGAAGTCGATGAGCCCATCGGCGATCGCCGGGCTGGCATCCGTCGGCGCATGACGGTCATCACCTCCGCGAACGCCCGCGGGTCGCGATCGCGTCTCTGATCCGGGCTGCTCGTCATCTGATGGTCACCCCCGCGTCGACGGTGAACTGCAAGCCCGTCACGTGCCGCGCCTCGGTCGGAAACCAGGAACAGCACCGCGTTGCTCACGTCGACCGCCTCCGTCATCAGAACCGGCAGCGCGTTCATGAAGATGGGCCCAAGGTTGGGTGCGCGCCGTTTTCGGAGAGCTTTCCAGGAACTCGGTCACCGCCGGATTGACGGCCATCATCGTGCGGACCGCGGTGGGATGAACGGTGTTGCCCGAAGGGCACCAACGAGTTCGCCAGTGCCCGCATCAACCCGACACGCCCTGCTTGGAGGCGTAGCCCAGGCCGCCGCCTTTCAGACCACCGAACCCTGCAGCCCGGAAGTCGAGCTGGTGAACACGATTGCACCGCCCGCGCTGCCGGGACAGAGATGCGGCACGGCCGCCCACGCGGTGTGATAAGCGCCGTCGGGTTTACCCCGACCGCGGCCCGCCACTGTGCCAGCTCCTCCTCGATGTGAGCTGCCGGAAGGCCACGGAAGCGATTCCCGCGTTGGCACAGAAGATGTCGAGCCGGCCGAAGTGCGCCACCCCGGCGTCCAACGCGGCCATCACCTGATCGCACTCGTGGTTCCAGGATGACACAGCAAGGCAAGGGGAAAAACCCCAAGAAGCGGCGCATCGTCGGCGGGGTGGACACCCACGGCGATACTCATCACGCTGCGGTGGTGCTGCTCAACGGTATCCGCGTCGACGACGCCGAGTTCCCGGCCACCGCCGCCGGTTACGCGCTGCTGCTGGCCTGGTTGCGCTCGTTTGGGCGGCTGTTCGCGGTTGGCGTCGAGGGCACTGGGGCCTACGGCGCCGGCCTGGCCCGCCACCTCACCGCCGAGGGGGTGCGGGCGGTCGAGGTGAACCCGCCGGACCGGCGCCAGCGCCGTATCAAGGGCAAGTCCGACCCGCTTGATGCCTACGCCGCCGCCGAGGCGGTCTTGTCCGAAAGAGCTATCGTCACAACGAAACTGGGCACCGGCATCGTCGAAGCCATCCGGGCCCTGCACACCACCAGGGCGGGCGCGGTTAAGGCCCGCACCGCGGCGATGAACGAGCTGCGTGCACTGCTGGTCACCGCACCCGCCGACCTGCGCGACCGAATGCGCGGCCTCACCCCGGTTGCGCTCGTGGCCGCCTGCGCGCGGCTGCGACCCACCGGCGACTTTGGCGACCCGCAGGTCGCGGTCCGCGTCGCGCTGCGTAGCCTGGCGCGGCGCCACCAAGCCCTGAGCGCCGAGATCGCCGACCATGACGTCCAGCTGCGACCCCTCGTCGAGCGGCCTGCCCGCAACTGCTCGCCATCCACGGCGTCGGCTACGAGACCGCTGCCCAGCTACTGGTCACCGCCGGCGACAAACCCGACCGGATCGGCTCCGAGGCCGCTTTCGCCGCGCTGTGCGGGGTCGCGCCGATCCCGGCATCCAGCGGCAAGACACGAAAGCATCGGCTATCCCGCGGCGGCGACCGGCAAGCCAATCGCGCCCTGCACATGATCGCCTGCACCCGCCTGGCCACGTGTCCGCGGACCCGGGCCTACCGTGATCGCCGCGCACGAGAACAACTGTCGCCCAAGGACATCCTGCGCTGCCTCAAACGCTACCTTGCCCGACAGGTCTACAAGGCCCTCACCAGCACAAACACCGAACGAGACGAAATTCCCACAGCGGCTTGACAACCATAGGAGCATCGGGATGCTTCACAACAGGTCACCACTGGGCTGGGGGATCCGCAACAAAAACGGCAGCCGGGAATCTTCATCCGGGTTGACCGCAATCAACAACTGCGCCACACCACCGAGTCTGCCGGTCCACAAAACCCGAGCAACCAACCCCACGCATGGAGCCAATTCGAGCCGTCACCCCGGGACCACTTCAAGTTGACATCGCCAGTGGGCGATGGACTTCCAGTTCGATACCACCGGCGACGGCCGCGCCCTCAAGCTGCTCAACGTGATCGACGAGTTCACCCGTGAAGCTCTCGCCATTGAGGTTGATCGCCGCATCGACGCTGACGGCGTCGTTGCCGTCTTGGACCGTCTGGCCCTCACCCACGGCGCGCCGACCTATGTGCGCTTCGACAACGGTCCGGAGTTCGTGGCCCGCGCCATCAACGACTGTTGCCGATTCAACAGCACCGCTTCACTATTCATCGATCCCGGCTCGCCATGGCAGAACGCCTGGGTCGAGTCGTTCCACGGCCGGATCCGCGATGAACTGCTCAACACGTGGCGCTTCGACTCGCTCCTGGAAGCCCGCGTGATCATCGAGGACTGGCGCCGTGACTACAACGCCAACAGACCCCACACCGCCCACGGCGAACTCACCCCCACCGAGTTCGCTCTACAGTGGACCACGACCCACCAACCCCAAGTCGCATAGCGACTGGACCACCAAACGGGTCCCCCTCAACCGAGCCGAGCGGCGCGTCATACCTCGTCCAGAACGCGAACGGTCTCTCCGCGGTCGCTGCGGCCTCGGATACTAGATCGGCGAGCCGCGTTTGCGATCCGGGGAAGCCATAGCCGGCCATGGGACGGCAATCGTCTGGCCTGGGGACCGGGGTAATGAGGTTCCCCCGAGACCGTAGAGGCATCAGCTATAAGGGGTAGCGATGTCAGAGAAACGGAAGAAGTATGACCGTGAGTTCCGGGATGGGGCTGTCAACGGCGGCTGAAAATTGACCCCGTTTCGTCGGTTGAAAATTGACCCCCTCGGTGTTCATTCTTCGGTTGTCGAGCCCGGGACTCTCCCGAGGTCGCGGTCTTTGATGCGGTAGGAGTC
>NZ_JACKUR010000016.1:0-523224 GCF_025822865.1 Mycobacterium paraffinicum | reverse complement strand
CTAGGAGCCTGCTGAATTAATCCCGCGTGGCGGGGTGGGTTGTGCTGGGGTTTTCGGGATGATCAGTGGGTGCAGGGTCGTTCTGATGATCAGCGTGAGTTGTTGGATGCCGAGTCGGTGGCCGGGCATCTTTTGAAGTCTGACAGCGTGTTTGCGTTCCTGGCGGCGCATCGGGGTGAGTTGTTCCCTGAGGCGATGTTCGCCGACCTGTTTCCCTCGCGTCGGGGCCGACCGAGCGTGCCGGCTGAAGTGATGGCCAGCGTGATCACTTTGCAGGCGCTGCATGGCTTGTCCGATAACGAGACTGTCGANGCGGTCACCTTCGATTTGCGGTGGAAAGCGGCGTGCGGGCTGCCGATCACCGAGGGCGCTTTCCATTCGACGACGTTGACGTACTGGCGGCGTCGGCTGGCGGCTTCGGAGCGGCCGAACCGGATCTTTGAGGCGGTCAAAGCCGTGGTGGCCCAAACCGGGGTGTTGGCCGGTAAGACCCGGCGGGCACTGGATTCCACGGTCCTTGACGATGCGGTGGCCACCCAGGACACCGTGACCCAGTTGATCGCCGCGATCCGCCGGGTCCGGCGCGAGATCCCCGACGCCGCTGCGGTCATCGCCGGGCAGTGCACCGCCCACGACTACGACGATCCGGGTAAACCGGCGATTGCCTGGAATGACCAGGGCGCCCGTGAGCAGTTGGTCGATGGCTTGGTCAGCGACGCTCACCGGCTGCTGGGGCATCTGCCCGAGCAGGAGCTGGGGCCGCGGGCGGCGGAGGCGGTCGCGTTGTTGGCGCTGGTCGCCGGCCAAGACGTCGAACCCGTCGAGGGCTCCGATGGCACCGACGGGCATTGGCGCATCGCACACAACGTCGCCGGTGACCGCGTGATTTCGACGGTGGATCCCGAAGCGCGCCATGCTCATAAGACGGTGCACCACCGCCAGGACGGCTTTAAGGCCCACATCGCCATCGAACCCGATACCGGGCTCATCACCGACTGCGCGCTGACCAAAGCCAGCGGACCCGATAACCACGAGGCCGTCGTCGGGCTGGCCCTCCTCGAGGAGGAGCAGACCCCGGTGAGGGTACTTGGCGATTCGGCGTACGGCACCGGTGCGGCGCGGGCCGCACTTGCTGTTAACGGACATACCGCGCTGATCAAACCGAACCCACTACGCGCCCCGATGCCCGGCGGCTTCACCACCGACGACTTCACCATCGACTTCGCGGCCCGCACCGTGACATGTCCAGCCAATCACACCCTGCCGATCCCGGCCAGCGGCGGCGTCGGCTTCAAGAAGCGTTGTCGCTCTTGCTCATTGGCGTCACGTTGCACTACAGCCAAAGCCGGACGCAAACTCACCCTCACCAGCTACGAACCGTTGCTACGCGCTGCGCGCACTCAAGCAGCGTCGGCTTCAAGAAGCGTTGTCGCTCTTGCTCATTGGCGTCACGTTGCACTACAGCCAAAGCCGGACGCAAACTCACCCTCACCAGCTACGAACCGTTGCTACGCGCTGCGCGCACTCAAGCACGCGACCCTGACTGGCAGGCCGAATACCGGCGGCATCGACCGATGGTCGAACGCTCGATCGCCTGGCTAACCCGAGGTAACCGCAAGGTCCGCTACCGCGGCGCCATCAAAAACGATCACTGGCTGCACCACCGCGCCGCCGCGCTGAACCTGCGCCGACTGATCGCGATGGGCCTGACCTCCACCGGTAACACCTGGGCCATCGCCTAAACCACCCACTCACCGGCCTTGCCTCCCCCCCGCACTGGCTGCACCACCGCGCCGCCGCGCTGAACCTGCGCCGACTGATCGCGATGGGCCTGACCTCCACCGGTAACACCTGGGCCATCGCCTAAACCACCCACTCACCGGCCTTGCCTCCCCCCCGCCCACCCGTGCCACTCTCAAACCGGCGGGGCGACCTCTCCTGTCGACCTCAGGGTCTGACTTCCACAACGCCGCAAGACGGCTCGAGGCGCCTCGCCCCAAACACCACTAATTCAGCAGGCTCCTAGCCCCGTGCCACTCTCAAACCGGCGGGGCGACCTCTCCTGTCGACCTCAGGGTCTGACTTCCACAACGCCGCAAGACGGCTCGAGGCGCCTCGCCCCAAACACCACTAATTCAGCAGGCTCCTAGCGGCGATCGTCCGGGTCTTGTCGGTCCCGCCCGCGACACTGGCGCCATGCTCGACCTCATCCTGCCGCTGCAGTGCGGCGGCTGCGGGGCGCCGTCGACCCGCTGGTGTGACGCCTGCGCACGCGAGCTGGCGGTCGGCGCGGACCAACCGCACGTGGTGAACCCCCGGATCGACCCGCAGGTGCCGGTGTTCGCCCTCGGCCGCTACGCCGGCGCGCGCCGGCAAGCGATCCTGGCGCTCAAGGAGCAGGGCCGCGCCGATCTCGTCGGGCCGTTGGCGGTTGCGCTGGCCACCGGCGTGCACCGGCTGCTGTCGTGGGGAATCGTCGAGACCCCGCTGACCGTCGTGCCGGCGCCGACGCGTCGTTCGGCGGCGCGCCGTCGCGGCGGCGACCCGGTCACCCGGCTGGCGCGCACCGCGGTCGCCCGCCACCCGGCCGTCGCGGTCGCCCCGGCGCTGCGGATGCGGGCACTGGTTCGCGACTCCGTGGGCCTGGGCACGGCGGCCCGTGAGCGCAACGTCGCGGGCCGGGTGCTGCTGCGCGGAACACCGCCGCGAACCGAGGTCCTGATCGTCGACGACATCGTCACCACCGGTGCGACGGCCCGCGAGTCGGTGCGGGTGCTGGACGCCGCCGGCGTCCGGGTGACCGCCGTGTTGGCGGTCGCTGTCGCGTGAGGCTGTGCGGTCGCCAAGAGTATGTGAAGAACTCGCAACAGCTCCGCGAAATCAGTGGCATGGCGAGGCAAACAAGAGCTAACGTCGAGAACAACGTTAATCAACTCACTGGTCTGCCTCACTGGTCGCGACATTCTCAGGTTGAGACCCCACTCGCGGGAAGGGGTGAGTATTCGACACCTTGCATCGGCGAGCACTCTGCGGCGGTGACTTCTTAAGGACCGCTCTCCCACCTCGTCGGCGCGTCGTTAGCAAGCCGGGCACGCAGGGCGCGTGCGACGTGAAAGAGAAACGAGTTGTCACGTATGTCAAGGCTATCCGTGGATTCCGGTCAGATTCTCGACCAACCGCCGACGCAAACCGACGGCCAACCCCAACCGACGACCACTGCCGAAGTCGTTTTCAAGGGCCGCAATGTAGAAATCCCCGACCACTACCGTCTGTACGTCTCCCAGAAACTTGCCCGCCTCGAGCGGTTCGATCGCTCCATCTATCTCTTCGATGTCGAGCTCAAACACGCGCCGAACCGGCGCCAGCGCAAATCGTGTCAACGCGTGGAGATCACCGCCCGCGGCCGCGGACCGGTCAGCCGGGCGGAGGCCTGCGCCGACAGCTTCTACGCGGCGTTCGAGTCCGCGGTGGACAAACTGGAGAACCGGCTGCGCCGCGTGAAGGACCGCCGCAAGGTCCACTACGGCGACAAGACGCCGGTGTCGCTGGCCGCCGCCACCGCGGTCGTTCCGCCGCCGCGGCAGGAACGCATGCCGGAGCCGCCCGCCGACCATGACGGCGCCGACGCCGGCCACGAGCCCGGGCGGATCGTGCGGACCAAGGAGCACCCCGCCACGCCGATGACGGTCGACGACGCGCTCTACGAGATGGAGCTCGTCGGGCACGACTTCTTCTTGTTCCACGACAAGCAGACCGAACGGCCGTGTGTGGTCTACCGCCGGCACGCCTACGACTACGGGCTGATCAGGCTCTCCTGACGTGGTCTTCGGGCGGCGACCCGCAGCGCCCGGCGGTGTCGCGCTTGCGCTCGCCGCTACGGCGGCCTTTGGGAGGTTGTCACCTACCATGGGAGTCGCTTAAGAGAAGAGACTCCTACCAACAGGGGACATAGCTGTGCTGTCGAAGTTGCTGCGCGTCGGCGAAGGCCGCATGCTCAAGCGTCTCAAGCGGGTGTCTGACTACGTCAACACCTTGTCCGACGAGGTCGAAAAGCTGACCGACGCGGAGCTGCGGGCCAAGACCGACGAGTTCAAGAAGCGGCACGCCGACGGTGAAAGCCTCGACGACCTGCTGCCCGAGGCGTTCGCGGTGGCCCGCGAGGCGGCCTGGCGGGTGCTCGACCAGCGCCCGTTCGACGTGCAGGTGATGGGCGCGGCGGCGCTCCACTTCGGCAACGTCGCCGAGATGAAGACCGGTGAGGGCAAGACCCTGACCTCGGTGTTGCCGGCCTACCTCAACGGCATCGGTGGCAATGGCGTGCACGTCGTCACGGTCAACGACTACCTGGCCAAACGCGACAGCGAGTGGATGGGCCGCGTGCACCGCTTCCTCGGCCTGGACGTCGGCGTGATCCTCGCGCAGATGACGCCGGACGAGCGCCGCGTGGCGTATGCCGCCGACATCACCTACGGCACCAACAACGAGTTCGGCTTCGACTACCTGCGCGACAACATGGCGCACTCGCTCGACGACCTGGTGCAGCGCGGGCACAACTTCGCCATCGTCGACGAGGTCGACTCCATCCTGATCGACGAGGCCCGCACCCCGCTGATCATCTCCGGGCCCGCCGACGGGGCCTCCAACTGGTACCTCGAGTTCGCCCGGTTGGCGCCGCTGATGGAAAAGGACGTCCACTACGAGGTGGACCTGCGCAAACGCACCGTCGGTGTGCACGAGCTGGGCGTCGAGTTCGTCGAGGACCAGCTCGGCATCGACAACCTGTACGAGGCCGCCAACTCGCCGCTGGTCAGCTACCTCAACAACGCGCTGAAGGCCAAGGAGCTGTTCAACCGCGACAAGGACTACATCGTCCGCGACGGCGAGGTCCTCATCGTCGACGAGTTCACCGGCCGCGTGCTCTACGGCCGCCGCTACAACGAGGGCATGCACCAGGCGATCGAGGCCAAGGAGCACGTCGAGATCAAGGCCGAGAACCAGACGCTGGCCACCATCACGCTGCAGAACTACTTCCGGCTCTACGACAAGCTCGCCGGCATGACCGGTACCGCCCAGACCGAGGCGGCCGAGCTGCACGAGATCTACAAGCTGGGCGTGGTGCCCATCCCGACCAACAAGCCGATGGTCCGCACCGACCAGTCCGACCTCATCTACAAGACGGAGGAGGCCAAGTACATCGCGGTGGTCGACGACGTCGTCGAGCGTTACGAGAAGGGCCAGCCCGTGCTGATCGGTACCACCAGCGTCGAGCGCTCGGAGTACCTGTCGCGGCAGTTCCAGAAGCGACGGGTCCCGCACAACGTGCTCAACGCCAAGTACCACGAGCAGGAGGCCGGCATCGTCGCCGTGGCGGGCCGCCGCGGCGGGGTCACCGTGGCCACCAACATGGCCGGCCGCGGTACCGACATCGTGCTGGGCGGCAACGTCGACTTCCTCACCGACCAGCGGCTGCGCGAACGCGGCCTCGATCCGGTCGAGACGCCCGACGAATACGAGGCGGCCTGGCACGAGGAGCTGCCGATAGTCAAGGAGGAGGCCGGCAAGGAGGCCGCCGAGGTGGTCGAGGCCGGCGGTCTGTACGTGCTGGGCACCGAGCGTCACGAGTCGCGACGCATCGACAACCAGCTGCGCGGCCGCTCCGGCCGGCAGGGCGACCCGGGCGAGTCGCGCTTCTACTTGTCGCTGGGCGACGAGCTCATGCGCCGGTTCAACGGCGCCGCGCTGGAGGCGATGCTGAACCGGCTGAACCTGCCCGACGACGTGCCGATCGAAGCCAAGATGGTCACCCGGGCGATCAAGAGCGCGCAGACCCAGGTCGAGCAGCAGAACTTCGAGGTCAGAAAGAACGTCCTCAAGTACGACGAGGTGATGAACCAGCAGCGCAAGGTGATCTACGCCGAGCGTCGCCGCATCCTGGAAGGCGAGAACGTCAAGGATCAGGCGCTGGGCATGGTCCGCGACGTGGTCACCGCGTACGTCAACGGCGCGACGGCCGAGGGCTACGCCGAGGATTGGGACCTGGAGGCGTTGTGGACGGCGCTCAAGACGCTGTACCCGGTCGGCATCGAGCACGAGCCCTTGATGCGCCTCGACGGTGACTCCGAGCGCGACGACCTCACCCGCGAGGAGTTGCTCGACGAGCTGCTCAAAGACGCCGAACGTGCTTATGCCGCAAGGGAAGCCGAGCTCGAGGAGCTCGCGGGCGAGGGCGCCATGCGCCAGCTGGAACGCAACGTGCTGCTCAACGTCATCGACCGCAAGTGGCGCGAGCACCTCTACGAGATGGACTACCTCAAGGAGGGCATCGGGCTGCGCGCGATGGCGCAGCGCGATCCGCTGGTGGAGTACCAGCGCGAGGGCTACGACATGTTCATGGCCATGCTCGACGGCATGAAAGAGGAGTCGGTCGGCTTCCTGTTCAACGTCACCGTCGAGGCGGTGCCGTCCCCGCAGGTCGCGCCGGTGGAAACGCCCGAGGGGCTCAAGGATTTGGGAACCGCCGCAGACCAGGGCGACACCGCCCCGCCCGTGCGCGAAGAGCCCCCAACTCAGTTGCGCGCCAAGGGCATCGACAACGAGGCGCCCGCCATGACCTACTCCGGCCCGTCGGAGGACGGCTCGGCGCAGGTGCAGCGCAACGGCGGCGACGGGAAGGCCCCGGCCGGGGTTCCCGGCGGGGCGAGCCGCCGCGAGCGTCGGGAAGCCGCACGCCGGCAGGGCCGCGGCGCCAAGCCGCCCAAATCGGTGAAACGGCGCTAGGCCCCGCACTCGCCTTCTGCCGAGCGCCCGGCTGGCCGGGCGCCTTCCTCCCAGTGCCCGGCTGGCCGGGCGCTCGAGGCCGAAGATCTGAGGCAGCCGCCCCATGCGGTATGGCCGTGCGGGCGCGCACCATTCACGCATGACCAAAGCACGCACCCCACTGGACGCCGCCACGGCCGTCCTGCAAAAGCCCGACCTGCCCGCCGGAGACGACGAACGATTCGTCGGCTTCGGTGTCATGGGCCTTCCGTTCGCCAGCGGCCACTATCTGGCGCTGCGGCACTTCCCGGCCACGTCGTTCTCGCCCGGCTACCGGTCGGTGTGGCATCGCGACCCCGACGGCGTGTGGACCTTCTACGCGACGACGCCGGGTCCGCAGAGCTGCGCCCGCTTCTTCAGCGCGGCGACGCCCAACGACGCGGTGCAGTGCGACATCGACGTCGCCTGGGTCACCCCGTGGTCGCTGTTCGTGGAGATCCCGGGATTGCTTGCGTGGCAGATCGATATCCGTTCCACCCCGTCGACGCGGCTGATGAGCGTGGTCGGCGGGCGGTTGCCGGCGCGCGCGTGGACGAACCGGGCGGTGCTGGCCGCGTTGGGCCGGGCCGCCGGCCCGACCCTGCGCGCCGGCCGGGTCCGGCTCTCGGGAACGGCGCCCAACGGGCAGCGCTTCATGATCGCCCCCGCGCGGGTGTGGGCGGTGGCGCAGTCGCGCGCGATATGGCGCGATGCGGACCTCGGGCCCGTCGGGCCGCTGCCGCGCCAACCGCGGCTGGCCGGTTTCCGGCCGCCGCAACGAGGCCTGTTCGTGGTGGGCTCGGGGCATTTCGAAACGTTCGACGCCGGCCGCCACCATGCCGTCGGGCGCACTGTGCCAATCGGCTGACCGCGCGCCAATGAGCTGGGCACAATGAGGCCCATGTCGGAGCCCGAACTGCCGACCCGTGCGGAGCTGCTGGCGGCCCTGTCGGTGGCGATCGACCTCGGGCTGGGCCAGCCAGCCGAGCACATGCTGCGGGCGGCGACGATCGCGACCAGACTTGCCGACCGGCTCGGACTCGACGCGGAACAGCGGGACTGCACCTACTACACGACCTTGGTCATGTGGATCGGCTGTCACGCCGACTCCCACGGATACGCGCGGTGGTTCGGCGACGACATCGCCGTGCGCCACGACTCGTATCTCGTTGATTGGTCGGGCTTACCGTACTTGCGGTTCCTGGCCGGGAACGTGGGGCGCGGCCACCCGCTGGCGCACCGATTGAGCTTGATAGCAACGCTTTTCGCCGACGCGCGCGGCCACATCTCCCGGTTGATCCACTCGCATTGCACCTCGGCGGCCGTGCTGGCCGACCGAATCGGCCTGGGCCCCAACGTGCAGGCGGCAGTGGCGTTTGCGTTCGAGCGCTACGACGGCGGCGGGCTGCCCGCCGGCGCCCAGGGCGACGAGATCCCGATTCAGATGCGGATCGCCCAGCTGGCCGACATGGTCGAGGTGCACCACCGCACCTACGGCGTCGCGGGGGCGGTGGCGATGGTGCGCGAGCGGCGCGGCGGACAATTCGATCCCCAGGTCGCCGACGCCTTCCTTCGCCACGCCGAGGAGGTTCTGGCCGGGCCGCCGGCCGGCGACGCGTGGGCGGCGGCTCTGGCCGCGGCGCCCGATCGGCACCGGCGGCTTGACGACCAATCGCTGGACACCCTGCTCGTCGCACTCGGCGACTTCGTCGATCTGAAATGCCCGTTCACCCTTGGACATTCGCGCGCGGTGGCCCGGCTCGCCGGGGACGCCGCGCGGGCCGCGGGTCTCGACGCCCACGCGGTTGCCTTGACGCGGCGGGCGGGGCATGTACACGACCTGGGCCGCATCGGGGTGTCGAATCAGATCTGGTCCAGGCAAGGATCGTTGACGGCAGCGGGTCAGCCGGCGCAACGGCCTCACGTGCGCCCGGACGGGTTGACCCCCAGGGAGGTCGAGGTGCTGTGCCTGGTCGCGCGCGGCGCCTCGAACAAGGAGATCGCGGCGTCGTTGGTGATCAGCGAGAAAACGGCCCGCAACCACGTCGAGCGGACCTACGCCAAGATCGGCGTATCCAACCGCATCGGCGCCAGCATGTACGCGCTGCGCAACGGACTAGTCAAAAATGCCTAGGGCCCCGCTCGCCGATGATGAGGCAAACGACCTATATCCGAACGTGCCTGGCAGGCGGACACTTAGCCCATGAAGCGATACTTGACGCTTGGCTACGGCGCCGCGGCGTACCTGCTCTTCCTCGCGGCCTTTCTGTATCTCATTGGTTTCGTGGGCAACCTCGCGGTGCCGCGAAGCGTTGACCGTGGGCTAGCCGCGCCCGTCGCCGCGGCAATACCCATCAACGCGGCGCTGGTCGCCTTGTTCGGCGTCCAGCACAGCGTGATGGCCCGGCCCGCATTCAAGCGATGGTGGGTGCGGTTGGTGCCGTCGACACTCGAGCGCAGCACCTACGTGCTGCTGTCGAGTGTGGTGCTGGCCCTGCTGTACTGGCAGTGGCGAACGATGCCAACGGTCATCTGGGATGTGCGGATGCCGCCGGCCCGCGCGGTGCTGTGGGCGCTGTTCTGGCTCGGCTGGGCGATAGCGCTGCTGGCGACGTTCCTGATCAACCATTTCGATTTGTTCGGGCTCCGGCAGGTGTATCTCGCGTCGCGTCAAAAGCCTTACACCAGCGTGGAATTCCGCGTGCGTCTGCTCTACCGCGTGGTGCGTCACCCCCTGATGCTCGGGATGCTCATCGCGTTCTGGGCGGCGCCGACCATGACGGCCGGACACCTGCTGTTCTCGATCGGCATGACGACCTACATCCTGATCGCCACCCAGCTCGAAGAGCGTGACCTGGTCGCGTCTCTCGGCCACCCGTACCGCGAGTACCGCCGCGAGGTGTCGATGCTGCTGCCGATTCCGCGCCGCCAGGCCACGGGCACTGCCCGGCAGGGCTGAATCTTTGTAATTCGCTAGCAGCTCGGCGATCGGGTGACAGCGCCTCCGGCCAACCTGTCAGGATTGACGGTATGGATGTCAAGGAGGTGCTGCTGCCGGGCGTCGGCCTTCGCTACGAATTCACTGATCACAAGGGCGACCGCATCGGCATCATCGCGCGGCGGAGCGGCGACTTCGAGGTCGTCGTCTATGCCCGGGAGGACCCGGACGAGGCCCGGCCGCTCCTGCACCTCAGCGACGAAGAGGCCGAGGCGGTTGCCCAGATCCTGGGGGCACCGCGCATCGCCGAGCGGTTCACCGAGCTGGCCCGCGAAATACCCGGACTCGAAACGGGGCAGGTCCACATCCTGGCCGATAGCCCCTTCGTGGGCCATCCCTTGGGCGACACGCACGCCCGCACCCGCACCGGTGCCTCCATCGTCGCCATCGTGCGTAACGAGGAAGTGCTCGCCTCGCCGGGTCCGGCCGAAATGCTCTATGCCCGAGACGTTTTGATTGTCATCGGCACCCAGGACGGCATCGCCGGCGTCGAACAGATCATCGACAAGGGCTGAGCCGGTGCAAGTTTCGTGGGCGCTGCTGTTACAACTCGGCGCCCTCCTGGCCACGCTGGCCGTAGTAGGCGCCATCGCACGCCGATTCGCCTTGTCTCCGATCCCGGTGTACCTGCTGGCGGGCCTGTCGCTGGGTAAGGGCGGGATCCTGCCGCTGGACGCCGGGGGCCAGTTCATCACGACGAGCGCGCCCATCGGCGTCGTGCTGCTGCTGCTCACCCTGGGCCTGGAATTCTCCGCGGCCGAGTTCGCCGCCAGCCTGCGCCACCACCTGCCGTCGGCGGGGGTCGACATCGTCCTCAACGCGGCGCCCGGTGCGGTCGCCGGCTGGCTGCTGGGATTGGACGGCGTGGCGATCCTGTGCCTGGCCGGAGTCACCTACATCTCCTCCTCGGGCGTCATCGCGCGGCTGCTGGAGGACTTGCACCGGCTGGGTAACCGGGAGACGCCGGCGGTGCTCTCCGTGCTGGTCCTCGAGGACTTCGCGATGGCGGCCTACCTGCCGCTGTTCGCCGTCCTGGCGTCCGGCGGCGGCTGGCTGCACGCCGTCGTAGGCATGGTGGTGGCGGTGGCCGCGCTGCTGGCGGCGTTCGCCGCGTCCTACCGCTGGGGTCACCATGTCGGCCGGCTGGTCGAGCACCCCGACTCCGAACAGCTGCTGCTGCGGGTGCTGGGCGTCACCTTGATCGTGGCGGCGCTGGCCGAATCCCTGCACGCGTCGGCCGCCGTCGGCGCGTTCCTGGTGGGGCTGACGCTGACCGGGGAAACGGCGGACCGGGCGCGCCGGGTGCTGGGCCCGCTGCGGGATCTGTTCGCCGCCATCTTCTTCCTGGCTATCGGCTTCTCGGTCGATCCGCACGCGCTCATCCCGATGCTTCCCGCGGCGCTGATACTGGCCGCGGTGACCGCGGCGACCAAGGTGGCCACCGGGATCTTCGCCGCCCGCCGCGACGGAGTCGCGCGGCGCGGGCAACTGCGCGCGGGCACCGCGCTGGTCGCCAGGGGAGAGTTCTCGCTGATCATCATCGGATTGGCCGGCACGTCGATCCCCGCGGTCGCCGCGCTGGCGACGGCGTACGTGTTCATCATGGCGATCGTCGGGCCGGTGCTGACCCGCTACACGGGTGGTCCGCTCGCGCCGGCCGCCGGGCCGCCACACTAGCCCCGATCAACCGATGTGCAGGGCCACCACCAGCCAGCCGGCGCCGGCGGACGCCCGCTCGACGCGGCAGGCGATGGCGTGGATCCGGTTGCCGCGGCTGTACGAGCCGGAAACCTCGGCCGCGGCCTCGGGGTCGCGACCGGCCGGCTGCAGGCGCAGCCGCCGAAGCACCGCCGCGCCCTGCTGACCGCCGGCCGCATGGCCCACCGAGACGACGGAATCCACCAGGCTTGGCGTCAGCAACGGGCGCAGCTGGGCGGCGGGGCGGCGGCGGTCGATCACCTCGAGCACCCGGCGCAGCGCCGCGTCGGCGAATATCGCGGCCTGCCGCATCGGCCCCGACATCGCGGTCCGCGGCTCGTCGGCCGGCTGCCTGGCGGGCGGGCAGGGCCGGTGCGGCGCGTGGGCGCTGCGCCTGCGCAACGGCGCGCGCGACGACGGCAGGCAGGAAGGGACGCTCCGAGGTACGTCTTGTGCCGGGGGCTCGTAGTCGACGACGGGTAGGACGGCGAAGGCGCCGGGCGGACCCGCGACAGGACTGATGTTCAACGCGCACTCTCCAACTCTTGGGTCGAACTCCCTCAAGCCCGCTGGAGAGTGGCAGGCAGTGGTCATCATGGCACAACTCGGGCCGGCGCGTACCCGCGCTCGGACGTTGCCCGGTCGGACGATTACCGTGGGCGGGACATCTCCTTCAGCAACAGGGCGATGATTCGGTGAGGAGGACTGCGCCCTATGGTGACCCGGCTGTCCCCATCGGACGCATCGTTTTTTCGGCTGGAAAACACGGCCACCCCGATGTACGTCGGATCGCTGTCGATCCTGCACCGGCCGCGCGCCGGATTGAGCTACGAGACGCTGCTGGCCACCATCGAGCGGCGGCTGCCGCAGATTCCCCGCTATCGGCAAAAGGTCCGGGAGGTCCGGGTCGGATCGGCCCGGCCCGTCTGGGTCGACGACGGCGACTTCGACATCGCCTATCACGTCCGGCGCTCCGCCCTGCCCTCCCCGGGCAGCGACGAACAACTGCACGAGCTGATCGCCCGGCTGGCCGCCCGGCCGCTGGACAAGTCCCGGCCGCTGTGGGAGATGTATCTGGTCGAGGGCCTGTCCAAGAACCGCGTCGCCCTCTACACCAAGTCGCATCAAGCCCTCATCAACGGCATGACGGCGCTGGAGATCAACCACGTCATCGCCGATCGCACCAAACGCCCGCCGCCCTTCGCCGAAGACATTTGGGTGCCGGAACGCGACCCGGGTGACGCGCGGCTGATCTTCGGGGCCATCGGTGACTGGTTCGTGGGGCCGGGCACCCAGCTGCAGGCCGTCGGCTCGGCCATCGGCGGCCTGATGACCAACCATGGCGAACTGCTCGCCGCCGGCCGCCGAGTCCTCGATTTCGCGCGCACCGTGGCGCGCGGCACCGCACCCAGCAGCCCGCTCAATGCCACCGTGTCGCGCCACCGGCGGTTCACGGTCGCGTGCGGCAACCTCGACGACTACCGCACCGTGCGCGCCCGGTACGACTGCGACGTCAACGACGTGGTGCTCGCGGTGATCGCCGGCGCCCTGGGCAGCTGGCTGATGTCACGCGGGGTGGCGGTGTCGGCGACCGCGACGGTGCGGGCCATGGCGCCGCTGTCCATCTACGCCGACGGTCAGCTCGATGCGACCGGCCCCGGTCAGGCCATCAGCCAGGTGATGCCGTTTTTGGTCGACCTGCCGGTGGGGGAGCCGAACGCGGTGGTGCGGCTGTCGCAGATCGCGCACGCCACCGAATCGAACCCGACGGCCGCCCGCCTGGTGGACGCCAGGACCATCGTCACGCTGTCGGGATTTGCCCCACCCACGCTGCACGCCATGGGTATCCGGGTCGCCACCAGCTTCCCCAGCTTTTCCAGGCGGACGTTCAACCTGCTGATCACGAACGCGCCGGGTGCCCAGTCGCAGATGTACATCGCCGGCACCAAGTTGCTGGAGACCTACGCCGTCCCGCCGCTGTTGCACAACCAGGCGCTGGCCATCAGCGTGACGTCGTATAACGGGATGCTCTACTTCGGCATCAATGCCGACCGCGAAGCGATGAGCGACGTCGAGCTGCTGCCGGGCCTGCTGAACCAGGCGCTCGAGGAATTGCTGGAAGCTTCCCGCTCGTAGTCGGAGGTGAACCTTGCTGCCGGGATCTATCATCCGTTGAATGAGCACCGCGACCAAAGACGGCGAGTCTGCGAAGGCACACACAAAGAAATCGGCTTCGCCGTCCGTGCGGAAGGTGCCCGACGAGGTATATCGAGCTGAATTGTTCCGGCTGCAAACCGAATTCGTCACGCTGCAGGAGTGGGTGCGGCACACCGGTGCCCGCGTCGTGGTCATCTTCGAAGGCCGCGACGGAGCGGGCAAGGGCGGAACCATCAAGCGGATCACCGAATACCTGAACCCACGGGCCGTCCGCATCGCGGCACTGCCCGCGCCGACGGAGCGGGAGCGCGGACAGTGGTACTACCAGCGCTATATCGCCCATCTGCCCGCCAAAGGGGAGATCGTGCTGTTCGATCGGTCGTGGTACAACCGCGCCGGTGTCGAGAAGGTCATGGGATTCTGCACGCCGCAGGAGTACGTGTTGTTTTTGCGGCAGACGCCCATTTTCGAGCAGTTGCTGATCGATGAGGGGATCCTGCTCCGCAAGTATTGGTTCTCGGTTTCCGAGGCCGAACAGCTGCGCCGGTTCAGGGCGCGGCTGAATGACCCTGTGCGGCAATGGAAACTGTCCACCATGGACTTGCAATCGGTCTATAGGTGGGAAGAATATTCGCGGGCCAAGGACGAGATGATGGTGCACACCGATACCTCGTTCAGCCCTTGGTATGTAGTGGAATCGGATATCAAGAAGCACGCGCGGCTGAACATGATGGCCCATTTGTTGTCCACCATCGACTACCACGACGTGGAGCGGCCGAAGATCAAACTGCCGAAACTTCCGCTCCCGGCTGTGAGTTACCAGCGCCCGCCGCGCGACCTGGCGACCTATGTCGACGACTTCGCGGCCACGTTGATCGGGGACTGAGCCATCCAGGTCTACATTCCGGCCACGCTGGCCATGTTGCAGGGGCTGGTCGCCGACGGTTCGTTGCGGCCCGTCAACGGCACCGCGTTCGCGCTGACGCCGACGTTGCGCGAGGCGTACGCCGAGGGCGACGACGATGAGCTGGCCGAGGTCGCGCTGCGCGAGGCGGCGCTGGCGTCGCTGCGGCTGCTGGCCGACACGGAAGCCGAAGGGGCCGCCGGATCCCTGCCGCCGCGGCGCGCGGTGCTGGCCGCCGAGGTCGGCGACGTCAGCTTCCGACCCGATCTCGACGACGCGGTGGTGAGACTCGGCGGGCCCGTCGCGCTGGCGGACGTGATCGCCGCGTACGTCGACAACGCGGATGCCGAGCCGGCGGTGACGAAGGCGATCGAGGCCATCGACGCCGCCGACCTGGGTGACGAGGATGCCGAACTGATCGTCGGCGACGCGCAAGACCACGACTTGGCTTGGTACGCCAACCAGGAGCTGCCGTTCCTGCTCGAGCTGCTGTAGCCCAGCGCTCTCGGTCACAACGCTGGCTACGCAACCGTAGGTTACGGTACCGTAGGTTTCGTGAAGCCCACCCAATCGACCACAATGGTCAGCGCAAGCAAGACTCCGCGTAGTGAGCAGGAGCTTCCCCTGGGCAGACGTAACCCATCGATCAGGGGCAACGTCGTCGAGACCAAGCGGCCAGTCGTCGCCGGTGCCGAGCGGCACCCCGGTTGGCACGCGCTGCGCAAGATCGCCGCGCGCATCACGACACCACTGTTGCCCGACGACTACCTGCATCTGGCCAATCCACTGTGGTCGGCGCGGGAAGTGCGGGGCCGCATCCTCGAGGTGCGCCGCGAGACCGAGGATTCCGCGACCCTGGTGATCAAGCCGGGCTGGGGCTTCAACTTCGACTACCAGCCCGGTCAGTACATCGGGATCGGGCTGCTGATGGACGGACGCTGGCGCTGGCGGTCGTATTCGCTCACGTCCAGCCCCGCCGCGACGTCCGGATCCGGCTCGACACGCACGGTGACCATCACGGTGAAGGCGATGCCCGAAGGCTTTCTGTCGTCGCACCTGGTGGCGGGCGTCGAACGGGGGACCATCGTCCGGCTGGCCGCACCGCAGGGCAACTTCGTGCTGCCCGACCCGGCGCCGTCATCGATTTTGTTCCTCACCGCCGGATCCGGGATCACGCCGGTGATGTCCATGCTGCGAACTCTGGTGCGCCGCAACCAGATTGGTGACATCGCGCACGTGCATTCCGCGCCCACCGAGTCCGACGTGATGTTTCGGGCCGAGTTGGCCGCGCTGGCGGCCGACCATCCCGGCTATCGCCTGCTGCTGCGGGAAACCCGTACCCGGGGTCGTCTCGACCTCGCCCGGCTCGACCAGGAGGTACCGGACTGGCGCGAACGGCAGACCTGGGCCTGCGGGCCGGAGGGCATGCTGACCCAGGCCGAGCAGATCTGGTCGGCGGCGGGCATCGGCGACCGGTTGCACCTCGAACGATTCGCCGTGTCCAAGGCCGCGCCGGCCGGCGCCGGCGGAACGGTCACCTTCGCCCGGAGCGATCGCGCCGTCGTCGCCGACGCGGCGACGTCGTTGATGGACGCGGGGGAGGGCGCCGGCGTGCAGATGCCCTTCGGCTGCCGAATGGGTATATGCCAGTCGTGCGTCGTCAGCCTGGTGCAGGGACACGTCCGTGACCTGCGCACCGGCGCGGAACACGACCCGGGCACCCGGATTCAGACCTGCGTGTCGGCCGCTTCCGGCGATTGTGTGCTCGACATCTAAAGGCTACTCACAGGTAACCTACGGAATCGTAGGTTACGATAGCGTAGGTCTGCACCTGGTTTAGGACGGACAAATCGACCGCAGGGAGGACGACGATGGCGATCACCGACGTCGACGTATTTGCTCATCTGACGGACGCCGACATTGAGAACCTGGCCGTTGAGCTGGACGCCATCCGCCAGGACATTGAAGACTCTCGTGGCGCGCGCGACGCCCGCTACATCCGTCGCACCATCGCAGCGCAGCGCGCGCTGGAAGTATCGGGCCGGCTCTTGCTGGCCGCGAGTTCGCGCCGCTCGGCATGGTGGGCGGGGACCGTCACCTTGGGCGTGGCCAAGATCATCGAGAACATGGAGATCGGCCACAACGTCATGCACGGCCAGTGGGACTGGATGAACGACCCGGAGATCCACTCCTCGACGTGGGAGTGGGACATGAGCGGGTCGTCGAAGCACTGGCGCTACACCCACAACTTCGTGCATCACAAGTACACGAACATCCTCGGGATGGACGACGACGTCGGCTACGGCTTGCTGCGCGTCACCCGGGACCAGCGCTGGAAGCGCTTCAACATCTTGAACCTGTTCTACAACACCATGCTTGCGCTCCTCTTCGAGTGGGGCGTCGGACTGCAGCACGTGGAGCTCGGCAAGATCGCCAAGAAGCGGATGGACCAGGACGACGCCCGCCAGCGGGTGGACGAGTTCCTGGCCAAGGCGGGCCGCCAGGTGTTCAAGGACTATGTCGCGTTCCCGGCGCTGACCGCGCTGTCGCCCGGAGCCACCTACACGTCCACGTTGAAGGCCAACGCGGTCGCCAACGTGATCCGCAACGTCTGGGCCAACGCCGTCATCTTCTGCGGCCATTTCCCCGATGGCGCGGAGAAATTCACCAAGACCGACATGATCGGCGAGACCAAGGGGCAGTGGTACCTGCGCCAGATGCTGGGCAGCGCCAACTTCGAGGCGGGGCCGGCGCTGCGGTTCATGAGTGGCAACCTGTGCCACCAGATCGAGCACCACCTGTACCCGGACCTGCCGAGCAACCGGCTGCACGAGATCTCGGTGCGGGTCCGCGAGGTCTGCGACAAGTACGACCTGCCCTACACCACCGGCTCGTTCCTCGTGCAATACGGCAAGACCTGGCGCACGCTGGCCAAGTTGTCGCTGCCGAACAAGTACCTGCGCGATGACGCCGACAACGCTCCGGAAACCCGCAGCGAGCGCATGTTCGCCGATCTGGAGCCCGGTTTCGCGGGCACCGACCCGGAGACCGGCCGCCGGCGCGGGCTGAAGACCGCCATCGCGACCGTGCGTGGCTGGCGGCGCGCCAAGCGCGCGCAGCGGGATGCGCGGCGCGCGATCGGCGGCGCGGACGACCTGGCGGCCTAGCGCTTCGCCGAACGTGTACTGAGCGCGAGATTTCGGGCCGATTCTCGCCGTGAGTGCACGTTCGGCGGCGCCGCTGTTCGCCATACTGGACACGTGCAGGTGTTCGTCGGGTCGCAGGTTTCGCACTGGGATTTCCCGCGTAGCACGGTCAGTGTCGCGTTGATGACCGAGATCGGTTGCGAGAACGGCCTTGCCGTGGCGGATCTGCTCGAGGGAACCGGCCTGTCGCAGGCCGACCTGCACGACCCCAACCGGATGATCGTCGGACGCCAGGAGCTGGCGGTCGTGACGAACCTGGTGAACCTGCTGGGGGACCCGGCCGACCTCGGGGTTCGGGTGGGCGGCGCCTACCACGTCGGATCGTTGGGCATCTTTGGATTCGCCTGCCTGACCAGTTCGACACTGGGTGACGCCGTCCGGTTCGCGGCCCGGTTCTACGAACTGAGCTACGGCTTCTGCCTGCCGACCGTCACCGTGGACGGGCCGGTGGTGGCGATGCGGCTCGACCTGCCCGACCTGACCGGGCCGGTCGCGGAATTCCTGGTGCGACGCGACCTGGCGGCCATCGCCCGGGTCATGGCGGAAATGCTGGGCCGCCCAGTCCCATTCACCTCGATCGAGTTCGCGGGCCCGGCGCCGGCGTCGGGAGACGCATTGGCCCGCAAGGCATTCGGCGTCACACCGCGTTACGACTCACCCGCCAACGTGGCACGCTGGCCGGCCGCATTGCTGGACAACCCGCTGCCTCGGGCCAGCGAGATAACGGTGGCCACCTGCGAGCAGCAGTGTCGAGCCCTGTTGGAGCGCCGCCGGGAGCGGACCGGTGTCGCCCGGCGGGTGCGCGAGCGCCTGGCGTCGATCGACGGCGAACCCCACACGATCGCGGCCGTCGCCCGGCAATTGGCGATGAGCGAGCGGACGCTGCGGCGGCGGCTGGCGGAGGAGAACACGACCTTCCGCGATCTGGTCGAGGAGGTGCACCGGGTCCTCGCCGAGGAGCTGTTGGCAACCGGCGCACTGTCGGTTGAGGACGTCGCGTTGCGGCTGGGCTACGCCGAGGCGACGAGCTTCATCGCCGCGTTCAAGCGGTGGACGGGCACCACCCCCGCGCGCTATCAGCGGTCGGTCGCGCCGCGGGCCCGGCTCCAGGCCGTCTGATCGTGGCCGGAATCATGGATTTGCCGACCGCAATCGGCTGCCCGCAGCCCGCGGCCCGCCCCTAGCGTTGGAGTCATGACTTCGACTCGTCCTCGCGTGCTGGTGATCGGGGCCGGATTCGGTGGCCTCGCCGCCGCCTACGAGCTGTCCAGGGATGGTCTCGCCGACGTGACGGTGCTGGAGAAGGCCGACGACATCGGCGGCGTCTGGAGGGAGAACACGTACCCGGGTGCCGCCTGCGACGTCCCGTCGAACCTGTACTCCTACTCCTTCGCCCGGAAGACCGACTGGGGCCGGCGATACGCCGAGCAGCCCGACATCCTCGGCTACATCCACGACACCGCCGACCGGTTCGGCCTTCGTGACGTGGTACGGACCGGTGTGGAGGTCACCTCGGCCTGCTACGACGACGACACCGCCACGTGGCGGGTCGAGACCACGACCGGCGACGTGTTCGAGGCCGACGTGTTGGTGCCCGCGGTCGGGCAGCTGTCGCGGCCGGCGCTGCCGAACGTCCCGGGACTCGACACGTTCGCGGGCCCCTCGTTCCATTCGGCGCAGTGGCGCCATGACGTCGACCTGGCCGGCAAGCGCGTCGCCGTCCTGGGCACCGGCGCGTCGGCGATCCAGTTCGTGCCTCGCATTCGCGAGACCGCCGAGCATGTCACCGTCTTTCAGCGATCCGCCCCATATGTGCTGCCGAAGCCGGATCGTGCCTACACCCACGCCCATCACGCCGCCTTCCGGACCGTGCCCGGGTTCGCGGCCGCGATGCGGAACCTGATTTGGGAGATCTCGGAATTCTTCGGCCTCGCGCTGACCAGGGTTGCTCCGCTCGCCCGGCTGATCGGCATCGCCGCGTCGGCAAACCTCAAGCGCCACATCAAAGATCCGGTCTTGCGGGCCAAGCTGACGCCCGACTACCCGATCGGCTGCAAGCGGGTGCTGTTCAGCAGCGACTGGTATCCGGCGCTGGCCAGCGCCAACGTCGACGTCGAGACCGAGGCGATCACCGAGGTGACGCCCGCGGGTGTGCGAACCGCGGACGGCCGGTTGCACGAGGTCGACGCGATCATCTACGGCACCGGGTTCAAGGCGACCGAATTCCTCGCCCCGATGACGATCACCGGCCGCGACGGGCGGGACCTGCAGTCCGAATGGGCGGAGGGAGCGCGGGCCCATCTCGGCGTGGCCGTGCCGGGTTTCCCGAACATGTTCCTGATCTACGGCCCGAACACCAATCTCGGCAGCAGTTCGATCATCCTGATGATGGAGCAGCAGGCCGGTTACATCCGCCAGATCGTCGAGGAGCTGGCCCGCGGGGGCGTGGCCCGCGCGTTCGAGGTGCGCCGCGCCGTGGAGCAGGCCTACGACGCGGAGGTCCAGGCCCGCCTGGATGCCGGGGTGTGGACCACCTGCGATTCCTGGTACCGCGTCGCCTCCGGTCGGGTCACCACCAACTGGCCGGGGCTGGTGCACGAATACCAGCACCGCACAAGGGCAGTGGTCTTCGCGGACTACGACGTGGTGCTGCCCGACCGCGCGGCCAAGAAGGTCGGCGCTTAGCCTGTTCGACCGTCGGGACTACGCTCGGAAACATGTTCGCAGCGTTCGGATTCGAATCCATGGGTGTGGTCGTCGGGGACATGTTCTTCGTCGACCCGAACCCCAACCAAGGTCAGGAAACCCCGGAGCGGGGGGTCAGGCTGGAACTGCGCCTCGTCGACCGGGATGAGCCGCAGGGCTCGATCTACGCCGGCGTCCCGATCGGATTCAACCGCCCGGTGTGGCGGGTGGACCTGTTCGGCTCCACCGAGAGCCCGCCCGGGACGCTGGACCGGGCCCACCACCACCCGAAGTTCGACGGCTGGGAGCCCGGGCGCCGGCACTTCGTCCCCGAGCTGTCCGCCGACCCGGTCACCTGGCTGGCCGATCAGCTGGCCGATCCGGCCGCCGTGCTGGCCCGGGCGGGCGTCGACCCCGACGAGGTTCCCGAGGCCGACAAGGCCGGCTTGGCCGCGGCGGCCCCCGAGATCGTCGCCGCGGTGAAACGGATGCTCGACGGCGTGCGCGACGGGGAGTTGGCGCCGTCGCCGCCCGAGCCGGTGGCGGCCGCCCGCACCGGCTGGCTCTAGGCGGTCACCTTTTCGGCCAGTGCGGCCAGCTTGGCATCGAGTTCTTCAGCGGCGCTGAGTAATTCGGGGTTGGGCTCGACGACCATCAGCGACGACGGCTTGACGTAGGTCAGGCTGCAGCCGGCGGGCTCGTCGGTGATCAAGAGTTCGACCGGGGCGAACAGGCCGGCCGTCACGTCGTGGCGCAGCATCGTGATCGCGATCAACGGGTTGCCGAGAATCAGGCGGATCGCCTTGCGGTCGATGCCCGCCTTGGGGATCCACGCGCCGTGGTCGACGACACCGAACAGCATGAATCCGCTTGGCCCGACGTGGGGTTCGATGCGTTCGCGGTAGGACTCCCAGCTGTCGCTAGTCGCCGCGATGTCGTTGATCGGGATGGGCCGCTCGCCGATGTCGGCAAGCAGCGCGGCGAGCAGCTCGTCGTAGCTCTTGGCGCTGTCGTAACGCACCCGCACGCCGTCGAAAAGGGTCTCGGTCATCGCACCTACAACTTTCCTGTCCGTTGATCCTCACCAATCTTGAGGATCGGAGTCCGGTTCTCCGGTTGAACCCGCTCCCAGAGGCCGCCCTTGCCCAGCGCCCTTCCTAACCGGTCTTCTCTGCGGAACCACTCCTCGGCACTCCTGATCCGATTCGGGTGCACCTCATCGAGCAGACCGTAATCGCGTTTGACGACTCCGTACTTCCAGAGATTCCAGAATCCCGTGAAATTGTCCCGGATGTTCATGGTGCTCTTGTCGTTTGGGTCGGCGTTGTACCCAGCAGGGGCATGTGCGGCTCTACTGAGGGGGCCGGTCTTCCAGTACTCGTCCAGATCGGTGTCGATGTACCGCGCCGGATGCCCGGTGACCTTCTCGAACGCCGCAGCAAGATCCGCATAGGCGATATGGTCGATAGCGACTTCGAGATCCATGCCGTTCGCGCGGTCGGGATGGTCGAAAAGCCAACGGACATAAAATCCGCAGTCTTCGAGAGCCACGTGGGGCACGGCACCCTCGCCAAGCGGAACCCGCCACGTCACGACCCCGTCCTCGACGGTGGGCGTCATGGGCGTCCCGGGTGAGATCACCATCTCGATGTACGGGCCCGACGTGAACACCGCCGCTCCCATCCGATCGCGATTCACCTGATTCTGGAACAGGATCCACTCACCCACCCGGCCCTTGCCGTCGTAGTGGCCGGTCCGGAACCGAGAGTCATATCCCGACTTCTTGAGCCCGTAGTCGAGGTTTCCGTAGACGAAGAACTTGATTCCTTCTTCGATGGCTATCTCGTAACTGCGCATTGCCCAATACATCTCGGTCTTTTCGCCGGTGTTGAACCCGTCGATGTTGACGAATGCCGCGTCACAACCGCGGAATCCTGCCCGCAGGATCGCCTCATCGGCGAATGAGCCTTCCAGGACGGACACGTTGTCGAGGGCGAGAAGGTCCTTCGCTCGTCGGGAGGCGGGGTCGCGGGTGAGGAATCGAACGGAGTATTTGTTGTCGGCGACCAGGGCACGGACGATGGGCAAGCCCTGGGCGCCCGTGCCGCCTACGACAAAGACTTTCGAGATGCTGTTGGAAGGCATCGTCGGTGTCACAGCCGCTCGATGATGGTGGCGTTGGCCATGCCGCCGCCCTCGCACATCGTCTGCAGCCCATACCGCCCGCCGCGCTGCTCGAGCGCATTGACCAGTGTGGTCATGATGCGGGCACCGCTGGCGCCCAGCGGGTGGCCGATCGCGATGGCGCCGCCGTTGACGTTCGTCTTGGCCAGATCCGCACCGGTGTCGTGCGCCCACGCGAGCGCGACGGGCGCAAAGGCCTCGTTCACCTCGAACAGGTCGATGTCGGCCAGCGTCAGCCCGGCCCGGTGCAGCACCTTTTCGGTGGCCGGGATGACCCCGGTCAGCATGTAGAGCGGATCCGAGCCCACCACGGTGGTGGTATGGATGCGGGCCAGCGGCCGCAGGCCGAGCTTCCTCGCGACGTCGCTGGTGGTGATCATGACCGCGGCGCTGCCGTCGGAGAGCGGCGAGGAGTTGCCGGCGGTGATCTCCCAATTGACCTGCGGGAAACGGGCTTTCATCGCCTCGCTGTAGAACGCCGGCCGCAGCCCGGCCAGCGTTTCGACCGTCGTACCGGGCCGGATGAATTCGTCGGTGGCCAGGCCGGCTATCGGGATCAGTTCGTTGTCGAACAGGCCGTCCTTGGTGGCGCGGGCGGCCTTGTCGTGGCTGCCCGCGGAGAACTCGTCGAGCTGGGTCCGCGAGAAGCCCCACCGCGCGGCGATCAGTTCGGCGCTGATGCCCTGCGGCACCAGGCCGTCGGGGTAGCGCCGGGTCATGTCGTCGCCGAAGGGATTGCTGCCCGGCAGCACCGAGGTGCCCATCGGGACGCGGCCCATGGATTCCACGCCGGCGGCGACGACGATGTCGTAGGCGCCGGAAAGCACGCCCTGGGCGGCGAAGCTGATGGCCTGCTGGCTGCTGCCGCACTGCCGGTCGATCGTGACGCCGGGAACCGACTCGGGAAACCCGGCGCCCAGCAACGCGTTCCGGGCGATGTTGACCGCCTGGTCACCGACCTGGGCGACGGCACCGGCGATGACGTCGTCGATCTGTGCGGGGTCCACCCCGGTACGCGCCACCACTTCGCGCAAACTGTGCGCGAGCAGGTCGGCGGGCAGCACCTCGTGCAGCGCGCCGGTGGGCTTGCCCTTGCCGATCGGGGTGCGGACGGCTCCGACGATCACGGCGTCGCGGTTCATGGCTCCTCCTTGAGTCCCAGCATCTAGGTATAGATCGCTGTACCCAGGTAAACATCTAGGTACACTAAAAGCAACCCAGGCTGGGAGGTGATTTATGACACTGCTGCAGGGACCCTTGGCCGACCGCGATGCCTGGTCGGCCGTGGGCGAGTGCGCGATCGAGAAGACGATGGGGCTGGTGGGCACCAAATCCGCGATGCTCATCATGCGCGAGGCGTACTACGGCACGACGCGCTTCGACGACTTCGCCCGCCGGGTGGGCATCACCAAGGCCGCCACTTCGGCGCGGCTGTCCGAGCTGGTCGAACTGGGGCTGCTGAAGCGTCAGCCGTACCACGAGCCCGGGCAGCGGCGCCGGGAAGAGTATGTGCTCACCGAGGCCGGCATCGACTTCATGCCCGTCGTCTGGGCGATGTTCGAGTGGGGCCGGCGCCATTTGCCGGGGCGCAATCGCCTCCGGCTCACCCATCTCGGCTGTGGCGCCGAGGCGGGCGTCGAAATCCGTTGCTCCGAAGGCCACAAGGTGGCGCCCGACGAACTCGGCATGCGGCTGGCTAAGTCTGGTTGAGCGCTTTCAGCAGCCGCCGGGCCGCGGCCACGCGGCGGGCGGCGGGGCCCGACAGGGCGTCGAGCGCGCATTCGGGGTCGGCCGGTGGCCCCATGTGTCCGCAGCCGCGCGGGCAGTCCTCGATCGCCCCGGCCAGATCCGAGAAGGCCATCAGCACGTCGTCGGGCTCGATGTGCGCCAGCCCGAATGAGCGGATGCCCGGGGTGTCGATCACCCACCCCGACGTCGCCAAGGGGAGTGCCACCGATTGGGTGGAGGTGTGCCGGCCGCGGCCGATGTCGGTAACCTCGCCGACGGCCCGTTCCGCCTCGGGCACAAGGCGATTCACCAACGTGGACTTGCCGACGCCGGAATGCCCGAGCAGCACGGTGATCTTGCCGGCCAGCAGGTCGGCCACCGCGAGCAGCGGATCGTCGCGGCCCGCGACCACCACCGTCAGGTCCAGGTCCACGAAATGCGAGGCGAACGGCTCCGGTGGGGCGAGGTCGGTCTTGGTCAGGCACAGAATCGGTTTCAGCCCGCCGGCGAAGGCGGCGATGAGCGCCCGGTCGACCAGGCCGGTGCGCGGCGGCGGGTCGGCCAGCGCCACCACGATCAGCAGCTGGTCGGCGTTGGCGACCACCACGCGTTCGGTCGGGTCGGTGTCATCGGCCGTGCGCCGCAACACCGTTCGCCGTTCCCCGCGCCGCACGATGCGCGCCAGCGTGTCCAGCCGCCCGGACACGTCGCCGACCACGTCGACGGCGTCACCGACGACGATTGGGGTGCGGCCCAGTTCGCGGGCCCGCATCGCCGTGACCCGGCGATCGGGGTCCCCGCCGAGCACGCATCCCCAGCGGCCGCGGTCGACACTGACCACCATCGCGGCCTCGGCGTCGGCGTGCTCGGGACGAGTCTTGGTGCGCGGTCGCGAGCCCCTGCCGGAGCGGACCTTGACGTCGGACTCGTCGTAATCGCCGGGCTTCAAATATCGGACCTCAGCATGTCCGCCCAAAGCTGCGGAAACTCCGGCAGCGTCTTGGAAGTCGACCCGATGTCGTCCACCTGAACCCCGGCCACCCGCAGGCCGACGATCGCGCCCGCCATCGCCATCCGGTGGTCGGCGTAGGCGCGCCAGACGCCGGCGCGCAGCGGTGTCGCGGTGATCACCAGGCCGTCGGGGGTTTCGGAGCAGTCACCGCCCAGGCGATTGATCTCGGCGCTCAGTGCGGCGAGCCGATCGGTCTCGTGGCCGCGCAGGTGACCGATGCCGGAGAGGCGGGACACCGATCCCGGCTTGGCCAGCGCGGCCAGCGCCGCCACCGCCGGGGTCAGCTCGCCGACCGCGCGCAGGTCGACATCGAAACCGGGGTAGTCGGCGGACCCCTGTACCTCGAGGAACGAATCCCCCTGGGTGACAACGGCGTTCAGCTTGCCCAGCACGCTCAGGATGTTCTCGGCGGGTTGCACGCTGGCCGCCGGCCAGCCGGTGATGCGCACCGTTCCGCCGCTGACCACGGCCGCCGCCAGGAACGGAACGGCGTTCGTCAGGTCGGGCTCCACCTCCCAGTGCCGGGCCGCGACCGGGCCGGGGCGCACCCGCCAGCGGTTGGGCACCGAGTCGTCGACGTCGACCCCGGCCTGCCGCAGCATCACCACGGTCATCGCGATGTGCGGCGCCGACGGCAGCGTCGCGCCGGTGTGCTGCACGGTCAGGCCCTCGGTGAACGACGCCGCGCACAACAGCAGCCCCGAAACGAACTGCGACGACGCCGACGCGTCGATGGCCACGGTGCCCCCGGCGACCGCTCCGCTGCCGTGCACCCGGAAGGGCAGACCCGCGCCCTCGATCGGCACGCCCAGGCCGCGCAGGGCGTCGAGTAGCGGCGCGATGGGTCGCACCCGGGCCTGCTCGTCCCCGTCGAACTCGACGACCGCTTCGGCCAGCGCCGCCAGCGGGGGGACGAACCGCAGGACCGTACCGGCCAGCCCGCAATCCACGCGCGCGGCGGGCCCGGGAGCGATCCGCCCGCCGACCGTCAGCTCGGAGCCGGTGCCGTCGACGCGCAGGCCCAGGGCGCGCAACGCGCCGATCATCAGATCGGTGTCCCGGCTGCGCAGCGCCCCGCTGATGGTCGGCGTCCCCTGGCCTTGCGCGGCCGCCAGCGCCGCCAGCACCAGCGCGCGATTGGTCTGCGACTTCGAACCCGGAACGGTCACGGTCGCGTGCACCGGTTTCGGCGCGCTGGGGGCCGTCCACGTACTCACTGGTCCATCATTGCGTGTCACCGTCTTCTGCCACCATGGGTGTTATGTGCGGACGGTTCGCGGTCACCACCGATCCGGCGCTGCTGGCCCAGAAGATCAAGGCGATCGACGAGGCCACCGGCGCCTCCGAAAGTGCCGGGGCGCCCAACTACAACGTGGCCCCCACGTCGACCATCGCGACCGTCGTGAGCCGGCACACCGACCCCGACGACCAGCCCACCCGCCGGGTGCGGCTGATGCGCTGGGGCCTGGTGCCCCCGTGGGCCAAAGCCGGTTCCGACGGGGCGCCCGAGACCAAGGGCCCGATGCTGATCAACGCCCGCGCGGACAAGGTCACCACCTCGCCCGCCTTCCGGTCGAGCGCCAAGTCGAAGCGGTGCCTGATCCCGATGGACGGCTACTACGAATGGCGCGTCAACGACGCCGTCGCGGGCAAGAAGTCGCGCAAGACGCCGTTCTTCATGTACCGCGAGGATGGCGAGCCGCTGTTCATGGCCGGGCTGTGGTCGGTCTGGAAACCGGCCAAAGACGCTCAGCCGCTGCTGAGTTGCACGATCATCACCACCGACGCACCCGGCGAGCTGGCGGAGATCCACGACCGGATGCCGCTGGTGGTCCCGGAGCGGGAGTGGGACCGCTGGCTGGATCCGGACGCCCCGGTCGACGAAGAGCTGCTGGCCCACTCACCCGACGTGCGCGGGATCCGCATGCGCGAGGTGTCGACGCTGGTCAACAACGTCCGCAACAACGGGCCCGAGCTACTCGAGCCGGCCGGCCCGGAGCCCGAGCAGGCGACCTTGCTTTAGTTGCTGAGGACCAGCTTCCAGTTGCCGTTGACGTTGCGATCCGGCACGCACCAGAAGTTGTTCCAGTTGCCCGGAGTGCTGGCCTTCACGCCGGGCCCGGCGTCCTGACAAGCGGCCCGGGTCGGGTAGTTGCCCTCGGTTTGGATCGTGTCCGCGTTGCCGGTGCCCACACCGATCGTCATCAGCCCGGAGAAAGCCAGCACACCGGCGGCGACCATCGTCGCGCCGCGGGATCGCTTCGTCGTCATGGCGGGAGCGTAACGCGACGGCGAGAATTCGGCCCGGTTTTCGCCATGGCGCCAGGCTCGCGCGGCTACGCGCGGATGTGCGCGGTGATCGCGCCGGTCAACCGGATCAGGTCCTGCGGTGAAACCCCGACGTCCCAGCCGCGCCGTCCGGCGCTGCAGTACACCCGATCCCAGGCCAGGACGCCGGCGTCTACGACGGTCGGCAGGGCCTTGCGCTGCCCGAACGGCGAAACGGCGCCGACGAGGTAGCCGGTGGCGCGCTCGGCGGCGGCGGCCTCGGCCATGCCGGCCCTGGCCACGCCCAGCGCCGCGGCGGCCGCCTTCAGTGAGAGCCGGTCCGGCACCGGCAGTATTGCGACCGCGAGCCCGCCCGGCACCGCGACGACCAGGGTCTTATAGATCTGCTCGGGTGCGATGCCGCGTTCGGTCAGCGCGTGCACCGCTTCGACGCCGAACGAGCGTTCCCGCCGATCGTGGTCGAAGGTGATGACCTCATGCGGCACACCGGCTTTCGTCAACGCGGCCAGCGCGGGCGTCGCGGCGCGAGCCACCGGCTTCTCCAATGGTCGTGACCCGCGGCGCCCGGCGCCGGGCTTGCGACCACGACTAGGGGCCCGAGTATCCCGGCGGGTTGACGCCGTCGACCCAGAAGTCGACGCCGAGCTGCCCGCCCGGCACGCAGTTGTAGACCGACAGGTCGGTGACGCCGGACTCCACCAGCACGTCCTCGCACAGCAGGGTGTTGCCGGTGTATTCGCGGGCGGGCTTGTTCAGGATGACGTAGGCCGCGTCGGAGTACACCTCGGGCTTGCGGGCGCGTCCCATCGCCTCGTCACCGCCGAGCAGGTTCTGCACCGCGGCGGTGGCCACCAGCGTGCGCGGCCACAACGTGTTGGACGCGATGCCCGCCTCGCGCATCTCCTCGGCGATTCCCAAGGCGCACAGCGTCATGCCGAACTTGGCCATCATGTACGCGGTCGGCTTCAGCCACTCCTTGCCGAGCAGCACGGGCGGGGACAGCGTGAGGATGTGCGGGTTCTGGGCGGCCTTCAGGTGCGGGATGCAGGCCTGCGACACGGCGTAGGTGCCGCGCACCTGGATGCCGTTCATCAGGTCGAACCGCTTCATCGGCACCTCGGTGATGGACCCCAGGTTGATGGCCGACGCATTGTTGACGCAGATGTCGATGCCGCCGAATTGCTCGACGGTCTTGGCCACCGCCGACTCGACGGACTCCGGGTCGCGGACGTCCCCGACGATCGGCAGGGCCGCACCGCCCGCCTCCTCGAGCTCCTTGGCGGCGGTGTACACCGTGCCCGGCAGCTTGGGGTGCGGCTCGGCGGTCTTGGCGATCAGGGCGATGTTGGCACCGTCTTGTGCGGCGCGTTTGGCGATCGCCAGGCCGATACCGCGGCTGGCGCCGGAGATGAACATGGTCTTGCCGTTGAGGGACATGGCGTCACATTAACGTCCTGCCGCCACGGGTCGGATGGGGCCCGGAAATAGCGCGTGCGTTACCGCTGTTAAACGAGGCGGTCTCTGATGTTATGTGGGCGCACCCGGGCAGACACTGTCGGTGGCAGCCTCTAGATTGGGAGGAGCGGTTTGGTGTCAGCGGCGACGAGCCTGTTGGACAGTCCAACGGGTGCCGAGCAGTTGGCTTGCTTTCTCGCAAGCCCGGTGGCGCTTTCGGTGCTGCCCGGCGACACCGCAGCAGAAGGGACCGGGGTAATCGACATGGCCGAGACAGACGGCGCAACAGCACAGGAGATTCCCGATCCCGCCCCGCCGGAGACGGACGCCGAGCTGATGGCGCGCTTCGAGCGCGACGCGATTCCGCTGCTCGACCAGCTTTACGGCGGCGCGCTGCGCATGACGCGCAATCCCGCCGACGCCGAAGACCTGCTGCAAGAGACGATGGTGAAGGCCTACGCGGGGTTCCGCTCGTTCCGGGCCGGCACCAACCTCAAGGCCTGGCTGTACCGGATCCTGACCAACACCTACATCAACAGCTACCGCAAGAGGCAGCGCCAGCCGGCTGAATACCCGACCGAGGAGATCACCGATTGGCAGCTGGCGTCCAACGCCGAGCACTCGTCCACCGGGCTGCGCTCGGCCGAGGTCGAGGCGCTCGAGGCGCTGCCCGACAACGAGATCAAGGAAGCGCTGCAGGCGCTGCCGGAAGAATTCCGGATGGCCGTCTACTACGCCGATGTCGAGGGCTTTCCGTACAAGGAAATCGCCGAGATCATGGACACGCCCATCGGGACGGTAATGTCACGGCTGCACCGCGGCCGGCGTCAACTGCGTGGGCTGCTGGCTGACGTGGCCAAGGAGCGGGGCTTCAACCGCGGCCACCAGGCGCACGAGGAGGTGTCGTCATGAGCCGCGCCGGCGACGATGCAGAGCGAAGCGATGCTGAGGAGCGACGCTCATTGAGTGAGTTCTCCAGCCCCGGCGACACGTGCCCTAATGACGACGACCACGGTGCGGTCGGCTGCGCCGAGGTGATCCGCCAGGTTTGGCTCCTGCTCGACGGTGAATGCACTCCGGAGTCGCGGGACCAGCTGCGTCGCCACCTGGAGGCGTGCCCCGGTTGCTTCAAGCATTACGGCCTCGAGGAGCGGATCAAGGCGTTGATCGCCACCAAATGCAGAGGCGAGAAGGCCCCCGAGGGCCTGCGCGAGCGGCTACGGCTGGAGATCCGGCGGACCACCATCATCCGCGAGACGCGGTAGCGGTCCTCAGGCGTTGGGCCGCTTGCCGTGGTTGGCTTTGCTGTGCTTGCGGTCGCGCTTCTTACGGCCACGCTTGGCCATGGGTCGAACCTCCATTGATTCGGTCATTGATCCGGGCGCGCGGCGCCCGTCAGCCTGCCGCACAGTCTCTCACGAAAGACCCGCCCGGCCACAACGCCCCGTGCGCCGCGGTCCCGAGCACTCCTATGGTTCGATGTACGTGAGCCTGACGAAAGCTTGATGGACCAGCAGCCAGCCTGCGCAATGGCCGAAACGAGTGGGGTGAAGATGGCCGAGGATGTGCGCGCCGAGATCGTGGCCAGCGTGCTCGAAGTCGTAGTGAACGAGGGTGACCAGATCGGCAAAGGCGACATCGTGGTGCTGCTGGAGTCGATGAAGATGGAGATTCCCGTCTTGGCTGAGGTCGACGGCACCATCAGCAAGGTGAGCGTCGCGGTGGGCGATGTCATCCAGGCGGGCGACCTGATTGCTGTGATCAGCTAGGCCGCGGAAAAGTTTGGACCGTCCTGTCTGCTGCCGGGGAATGGCCCGGGGAGTGAGTGATGTCGACTCTCGGTGATCTGCTTGCCGAACACACCGTGCTGCCTGGCAACGCGGTGGACCACCTGCACGCGGTCGTGGGGGAGTGGCAGCTGCTGGCGGACCTGTCGTTCGCCGACTATCTGATGTGGGTTCGCCGCGACGACGGCATGTTGGTGTGTGTGGCGCAGTGCCGGCCGAACACCGCGCCCACGGTGCTCGTCACCGACTCGGTGGGCAGTGTCGTCGCCGCCGACCGGCTGGCGCTCGTCGCCGAGACCTTTGAGTCCGGCACCGCCCAGCGGGATGGCGGTGCGGGCCAACAGGATTCGTGGCTGCCCGGCCCGCACGTCGAGGCGACCCCGGTGCGATACGGCGGCCGGGTGGTGGCCGTGCTCACCCGGCATCAGACGGCCGTCGCGGCCGACCGCACATCCGGCCACCTGGAGACGGCCTACCGGGAATGCGCCGGCGATCTGGTCCACATGCTCGCCGACGGCACCTTCCCCGACGTGGGCGACGTGGTCATGTCCCGCTCCACCCCGCGGGCGGGCGATGGCTTCATCCGGTTGGACGTCAACGGCGTCGTCGCCTACGCCAGCCCCAACGCGGTGTCGGCCTACCACCGGATGGGCCTGACGTCCGAGCTCGAGGGCCGCAACCTGGTCAAGGTGACCCGGCCGCTGATCTCGGACCCCTTCGAGGCCCAAGAGCTGGCCGAGCACGTCCTGGACCTGCTGGCCGGGGGCAAGAGCATGCGCATGGAGGTCGACGCCGGCGGCGCCACGGTGCTGCTGCGGACGCTCCCGCTGGTGGTCGACGGCGCGAGCGCCGGTGCCGCCGTGCTGATCCGGGACGTCACCGAGGTGAAGCGCCGCGACCGGGCCCTGATCTCCAAGGACGCCACCATCCGCGAGATCCACCACCGGGTGAAGAACAACCTGCAGACGGTGGCGGCGCTGCTGCGCCTGCAGGCCCGCCGGACGGCCAACGCCGAAGGGCGCGAAGCCCTGATCGAGTCGGTGCGCCGGGTCTCGTCGATCGCGTTGGTGCACGACGCGCTGTCGATGTCCGTCGACGAACAGGTCAACCTCGACGAGGTCATCGACCGGATTCTGCCGATCATGAACGACGTGGCGTCAGTGGACCGCCCGATCCGGATCAACCGGGTCGGCGACCTCGGCGTGCTGGACTCCGACCGGGCGACGGCCCTGATCATGGTGATCACCGAACTGGTTCAGAACGCGATCGAGCATGCGTTCGATCCTGCGGTCGAAGAGGGATCGGTGACCATCCGCGCCGAGCGTTCGGCGCGCTGGCTCGACGTCGTCGTCCACGACGACGGCCGCGGGTTGCCGGAAGGCTTCAACCTGGAGACGTCGGACAGCCTCGGCCTGCAGATCGTGCGGACGCTGGTGTCGGCGGAACTCGACGGCACACTGGGCATGCGCCAAGCCCCGGCTTGCGGCACCGACGTGGTGTTGCGGGTACCGATCGGCCGGCGGGCGCGACTGGCCATCTAGGCGTTCAAAGTGTGCGCCACACAACAGTGCGGCCCCGACTTTCGTCGAGGCCGCACTGTTTGCTCTAACTGAGTCAGACTCCGCTACGGGCCTTCGTCCGGGCATTGCGACGCTTGAGTGCGCGTCGCTCGTCTTCGCTCATGCCGCCCCAGACGCCCGAGTCCTGGCCGGTGTTCAGGGCCCACGACAGGCAATCCGTGGTCACCGGGCACCGATTGCAGACCAGTTTCGCGTCAGCGATCTGCGCGAGCGCCGGGCCGCTGTTCCCTACCGGGAAGAACAGCTCCGGGTCCTCGTCGCGACAGACCGCCTTGTGGCGCCAATCCATACGTCCTACTCCTCACTGAGTGCGCAGCAAGGCGCACGGCCAATTTTCTTCGGCTGTTAACGCGTGCACAAGAAAAGGGTCCGTACCCCTATCTAAATTTCCTGCATGCAACCTTTTGATCGTTTCACAGGCCCAACAGATGTCAATAGCCCCGAGTTCGCTCGTGGGCTATCTCACTTCGATCGTTCCTTAGTCGGGCCATTACTCCGTTGTACTACACTCACTGGCCACTCACGAGGAAAAACTTCGCCGCGTGGCCCGCGGCCGCTTCGTTTGCGCAGCTCAGAAGGTATTTTTCTGGGGAGGTGCTACCACCGCCAGCGAGTCGGGTACCGCTTTGAAGGTCATGCTTTCGCGCACGCCGAGGTAATCCCCGTCGAACTGGCAGGCGACCGGGCCGCCGTTCGAGGTGACGCGCAAGCAGGGCACGTCGTCCTCGGTGATGAGGTGGTCGAAGTCGAACTTGGGCCGCTTGGCGAACATCTGCCGCACGATGCGAAGGGTGGGGATCGTTTTCATGCTCTTGGGTGCGAACACGCCCAGCCCGGACTCGAAGGTGCAGCCGGGATTGGTCCACACCGGCCGTTCGTTGGCGAACGTCCACGGGCTGGAGTTGGACACGAACGCGAAACTCACCCCCGTGATGGGTTCGCGGCCGGGCAGTTCCAGGGTGAGCATTGGTTCGCGGCGCGTGTAGCCCCACACGGCGGGCACCGCCGCGCGAATGTAGCGCCAGGCCGTCACCTTGCCGCCCTTGTCGCGTTCGGCCTCGACCGCGGCCACCACCTCGGCGTCGACCCCCATGCCGGTGTTGAACACGGCCCACCGCTCACCGCAGTCGATCAGGCCGATGCGGCGCCAGGTGTGGTGGTGGCGATAGTCGTCGAGGAGCTGGATGAGCTGATTCGTGGCGGCCACCGGGTCCCGCGAGATCCCGAGCGAGCGCGCCAGCACATTCGCCGAACCGCCGGGAACCACCGCGACCGCCGGCACCGGGCCGGTGTGCCCCGAAACCGCGCCGGGACGCCCGAGCAGGCCGTTGACCACCCCGCTCACCGTGCCGTCGCCGCCGTGCACCACGACCAGGTCGACGCCGTCCGCGACCGCCTTCTCGGCGAGTTCGGTGCCATGACCGCGGTGACTGGTGTGTTCGACGGTGAGCTGCAGGCGGCTCTTGAGCGCGTTCGCCAGCAGGTCGCGACCGGCCGGGGTGGTGGTGGTGGCTGTGGGGTTCACGATCAGCACGGCGCGCATGAAGCACGAGCTTATGCGGGCCGGTTAAGGCCGCGCTGTGGGGAACTCCTCGGCGGGCGGGGTGACTACGCTGACGCGGATGACAGTTTTCCGCCGCAACCCAGGGGCCGCTCCAGCCGCCGTGCGCGGCGCTGGGCTCCTCGTCTTGGTGCAAGGGCTGGCCGCGCTGGTGGTGGCGGCGGTACTGGTGGTGCGGGGCGTCGCGGGGGCGGACCAGCGCGTGGTCAACGGGTTGGGCACGGCGGTGTTTTTCGTTCTGGTCGGGGCGATGGTGCTGGCCGCCGGACGGGCGCTGACGGTCGGCAAGCGCTGGGGGCGCGGGCTGGCCGTGATCACCCAGCTGCTGCTACTGCCGGTGGCGTGGTACCTGACGGTGGACTCGCACCGGCCCGGCTTCGGGATTCCCGCCGGCATTGTGGCGCTGAGCGTGTTAGGCCTGCTCTTCAGCCCCGCGGGCTTGCGTTGGGCCGCCGGCGATCAGCGCGATTCCGCCAGCTCGGCCAACCGGGGGCCGGACAGCCGGTAGGTGGTCCACTCGCGCTGGGGTTCGGCGCCGACGCCGTCGTACAGCGTGCGGGCGTCGGCGTTCCAGTTCAGCACGGCCCAGGACAACCGCGTGTAGCCGTTGTCGAGGCATTCGGCCGCCAGCGTGGCCAGCAGCGCGCGGGCCAGGCCGCGGCGGCGAAATCCCGGCCGCACGAACAGGTCTTCGAGGTAGATGCCCGCCACGCCGTCCCAGGTGGAGAAGTTGAGAAACCACAGCGCCATCGCGGCGATCTCGCCCTCGACTTCCGCGACGTGCCCGTACACCGCTGGGGTGGCTCCGAAAAGTGCTGCCGCAATTTGCTTTTCGGTGACCGTGCATTGATCTGCGGCGTGTTCGAATTCCGCCAGTTCGTGGATCATTCCGGTGATTGCGGCGGCGTCTTCCGGCGCGGCGCGGCGAATGGTCATTGCTCGACGTCCAATGCGTTGAGGATCGTCGCGAATTTCGTTGTGGTTTCCGCGACTTCTTCGTCGGGATCCGATTCGGCGACGATGCCCCCACCGGATCGTGCGAGCGCTGTGCGACGGTCCGCCGACAGCTGCGCGCAGCGGATGGACACCACCCAGCGGCCGTCGCCCCGGGCGTCGCACCAGCCCACCGCCCCCGCGTAGAACCCGCGGTCGCCTTCCAACTCGGCGATGAGCTCCACCGCGGCCTTGGTCGGCACCCCGCCGACCGCCGGCGTGGGATGCAGAGCCAGGGCCAAATCGATTGCGGTGGTGGACGTATCGCGAAGCCGGGCGCCGATCGGTGTGCACAGGTGCCACACCGCTGCGGTGCGGCTCAACTCGGGCTCGGCGGCGATCGTCAACTCGTCGCACAGCGGCTCGAGGGCGGCCCGAATGGTTTCGATGACCAGCTGGTGCTCGTGCCGATCCTTGGCCGAACCGGCCAGCGCGGCGCCGTTGGCGGCGTCGGCGTCCGGGTCGGCGGCGCGGGGCGCCGAACCGGCGAACGGCCGGCACGTGACCCGATCTCCGTTGCGCGCCACCAGAAGTTCCGGGCTGGCGCCCACCAGCGCCACACCCGCGTAGTCGTCGCCGGCGGCGGTCAGGTCGACCAGATAGCCGTAGGCGGCCGGGTCCGCGGCGATGAGCCGGCGCAGGATGACGCGGGCGTCCAGGGGGGCGTCCGCGACCAGCCGCAGCGCGCGGGACAGCACCACCTTGCTCAGCAGGCTGTCGGGGGCGGTGAGTTGATCGCGGGCCCGGACGATGCGACTGCGGTAGTCGGCCGGTGACGGATCGGCGGCGGCGATATGCACCGGCGGCAGCGGGCCGGTCGGCCAGTCGGGCGGGCCGTCGGTGCGTCGCACCGCGTCGGGAACCAGCAGCGCTGCGGGCCGGTTCACGTCGAAAGGCAACGCGCCCAACACTATTGCGGCGGAGCCCGAACGCAGCGCGTCCTGCGCCACCGCCACGTCGCGGTAGCGCTCCCGCACCCCCTCGGCGACCAGGCTCTGCTTCGGCCCGCACAGCGCGAACGGCGGTTGGGCGCTCACCCGGGTTTGATCGCCTGCGGCTGGGCGGTCAATCCGAGCGCCGCGAGCTGTCGCACGCCATGCTCGAAACCGCACACCGCGATGGAGCCGGCCAGCATCCAGAAGCGGCTGCCCTCGACGAGCGGCAGCTCCACCCAGCGCGTGATGACCGACCGGGAGAAGTGGCTGTGTCCGACGAACACCACGTCGCGCGAGCTCATGTGCTCCAGCGCGAACGCGACCGCCCGATCGGCGCGGTCGCTGACCTGCTGCACGCTTTCGCCACCGGGACAGCCGTGCGTCCAGACCAGCCAATCGGGCACCTGTTCGTGGATCTGCGGCGTCGTCAACCCCTCGTAGGAGCCGTAATCCCATTCGGCGAGCAGGGGAGAGACCTCGTCCACAGCCAGGCCGGCCAGCTTCGCTGTGGTCAGGGCGCGGATGCGCGGGCTGCTGATCACCAACGGGTCGGTGAGGTTCAGTTCTCGCAGGACGCGGCCGGCCAGCTCGGCCTGAACGCGGCCGGTGTCGGTCAGCTCGAGGTCGGTCCGGCCGGTGTGCTGGCCGGATTTCGACCACTCGGTCTCGCCGTGGCGGAGCAGGACCAGTCGATGATTGTGCAAGCCCATATCGACCGATTCTGCCGGACGACATGCCGGGCACGTCGGCCGCAGCGCGTGGCGAGCGAACGTGCCAGGATGGGCACTGTTGACCGCATGGCAACGATGCAGAGGGGAGAGCCGCGCCTATGGCTGCTAAGACCCGGGTACTGGCAGTGGCCAACCAGAAGGGCGGCGTAGCCAAGACGACGACGGTCGCCTCGCTGGGCGCGGCGATGGTGGACGAGGGACGCCGGGTGCTGCTGGTCGACCTCGATCCGCAGGGCTGCCTGACCTTCTCACTCGGTCAGGATCCCGACAAACTCCCGGTGTCGGTGCACGAGGTGCTGCTCGGCGAGGTCGAGCCCAACGCCGCGCTGGTCACCACGATGGAGGGGATGACGCTGCTGCCGGCCAACATCGACCTGGCGGGCGCCGAGGCGATGCTGTTGATGCGCGCCGGCCGCGAATACGCGCTCAAACGCGCGTTGGCGAAGCTCTCCGACGACTTCGACGTGGTCATCATCGACTGCCCGCCGTCGCTGGGTGTGCTCACCCTCAACGGGCTGACCGCCGCCGACGAGGTGATCGTGCCGCTGCAGTGCGAGACGCTCGCGCACCGTGGAGTCGGCCAGTTCCTGCGCACGGTCGCCGATGTCCAGCAGATCACCAACCCGGAGCTGCGGCTCCTGGGCGCGTTGCCGACGCTGTACGACTCGCGGACCACCCACACCCGGGACGTCTTGGTGGACGTTGCCGACCGCTACAACCTGCCGGTGCTGGCCCCGCCGATACCGCGCACGGTGCGTTTCGCCGAGGCCAGTGCCTCGGGGTCGTCGGTGATGGCCGGGCGCAAGAACAAGGGCGCGTCGGCCTACGCCGACCTGGCGAAGGCGTTGCTCAAGCACTGGAAGACCGGCAAGCCGCTGCCGACGTTCGCCGTCGAGGTGTAGTTCAAGCTCGGCCGGCGTCAGCCCCGAGCCTTCCTGCGCGACGAAACATAAACCATTGCGCCCCGTTTCGGCGTGTTGTCGCAACTGGTCATGTGTCGCGGCCGTGGCGGTGCGGCCGGTCGGCGTGCGGCTTGGCCGCCGCGCGCTCGGCAACGTCAGCCGAGGGCCACCACGGTGTCGCCCCGCTGCTCGAACACCTGGGATCCCGCGACGGCCGGGACCACCGCCCGTCCGGGCGTGCCCGGCGCCCGGTTCACCGGGATGTAGCGCTCGTTGGCGCCGCTGACCGGGTCATAGACGCCGATCGCGCCGGTGACCGGCACCAGCAGGCGGCCCGCCATCATCGCGCCCGGCCCCAGCGGCGCCGTCGTGGCGCCCGCGGCGATGGTGTAGCGCAGCGACAGGTTGCCCGTCTCGAAGACCATGACGGAATCCCCGGTCCACCAGGTGATCAGGCTGCCCGCGTGCGACACGGCACCGGGGCTCGTCGGCGGCTTGGGCAGCAGCGTGCTCGACACGGTGGTGCCGGTCTCGTCGATCACGTCCACCCGGGGCTGCGGGGACGGCAGGTACACCGCGGTGTTGCTCTCCCAGACGGCCAGCACCCGGGCGCCCGAATCCGCCCTGATCCCGGGTTCGGCCACGATGCGCTGCTGGGGTTCGTCGTCGTCCTTGCCCGGCCGCAGCAGCACGAGCCGCAGGTCGGCCTGGTTGGCGCAGCTCTCCAGCACCGAGACCGCCGATGAGCTGGCCGCGGCCGAGACCAGCTTGCAGCCGGAGTGCAGCCCGCGTGCCGAGGGCTTGACCCGGGCGTCCGTCTCGCCGTACGCCACCATCCGGACCATGTCGGAGCGCCACAGCTCGAGCCGGGTGTCGCCGGCCGCCAACACCGTCGTGCCGTCGGAGGATAGCTGCACGTGCGGGTCGGCGTAGCCGCTGCGGGCGGGCCCGCGGCGACCCGTGGACCCGTCAAGGGTGCTCGCCTGCCCGCACCCGCGGTCGTCCCGATAGACGGCGACGGCGTAGTGGTACACCCAGGAGACCCCGCACAGGTCGGTGTCGCGCTCGTAGCTCCATCGGGACTGGCCCGAGGCGGGATCACGGCCGTCGACCCGGCGGGCGTCGCCGGTGACGACCGTCCCGCCGACCGCCACGGGCGCGGTGGTGGCCGGACTCGATGCGGTCCACAGCTCCTTGAGCGCGGCAGGGACCTGCCGGGCCGGTGTCGGGTTGGGCGCCGGAACGGCGGCCGGCCGGCTGATGGTGGCCCGGGCGTCGCTGGTCCACCAGATCAGCGAGGCGACGGCGGCGACGACGACCGCTATCGCAGCGGCGGCCAAGAGGTCGCCCTTGGTCCGGCGTTCGGGTCTGACCATCCGGGCGGGCGAATCTAGCTGGCGTTTGCGCCGGCTTCGGCGGGCTTCCGACGACGGCGGCGACGGCGGGTGGTCCCGCCGTTACCGGGCGCTTCCGCGGCGGCTTCGCCGTTGGTGGCGCCGGCCGCGGCATTCCCGCCCGCATGTGCGGTGGTGGGTTGGCCGCCGCGGGTGCGCCGTCGCGGTGCGCCGGAGCGGGCACGCCCGCCCCGGTCCGCCTTCTGGCCGTCGCGCTCGCTGGCACGGCGCTGGCCCTGCGGCTTCTTCGGCGAGCCGATGGCGCTGCCCGCGTCCGTGGGGATGCCCATCTCTTCATAGAGGTGCGGCGAGTTCGAGTAGGTTTCGGCGGGCTCGGGGCACTCCAGGCCCAGCGCCTTGTCGATCATCGACCAGCGGGGCAGCTCGTCCCAGTCCACCAGGGTGACGGCGATACCGGTCTTGCCGGCGCGGCCGGTGCGGCCGATGCGGTGCACGTAGGCCTGTTCATCCTCGGGGATCTGGTAGTTGATGACGTGGGTGATGTCGTCGATGTCGATGCCGCGGGCGGCCACATCCGTGGCGACCAGCACGTCGATGTCGCCGCTGCGGAAGGCCTTGAGCGCCTTCTCGCGGGCGATCTGCCCGAGGTCGCCGTGCACGGCGCCGACCTTGAAGCCGCGCTCGGCCAGTTCGTCGGCGACCTTCTGGGCGGTGCGCTTGGTGCGGGTGAAGATCATCGTCGCGCCGCGGCACTCCGCCTGCAGCACCCGGCTCACCAATTCCACCTTGTCCAGCGCGTGGGCCCGGTAGACGAACTGCTCGGTGGTGTCGTGCGTGGCGGCCGAGTGCGGCGCCTCCGCCCGGATGTGGGTGGGCTGGTTCATGAAGGTGCGGGCCAGCGTGATGATCGGGCCCGGCATGGTCGCCGAGAACAGCATGGATTGCCGGTCCTCGGGGATCTGACGCAGGATGCGCTCGATGTCGGGCAAAAAGCCCAGGTCGAGCATCTCGTCGGCCTCGTCGAGGACCAGCATGGACAACCCGCCCAGCTGCAGGTGGCCCTGCTGGGCCAGGTCGAGCAGCCGGCCGGGGGTGCCGACCACGACGTCGGCGCCGGCCTGCAGTGCCTCGATCTGGGGCTCGTAGGCCCGCCCGCCGTAGATCGAGACGACGGACAGCCGCCGGCCTTCGTCGGCGGTGAGGTACTTGGCCGCGGCGGCCAGGTCCTCGGTGACCTGGAGGCACAGCTCACGGGTCGGGACCACGACCAGGGCCCGTGGTGTGCCGTTGAGCTCCCGAACGCCGACTCCGGACGTGATGCGGTTCAGCAGCGGCACACCGAAGGCGAGGGTCTTGCCCATGCCGGTGCGGGCCTGGCCGATCACGTCGTCGCCGGCGAGTGCCAGCGGCATGGTCAGTTCTTGGATGGCGAAGGGGCGTTCGATGCCCTTTTCGGCGAGGGCTCGGACGATTTCGTCGCGAACGCCGAGGTTGGCAAAGGTCAATTCAGTTGTGCTGGTGAGTGCGCTCATGCGTGGGTAGTAAGCCTTTCGGTGACGTATCGGTTTGTGTCGGTGTTTCTCTGTCGCGGTCACGCGCGCACGAGTTCCGACTCCGAATACGTCGCCGAGTCGCGGGCCCCTGCCCAAATCCGGGCGGGCCAGCTGTGCACGCACATTTCGCCGATAGCGGCTTGGAAAAAGAAATACAGCCGCTATCTACATACATGATAGCTGGTCGACAGCTGGCGCCCAGTTAGCGCCGGGTCCGCCGACTACAGTGTTGCCATGACCCGGCCCTCTTGCCAGCCCTCCGAAGCCGAACTGGAAGCCGACCAGGTGGACGATTCGCCCGCCCCGCGTCTTTCGGCCGACCACCCGGGCGTCAACGAGTTGTTCGCGGTCTTGGCATACGGCGAGATCGCCGCCTTCTATCGGCTCACCGACGAGGCGCGGATGGCACCCGACCTGCGCGGACGGATTTCCATGGCCAGCATGGCCGCCGCCGAGATGCAGCACTACGAGCTGCTGCGCGACGCCCTGGAAAGCCGGGGCGTCGACGTCGTGAAGGCGATGTCGAAGTACGTCTCGGCGCTGGAGAATTACCACCGGCTGACCATGCCAAGCACGTGGCTGGAAGCCCTGGTGAAGACCTATGTCGGCGACGCCCTGGCCGCCGACCTGTACCTGGAGATCGCCGACGGGCTACCCGACGAGATCGCCGACGTGGTGCGGGCGGCGCTGTCCGAGACGGGGCACTCGCAGTTCGTCGTCGCCGAGGTGCGCGCCGCCGTGACCTCCAGCGGCAAGCAGCGCAGCCGGCTGGCGCTGTGGTCGCGCCGCCTGTTCGGCGAGGCGATTACGCAGGCTCAGTACCTGCTGGCCGACCACGACGAGCTGGTCGACCTGGTGATGTCGGGCGCCGGGGGCCTGGGCCAGCTCAACGCGTTCTTCGACCGGTTGCAGCACACCCACGACCGGCGGATGCACGAACTGGGCCTGAGCTGACGCTCGGCCGTGATCGCAAGCGCGGCGAAAGCCGGCGCTGGGGGCACCCCCGCGGAGCCGGGGGACGGGTCACGGCCATTGGACTCAGCGCGCGCAGGTCGCCAGGCTCGAGTTGTTGGTCGACGCGGCCACCAGTTGACCGGCGGCGTTGACGATCGAGCAGTTGAGCCGGCCGTAGAAGCTGGTCGCGACCACCGATGGGTTCTGGACGCTCGGACTCAAGATCACCGCCTTGGTCCACGGCAGCGACACGTTGAACTCGGTCTGGGTGTAGCCGCTCCCGTCGGTGTAGACGATGTTCACCAGGTCCAGCAGCTGCTTGCTGCCGGTCACGCTGTAGACGACGGTGCGCGGGTTCAGCGCGGCCGGCGGGGGCGTCAGCGTCAGGGGCGGAGCGGCGGTGGGCGTTCCCGTCGGCGCCAGGCTCGGGGACGCGCTGGGCGTGGTGACGGTGGTGACCGTTTCGGGCGGCAACGCCGTGCGGGAGGGGCCGGGCTGGGCGCTGGGCGGGACGGAGCTTTTGGTCGTCGCCGGCGCGGACGTCACCGGTTGGGGGGCCGGTGCCACGGTGGCCTTGGTCGAGGCGCTGTCGCCGCTGTTGATGATGACGGCGGTCGCGATCGCGCCGATGGCCACCACGGCGCCGAGGATCGCCGTGACCGGACGCCAGCGAAGCTCGGCCGGCCAGCCGGTCCAGGTGTAGTCGCCCTCGGGGTAGGCGTCGGCTCCATAGAGCTCGTCGGTCTGGTCTTCGGGGTAGTCCCGGACCTCGTCGAGATCGGCCAGTGTGGTACCCATGGGGCCGAAGGTAGCCATGTGAAAACACGAACCGGGCTGCGGACCCGGGTCTGGGCTCAGTCGCAAGCTAATCGTTATCTGCTCGCGACCGACGTTTCGCTCAGCGCGAACCCCGCGCCGGGGGCCTGTCGGCGCAGCGGGCCCGCCGCGTCCACTAGCCTGCAGCTGACAGGTCTGTCGACTTCAATACCTACGGAAGGGGTGACCGTGGAGGTCAAGATCGGTATCACGGACAGTCCGCGCGAGCTGGTCCTCTCCAGCGCGCAGACGCCGGCCGAAGTCGAAGAGCTGGTCAGCGCCGCGCTGAGTGAGGGACCGGGCCTGCTGAGGCTCAACGACGAGCGAGGACGTCGCTTCCTCGTGCACACCAGCAAGATCGCCTACGTCGAGATCGGCCCCGCCGACGCGCGCCGGGTCGGCTTCGGCATCGGCGCCGACGTCGGAAAGCTCGCCGGCAAGGGCGCTAAAGGCGAGTAAGCGGCACGTGTGACAGCCCGCCCCAGGCGAACGCGACCGTGCCCTCGACGGCGTCCGCCTTCGAGATCGGGCGGTCGGAGTCGAGCCAGTACCGCGCGCAGTCGACGCTGATGCCCACCAATCCCACCGCGATCATCCGGGCGCGGTGCGGGTCGAGCCCCGAGTCCTCGCTGATCAAGGCGAACACCGCGTCGATGCACGATTCGGTGGCGACGCGCACCTGCGCGGCCACCTCGGGTTCGGTGACGTAGTCGTTCTCGAAGATCAGCCGGTAACCCTGGCTGTCGTGCTCGATGAAGTCGAAGAACGCCTGCACCGCGGCGTGCAGCCGCCGGCGGTTGTCGGTGGTGGTGTTCAGTGCCTGCTGCACGCCCGAGACGAGGTTCTCGACGTGCCGGGCGAGCACGGCCAGATAGAGCTCGAGTTTGCTCGAAAAGTGTTGATACAGAACCGGTTTGCTGACTCCAGCCCGGTCGGCGATTTCGTCCATGCCGGCCGCGTGGTAGCCGCGATCGACAAAGACGTCGCTGGCGACGATGAGCAACTGACCGCGACGCTCATCTCGGGGCAACCGGTTGCCGCGCCGGCTCGAAGCCGCGATGCCGTCGCCGGGCCGACTGCGGTCGGTCGATTTGACGGCACGCCGCGCCCCGGCCTTGGCGAGTTCGCTCATCGAGTCCTCATCTGATGTGTCGGCAACCGGCCGCCGGCACCACTGGCCAGCCGCGCTCGGCTCGTTGCGAGAGACATTACTACCCGCGGCGTCCCGGTGGCCGTCGTCGCCGCCGTCGTGCCTGGCAGAAAGTGGTGTCGGGCGGAGCATTCGGGCGCGCCAAGGACGGCCCCGCTGCCGACTGTGTAATCCTGGGGCAATGACGTCCCAGCGGCCTTCGCGCGGCACCGGTCGCGTCCCGGTGCTGCGGGACGAGTGGCGCGAACCGCTACGGGCGCTGCGTGACCCGATCGCCCGCGACGGCGGACGGACCCGGGCCGACCGGGAGCGGCCGCGCCAGTGGCGCAAACAGACGTGGCTGGGACGGTTCGTATCCACCTACGGCTGGCGCGCATACGCGCTGCCGGTGTTGGCGGTGCTTACCGCGGTGGTCATCTATCAGACGGTGACGGGCACCAGCGCGGTGAAGCCGACGGCGAACCAGCCCATCCAGAGTCCGCAGGCGATGGAGGCCGTGGGCACGTCGATCATCGACGCGCCACCGCGCGGGCTCGCGGCGTTCGACGCCAACCTGCCGGCGGGGACGCTGCCGGACGGCGGCCCGTTCACCGAGGCGGGCGAGAAGACCTGGCACGTGGTGCCCGGCACGACGCCGCAGATCGGTCAGGGAACCGTCCGGGTGTTTCGCTACACCGTCGAGGTGGAGGACGGCATCGACCCCACGATGATCGGCGGCGACGAGGCGTTCGCGCAGATGGTCGACCAGACGCTGGCCAACCCCAAGGGCTGGACGCACAACCCGCAGTTCGCGTTCGTCAGGATCGACGGAACTAATGGGGGAAAGCCCGACTTCCGGATCTCACTGGTGTCGCCGGTGACGGTCCGCGAGGGCTGCGGCTACGAATTCCGGCTTGAGACCTCCTGCTACAACCCCTCATTCGGCAAGGACCGGCAGTCGCGGGTCTTCATCAACGAGGCGCGCTGGGTGCGCGGGGCGGTCCCGTTCGAGGGGGACATCGGCTCCTATCGCCAGTACGTGATCAACCACGAGGTCGGCCACGCCATCGGATACGTGCGCCACGAGCCGTGTGAGCAGCAGGGCGCTTTGGCGCCGGTGATGATGCAGCAGACCTTCTCCACGTCGAACAACGATGCCGCCCAATTCGACCCGGATTTCGTCAAGGCCGACGGGAAGACCTGCCGATTCAACCCCTGGCCGTTCCCGATCGCCTAGCCGAAGCTCGGCAAGTTGAATTCATTGCCGTCCACTTCGGTGGCTGCTGTGATGGTGGTGGACAACCGCAACGCGAGACCGAGGAGGAGTGGGTGCCGACACCGCAGACAGCACTGCCGCCTCTCGTGGAGCCGGCAGACGAGCTGACCCGCGATGAGGTGGCCCGCTACAGCCGCCACCTGATCATCCCCGACCTGGGCGTCGACGGGCAGAAGCGGCTCAAGAACGCAAAGATGCTGGTGATCGGCGCTGGCGGGCTCGGCGCGCCGACGCTGCTGTACCTGGCCGCGGCCGGCGTCGGCACGATCGGCATCGTCGACTTCGACGTCGTCGACGACTCCAACCTGCAGCGCCAGATCATCCACGGCGTGGCCGACGTCGGGCGCTCCAAGGCGCAGTCGGCGCGCGAGTCGATCGCCGCGATCAACCCGTTGGTCCGGGTGCGGCTGCACGAGTTCCGGCTGGACGCGACCAACGCCGTCGACCTGTTCTCGCAGTACGACCTGATCCTGGACGGCACCGACAACTTCGCCACCCGGTATCTGGTCAACGACGCCGCCGTGCTGGCCGGCAAGCCGTACGTGTGGGGATCGATCTACCGATTCGAGGGGCAGGTCTCGGTGTTCTGGGAGGACGCGCCGGGCGGGCGGGGTCTCAACTACCGCGACCTCTACCCGGAGCCGCCGCCACCCGGCACGGTGCCGTCGTGCGCCGAAGGCGGCGTGCTGGGCATCGTCTGCGCCTCCATCGCGTCGGTGATGGGCACCGAGGCGATCAAACTCATCACCGGGATCGGCGAATCGTTGCTGGGGCGGTTGATGATCTACGACGCACTGGAGATGTCCTATCGCACCATCACGATCCGCAGGGACCCCGACGACGCCTTCCGGCCGAAGATCACCGGGCTGATCGATTACGAACAGTACTGCGGTGTGGCGCCCGATGACGCCGGACCGGTTGTCACCGGCTCCGCGATCACCCCGCGGGAATTGCGCGAATTGCTGGATTCGGGAAGGAAACTGGCGTTGATCGACGTTCGTGAGCGCGCGGAATGGGACATCGTGCACATCGACGGGGCCCAGCTGATCCCGCAGTCGTCGATCAACTCCGGTGAGGGGCTGGCAAAGCTGCCGCAGGACCGCATGCCGGTGCTGTACTGCAAGACGGGGGTCCGCTCGGCTGAGGCGCTGGTGGCGGTGCAGAAGGCCGGATTCCCCGACGCGGTGCACCTGCAGGGCGGCATCGTGGCGTGGGCGCAGCAGATGCAACCCGACATGGTCATGTACTGACCCGATAGAGCGTGGTTTGTCGGCGGCGACCCGCCGCGCCCGGCTTCGCCGCGCTCGCGATCACCGCAGGTGACCTCGTCTAGGCTACCCGTGTGAATGTCGAACCACCGCCGGAGCACGTGCTGGCGGCGTTTGGTTTGACCGGCGTCAACCCCGTCTATCTGGGGGCTAGCTGGGAAGGCGGCTGGCGCTGCGGTGAGGTCGTCCTGTCGCTGGTGGCCGATCACGCCCGGGCGGCCTGGTCGGCCCGGGTGCGCGAGACGCTGTTCGTCGACGGTGTTCGGCTCGCCCGCCCGGTCCGCTCGACGGACGGGCGATACGTGGTTTCGGGATGGCGGGCGGATACCTTCGTCGCCGGCACGCCCGAACCGCGGCATGACGAGGTCGTCTCGGCGGCGGTGCGCCTGCACGAGGCGACCGGCAAACTGGAACGGCCCCGATTTCTGACCCAGGGCCCCACCGCGCCGTGGGGCGACGTGGACATCTTCATCGCCGCCGACCGCGCCGCCTGGGAGGAACGGCCGTTGGCCTCGGTGCCCCCGGGCGCCCGGACCGCACCGCCGACGGCCGACGCCGAGCGGTCGGTGGAGCTGATCAACCAGCTGGCAACCCTGCGCCGCCCGACCAAGAGCCCGAACCAGCTGGTGCACGGAGACCTTTACGGGACAGTGCTTTTCATCGGCACCGCCGCCCCGGGCATCACCGACATCACCCCGTACTGGCGGCCCGCGTCGTGGGCCGCCGGTGTGGTCGTCGTCGACGCCCTGTCCTGGGGCGAGGCCGACGACGGACTCATCGAACGTTGGAACGCGCTGCCGGAGTGGCCGCAGATGTTGTTACGCGCCTTGATGTTTCGCCTGGCGGTCCATGCGTTGCACCCGCGGTCGACCGCCGAGGCGTTTCCCGGGCTGGCCCGCACCGCGGCGCTGGTGCGTCTGGTGCTCTAGCGCTCGAAGTCGTAACGAACCTCGCGCAACGCGATCCGGCCGTCGGTGGCCAGGACCCCCTCGGCCCGCAGCAGCTCCAGCTGGCGGGTGGTCAGATGAGGCGCCGGGCGCCCCGATGCGGTGATCACCCGGTGCCACGGCAGGTCCGAGGAGTCGGTCCGCATGATCCAGCCGACGATGCGCGGGCTGGAAAGCCCTGCGACGTCGGCGATGTCGCCGTAGGTGGCGACCCTGCCGGGCGGAATCGCCGCGACCAGCGCGCGCACCCGCTCGACCTGCTCGTCGGTCACCGGCGCCACGATCAGCGGGCTTCGAGCAGCTCGCGCGTCAGCGCGGCGACCTCCGCCGGCGCGGCGTAGGGCACCATGTGGTTGCAATCGAAATCCAGCAGCCGGAAATCCGATCCCAACCGGTCCTGCAGCCCGGCGATGAGCTCCTCGCCGACGTACGGCGGCGAGGTGCGCTTGGCCCGCACCAGGACCGTCGGCGTCCCGGCCGGCGGGAACACGATGTCGCGGGCCAGCTCGCTCCAGTACGACATCATCGCCGGCAGGCTCACCCGCCAGCCGTACCGCCCGCCCGGCAGCTCGACCAGATGCTCGTCGATCTCTTCGTCGAGCAACGCGGGGTCGACGTCCGACCACGAGCCGTGCAGCTTTTCCAGGCGCGCTTCCTCGGCGTCGGGGTAGTCGGGCGAGGCCAACATCGCGTCGGCGATCTGACGCATCCACGCGCCGTCCAACCCGACCGCCGGGTCCAGCAGCAGCAGCGCCGCCACCCGGTCCGGCCGCATCGCGGCCAGCTGCATGGCGAGCGCGCCGCCGAAGGAATGCCCCACCACCAGCACCGGTGCCCCGGCCTCGCCGTCGAGCAGCGCGGCCATCGCCGCGACGTTGGCGTCGATGCTCCACGGCGCCGCCCATGACGACCGGCCGTGACCGATCAGATCCGGTGCCGCGAAGGTGATTTCGGGCAGCAGGCCGGCCAGCTGCTGCCACCGCTGCCCGTGACCGGTCAACCCGTGCAGCGCCAGCACCCGCACCGGACCCGGCGGGCCGTAGCGGTGCACATACAGGTCAGCGGTCACCCGTCGATCGTGCCAGCCGGCGCCACGGTCACGCGCGGGCGGGCGGGTCAGCGTTCGTCCCACTCGTCCTCGGTGGGGACGATGTAGGCCTGCTCGATCACGTCGGCCTCGTTGGCCTCGCGGTCGGCAGCGGTCAGATATTCGGTGTCCAGGCCGACCTCGTCGTCGAAGTCGACGGGTTGCAATTGTTCCGCGGCGTCACCTTCGGGCGCTTCGTCGCTGGGAAAACCGGGTTCGACGTTCGTCACGATCACCTACCTCCTCACCGTTCGTCGGGCTGCTTGCGGCCTCCAGCGTAGGGGTCCGCGGCGGCGCCGGCCCGGCGACTTGTCGGACCCTGGTGATTGCATGCAGCCATGTCGTACATCTGGGACACCGAGGCGCGGGCTCTGCTGGCGCCCGGCACGCGCGGGCCGGTCCGGGTGTTCGGCGGCCCCGGCACCGGTAAGAGCAGCCTGCTGGTCGCCGCCGCGGTCGCCCGGATCGACGCGGGCCTCGACCCGGATTCGGTTCTGCTGCTTACCGGTTCGGGCCGGCTGGGCATGACGGAGCGCAGCGCCCTGACGACGGCGTTGTTGGGCGCACGCTCGACCGGGCCCTGCCGGGCCGCCGTCCGCGAACCGTTGGTGCGCACCGTGCACGGCTACGCCTACGCGGTGCTGCGGCGGGCCGCCGAGCGTGCCGGTGACGCACCCCCGCGGTTGGTCACCAGCGCCGAACAGGACGCGATCATCCGGGAGCTGTTGGCCGGCGACATCGAGGACGGGCCGCGCGCGGCGACGGCGTGGCCCGCCCAACTACACCCCGCGCTAGCCACCGCGGGCTTCGCCACCGAGCTGCGAAACATGTTGGCGCGCTGCGCCGAACGTGGCGTTGATCCGCAGGAGCTGGAGCGCCTGGGCCGTCGGTGCCGGCGCCCGGAATGGACGGCCGCCGGCCAGTTCGCCCGGCAGTACGAGCAGGTGATGCTGCTGCGGGCGGCGGTCGGGACGGCGGCACCCCAGGCGACGACGCCCGCGCTGGGCGCCGCCGAACTGGTGGGCGCCGCCCTGGAGGCCTTCGCGGTCGATCCCGAGCTGCTGGCCGCCGAGCGGGGCCGGGTGCGGGTCTTGTTGGTCGACGACGCTCAGCAGCTCGACCCGCAGGCGGCCCGCCTGGTCCGGGTGCTGGCGGCGGGCGCCGAACTCGCGGTGATCGCGGGCGACCCCAACCAGGCGGTGTTCGGCTTCCGGGGCGGCGAATCCGCCGGCCTGCTTGACGGGGATTCGCCGTCGGTGACGTTGACGGTCTCGCACCGCTGCGCCCCGGCGGTGGCGCGCGCCGTCAGCGGCATCGCGCGCCGGCTACCCGGCGGCAGCGGCGGCAAGCGGATCGAGGGCAGCGGGCCTGAGGAGGGCTCGGTCACCGTGCGCGTGGCGGCGTCGGCGCACGCGGAGGCGGCGATGATCGCCGACGCGCTTCGGCGTGCGCACCTGGTCGACGGGGTGCCGTGGTCGCAGATGGCGGTCGTCGTCCGGTCGGTGCCACGGGTGGGTGCGCGGTTGCCCCGCGCGCTGGCCGCCGCCGGGGTGCCGGTGGCCGCGCCCGCGACCAGCGGACCGCTGTCCGACGAGCCGGCGGTCCGGGCGCTGCTCACCGTCTTGGCGGCCACCGCCGACGGGCTCGACGGCGAACGGGCCCTGGCGCTGCTGACCGGTCCCATCGGTCGGGTCGACCCGGTTTCGCTGCGCCAGCTGCGCCGAACGGTGCAGCGCGCCAACCCAGGTCGCGCGCCGGGCGAGGTCGCGGAGCTGCTGGCCGAGACGCTGTCCGCCGACCCGCCGCCATCGGGCCCGCACTTGCGCCCGTTGCAGCGGGTGCGTGCCGTGCTGGACGCCGCGGCGCGCTGCCATCGTGCGGGCCAAGACCCGCGCTACACGCTGTGGGCCGCCTGGCACCGGTCCGGCCTGCAGCGCCGCTGGCTGTCGGCCGCCGAGCGCGGCGGCCCCGCCGGCGCCCAGGCCGCCCGGGACCTGGAGGCGGTGACCGCGCTGTTCGACATCACCGATCAGTACGTGTCCCGCACGTCGGGCGCATCGTTGCGTGGTCTCGTCGAGCACGTCGCCACGCTGCACCTGCCGAGCGTGAACCAGGGGCCCGTGTCACCCGTGGAGCAGGTGCGGGTGCTCAGCGCGCACGCCGCATTGGGACACGAATGGGACCTGGTGGTCATCGCCGGGCTGCAAGAAGGGTTGTGGCCCAACACCGTTCCGCGCGGCGGTGTGCTGGGCACCCAGCGGTTGCTGGACGTGCTCGACGGCGTCACCCAGGACGCGTCGGTGCGGGCGCCGCTGCTGGCCGAGGAGCGGCGGCTGCTGGTGGCGGCGATGGGCCGGGCCCGCCGCCGGTTGCTGGTGACCGCCGTGGACGGCGACACGGGCGGCGGGGACAACGAGGCCGCGCTGCCGTCGTCGTTCTGCTACGAACTCGCTCAGTGGACCGATGGCGACGTCGATCTCGCTGCCGCGCAACCTATCTCAACGCCCCGGGTGCTGTCCGCTGCCGCGCTGGTCGGCCGGCTGCGCGGCGTCGTCTGCGCGCCCGACGGCACGGTCGACGACGCCGCCCGCGCTTGTGCGGCAACGCAATTGGCGCGGTTGGCCCGTGCCGGCGTTCCGGGCGCCGACCCTGCCGGCTGGCACGGCCTGATCCCGGTCAGCACCAGCGAACCGGTGCGTGGCGGCGACGATGCCGTCACCCTGACCCCGTCGACCCTGCAGATGCTCAACGACTGCCCGCTGCGCTGGCTGGCCGAACGCCACGGTGGCACCAACCCGCGTGATCTGCGTTCCGCCATCGGGTCGGTGCTGCACGCCCTGGTCGCCGAACCGCAGCGCAGCGAATCCGAACTGCTGGCCGAGCTGGACCGGGCCTGGCGCCATCTGCCCTTCGAGGCGCAGTGGCATTCGGCCAACGAACTGGCGCGGCACCGCGCGATGATCGAGGCCTTCGTCGAGTGGCGCGCGCAGACCCGACGCGCGCTGACCGAGGTCGGTGTCGAGGTCGAGATCGACGGCGCCATGACATCATCCGGGGACGGCGCCCTTCAAGGGGGCGACATCCGGCTGCGCGGCCGGGTCGACCGGTTGGAGCGCGATGCCGCCGGCCGGCTGGTGATCGTCGACATCAAGACCGGCAAAACCCCGGTCAGCAAGGACGATGCGCAACAGCACGCCCAGCTGGCGATGTATCAGCTGGCGGTGGCCGAGGGCATGGTCGCGGCCGGGTCGGAGCCCGGCGGGGCGCGGCTGGTCTACCTGGGCAAGTCCGGGGCCTCGGGCGCCACCGAGCGCGAACAGGATCCGCTGACACCGGCCGCCCGCGACGAGTGGCGCCGGCTGGTCCGGCGCGCCGCCGAGGCGACCGCCGGGCCGCGGTTCGTCGCCCGGCGCAACGACGGCTGCTCGCACTGCCCGCTGCGGCCCTCGTGTCCGGCCCACGCCGGCGGGGCGGCGCAGTGAACCCGCGCTATAGCCCCGCCGAGTTGGCCGGCGCGCTCGGGCTTTTCCCGCCCACCGACGAGCAGGCCGCCGTCATCGCGGCACCGCCCGGGCCGCTGGTCGTCATCGCCGGCGCCGGCGCCGGCAAAACCGAGACCATGGCCGCGCGGGTGGTGTGGCTCGTCGCCAACGGCTACGCCGAACCCGGCCAGGTGCTCGGATTGACGTTCACCCGCAAGGCCGCCGGGCAGCTGTTGCGCCGGGTCCGGTCCCGGCTGGCCCGGCTGGCCGGCGTCGGCCTGGGTCCCGACGGCGCGGCCCCCGCGGAGCCGGCGGGCGCGCCGACGGTTAGCACCTACCACGCGTTCGCCGGGTCGTTGATCCGCGACTACGGGCTGCTGCTGCCCATCGAGCCCGACACCCGGCTGCTCGGCGAAACCGAGCTGTGGCAGCTGGCATTCGACGTGGTCAGCGGGTACCGGGGCGAGCTGCGCACCGACAAGACCCCCGCCGCGGTCACGTCGATGGTGCTGCGGTTGTGGGGTCAGCTGGCCGAACACCTGGTGGACACCCGCCAGCTCGGCGATACGCATGTGGAGCTGGAGCGCCTGATCCACGCGCTCCCGCCGGGCCCCTATCAGCGCGACCGCGGCCCCAGCCAGTGGCTGCTGCGGCTGCTGGCCACCCAGACCCAGCGCGCCGAGCTGGTTCCGCTGCTCGACGCGCTGAACGAGCGCATGCGTGCCGCGAAGACGATGGACTTCGGGGTGCAGATGGCCTGCGCGGCGCGGCTGGCGGCGAACTTCCCGCAGGTCGGCGCCGACCTGCGCGGCCGCTACCGGGTGGTGCTGCTCGACGAGTACCAGGACACCGGGCACGCCCAACGGGTCGCCTTGTCGGCCTTGTTCGGCGGTGGTGTCGACGACGGGCTGGCCCTGACCGCCGTCGGCGACCCGATTCAGTCGATCTACGGCTGGCGCGGCGCCTCGGCGACCAATCTCCCGCGCTTCACCACCGACTTCCCCCTCTCCGACGGCACCCCCGCGCCGGTCCTGGAGCTGCGGACCAGCTGGCGCAACCCGCCGCGGACCCTGCAACTGGCCAACGCGATATCGGCGGAGGCGCGCCGCCGGTCGGTCGCGGTGCACGCGCTGCGGCCGCGCCCGGACGCCGCGCCCGGAACCCTCCGCTGCGCGCTGCTCCCCGACGTGCACGCCGAACGCGAGTGGATCGCGGACCAGCTCGCTGCGCGGTACCAGGCGGCCCGGGCCGACGGAGTGAGCCCGCCGACCGCCGCGGTTCTGGTGCGCCGCAACGCCGACGCCGCCCCCATCGCCGACGCCCTGCGCGCCCGCGGAGTCCCCGTCGAGGTCGTCGGATTGGCGGGGCTGCTGTCCATCCCCGAGGTTGCCGACGTCGTGGCCATGCTGCGGCTCGTCGCCGACCCGACCGCGGGCGCGGCGGCGATGCGGGTGCTCACCGGTCCGCGCTGGCGCCTCGGGGGCCGGGACATCGCCGCGCTCTGGCGGCGCGCCCGCAAACTCGGCGAAGGGCTGGGCCAGGGCGGGGCATCCGCGCCCGAGTCGATCGCGATGTCCGCCGGCCCGGACGCCGACACGGCGTGCCTGGCCGACGCCATCGCCGATCCCGGCCCGCCCGAAGGGTATTCGGCCGCGGGATATCAGCGCATCACCGCGCTGGCCGGCGAACTGCGCGCCCTGCGCGGCCACCTGGACCATTCCGTGCCGGACCTGGTCGCCGAGGTGCGCCGCGCGCTCGGTGTCGACTGCGAGGTCCGCGCCGCGGCGGGAGCGGACACGGGATGGGCCGGCACCGAACACCTCGACGCGTTCGCCGACGTCGTCGCCGGATACGCCGAACGAGCCGACGCCGCCGGCGTGCCGGACCGTCGTACCGCGGCATCGATGTCGGGCCTGTTGGCCTTCCTGGACGTGGCGGAGTCCGTCGAGAACGGTCTGCCGCCTGCCCCTTTGGTGGCCGCGCACGACCGCGTCCAGGTGCTCACGGTGCATTCCGCAAAGGGGTTGGAGTGGCAGGTGGTGGCGGTGACACACCTGTCGGGCGGGATCTTCCCCTCGACCGCGTCCAGGGGCAGCTGGCTCACCGACGCGGCCGAGCTGCCGCCGCTGCTGCGGGGCGACCGCGCCTCGGCGGGCGCGCTGGGCATCCCGGTGCTGGACACCTCTGCCGTCACGAATCGAAAGCAGTTGTCCGACAAGATCTCCGAGCATCGCCGCCAGCTCGATCAGCGGCGCGTCGACGAGGAACGCCGGCTGCTGTACGTCGCCGTCACCCGGGCCGAGGACACCCTGCTGGTGTCGGGTCATCACTGGGGGGCCTCCGGCATCAAACCGCGCGGCCCCTCGGATTTCCTGCGTGAGATCAAGGAGGTCATCGACCGTTCGGCCGCGGCCGGGGTGCCCTGCGGGGTGGTGGATCAGTGGGCGCCAGCGCCGGCGGACGGCGATCGCAACCCGTTGCGCGACAACATCATCGAGTCGGTCTGGCCCGCCGACCCGCTGGCCGCCCGGCGCGCCGACGTCGAGCGGGGCGCCGCGTTGGTGACCCGGGCGATGTCGGGTGACGACGCGGGTGGGGAAGGCGACGACATCGAGGGTTGGGCCGCCGACGTCGACGCGCTACTCGCCGAGCGGGCGCAGTTGGTCGAACCGCCCACCGGCGCGCTGCCGAGTCAGTTGTCGGTCAGCGGCCTGGTGGAGCTGGCGCGGGATCCCGCCGGCGCTGCGCAGCGGCTCAGGCATCGGCTGCCCGCCAGGCCGGACCCGCATGCGTTGCTGGGCAACGCCTTTCACGCCTGGGTTCAGCAGTTCTACGGCGCCGAGTGTCTCTTCGATCTCGCGGACCTGCCGGGTGCGGCGGACTCCGACGTCGGCGACACCCGGGAACTGGCCGCGTTGCAGGCCGCATTCACCGAGTCGCCCTGGGCTACCCGCATTCCGATCGCCGTCGAGGTGCCGTTCGAGATGCCCATCGGCGACACCCTGGTGCGCGGGCGAATCGACGCGGTGTTCGCCGACCCCGACGGGGGCGCGACGGTCGTGGACTGGAAGACGGGTGAACCACCGCACGGGCCGGAAGCCATGCGCCAGGCCGCCGTCCAGCTCGCCGTCTACCGACTGGCGTGGGCCGCGCTGTCCGGCGTTCCGGAATCGTCGGTGCGGACGGCCTTCTATTACGTGCGCGCCCGCACCACGGTGGCTCCCGACGATCTGCCCGCCCCCGCTGAACTGGCCGGGTTGCTGGCCGCGCCCGCCGTCGGCTGACTTCGCGCTGCCCGGGTACCGCGGTGGCGATCGTGGTTACATTGAGTCGTGCGTGACTCCTGCGCTGGCGTTGAGCCGATAACGGACCGCCGTGCGCAACGGTAGGTCCCGACAACTGACCGGTCTGGATGAAGCGCTGACCGCGCAGCGGGGCCACCAGTTGGTGGGCGTGGTGCGCATCCCCGAGGATCCCGCCAGCCCCATCCGCGTCATCACCCGGCGCGTGGCCATCGCGCTGGTGGTGTTGTTCGCCGCGGCCGTCATCGTCTACGCGGACCGCAACGGGTACCGCGACGTCCGGGGCCAGCCGCTGACGTTCCTGGACGCCGTGTACTTCTCCGCGGTGTCACTGTCGACGACCGGTTACGGCGACATCACCCCGTACACCGAGACCGCGCGATTGGTTCACACCCTGATTTTTACTGCGCTGCGGATCGCGTTCCTGGCCGTGCTGGTCGGCACGACCCTCGAAGTCCTCTCCGAGCGGTCCCGCCAAGGGTGGAAGATTCAGCGTTGGAGGAGCAGAGTGCGCAACCACACGATCGTGATCGGCTACGGCACCAAGGGCAAAACGGCCGTCGCCGCCATCCTCGGTGACGAGGCCGCCCAGGGGGAGGTCGTCGTCGTCGACACCGACCGCACCGCCCTCGAGCACGCCGCCAGCGCGGGCCTGGTCACCGTGCACGGCGACGCCACCAAGGCCGACGTGCTGCGGCTGGCCGGGGCGCAACATGCGGCCTCGATCATCGTCGCCACCAGCCGCGACGACACCGCGGTGCTGGTCACGCTGACCGCGCGGGAGATCGCGCCCAACGCCAAGATCGTGGCGTCGATCCGGGAGGCCGAAAACCAGCACCTGCTGCAGCAATCGGGCGCGGACTCGGTGGTGGTCTCGTCGGCGACCGCCGGGCGGCTGCTCGGGCTTGCCACCACCACGCCCAGCGTCGTGGAGATGATCGAGGACCTGCTGACGCCCGACTTCGGGCTGGCTATCGCCGAGCGCGAGGTGGAACCCACCGAGGTCGGCGGCTCCCCACGGCATCTGCGCGACATCGTGCTCGGCGTGGTGCGCGACGGCCACCTGCTGCGCATCGGCGCGCCCGAGGTGGACGCCGTCGAGGCCAACGACCGGCTGCTGTACATCCGGCAGGCCGGGCACTAGTGGCGATCGCAAGAGCGGCGAGGCCGGTCGCGGCGGGTCGCCACGAAGCGGGGCACTAGTGGCGATCGCAGACTTCCAGCTGCGGAACGTTCCGCTGCTGTCGCGCGTCGGCGCCGACCGGGCCGACCAGCTGCGCACCGACGTCGAAGCGGCCACCGCGGGGTGGGCGGACGCGGCGCTGCTGCGGGTGGACTCGCGCAGTCAGGTGCTCATCGCCGACGGCCGGGTGGTGCTCGGCGCCGCGGCCAAGCTGGCCGACAAACCGCCACCGGAAGCGGTGTTCCTCGGCCGCCTCGACGACGACCGCCACGTGTGGGCCATCCGCGGCGCGCTCGAGGCCCCGGAGGACCCGGAGGTGCGCGCCGAGGTGGTGAACCTGCGCGGCCTTGGCTCGATCCTCGACGACACCAGCAGTCAGCTGGTGTCGTGCGCCGTCGCGTTGCTCAATTGGCATGACAGCGCCCGGTTCAGCTCGGTGGACGGCTCGCCGACGCGGCCGGCGCGGGCGGGCTGGGCGCGGGTCAACCCGGTCACCGGCCACGAGGAGTTCCCGCGCATCGACCCGGCGGTGATCTGCCTGGTCCACGACGGCCGCGACCGCGCGGTGCTGGCCCGCCAGGCGGTGTGGCCGGAGCGGATGTTCTCGCTGCTGGCCGGGTTCGTCGAGGCCGGTGAATCATTCGAAGCCTGCGTCACGCGCGAGATCCGCGAGGAGATCGGCCTCACGGTGCGCGACGTGCGCTACCTGGGCAGCCAGCCGTGGCCGTTCCCGCGCTCGCTCATGGTCGGTTTCCACGCGGTCGCGGACCCGGGCGAGGACTTCTCGTTCAACGACGGGGAGATCGCCGAGGCGGCGTGGTTCACCCGCGACGAGGTGCGCACGGCGCTGGCGGCAGGCGACTGGTCCAGCTCGGCGGACTCGAAACTGCTGCTGCCCGGGTCGATCTCGATCGCCCGCGTGATCATCGAATCCTGGGCCGCGCTCGACTGAGCCGGCGCCGCTCCCGACGCCCCTAGGCGCCGGCTTCGGCCAGCTTGGCCTTGACCTCGGCCGCGCTCGGGTTGGTCAGCGTCGACCCGTCGGCGAACTTCACCGTCGGAACCGTCCTGTTGCCGCCGTTCACCGAGCCGACGAACTCCGCGGCGGCGGGATCGTCTTCGATGTCGACCGCCTCATAAGGGATTCCGTTGGACTTCAACACGGTCATCAGGCGGTGGCAGTAGCCACACCATGAGGTCGTGTAGACGGTGAGCGGGGCGTTGGTCATAGCTCGTTAACGTAGCCCGGGGACAACATGTTCCGCGCCGCGGCCGCGGTACCGATACCGGCGCGTCGCGGCGACTCGCCGACGCGCACCCGCGCGGGGCCACGGTTTGTCGGCAACCGCTGCCAAGATGGACGCCATGCCGATGGTCGCCGACGCCTTGACCGCCGGACTGGACGACGAGCAGCGCGAGGCCGTGCTGGCTCCGCGCGGACCGGTCTGCGTGCTCGCCGGCGCCGGGACGGGCAAGACCCGCACCATCACGCACCGAATCGCGCAGCTGGTGGCGAACGGTCACGTGGCGGCTGGGCAGGTGCTGGCGGTCACCTTCACCCAGCGGGCGGCGGGGGAGATGCGTTCCCGGCTGCGCACGCTGGACGCCGCGGGCACGGACACCGGCGTCGGCGCGGTGCAGGCCCTGACGTTTCACGCCGCGGCGCACCGGCAGCTGCGGTATTTCTGGCCGCGGGTGGTCGGCGACACCGGCTGGCAGCTGCTGGACACCAAGTTCGCCGTCGTGGCGCGGGCGGCCAGCCGCTCCCGGATCAACGCCAGCACCGATGACGTCCGCGACCTGGCGGGCGAGATCGAGTGGGCCAAGGCGTCGCTGATCGGCCCCGAGGAATACCCGGCCGCCGTGGCCGAGGCGGGGCGGGACATCCCGCTGGACGCCGCCCGGGTCGCGACCGTGTACGCCGCCTACGAGGCGCTCAAGGTCCGCGACGAGTCGGTGACACTGCTCGATTTCGACGACCTACTGCTGCACACCGCGGCCGCGATCGAAAACGACGCCGCGGTGGCCGACGAATTCCGGGGCCGCTACCGCTGCTTCGTCGTCGACGAATACCAGGACGTCACGCCCCTGCAGCAGCGGGTGCTGACGGCGTGGCTGGGCGACCGGGACGACCTGACCGTCGTCGGCGACGCCAACCAGACCATCTACTCGTTCACCGGGGCCTCGCCGCGGTTCCTGCTCGACTTTTCGCGGCGGTATCCCGACGCGACCGTGGTTCGCCTCGAGCGCGACTACCGGTCGACCCCGCAGGTGGTGTCGCTGGCCAACCAGGTGATCGCCGCGGCCCGCGGCCGGGTCGCCGGCAGCAAGCTGCACCTGTCCGGGCAGCGTCCGCCGGGCCCGGCGCCGTCGTTCCACGAGTATTCCGACGAACCGGCCGAGGCCGCCGCGGTCGCCGCCTCGATCGCCCGGCTGATCGAGGCGGGCACGCCTCCGTCGGAGATCGCCGTGCTGTACCGGGTCAACGCGCAGTCCGAGGCCTACGAGGAGGCGCTGACCGAGGCCGCCATCCCTTATCAGGTCCGCGGCGGTGAGGGGTTCTTCACCCGGCAGGAGATCAAGCAGGCGTTGTTGGCGCTGCAGCGGGCCGCCGAGCGCGGCGCCGAGGGGCCGCTGCCGGCGGTCGTGCGGGCGGTCCTGGAACCACTGGGGCTGACGGCCGAGCCGCCGGTCGGCACCCGCGCCCGGGAGCGTTGGGAGGCGCTGACCGCGCTGGCCGAGCTGGTCGACGACGAGGTGGCCCAGCGCCCGCAGCTGGAACTCCCGGGCCTGCTGGCCGAACTCCGGCTGCGCGCCGACGCGCGGCACCCACCGGTGGTGCAGGGCGTCACGCTGGCCTCGCTGCACGCCGCCAAGGGCCTGGAGTGGGACGCGGTGTTCTTGGTCGGGCTTGCCGACGGCACGCTGCCCATCTCGCACGCGCTGGCGCACGGCCCCGAAAGCGAGGCCGTCGAAGAGGAGCGCCGCCTGCTCTACGTCGGAATCACCAGGGCGCGAATTCATTTGGCGCTCAGCTGGGCGCTGGCCCGCAGCCCCGGCGGGCGGCAGGGTCGCAGGCCCTCGCGGTTCCTCAACGGCATCGCACCGCAGGCCCGCGCCGACGCCACCCCGGGCAAGGCCCGGCGCAACCGCGGCGCCCCGGCGCGCTGCCGCGTCTGCAACAAGGACCTGTCCACCGCCGCGGCGGTCATGCTGCGGCGCTGTGAAACCTGCGCCGCCGACGTCGACGAAGAGCTGCTGCTGCGGCTCAAGGCGTGGCGGCTGGACGTCGCCAAGGAGCAGAACGTGCCCGCGTATGTCGTCTTCACCGACAACACGCTGATCGCGATCGCCGAGCTGCGCCCCGGCGACGAGGACGCGCTGATCGCGATCCCCGGCATCGGCGCGCGCAAGCTGGAACAGTACGGGCCCGATGTGCTGGGCTTGGTGCGCGCACGCTGACCGCTGAAGGCGCAGGTCAGAAAATCGGTTGTGGTGCGGGGCGGCGACCGTTTACCCTCGAAACCGCGTTCCGGCGCTACGAAAGGAGGGTGGCCACGATGATCAACGACGCGTTCGGTGTGGGCGTGGCCGCCGCGGCGGCCGTGCTGAAGCACGCCGCCTCCACCGCCGTGCCGGCGGCCGCGCTCAAGCATCGCGCCGCCGCCGCGACGAACGCGTCCGTGCGACTCGAGGTCCACCGAATGGCCACCTAACTCCCCGGTTTTCACCGAATGGCCACGCACCCGAAGTCAAGGATCCGTGGCCACAGTTTTAGGGGCAACGTTTTTCCAAGCCCGCTACCTGGTCCGGATCACCAAAAGGAAGCCCCGACCAGGAAGCAGGTGAGCAGGACATGTCGGCACTGACAGTCCCCAGACAGTCGTCGCGGGTGTTGCCGTGTCACACCGGCGATCCCGACCTTTGGTTCGCCGAGACCCCGGCCGACCTCGAGCGCGCCAAGGCGCTCTGCGCGGGCTGCCCGATTCGGCGCCAATGCCTGGCGTCGGCGCTGGAGCGGGCCGAGCCGTGGGGTGTGTGGGGCGGCGAGATCATCGACCGAGGTTCGATCCTGGGCTTCAAGCGACCGCGCGGACGTCCCCGCAAAGACGGGGTCGCGGCCTAGACGACCGCGCTGTCGGGCTCGGCGAATCCCGGGATCAGCTCCTCGGACAGCCGCTTGATCGGCACCCGCGCGTCCAGCTGGCACAGAATCGCGGCCACGGACGCGATGACGCGCATCGGGATGGCCAGCTTGGGCGGCAGGTCCATCTGTCGGGCCGTCTTGATCTGCGACACCGACCGGTCGATCTGGCCGACCGTCATGCGCTGCAGCCACTTGCGCGTGTAGTGGAAGACGTCGACCTCGATGGGCTCGACGTACTGGCGCAGCATCTCGTCGATGTCGCGCACCGACACCTGCTGGCCCTTCTGGATGAAGCCGACCTTCTCCATCGTCGGCAATAGCAGGTCGTAGTTCTTGTCGCGGGCCAGCCGAATCGTCATCCCGAGCTCGATGGGGTAGCCGCCGGGCAGGGGCGCGACGGCGCCGAAGTCGATGACGCCCATCCGGTCGTCGGGGAGCAGCATGAAGTTCCCCGGATGGGCGTCGCCGTGCAGCATGCCCAGCCGGCGCGGCGCGTCGAAGGTGAGCTCGAGCAGCCGGGTGCCGATCAGGTCGCGCTGCTCACGCGTCCCGCTGCGGATGATCTCCGCCAGCGGCAACCCCTCGATCCACTCCTGCACCACGACCTTGGGCGCGCTGGCCACGACGTGCGGGATGACGAAGTGCGGGTGGCCCTCGTAGGCCTTGGCGAAGGCGCGCTGGTTGTCGGCCTCCAGCCGGTAGTCGAGCTCCATCTCGGTGCGTTCGATCAGCTCGTCGACGATGCCCTGGACGTCGGCGCCGGGGGCGAGCTGCTTGACCACGCCGACCAGCCGCTGCATGGTTTTCAGGTCGGCGCGCAGCGCCTCGTCCGCGCCCGGATATTGGATCTTGACGGCGACCGTCCGCCCGTCGGCCCAGACCGCCTTGTGCACCTGGCCGATACTGGCCGAGGCGATGGGTTTGTCGTCGAACGAACTGAACCGCTCGCGCCACTTGGTGCCCAGCTGGGCGTCGAGCACCCGGTGGACCTTGTGGGCGGGCAGCGGTGGGGCGTCCTTCTGCAGCTTGGTCAACGCCTCGCGGTAGGGCTCGCCGTACTCGTCCGGGATGGCGGCCTCCATCACCGACAAGGCCTGGCCCACCTTCATCGCTCCGCCCTTGAGCTCGCCCAGGACGGTGAACAGCTGGTTGGCGGCTTTCTCCATCAGCTCGGCCTGGACTTCGTCCCTCGACTTGCCGGTCAGCCGCTTACCGAAGCCGAGCGCCGCCCGGCCGGCGAAGCCGACCGGGATGCTGGCCAGCTTCGCATTGCGCGCCGCACGACCGCGTTTGATGTCTGCCACGTATCCATCATCCATGACGGCCGGCGCGGCTCGCGCTTGATCTTCACAACACTTGATCGCCGGGCAACCGGCGGCGCGGGCCCTAGGTTGTGCATTGCGGGTCGCAGCCGGCGACCCGCCGTAGGGCGCATCCGAAGGGCGGTATCGACCAGGCCATGGCAGCAAAGCAATCGCAGCACGACGCCGCTGACTCCTTGTTCAGGGCGATCATCGAAACGCTGGACAAACATCGAACCGACCGCACCTTGACCGCGGAGATCCTGCACCAGCTCGCGGCGGCATACGAGGCGGTGTCGACGAACGTTCCGGACCAGGGTCGGATGGGCTAGCTGCTCGGTTCAGCACTGGCACAACGGATGTCGGGTCCATTGCCGCGCGACGATCGCGCCGGCGTTGAGATCGAATTCCAGCGTCGCGTTCAGCGTCCGGGGCGGACCCGGATCGGGCACCGCTTCCTGCTTGCGAACGGCAGCGATCACCCGGTTCACCTGGCTGAGCGCCAGCGCGGCGGTCCCCAGCAACGTGGCCCGGTCGGCGACACCGACGGTTTCCCGCAGCTGCGCCGAGATGGCCGGCCACGCGGCGTCGCGGTCGCGCCGATGGAGGTCGGCGCAGCCCAGGCAGCTGGTCTTGCCGGGGATGACCAGCGGACCGACCAGCCCGATGCCGTCGCGGACCCGGACCGGCAGGTGGGGGACGCCCTGGGTGTGCAGGTCGCGGACCATGCGCGGATCGGCGACCAGGTAATCGGACAGGACCACCAGGTCGACGGCCGTCGCCGACACGGCGGCGTGCGGTTGGCTGCTGTGGGCGACCCGGGCGCCCGAGCAGCGCAACGCCTCGACGAGTAGCTCCGAGAGCGGTCCGCGGCCGTGGATCCGGATGGACGGCGCCCGACCGCGGGACTTCGCGCATTCGGTCGCGACGCCCGCACCCACCAGCTGGGCGACCAGGTGCGTCAGCCCGTCCGCGTCCCGCAGGCCGCGGTCGGCGGCCCGGCGCTGTAGCTCCGATAGCGGCGTCGGTGATCGCATGGACCGCAGCAGCGCGGCGAGCTCCGGCGCGGCCAGGCCGCCCGGCGGACGCACCAGCACGGCGCGGCGGGGATCCCAGCCGACCTGAACGTCGCCGTCGGGCCGCAGCAGCACCGGCATGGCCGGGTCCAGCGCATAGGTGGAAAGCAGGGCCGGTGACACGGGTGCACTGTGGCACGCCGGCGGTGACCGGCTAAGTCAGTTGTCCACAGGACCGGAGCCCGGGTCCTCGGGGTTCTCCTCGAGTTTGGCGATCGCCTCGTCGATGCCGCTGGTGTCACCGCCGATGACCCGGTCGATGAAGCCGGCCGGGTCGTCGAGGTCCTCGGCGTCGGGCAGCAGATCGGGGTGTTGCCAGATGGCGTCGCGGGCGTCCACGCCGGCGGCCTCGGTGAGGCGCTCCCACAACGCGGCGGCTTCGCGCAACTTGCGGGGCCGCAGCTCCAGGCCCACCAGCGTCGCGAACGTCTGCTCGGCGGGGCCGCCGGTGGCACGCCGGCGGCGCAGCGTCTCGCTGAGCGCGGCCGCACCCGGAATCCGGTCGCCCAGGGCCGCGTTCACCACCACCTGCACCCAGCCTTCGATCAACGCGAGCAGCGTCTCGAGCCGTTCCAGCGCCTGCGTCTGCGCGGGGGTCGCCTTGGGCTCGAAAACGCCCTGCCCCAAAAGGTTTTCGATGGCCGCCGGGTCCGACAGTGTTGCCGGGTTGAAGTCGCGAGCCAGCTCCTCGATCCCGCTCATGTCGATCTGCATGCCCATCGCGTAGGCCTCCACGGCGCCCAGCAGCTGGCTCGACAGCCACGGCACGTGGCTGAACAGCCGGTGGTGGGCGGCCTCGCGGGCGGCCAGGAACGTCAGGATCTCGCTGCGGGGCTGCTCGAGTCCGGCGGCGAACGACTCCAGGGCATCGGGCAGGATCGCGGCAATACCCTTGGGCCCCAACGGCAGACCGATCTCGGTCGACGTCAGCACCTCGCGCGACAGCCGGCCCAGCGCCTGCCCCAGCTGCGAGCCGAAGGCCATACCGCCCATCTGCGACATCATCGCCATCAGCGGGCCGGCCATGCTCTTGGCCTCCTCGGGCAGCGACGACGCCCACACCGTCGAAATCTGTTGTGCCATGGGGTCGCACAACCGCTTCCACGTCTGAAGGCTGTTGTCGACCCAGTCGGCCGGGGTCCAGCCCACCGCCTTGCTGGTGCCGGCGGGCAGCGCCGTGGCGCCGTCCAGCCAGGTCTCGGCGAGGTGCACCGCGTCGGCGATCGCCGAGTTGGTCGTGGCCGGGATGGGCGCCACGAAGCCGATCGAGTTCGTCGCAACCCGGCGCGCAAGCTCGTAGTTGACCGGACCCGACTTTTCGCCACCGGCCATGCCGGCGCCCGCGCCGCTGAGCATCTGGCCCAGCTGGGTGAAGATCTGTCCCAGGTCGCCCATGCCGAACTCGCCGCCCATGCCGAATGCGCCGAGCGGATCGGAGCCACCAGAGCCCGAGTTGGGATCTTTCTTCCCGGGTTTGTCGGGGTCCTCTCCGGAGGAGAAGCCGAAGGGCAGGTCAGCCATACCGTCAACGGTACTCACCCCGAGGAGGGGGTGGGCGATCTCGGGTCAGCTTGTGGCTGAACCGGGCACGGCGGGCTCCGTCTAGTGTAATCGGCGTGAACAGGCGGATTCTGACCTTGATGGTCGCGCTGGTGCCGATCCTGGTCTTCGGGGTGCTGCTCGCGGTGGTGACGGTGCCGTTCGTCTCGCTGGGCCCCGGCCCCACCTTCGACACGCTCGGTGAGGTCGACGGCAAGCAGGTTGTGGCGATCGAGGGCACCTCGACGCATCCGACCACGGGACACCTGAACATGACCACGGTGTCCCAGCGCGACGAGCTGACGCTGGGCGAAGCGCTGACGCTGTGGCTGTCAGGTCAGGAACAGCTGGTTCCCCGCGATCTGATCTACCCGCCGGGCAAGTCGCGGGACGAGGTCGACAAGGCCAACAATGCGGACTTCAAGGACTCCGAGGACAGTGCCGCGTATGCCGCCCTGGGATATCTGAAGTACCCCGCCGCGGTGACGGTCGCCAAGGTCACCGATCCGGGTCCGTCGGCAGGCAAGCTGAAGGACGGCGACGCCATCGACGCGGTCAACGGCACCCCGGTGGCCGACGTCGACCAGTTCACGGGTTTGCTGAAGAGCACCAAGCCGGGCCAGACGGTGACCATCGATTACCGACGCAAGAACGAGCCGGCCGGCGTCGCGCAAATTACGCTGGGCGCGAACAAGGATCGCGACTACGGCTTCCTGGGCGTCGCCGTGCTGACCGCGCCCTGGGCGCCGTTCGTGGTGGATTTCAACCTCGCCAACGTGGGCGGGCCCTCGGCCGGCCTGATGTTCAGCCTGGCGGTGGTCGACAAGCTGACCACCGGTGACCTGACCGGGTCGAAGTTCATCGCGGGAACCGGCACCATCTCCGCGGACGGGAAGGTGGGCCAGATCGGCGGCATCACGCACAAGATGGTCGCCGCGCACGCGGCGGGCGCCACCGTCTTCTTGGTGCCGGCCAAAAACTGCTACGAGGCGAACTCGGACAACCCGTCCGGGCTGCGCCTGGTGAAGGTCGAGACGCTCAGCCAGGCGGTCGACGCGCTGCACGCGGTCGCCTCGGGGGGCCAGGCGCCAAGCTGCTGAAGCTCGGCCGGGATCGCGGGCCGCGCGATGCGTAGAGTTGTCACCGTCGATCAATCGAGCAGGGAGCGTAGCCAGTGGGGATGCGGCCCACCGCACGGATGCCGAAGCTGACCCGGCGTAGCCGGATTCTGATCCTGATCGCACTGGGTGTGATCGCTTTGCTGCTCGCCGGCCCGCGGCTGATCGACGCGTACGTGGACTGGCTGTGGTTCGGAGAGTTGGGCTATCGCTCGGTGTTCACGACCGTGCTGGTCACCCGGTTCGTGGTCTTTCTGGTGGCCGGCCTGCTGGTGGGCGGGATCGTGTTCGCCGGTCTCGCGGTGGCCTATCGCACCCGTCCGGTGTTCGTGCCGAGCAGTGACAACGATCCGGTGGCCCGGTATCGCGCCGTCGTCCTCTCCCGGCTGCGGCTGGTGGGGATCGGGGTGCCGGTCGCGATCGGCCTGCTCGCCGGCATCATCGCGCAAAGCTACTGGGTGCGCATCCAATTGTTCATGCACGGCGGGGACTTCGGCATCCGGGACCCGCAGTTCGGCAAGGACCTCGGCTTTTACGCGTTCGACCTGCCGTTCTACCGCCTGCTGCTCAGCTACCTGTTCGTGGCCGTGTTCCTGGCCTTCATTGCCAACGTGTTGGCGCACTACGTCTTTGGCGGAATCCGGCTCTCGGGCCGCACCGGTGCGCTGAGCCGCTCGGCCCGCATCCAGCTGGTCACCGTGGTGGGGCTGCTGGTCCTTCTCAAGGCGGTCGCGTACTGGCTGGACCGCTACGAGTTGCTGTCGCACACCCGGGGCGGCAAGCCGTTCACCGGCGCCGGGTACACCGACATCAACGCGGTGCTGCCGGCCAAGCTGATCCTGATGGCGATCGCGCTGATCTGCGCCGCCGCGGTGTTCTCCGCGGTCGTGCTGAAAGATTTGCGAATCCCCGCCATCGGCCTGGTGTTGTTGCTGCTGTCGTCGTTGATCGTGGGCGCCGGCTGGCCGCTGATCGTCGAGCAGATCAGCGTGAAACCCAATGCCGCGCAGAAGGAAAGCGAATACATCGGCCGCAGCATCACGGCGACCCGGCAGGCGTATGGCCTGACGTCGGACGTGGTCACCTATCGCACGTACTCCGGCGACACGCAGGCCACCGCCCAGCAGGTGGCCGACGACCGGGCCACCACCTCCAACATCCGGTTGCTCGACCCGACCATCGTCAGCCCGGCGTTCACCCAGTTCCAGCAGGGCAAGAACTTCTACTACTTCCCCGACCAGCTGTCCATCGACCGCTACCTGGACCGCACCGGCTCCCTGCGCGACTACGTCGTCGCGGCCCGGGAACTCAATCCCGACCGGCTGATCGAGAACCAGCGGGACTGGATCAACCGGCACAGCGTCTACACACACGGCAACGGGTTCATCGCGTCGCCGGCCAACACGGTGCGCGGCGTCGCCAACGACCCGAACCAAAACGGTGGCTACCCAGAGTTTTTGGTCAACGTCGTCGGCGCCAACGGCAACGTGGTGTCCGACGGTCCGGCACCGCTGGACCAGCCGCGCATCTACTACGGACCCGTCATCTCCAGCACGTCCGCCGACTACGCGATCGTCGGCCGCAACGGTGCCGACCGCGAATACGACTACGAGACCAGCGCCGAGACCAAGAACTACACCTACACCGGGCTGGGGGGCGTGCCCGTCGGCGACTGGTTGTCCCGCAGCGTGTTCGCCGCCAAATTTGCGGAGCGAAACTTCTTATTCTCCAACGTGATCGGCTCCAACAGCAGGATCCTGTTCAACCGCGACCCGGCGCGGCGGGTGGAGGCGGTGGCGCCGTGGCTGACCACCGACAGCTCCGTGTACCCGGCGATCGTCAACAAGCGACTGGTGTGGATCATCGACGGCTACACCACTTTGGACAACTACCCGTACTCCGAACTGACCTCGCTGGAATCGGCCACCGCCGACTCGAACGAGGTGGCGTTCAACAAGCTGGCGCCCAACAAGGACGTCTCCTACATCCGCAACTCGGTCAAGGCCACGGTGGACGCCTATGACGGGACCGTGACGCTGTACCAGCAGGACGAGCAGGACCCGGTGCTCAAGGCGTGGATGCGGGTCTTCCCCGGCACGGTCAAGCCGAAGAGCGACATCACCCCCGAACTGGCCGAGCACCTGCGCTACCCCGAGGACCTGTTCAAGGTGCAGCGGATGCTGCTGGCCAAATACCACGTCAACGACCCGGTGACGTTCTTCTCCACGTCCGACTTCTGGGATGTGCCGCTGGACCCCAATCCGACCGCGAGCAGCTACCAGCCGCCTTACTACATCGTCGCGAAAAACATTGCGAAGAACGACAATTCGTCGTCGTATCAGTTGACGAGCGCGATGAACAGGTTCAAGCGCGACTATCTGGCCGCCTACATCAGCGCCAGCTCCGACCCGGCGACCTACGGCAGGATCANCGTGCTGACCATCCCGGGTCAGGTCAACGGGCCGAAACTGGCCAACAACGCCATCACCACCGACCCCGCGGTCTCCCAGGACCTCGGTGTGATCGGGCGCGACAACCAGAACCGGATCCGCTGGGGCAACCTGCTCACCCTGCCGGTGGGCCAGGGCGGCCTGCTCTACGTCGAACCCGTCTACGCCTCCCCGGGGGCCAGCGACGCCGCCTCGTCCTATCCGCGGCTGATCCGGGTGGCGATGATGTACAACGACAAGATCGGCTACGGCCCCACCGTGCGCGACGCCCTGACCGGGCTGTTCGGGCCCGGTGCGGGCGCGGCCGCGACGGGCATTCAGCCGACCGAAGGGGGCGCCCCCCAGGCTCCGCCGCCGAGTCCGCCGGCACAGGCCGGGACACCGGGATCGCCACCGCCGGCGGCGCTTCCGCCGGTTCCCGACGGGTCGGTGACGCTGTCCCCGGCCAAAGCCGCTGCCCTGCAAGAGATTCAGACGGCGCTGGGCGCCGCCAAGGACGCCCAGAAGAAGGGCGATTTCGCCGGTTACGGCGCCGCCCTGCAGCGGTTGGACGACGCGATCACCAAGTACAACAACACCAAATAGGTTCAGGCCCCGGCCATTCCGGCCGTTCGGAACCTCTCCCGATAGGCCTTCGGGCTGATGCCCAGGTGGCTGACGAACACCCGCCGCAGGGTTTCGATGCTGCCGAAGCCGGCCATGCCCGCGGTCTCGCTGACCGACCGGCCGGATTCCAGTGCGCCACGGGCGAAACCGATCCGAACAAGTTCGACGTAGCGGGCCGGGGTCATCCCCAGCTCGGATTGGAAGAGCCGGGTCAGCTGACGGGTGCTCAGCGACGCCCGGCCCGCAAGGGATTTCACACTGTGGTTCGCGGCGGGGTTGGCGGCGACCGCGTCGATCACCGGTCGCAGCGGCGAGTCCGGCCGGGGATCGGCCTCGACCAGCACCGAGAATTGTGATTGGCCCCCCGCGCGTTTGAGGTAGACGACCAGCCACCGGGCCACGTCGCGGACCAGTTCGGTCCCGTGATCCATTTCGACCAGCGCCAGCGCCAGGTCGATGCCCGACGAGATCCCGGCCGAGGTGAAGACATCGCCGTCTCGGACGAAGATCGCGTCCGGCTCGACGGTGACGTCGCGGAAGGCCCGGGCCATCAACCGGGCATCGTGCCAGTGCGTGGTGGCGCGCCGGCCGCTGAGCAGACCGGCCTGCGCGAGGATGAACGACCCCGTGCAAATGGATGCCATCCGCCGGGCCCGTCCCGACACCGACCTGACGGCCTCGACGAGCGCGGGGTCGATCGCCCGCGCCGGCAGGTGGTCGCTGCCGGCGACCAGGACGGTGTCGGCTGAACCGATCGACGCGATGCTGTCGGTGACACCCAGTCGAGTCCCGATCGACGTGGTCACGTCCCGCCCGTCCACCGAGGCGATCTTGAGTTCGTAGTCGGCGCCGAACCGGTTCGCCTCGACGAACACTTCACCCGCTCCCGCGACGTCCAACAGCGTCACGTCGTCGAAGACGACGATCACCACCACCCGCGAACGCGCTCCCGCTTCAGCCACGCAAAACATTGTGTCGCTTTCTGTGGACAGGACGGCCCGAACGCCCACGGTCGTTGAGCGCGCGCGGGCGCACACTGGCGCTCATGACCACCCAATCCATCGAAACCATCGCCGGCATCCGCATCCCCGACACCGCGCTGGTGCGCGAGGCCACCGACTTCATCCGCGAGGTTGAGGACGACCTGCTGTTCAACCACTCGCGGAGGGTGTTCCTGTTCGGCGCGCTGCAGGGCCTGCGGCGCGGCCTGCAACCCGATCTGGAGCTGCTCTACGTCGGCGCGATGTTCCACGACATCGGGCTCACCGGGCGCTACCGCACCTCCACGGTCCGCTTCGAGGTCGACGGGGCCGACGCGGCCCGGGACTTCCTGACCGCCAGCGGTGTCGACAAGGCCGAGGCCGACAAGGTGTGGCTTGGCATCGCCCTGCACACCACGCCCGGTGTGCCCGAGTTCCTCGCACCCGAGGTCGCCTTGCTGCAAGCCGGCGTCGAAGTCGACGTGGTCGGCGTCGGCCGCGAATCCCTGGCCCCCGACGCCCTGGCCGCGGTGACCGCCGCCCACCCGCGGCCCGACTTCAAGAACCGCATCCTCTCGGCGTTCAACGACGGCATGAAGCACCGCCCGCAGACCACCTTCGGCACCATGAACGCCGACGTGCTGGCGCACTTCGACGCCGGCTTCGAGCGCACCGACTTCGTCGACATCATCCTCAACAACAGCTGGCCCGAATAGCGGAGGGGAGCAGGCACATGGACGTCTACGAAGCGCTGTACACCACCCGGATGATGCGGCGGCTGCGGCCGGACCCGATCCCGCTGGAGACGCAGGCCCGCATCCTCGACGCGGCGGTGCGGGCTCCCAATGGGGGCAACACCCAGCGCTGGCACTTCGTGGCCGTGGACGACCCGCAACTCATCCGTGAGTTCGCCCAACTGTTCCGGCAGGCCCGCGCCATCGAGTACGAGAAGTTCAGCGCGGGGGCCGGCCCGATGGTCGCTTTGGCGCCGGGGGCCCCCGGCGCGGACCCGACCGCCCACGCCGAGACGATGCGCCGAATGCGGTGCTCGGGAAACTACCTGGCCGACCATTTCGAAGAAATCCCGTTGCTGCTCTTCGTCTTTGCCATCGACGACCTGGGCGGCGCCAACATCTACCCGGCGATCTGGAGCGCATTGCTCGCGGCCCGGGCCGAGGGCGTCGGCGGCGTCATGACGATGGTGCTCCGCAATTTCACCGACGAGGTGAACGAACTGCTGGGCGTGCCCGTCGAGGAAGGCTGGGAGATGTCGGCCATGCTGGCCCTCGGCTATCCCCGGGGCAAGTGGGGTGTCGCTGCCAATCGGCGCCCCGTGCACGAGGTTTCCTCCCGGAACGGCTGGGGCAAGCCGTTCGGTGTGGAAGTGCCGCAGCCGCTGTGGCCATCTCAGAGGAACGCGAAATGACGAACGCGAACGAAATCGGAGTCACCGTGGTGCAGCCCGGGGAAGGTGACTACGTCGCCCTCCCCGGATTCGGGGCAGTGTTCAAGCTGTCCAGCACGACCAACGGGGGTGAGGTATCCATCGTCGAGCACCCGTTTGAAGTCGGCCTGCTCACCGCCGCGCACATGCACACCCGCGAGGACGAGCACTCGATCGTGTTGGCCGGTGAGATCGGCTTCCGCTCCGACGACAGCGAAGTGGTTCTGGGTCCCGGTGGCTACATCACGAAGCCACGAGGTCAGATGCACGCGATGTGGAACGCCGGCAGCGAGCCGGGTCGCATCATCGAAGTCATCACCCCGGGCGGATTCGAGAACTATTTCCGCGAGCTCGGGGAGCTGCTCGTCGAGCATGCCGACGACCCGGTCGGCAAGGTCCTGCACGAGTCGCCCGAATTCGGCGAGCTGGCCGACAAGTACGGGCTGACCTACGGGTCGCCGGACTGGATGGACGACATCGCGCGGCGGTACGGGCTGAACCCGCCATCGCACTGAGCGGGCGCCGCACCCCCGCTGAGCCCGCGATTTGGTCGCCGTGATGCTGGTTCGGTAACCTGGCATTCACCAACGCGGGGTGGAGCAGCTCGGTAGCTCGCTGGGCTCATAACCCAGAGGTCGCAGGTTCGAATCCTGTCCCCGCTACCAAGTGAAACGGCCCCCGGAGAGTTTTCGGGGGCCGTTTTCGTGCCACGTGTCAGTGGCCTGCCCGGCCTGCGCCGCTATGACTCGCGAGAGACGATCACCACCGATTGCGCGGCATGCGCGACGGCCGTGCTCACCGACCCCAGCAGCATGCCGGCGAATCCGCCGCGACCGTGACTGCCGACGACGACGAGTTGTGCGGACTCCGAGTGCTCGATCAGTTGACGAGCCGGCTGATCGCACGCCACCACACGTCGCACCCTGACATCGGGGTAGCGCTCCTGAAATCCGGCGAGCCACTCGGTGAGCGCCTGTTGTGCCTGCGCTTCCATCATCTCGAGATCCAGGCCTGGGACTTCCGAAATGCTGATGTCCGACCACGCATGCAATGCCACCAACTCCACGCCCCGGCGAGAGGCCTCATCAAAGGCGATCTCCGCCGCCAGTCTTGATGCCGCCGAACCGTCGATTCCCACCAGCACCGGTGCCTGCGGGCGCGGCGGGGCCTCATCATGGACGACCGCGACCGGGCAGTGCGCGTAGTTGACGAGGCCGGTGCTGGCCGAGCCGAACGGGACGCGGCTGAATGCGCCTTCGCCCCGGCACCCCACGACCATCATGTCCGCGATCTTGGATTCATTGACCAGCGTGGAAACGGTCGGGCCATGTACCACCACGCTGTACACGAACGGCGGGCCGTGGTCGGCGGTGCGCCCCCGGTTGCTGGCAGCCCATCACCCGACACCTTTGGCCCGCACCCGAATTGGTGATGGACACCGGGAACAGCATCGCCCCCTACAACCACCTCGACACCGGATCCCCATACGCCATCGAGTACGTCTGGGGCCGCCAGGTCGGGGATAACACGATCAATCCCTAAAACTGCGCCGCGAAGAATGCAGAATGTCTTCGTGCTGGCGCGCAGGGACCGCTGACGTGCCGGGGTTCGGCTTCCACACCCTGGCGCTGCTGACCGCGATCGGCTTGGCCGGTCCGCTGCTGGCGGCGCTGCCGCGCCTTCGGATACCGGTGATCATCGGCGAGCTCGTCGCCGGCCTCGTCGTCGGCCGGACCGGTCTGGACGTCGTCGATGTCACCAACCCGACGTTTCAGCTGCTCGCCAACATCGGCTTCGCGTTGGTCATGTTCGTCGTGGGCACCCATGTCCCGGTCGGCGCCACCGCACTGCGTGCGTCGCTGCCGAGGGCGCTGGTGCGCGCGGCGCTCAGTGGCACCGTCGCGGTGGCGCTCGGGGCCGGGTTGGCGGCTGCCTTCGGCACCGGCCACGCGGCGATGTACGCCGTGCTGATGGCCTCGTCGTCGGCCGCGCTGGCGCTGCCGGTGATCGATTCCCTGCGATTGCAGGGGCCGCAGGTGATTGCCGTTACGGCGCAGATCGCTCTCGCGGATGCCGCCTGTATTGTCCTGCTGCCGTTAGTGATTGACCTCCGGCATGCGCCCACCGCCGCGCTCGGCGCGCTGGCCGTGGCCGGGTGCGCGGGGGTGCTGTACGCGCTGCTGCGCGCCTCCGACGCCAAGGGCTGGCGCCGCCGGATGCACGTCTACTCCGAGAACCGGCGGTTCGCACTGGAATTGCGGACCAACCTCATCGTGCTGTTCGCCCTGGCGGCGATCGCCATGAGCACGCACGTGTCCGTCATGCTGGCGGGCTTCGCGGTGGGGCTGGTGGTCGCCATGGTCGGCGAACCGCGACGGTTGGCGCGCCAGTTGTTCGGAATCACCGAGGGGTTTTTCAGTCCGCTGTTCTTCGTCTGGCTGGGCGCCTCCCTACAGGTGCGCGAGCTCGGTGCACACCCGAAACTCATCCTGCTCGGCGTGGGATTGGGGCTCGGGGCCGTGCTGGCACACTGCGCCGGCAGGCTGCTCGGCCAACCGCTCACTCTGGCGGTGCTCTCGGCCGCGCAGCTCGGCGTGCCGGTGGCCGCGGCGACCATCGGCACCCAGGAGCACCTGCTCGTCGCGGGTGAAGCGTCGGCGTTGATGTTCGGCGCCTTGTTGACCATCGCCGCCGCCTCTACCGCGGGCGCGTTCGCGTCACGGAGGCAGGTGACCAACGGCCCTACCGCCGCGGGACCTCCGCATCCTCGAAAGCACGACTGAAGCACCTGCCGCCCGGTTGCGTTCGGCCCTGTGGGCCCGAGCGGTTGAGTGGTCGGATGTATTTCAAGCTCGATCGAGGAGGCCGTGATGAGGTTTACAACACGACACCACCTGCGAGCCGTGCCGACCCCGATGATGTACCGCGTCACCGATCGTTTGCACGGCGGCCGCACCGTCCGGGTGCCCGGTCATGAGATCGCCCCCGTCGTCACGGCGTGGCTGGCGGAGCTTGGCGCCCACAGCCCCCTGGTCGACGAGCTGGCACGGGCGGCATGCCTCGGCGACTGGTCGGTGGCCTACGCCATCGGCGATCGGCTATCCGTCGATGTGAGCGTCGCGGTGGCCGCGTAGCTATGCGATTGGCCCAAAGTCCCTCGGGCTAGAGCCGTCAGGCTCTCGTCGGGCGGGCAGCGATCCGCAATGGTAGAGAAGACGAGGCAATACCGAAGGGAAACGACCGCCATGAACACTCGATTTCCGGATGCCGGCACGGTCCGGACGGTCTTGAGTTTGGCATCGCGGGCACCTTCGGTGCACAACACCCAACCCTGGCGCTGGCGGGTGGACGCGACGAGCCTGCACCTCTACTCCGACGCGAGCCGGCAACTGCCCAACACCGACCCGGATGCCCGGGACCTCATGCTGAGTTGCGGTGCGGCCCTGCATCACTGTGTCGTCGCGCTCGCGGCGGTCGGGTGGCTTTCCAAGGTGACCCGGCTCCCGAATCCCGCCGATCCCAGCCACCTTGCCGCAATCGAGCTTTCGCCGCACCGCGCCGACTCCGTCGACATCGCGCTGGCCGCGGCGATACCGCGGCGGCGAACCGACCGGCGCTACTACAGCTCCTGGCCCGTGCCGGTGGGCGACGTCGCCCTGATGGCTGCGCGGGCGGCTCGAAGCGGGGTAACGCTGTGCCAGGTCGAAGACCTCGACAATCTGCGGAAGATCGTCGCTCAATCCGTCCGGGACCACATGAACCAGGATTATCTCGCCGAACTCACCGAGTGGAGTGGCCGCTACGCGTCGGTGGCAGGCGTCCCCGCGCGCAATACGCCGGCACCGGATCTCTCGGCGAAGATCCCGGGCCGGGTCTTCGCCGGCCCGGTGCTTCCCATGCCGCCGGACTCGTCGTCGGCCGACGACAACGCCGTCGTCCTCGCACTGGGCACCCGCAACGACGACCGCCTGGCCCAGCTGCGTGCCGGTGAGGCGACCAGCGTGGTGCTGCTCACCGCGACGTCACTGGGGCTGGCCAGCTGCCCGGTCACCGAACCGCTGGAGACGCCCGAAACGCGCACGGCGGTCCAGTCCGACATCTTCGGCGACAGCAGCCACCCCCAGATGCTGCTCCGAGTGGGCTGGGCGCCCATCAACGCGGACCCGTTGCCGGCGACACCGCGGCGCGAGCTCTCCGACTTCGTCGAGTGGATGATCGATCACCAGCACCAGGTCGCCCTCTGAACCGGCGAATCCACCGAAACGGTTGCGGCGCAGAGGACATTATGGAGACGTTCACCTGGGACCCCAGCCGCTGGCGGATCGCTCGCGTTTTCGGCCGTAACCCGTTGCTCCGCCGCGCGGACCGCATCGAATCGTTGGTCATGCTGGTCGCGCTTGTCGTATCCCTGATCGCCGTCCCGGTCGCCGGTGTGCTCGGCGCGGTGACCTACGGCGCGCGGGATGGGGTGTACACGCGGGAGGCGCACGAGCGGCACCGCGTGATGGCGACGATCGTCGATGCCCTGGTCGAGGATTTGGGTGTCGTTGTCGTGCAGGCGAAGTGGCCAGGGCCGAGCGGGGAGCGCAACGGACCACTGGTGGTCACCGAGCAGGCCAAGGTGGGTGGAACCATCGAGATATGGGTGGACGGGGACGGCAATCCGGTGGATCCGCCCACCCCCACCTGGCTCGCCGTCGCCGAGGCGGTCGGCGTGGCGGTGGTGACAGCGCTGGCGGCGACGATGACGATGGCGGCACTTGTGGCGGTCGTCCGGTCCCGGCTGGATCGCGCCCGCGACGCCCTGTGGGAACGCGACATCAAGTTCCTCGCGGAGGCCTCGTAACCATGACCCCGTTGCCAAACCCCTATACAGCACAACCGAACCGGCGGATGATGGGTCGATGAGCGGAGACGGCGAGCACCCCGGTGCCGCATCGTTTGACACCGCCGGACTGCACCGGCTTGTCGAGGTCCTGATCGAGCGCGGCTACCGTGTGATCGGTCCGACGTTGCGGGACAACGCGATCGTGCTGGACCAACTGGAGTCCGCCGCCGACCTGCCGCGGGGATGGGGCGTCGACGTGGCGCCCGGGCAGTATCGGGTGCGCAGGCGTGACGATGACGCGGCGTTCGGACACTCATCGGGGCCCCAGTCCTGGAAGCAGTTCCTGCATCCGCCGCGGCGCCGGCTGTGGTCCGGCACCCGGGACGGGTTCAGCACCGCCGATTCCGACGAGGAAGTTCCGCGGTACGCGTTCCTGGGCGTGCGTGGGTGTGACTTGGCCGCGATCGCGACGCTCGACCGGGTCCTGGGCCGCGGCCAGTTCCCCGACAACTCCTTCGTCCGCCGGCATCGCCAGATCTTCGTGGTCGCGGTGAATTGCACGGAGCCGGGCGGCCTGTGCTTCTGCGCCTCGATGGGCACCGGCCCCGCGGCCGGACCGGGCTACGACTTGGCCCTGACGGAGCGCCCCGGCGGCGACGGTGTGACCTACGTGGTCGAGGTCGGCACCGACGAGGGCGCCGAAGTCCTTGCCGCCGTTCCCCATCGGGCTGCCGACGATGCGGAGATCGGTTCGGCGCACGCCGCGGTGCAGGCCGCTTCGCAGCGGATGGGTCGGGCGATGCCGGACGCCAACCTGCGCAACCTGCTGATCGAGTCGCGCGAGTCGCCGCAGTGGGAGGAGGTCGCCAGCCGCTGCCTGACGTGCGGCAATTGCACGATGGTGTGCCCAACCTGCTACTGCACCAGCACCGAAGACGTCAGCGACCTGACCGGCGAGCACGCCGAGCGCTGGCAGCACTGGGCGTCGTGCTACGAGTTCGATTTCACCTACGTGCACGGCGGCGGCAGCGTGCGACAGTCCCCGGAATCGCGGTACCGGCACTGGATAACCCACAAACTGGGTACCTGGCACGACCAGTTCGACATGTCCGGCTGTGTCGGCTGCGGGCGTTGCATCGCGTGGTGCCCCACCGGGATCGACATCACCGAAGAAATGAACAAGATGGCCCGCGATGACTGAGGGCGCACCACCGTCCTCGATGGCGCCCAACCCCTACCGGGTGCGCAGCCGCGTCGTGGAAAGCCCCGATTCGGCGACACTGTGCCTCGAACCGCTCGGCGAAGTCCTGCGAACCCCCCAGCCCGGGGAATTCATGATGCTCTACGCCTTCGGCGTCGGCGAGGCGGCGATTTCGATCAGCGGCGACCCCACGGTCACCGACGGCTCGATCACGCACACCATCCGCGCGGTCGGGGCGGTGAGCCGCGCCCTGCACGACGCGCAGCCCGGCGCCGTCATCGGGGTGCGGGGCCCGTTCGGCACCACCTGGGGGCTTGCGGAAGCTGCCGGGCGAGATCTGGTCATGGTCGCCGGGGGCGTGGGCCTGTGCCCGCTGCGCCCGGCAATACTGGGCGCACTGGCCGAGCGGGCGCGCTACGGCAAGCTGATCCTGATCGCGGGCGCCCGCTCGCGCGAGGACTTCGTGTTCGCCGCCCAGCTCGAGCAGTGGTCCGCCGACCCGCAGATCGAGCTGCACTTGACCGTCGACGTCCCGGTCCACGGCTGGCGCGGCGAGGTCGGCCTGGTCACCGAGCCGCTGAAGCGACTCGCGCTCAATCCCGACCGCACCACCGCGTTCCTGTGCGGCCCGGAGCCGATGCTGCGGTTCGCCGCGGAGGCGTTGTTGGCCAAAGGTATGGCTGCCACCGATATTCGGGTATCGCTGGAACGCAACATGCAATGCGGAATCGGAACGTGCGGCCACTGCCAGCTGAGCCAGTTGCTGGTGTGTCGCGACGGGCCCGTCGTCGGTTACGACGTCGCCGGCCCGCTACTGGTAGTCAAGGAGCTGTAATGGGCCCCACTTTGGCCGTGTGGAAGTTCGCATCCTGCGACGGTTGCCAACTGACGCTGCTCGACTGCGAGGACGAACTGCTGACCCTCGCCGACCAGGTGCAGATCGCCACCTTCGCCGAAGCGTCGAGCTCGATGGTCGGCGGACCCTACGACGTGTCGCTCGTCGAGGGCTCCATCACCACCCATCACGACGAACAACGGATCCGCGAAATCCGCGACCAGTCCAAGGTGCTGGTCACCATCGGCGCGTGCGCGACGGCCGGGGGAGTGCAGGCGCTGCGCAATTTCGCCGACGTCGCCGAGTTCGCCTCCGTCGTATATGCCAAGCCGGAATACATTGACACGCTGGCAACCTCGACGCCCGCGTCGGCGCACGTCAAGGTGGATTACCAGGTGCCGGGCTGCCCGATCGATCGGGGCCAGCTGCTCGACACCCTGGCGGCCCTGCTGATCGGGCGCAAACCCCGGCTGCCGGCCAAGACGGTGTGCACCGAGTGCAAGCTGCGCGGGACCACGTGTGTTGTTGTCGCCGAAGGCATTCCGTGCCTGGGGCCGGTCACCCACGCCGGGTGTGGTGCGCTGTGCCCCAGCCATCATCGCGGTTGCTACGGCTGTTTCGGCCCGTCCGCGGCGCCGCAAATCGGGACACTGATCCCGTTGCTGCACCGCGACGGGATGTCCGACGGTGACGTCGACCGGGTGTTCTCGACCTTCAACGTCGCGAACTTCGCTGCCGAGCGGAGCAAGCCGTGAACCCAGCGACCCGGACGCTCAGCGTCGGCACCCTGACCCGAGTGGAAGGCGAAGGGGCGCTGCACGTCACGCTCAAGGACGGCGCGTTGCAAACCGTCCAATTGAACATCTATGAGCCGCCCCGATTTTTTGAAGCATTCCTGCGAGGACGCGCCTACACCGAGCCGCCGGATCTCACCGCGCGAGTGTGCGGAATCTGCCCCGTCGCCTACCAGGCGAGCGCCTGCAACGCGATCGAAAGCGCCTGTGGCGTCGAGGTGGATCCAGAGCTCGTCGCGCTGCGCCGGCTGCTGTACTGCGGCGAATGGATTCACAGCCACATGCTGCACATCTATCTACTGCACGCACCCGACTTCCTCGGCTACCCCGATGCGATCGCGCTGGCCCGCGACGAGCGTGAGATCGTCGAACGCGGCCTGCGATTGAAGAAGGCGGGCAATGCGTTGATGGACTTCGTCGGCGGGCGGTCGATACACCCGATCAACGTTCGCCTGGGTGGGTTCTACTCGGTGCCCACCCGGTCGCAGTTCGCTCCCGTCGCCGAGCAGTTGCGCCGGGCGCTCGATGACGCGGTCGCGACGGTCGAGTGGGTGGCCGGTTTCGACTTCCCCGACCTCGAGCTCGACCATGAGATGCTGGCGCTGAGCCAGAACGGCCAGTATCCGATCGAGAACGGCGTCATCGCGCGCAGCGCCGGGGAGGCGTTCGCGGCGGCCGACTTCGCCGAGCACGTGCGCGAGTCGCAGGTGCCCCACTCCACCGCCCTGCACGCGACGCTCGACGGCGGCCGCTACATCACCGGCCCCTTGGCGCGCTATAGCCTGAATTCGTCGGCTCTTTCACCGATCGCGGCCCAGGCGGCCGCGGCGGCCGGGCTGTCGGCCGAGTGCCGAAACCCGTTCCGCAGCATCATCGTTCGCGCCGTGGAGGTCGTCTACGCGATCGAAGAGGCGCTGCGCATCATCGACGGATACGAGCGGCCGCCAAGGCCTTTCGTCGACGTCCCGGCCCGGGCGGGAACCGGGCACGGCGTCAGCGAGGCGCCCCGCGGCCTGCTGTATCACAGCTACGACATCGATCATGGCGGGCTGGTCTCGGCGGCGACCATCATCCCGCCCACGTCGCAGAACCAGGCCGCCATTGAATCCGATCTTGCCCGGGTGGTGTCCGACAACCTCACCTTGGACGATGCCGCCCTGACGGCCCTGTGCGAACGGGTGATTCGCAATTACGACCCGTGCATCTCCTGTTCGGCGCACTTCTTGACGCTGACGGTGCAGCGACGATGACCGAGGGTGCCGGCAGGGTTGCCGTCATCGGGCTCGGCAATTGCTACCGGCGTGACGACGGCGTCGGCGTCGCCGCAGCGATTGCAATGGAACGCCTCGCCTGGCCGAACGTCGTTGTGGCTACGGGCATTGCGGAACCGTTGGGCGTGCTCGACGCATGGACCGGGGCCGAGCTGGCCGTGGTCATCGACGCGGCGGTCGTCACCCCGGCGACCCCGGGCCGCGTCCATCGCTACCAGCTGGACGAGTTGCCCACGCAAGGCGAGGGGTTGAGCTCGCACAGCATCGATATCGGTCGCACCCATGCGCTGGCTCGAGAGCTCGGGCGGGTACCCGACGCGGTGGTGGTCTTCGCCGTCGAGGCGGCAGATACCGGCCCTGGGGACGGGCTGAGCCCGATGGTCGCACGAGCCGTCCCGGTGGTGGTCGGCATGGTGGCCGCCGAGATCAATCGTTTTCGGTCAGCGAAGCGATCGCGGCACACAGGCTCTCGGTGATTTCGGCGGCGATCGAGATGAGGGCCGGCTCGCCGGTGACCTCGACCAGAATCCCGGGATCCATCGCCTCGACGATCACCGTGCCCGGGTCGCCCGGGTCGGCGCGCACCAGCACGTTGCACGGCAGCAGCAGCCCGATCTCTCGATCCACACCGATGGCTCGATAGGCCACGGTTGGATCGCAGGCGCCGAGGATCAGGTAGTCCTCCATCTCGACGCCAAGCTGAATCTGCACCTTCGCTCTGACATCGATTTCGGTGAGCACGCCGAATCCGTGCTGTGCAAGGGCTTCTCGAGTGCGGGCCGCCGCGTCGTCGAACCGGGCCGCCACTCTGGTTGATAATCCCGCGCTCACCTATAGGCCACCCGTCAGGAAATCAATCCGGTTCCCCGTAGCGCCGCTGGAAGGTCTATGTGCTTACCGCAGTTCGGGCAGAACTGTTCGCTCGGGTGGTGCTCGGCCCCGCAATGTGCGCAGAAATGCGGTTCACCGGCAGCCAACTCATGCTTGGGCATCAGACGAAGCGGTTGTACGTCGGGCGCCGTGGGGACGCGACGATGGAGCCTGAGGCCCAGGTAGGTCAGGCCGGCACCGAGACCGAGCACCGAAACGACACTGATGATGATGTACCACAACAGATTTCGTCCGCTCAGTGGGGAGGAATCCCCGTACTGCTGGCGCAGATTGACTGCGGTCGTCTTGAGATCGTCCAGACCGGGGTAGCCGGGCGACATCGCCAGGGTCTGGTCGAACTCGTCGATCGCGTCGGTGTAGCGACCCGCATAGAAGTCGGTCAGCCCGTTGCGGTAGAACCGGTCCGCGGGTCCAAGCGCCGGCTTGACACCCTTGCCGGCCAATATCGCGGCGATGCCGTCCACCGGCGTGATGAAGTTGAACGGCTGTGTTTCGTTGATCGGGGCGAAGCTGTTGACGCCGAGCACCTTTCCGTTCAGTCCGACCGTCGGGCCACCGCTCATGCCGTCGGTCATCGCGGCGTCGATCTCGTACTCGGGATTGGATCCCGCGAGGGACCTCTTGCTGACCTTGCCGCTCTTGTAGGTGGGGTCGAGCGAAGGACCGGTGATGTTCTGGGTGCTCTCGGGGAAGCCCACCGCGAGAACGGGCGTCCCGATGGTGACGTCGGCATCGGTGGCCAGTTCCGACGACGGCAGGTTGCGCTTGGGGATCTTGAGGAGGGCGGCGTCGCCCTTCCCCATGGGCCGGAAATCGGCGACGTTGGCGGTCAACTTGTCCGTGAGTTTCGTTCCCGTGCCCGACATCAGCGTGATGCCCACGTGGGGGCCTTGGCCGGGTGTGTCGCCTTCCACCCTCGCGTTCTTCTGCAGCCAGTCCAATGTGACCGCCGGATCGCTCGACTCTGGCGCATCCGGATACTCGTTCTGGTATTCGAGGGCGGCCCGTTTGAGTATCAGGAGTGTGGCGCTCGCCGGGTCGACGCAGTGGCCCGCCGTCGCCACCCAACCGTCGGGGTTGACGACGAAGGCCGTGCAGTGCCAGGTGGCCAGGAACGGCATGCTCGAGCCCCGCCCGAATTGCGACAGGACCTCACCACTGGGCAGCCGGACCAGCCCGTAACCTTCACCGGCGAGGTACATGATGGACGGCCGGATGAGAGCCGCGGCCCGCTCCTCGGGCTTGGCTTGCGGACGCCCGTTGTCGGCAGCCGCCATGCCCGACGGTCCCGCCAACAGCATGAGCGCGGCGGCCGGCAACGCCAGCGCCCTCGCCGCCATCCGAGTCACGGCCGGGGCCGCCGGAGCTGGGTTTGGGGCCGATCGGAGGGCCGGGCCGTCCATGACGGATGACGGCGCATCGCCTCGACGCGCTCGGCGGCCCGTCGTTGCGCCGAAATCCAGGCCGGATGCGACTCGAGGACGATTATCTTCGCACCGGCATCCGTTGCGGGAAGTGTGACAGTCACAATCCCTATTCGACCGGTTCGCCGGGCGCGTGGATAGGGACCGAAGTCCCGACCGCGAAGGACCTCCGGTTGTCAGTCGATTTCGGCTGTCACCAGGGACGATTCACACAAGTGACCAAGGCCCTCACGGCGCTGTGCCTTTGCGCCCTTACCGGGGCCGCCAATCCCGGCGGAGCATGGAGCCGTCTGAGCCACATTCGCAAAGGAGTTGGCCATGAGGACGCTTATCGTGTGCGCTTCGAGGTCACATGGCAATACCCGGCTGGTAGCCGATCGGATGGCCGAGGTGCTGGGTGCCGAGGTCGTCACACCCGAGTCGGTCGACCCGGGCATCGTTCACGACTACGACCTCGTCGGGTTCGGTTCCGGCATCTACTACATGATGGTGGACGCCAGGCTGCGCAAACTGATCCGTCAGCTTCCGGCCGCCGACCACCCCACCGCGGCCTTCACGTTCTTCACCAGCGGCGCACGCGAGGTTCCACTGTTGGGTTATCACAAACCCATTCGGGAGAAGCTCGAGCAGAAGGGGTTCGACGTCATCGGATCGTTCTCGTGCCGGGGGTTCGACACGGTGGGGCCATTCGGATTCATCGGCGGAATAAACCGGGGGCGGCCGAACGGGCATGACCTCGGCCGCGCGGCGGCGTTCGCCGCCCGGATTCACAAGCGGGCCGCCGGCTCTCCGGCGGCTTCGTGACGGTGCGAAGCGGATCGAGGAGATGGTGATGAGCCAGATTGCCGCAATACTGGTGGCCTTGGGGATTGTCGTCGCGGTGTTGCTGGCGGCGTCGATCAGGGTGGTGCAGCAGTATCAACGGGGTGTGCATTTCCGCCTCGGCCGCGTGATCGGCGTTCGCGAACCCGGGTTGCGGATCATCATTCCGATCATCGACCGCCTGTGGCGGATTTCGATGCGGATCGTGACCATGCCCATCCAGTCGCAGGGCATCATCACCCGTGACAACGTGAGCGTCGACATCGCCGCGGTTGCCTACTTCCGGATCGTCGATGCCCGCAAGGCCGTCGTGGTGATCGAAAACGTCCACGCCGCCATCGACCAGATCGCGCAGACCACCCTTCGCAATGTCGTGGGCCAACATTCCCTGGACGAAGTGCTTGCCCAAACCGAGAAGATCAACGGCAGCATTCGCCAGATCCTCGACGCCACCACGGTGGACTGGGGTGTGGAGGTCACCTTGGTAGAGCTCAAGGACATTCAGCTCCCCGACAGCATGAAACGCGCCATGGCGCGCGAGGCCGAGGCGGAGCGGGAGAAGCGGGCCAAAATCATTGCGGCCGAGGGGGAAGCGCGCGCCGCCGCTGCCCTCGGCGACGCCTCGGACACCATGATGCGGCACCCGCTGGCCCTGCAGCTGCGCAACCTGCAGACCCTGCTCGAACTGGGGGTGGAGAAGAACACCACCATCGTGTTCCCGGCCCCGCTGATGACCGCGATCGGGGAACTCACCGCCTTCTTGGCGCGTGAGACCGACGCGTCCAAGAACCCCGGCCAGCCCGAGGACAAGCTGGTGCGGGCGGCGGCACTGCAATGAATACTCCGGTGACCTTTGGCCCTGTCCCGCAGCCGGTTTCGTGACGTAGCACTTTGACCATGCGCCACAGGCCAGAACCGCCACAGGACATCGACGTGCAGGTCACCATCCGGGACGAGCTTCCGGCTGCGGCTGAGTACGCCCGCACCAAGGTCGGTGAGCTGACGCGGTACGCAAGCCGGCCGGTGCGGCACGCCCGCGTGAGACTGACCAGACATCGCGACCCGGCGGTGCAGCGGCCCGTCGTCGCGCAAGCCAATCTCGACGTCGATGGCCGACCGGTCCGCGCCCAGGTCCAGGCCGACACGGCGCGGGAATCGGTCGATCTTCTCGTGGCGCGATTGCGCCGCCGCCTGGAACGCGCCGCCGAGCACCGGGACGCGCGCCGCGGCGAGCTGCCGCCGGCGGGTCCCCACGAATGGCGGCATGAGTCCGAGCCGGCGCACCGGCCGAACTATTTCCCTCGTCCGGCCGATCAGCGCCGCGTCATCCGGCGCAAGTCGTTCACGATGGCGCCCTGCACCGTCGACGATGCCGCCCGCGAAATGGACCTGCTCGACTACGACTTTCATCTGTTCACGGAGCAGGGCACCGGCACCGCAAGTGTGCTGTATCACGCCGGGCCGACGGGCTACCGGCTCGCGCTGGCAGCGCCGGCCCTGGCCGACCGGGTGAGCCAGCACGCGTTACCGGTGACCATCAGCCAACAACCGCTGCCGTGCCTCACCGAAGAGGGGGCCGCCGAGCGGCTGGCCATGCTAGGCCTGCCGTTCCTGTTCTTCATTCACGCCGCCTACGGCTGCGCCGGCGTGCTTTACCACCGCTACGACGGGCATTACGGCCTGATCACCCCGGCCGGCTAGGGCCTTCAGCGGTGCGCAGGGCATATCGGCGCACCACCAAGGACCAAGGACCCTCGCAGGCATCGGGACGCGCCGCGCAGACTGGCGCCATGTCCAAGATGTCAAGGCGGATTGCCCAGACCACCGTGTTGCTCACCGTGCTCTACTGCGCGCGCAGGTATTACCGCAACTGGGGTGCAACGAAGGCGGAATCGCAGATGCGCGTTCCGGGTGACGCCCTGGTCAGCGATCCGGCGGTGCAGACGACCGAGGCGGTTGACATCGACGCGACCGCGTCCGTGGTCTGGTCCCGGCTCCTGCAGATCGGCCTGGACAGGAGAGAAGGCTACGGCTTCCAGGGGCCGGAAAGCTCGGAAAGCGTTGTGGGGCAGGAAAATAGCAAGGGGCTGCGGGTCGGGGATTCGGTGCGTCTGGCTCCCGAGGGCTGGATGGGGTTACCCGGCGGGTTGACGTTACGCATCGCGGAGATCGTGCCCGAAAAATACCTGGTCCTCAATGCGATGCGATCCGAGCCGCGGTGGAACGTGGTCTTGTCCCTTCATCTCCAGCCGCACTGGGAAGACCGCGTCCGGCTGCTGGCCCGCGCTCGAATTGCCCTGCGCTACCCGGGCGAAGTGTTCGTGATGGAACTGGCCAGGCCGTTGATAGCACTGGGGACCCGTGGGCTGATGCTCGCGATCAAGCGGCGGGCGGAGCGGCCCGCCGAGCCGGTGCCGATCCGTTCGTCAGTCGAAACAATCTGAGCGCTCCCGCCTTTGCCCGCGTTGCCCATTGGTCCGCGGCGGGAAGGCCGAACGACCCTAGTGCCGACCGTGCGGAGTGGCTACCTTCGACAGCAGAAAGGTCGGATCATGAAACCAATCCTGGTAGGAATCGACGGTTCGGCGGCGGCGATCACGGCCGCGCTATGGGGTGTCGACGAGGCGATCACCCGCGGCGCCCCATTGCGTCTCGTCTCCGTTATCAAGCCGACGCACGATTCCGCGGAAGACTACGAGCGCGACTTCGCGCATGCCGAGAAGTCGCTCCATGCAGCACGGTTGGCCGTGGAGGCCACCGGTAAGGCGGTCGCGATCGAGACCGACGTGCCGCGGGGCCCGGCCGGCTCGGCGCTGTTGGAGGCATGCTGGGATGCGGCGATGATCTGCGTGGGTTGCGTCGGCATCGGACGCTACGCGCGCTCCATCGTGGGTTCGACGGCGACGGAGCTCGCCGAGAAGGCCCGTTGCCCGGTCGCGGTCCTACGGACCGAATCCGACCGGCCGGCGCCCGACATCAACTGGATCGTGGTCCGGATGACGGACGCACCCGGCAACGACGCCGTCGTGAATTTCGCTGCGGCGGAGGCGAAGTTGCGCAGGGCTCCGATGCTGGTGCTCGGCGGCCGGCCCGAGGAACTCACCGAGCACGCCGACGGCGCATTCGAACGCCGGGTCGCGGAATGGCGGCAGCACTATCCCGAGGTGCGGGTCTACCCGATCACTACGAAGCACGCCATCGCCAGTTACCTGAGCGCCAACGACGAGAGGGTTCAGCTCGCCGTGATCGGCGCCGACGAGGCCGGCCAGCTCGCCCAATTGGTCGGGCCCCAAGGGCATCCCCTCTTCCGCCACCCCGAATGCTCCGTGCTCGTCGTGCGCTAGTGGCCCCGTGAAGATCACCCCCAGGAGCCGCGGAACCAACGTCGCGCGCGGCGGGGAACGGGTCTTGGTCGGCGCCGACGTCCCGGCGGCGCGACGCATCAGCGTGCTGATGCTGCTGTGCGTCCTGGTTTGGCTGGTGGTCCTGGCCGCACGAGCGTACCTCGGCTACGAGCGAGTTGCCCCGGGTCGGTTCGGCTGGTCGGTGGCGCTACTGGGCGCGGCCGCTTTGATCGCTCGCGGTATCTTTCTCGGCCGTCCGGTGACCTCCGCACACGCGATCTACGCGGCCGCCGCGGTTGGCGCCGGGCTGGGCGCGCATTTCCTGTCCTGGGCCGTGCTGGGCAACGTTTTGATCGCCGGCAGTGGGCTCGCGCTGATGTCACCCGGCACGGCCCGACCGCAGCCGGAGCTGCTGGGCCAGGTGTGGTCGCTGGTCAACGCCACGCGGGGGGATCCGCTGGCGCCGTTCGCCATGCACTCCGGCAAGAGCTATCACTTCAACCCCGATGGCACCGCGGCGATCGCCTACCGCTCGCGGCTGGGGTTCGCCGTGGTCAGCGGCGACCCGATTGGCGATGCGACGCAATTCGACGCTCTGGTGGCCGATTTCGTCCGCATGTGCCGCGGCCGGGGATGGCAGATCATCGTCTTGGCCGCCGGCGAACGCCACCTTCGGTTGTGGCGCAGGGACACCGTGGGGCAGCCGATGGTATCGGTGCCGATCGGGCGTGACGTCGTCGTCGACGTCCGTCACTTCAGCCTTCGGGGCCGCCGCTTTCGCAATCTGCGCCAAGCGGTGCAGCGCACGCACAACTGCGGTGTCACCACCGAGATCGTCGACGAACAAAAGCTCAGCGGCGCAACGCTGGCCGAGCTGACCGAGGTGTTGTACGCCGCTCACCGCGCCGCACGCACCGATCGCGGCTTCTGCATGAACCTCGACGGCGCGTTGCAAGGCCGTTTCCCCGGTGTCCGGTTGGCCATCGCGCGGGACCAGCGCGGGCGAGCCGTCGCGTTTCATAGATACCTGACCGCCGGCGGGGGATCGGAAGTCAGCCTCGACGTGCCGTTCCGCCGTCCGGGCGCCCCCAACGGCGTCGACGAGCGGCTCAGCGTCGACATGATCGCCCACGTGGGCGCCACTGGCGGACAGCGCCTTTCGCTGGCGTTCGCCGCGTTCCCGGAAATCTTCGAGGCCGCTCAACCGGGGCCCCTGCAGCGGATCGCGCTGTGGCTGATCCACTTGCTGGACCCGCTGATCCGGCTCGAATCCCTGTACCGCTACCTCCGCAAATTCCACGCGCTGTCCGATCGGCGCTACGTGGTGTTGTGCGCCCACCATATTCCGGCTGCGCTGCTGGTCTTGCTGTCGCTGGAATTCGTCCCGCGCCCGCGCCGGATCAGGCCGGGCTAGCCGCCGGGGGTCACTCCACCGGCACACCGAAACGGAACCGGCGGCCCGTGACCACCTCGGGAATGATCCGCACGAAGTGCGACTTCTCCGTGGCCGTCCAGGGCAGCACCTGCGCGCGCTCGGCTTCCTCGATTTCCTCGTTGCTGCGACAGGAACGCGCGGTGCCCTTGATGATCACGCTCCAGCCCTCGGCCACGTTGTGGTCGTCGACCTCGAACAGCACCCGGTTGTTGATCGCCGTGCTGACCAACTTGGTGCCCTCCGCGGTACGAAACAGCACCGTATTGCGCTGCACGACGTAATTGACCGGGAAGATCTCGGGCTGGTTACCAACGCTGGTGACCAGGCGCCCCAGCGTCACACCGGCCAGCAGCTCCCAGCATTCGTTCACCGGCAGGATCGAAACCCCATTATCGATCAGCGACATCAGTTGTCCTCTTCGTCGACGGCACTACACGCTCGATGGTATTGCCGAGACCGGCCCGCAGCGCCGGCCGAAAGTCCCGCAGGTCCGGGACCAAAGTTCTTTACCCACTTGCCCATACCGTCACCCACGCAACCGCTAGCGGACCTGAAGGACATCGCTCAGCGGCCGTCGTGGTGTCGCCGCCGGCAGGTGCTCCAGCGGCGGCGCGATCCCCACGCGAATCAACACCTGCGGCTCGCCGCGCATGCCGATGAGTTCACGCACGATGTCGCGGCTCTCGTCGAGTTCGATCAGATGGGTGAGCGGGCAGGTCGCCATTCCGGCGACCGTGCACTCGAGCAACACCGTCGACAGCACCTCGCCGCACCGCAGCACATCCGACCTGGTGTCCTGCGGGGTCGACAGCACAAGGATCTTGGCCCAATCGACTTTCACCTCGCCACGCCGGTCCGCATGGCTCCTGATCGGAAAGCTGCGGGCCACGTCGACCCGCCAGCTCTCCTTGTCGGAGGCCAGCGCGGTTGGGGGCATCCCCTCGGCCAATGCGAACGAGGAAGTCCACCAGTCGAGTTCGGCGTGATAGTAAGAGTCGTCGAGGCGAAGCTCCTCGGTGAGTTGCGAGGCCTCCACCAGGAGCGGTCGCACATCGTCGGGCAGAACGTCGACGGCGACCTCGGTGTCGTCGAACGTATCACGCAGTGCGGGTTCGAACATGTCCCAATACGTGGGTCGCCCCAACGGAAGCCGGTCGGTGCGGCGCTGCAGGATCGCTTCGGCGCGGCGGTGCTCGGCTTCGGTGACGTGCTCTAGCGGGCTGAAGGTGACCGAAGCCAGCTGGTCGGGGTCATCCGGGTCGGGAAACCGATCGACTTTCGGTTCCCAGCCCGCGGCGGTCATGGCGACGCAGAGGTGGTTCAGGACGGCACCACAGGACAGGATCACTTCGCGGCCGGAATGGTCGGTGGCCGCCATCGCCCGGTGCCGGTCGACGAAGAGGCGCAGGGTGCCGTCGTCGGCCACCCAGCGCCAGGGCTGACTGTTGTGCACGGAGGGGGCGCGGCAGGCTAGCAGCACCGCCCGTTCGAGCACGCCGATGTCCGGCCTCGTAGCCTCCATGCCAACCCCCTGTCGAGTGCGCTCCGAAAAGCGCTGTGCGGCTCAGACTTTGGACGCGTTGGTTTCCACGTAGCCGACGACGTCGGCCAGTGTCCGCAGCGACGCGTAGTCCGACTCCGGGATGTCGACGTGGAATCGCTTGTGGATCCCACGCAGAAAGCTCAGCCAGTCCATGGAATCCAGGTCGACCTGATCGCGCAGCAGGGCCTCGTCGCGAATGTCTTCGGGGTCGACTTCGGGGGCGATGGTGGTCAGCACCGAAAGCACGCCGGTGCGGATGTCTTCATTGCTCATTGCGCATCACTTTTCTAGTAGGTCGGGCTGCTGGAGCAGCTCGTTGATCGCGGCCAGGAATAGCGCGCCCCGGTGTCCGTCGCTGGCGCGGTGGTCGGCGGCGAGCGTGGCCTGGACCGTTGTGACGACCCGGATCCCGCCGTCGATGACACAGACCCGCTCGGCCGGCTGACCGAAGCCCACGATCGCGACCTGGGGCGGGTAGATGACCCCGAAGACCGCATCGACACCCTGATCGCCGAGGTTGGTGAGCGTGATGGTCGGGTCCGACATCTCCGAACTCCGCAGCGAGAAGGAGCGCGCCCGCGCCACCAGATCGGTGAGGTCGTCCATCAATTCGTCGAGCTTCTTCTCCGGAACGTCGTGGATGGCCGGCGCGACGAGGCCGCCGCCGCGCAGCGATATCCCGACACCGACGTGAACCCCGGCCGCGGGCTCGAACCCGTCTTCCCGCCAGAATCCGTTGAACTCCGCGAACCGCTGTGCGGCGACTCCGACGGCCTTCAAGAGCAAGACGGCCGGCAGCACCCGCTCGTCGATGGATCGCTGCGCATTCCTGGTCGTCAGCCAGGACAGCGCCTTTTCCAACATGATCTCTTCGGCGAGGTAGTAATGCGGAATCTCCCGCTTCGACCGGCTCATCGCCGCCGCGATCGACTTGCGCATCTGTGTCGCGCGGTCGGCCGCCGTCGCCTTGGCTGCCGGTTTCGCGACCGGCTTGACCTCGACCGGCCTGGCCGCCGCGGCATGCTCAACGTCGTTGATGGTGACGGCCCCCTGGGGCCCGGTGCCGCTCACCGCGTCGATATCGACGCCCAGCGACTGGGCCAACCGCCGCGCGGCCGGGGACACCCACCGCCGGTGTCCAGGGGCGGTCGGGGGAGCACTGGGGACGGGCGGCGGCGACGGTGCGGTCGACGGCGTGGCCGCCGGTTCGGGCGCCGCTGTGGTCACCGCCTCCGGCGACGGACGCGCCGGCTTCTCCGGCTGCTCGCCGGGTGCCGACAGGGTGGCCAATGTCGTTCCCACCTGGACGGTTTCACCGACGGGGACGACGAGCTCGCTGACGATGCCCTCCTGCCAGCATTCGACTTCGACGGCGGCCTTGGTGGTCTCGACGATCGCCACGACCTGGCCGCGGGTCACCTTGTCCCCGGGCTTGACCAGCCACTCGTTCAGGGTGCCTTCATCCATGTCGGAGCCGAGCGAGGGCATCTTGAACTCGATCACGACGGGTCCCCGAACAGGCCCTGCACGGCGGCGACGATCTTGGCGGTCTGGGGGAGGGCGGCCTCCTCCATGTGCTTGGCGTAGGGCATGGGAACTTCGGCGCTGCACACCCGGCCCACCGGCGCATCGAGGTCGTAGAAGGCGCCCTCCATCACGCGCGCGCTCACTTCCCCGGCCAGGCTGCCGGTGCGCCACGCCTCGTCGATGACCACCGCCCGATGCGTCTTGCGGACGGACTCGAGGATGGTGTCGTCGTCGAGTGGGCGCAGGACGCGCAGATCGATTACTTCGCAGTCGATTCCGGCTAGCGAAAGCTCATTGGCGGCGTCGAGCGTCTTCGGCAGGCTGCCGCCGTAGGTGATCAGGGTGACGTCGTTGCCGCTGCGGCGGACCGCCGCCCGCGAGATGTCCGTCGGAGTGAGAACGTCGACATCCGTTGAGGTGTTGTAGAGCTGAACGTGTTCGAAGATCACCACCGGGTCCGGGTCCGCCAGGGCGGGGCCGAGCATGCCGTACGCGTCCTCGACGGTGGCCGGAGCCACCACCTTGATGCCCGGGATGTGGGCGTACCACGGCTCCAGGCTGTGTGAATGCTGCGCCGCGAGCTGGCGCCCGGCACCCGTCGCCATCCGGACGACGAGCGGTACCGAGAATTGGCCGCCGGACATGTGGCGAAGGGCCGCAGCGGTATTGACGATCTGGTCGAGAGCCAGCAGGCTGAAGTTGACCGTCATGACCTCCACGATCGGGCGTAACCCACCCAGCGCCGCGCCGATTCCGATCCCGACGAAGCCCAGTTCCGACAGCGGCGTGTCCCGCACGCGGTCGGGGCCGAATTCGTCCAGCAGGCCCTTGGAGGCGGCGTACGTTCCCCCGTAACGCGCGACGTCCTCGCCCATCAGCAATACCCGCGCGTCATCGCGCAGGGCGTCGCGCAGGGCATCGTGCACGGCGGTTCGGTAGCTGGTCTTCATCGCGCCGCCTCCGGAGTCAGCACGTCGCGTTCGAGATCCGCCACGTCCTCCCAGGTTCCGGCCTCGGCGTACGCCACCGCGTCCGCGATCTCGGTGGCCGCCGCGTCTTCGAGCTCACGCACGTCCGCCTCGGACAATGTGCCGTCGCCCAAACACTTCTCGGTGAACGCCTGGATCGGGTCCCGCTCGCGCCACCGTTCGACCTCACCCTTGTCCCGGTACAGTTCGGGATCGAACATCGAATGCGCCCGGAACCGGTAGGTGCGGAATTCGATGAAGAACGGGCCGCCGGTGTCGCGGACGTGATCGACCCCCTCCTGCGCGGCCGTGTGGCACGCTTCGACGTCCATCCCGTCGACGGCCAGCGTCGGCACGCGGTAGGCGGCCGCCTTGGCGGCGAGATCGGTCTGCGACTGCGCCCGATCCAGCGCGGTGCCCATCGCGTAAAGGTTGTTCTCGCAACAGAACAGCACCGGAAGGTTCCACAGGGCCGCCATGTTCAACGACTCGTGGAAGGCGCCTTCGGCCACCGCTCCGTCGCCGAAATAGCAGGCGGTCACGCGCTTCTGCTGCAGCATGGCGTCGGCCATAGCGATGCCCACCGCCAGCGGCAGGCCACCGGCCACGATCGCGTTGCCTCCGTAGAACCGCTTGGACCCGTCGAACAAGTGCATCGAACCGCCGCGGCCACGCGAGCAGCCCTCCTGCTTGCCGAACATCTCGGCCATGATCGAGGTCATCGGGATGCCCCGCAACAAGGCGTGCGCGTGCTCACGGTAGGTCGCGACCACCGCGTCGTCGTCGGCCAGCGCCCGCAGCGATCCGGCGGCCACGGCTTCCTCACCGACGTAGAGGTGGAGGAAGCCGCGAATCTTGGCCGCGCTGTAGAGCTCGGCACATTTTTCCTCCATGCGCCGCACGCGGATCATGTCCGACAACAGCTCATGGGCCAGCTTCGTATCGGTCACGACGGTACTCCCTCGGATTGGTGGGCCGGGTGCTGCTCGATGGTGGAGGTGTCGCCCTCCGGCAGTCCCAGTTCGCGGGCCTTGAGCAGGCGCCGCATGATCTTGCCGCTGCTGGTGTGCGGCAGGGAGTCGACGAACTCGATCTCCTTGGGCGCCACCGTGGCTCCGAGCCGCTTGCGCGCGTGGCCCAGCAGTTCCAGCCGCAGGTCTTCGTCGGCGACGACACCGTCCTTCAGGGTGACGAAGGCTTTGACCATCTCACCGACCGTCGGATCGGGTATGCCGATGACGGCCGCCTCGGCCACCGCCGGGTGATCGGTCAGCGCGCTCTCCACTTCGAACGGCCCGATCAGATGCCCCGCGGACTTGATCACGTCGTCCTTGCGCCCGACGAACCAGAAGTAGCCGTCGGCGTCTTTCGTCGCGAGATCCCCGGTCAGGTATAGCCCGTCCGCGAAGCAGCTGCGATAGCGCTCCTCGGCGTTCAGGTATCCGCGGAACATCGACGGCCAGCCGGGTTTGAGCGCGAGCTCACCCTCGACGCCGGGTTCGTCGATCACCTCGACGGTGCCGTCGTCGTTGCTGCGGACGACGAAAGCGTCCACCCCGGGCAGCGGACGGCCCATCGAGCCGGGCTTGATGTCGAACGCGGGCGTGTTGGCGATCATGATGCCGCCCGTCTCGGTCTGCCACCAATTGTCGTGAATCGGCAAGCCCAGCACCCGTTTTCCCCACCAGACGGCTTCGGGGTTGAGCGGTTCGCCCACGCTGGCGATGAAACGCAGCCGCGGAAAGTGGTAGTGCGCGGGCAGTTCCGGTCCCGCCTTGATGAGCATCCGGATGGCGGTCGGCGCGGTGTACCACACCGACACGCCCTGGTCCTGCAGGATGCGGTACCACCGTTCGGCGTCGAACTCCGCTTCGTCGACGATGGACGTCACCCCGTGCAGCAGCGGGCTGATGATGCCGTAGGACGTCCCCGTCACCCAGCCGGGATCGGCCGTGCACCAATAGGTGTCGTCGGGGTGCAGATCGAGCGCGTACAGGCCGGTGACGTAGTGCATCGCAACGGCGCCGTGCACGTGGATGGCGCCCTTCGGCGTACCCGTGGTCCCGCTGGTGAAGTGCAGCAAGGCCGGGTCGTCGGCGGTGGTGGGCTCGACCGGCGGGTTATCGTCGGCCGCGTTCACCCACTGCCAGAAGTCGAGGGTCCCCTCCGGCGCACCGCCGCCCTGCCCGTCATCGACGACGAAGATGTGCCGCACCGACGGCAGCCGGTCACGAATCTTGGCGATCTTGCGCTGGTAGATCGCCCTCGTGGTGACCAGGACGTCGGCGCGCCCGAGGTTGACTCGGGTCGCGATCGGCTCCGGCCCGAAGGCCGAGAACAACGGCGAGACGATGCTGCCGTTGCGCAGCGCGCCGAGCATCGAGATATAGAGCTCGGGGCCACGGGCCATCACGATGAAAACCCGGTCGCCCCGGTTGACGCCCAACGAGCGCAACGCGCTGGAGAATTTCCTGGAGAGTCGGCCGAGCTCGGCGTAGCTGAGGTCGTGGGTGGTGATCACGCCGTCCGAGGGGCGATCGAGGACAAACCGCAACGCCGTTCGCGTCGCGGCCGGCCCGGCGGTGTGACGGTCAAGGGCGGCGTAGGCGATGTTGCACAGGCCGGGTCCCATGCCTTCGCACAGATCCGGTATGTCGGACCAGTGGAACTGGGCGCGCTCGTGCTCGTAGTCCGTCAGGTTGGGCCGAACACGATGGTCATGGGCTGTTTTGCGGATGACGTCCATCAGGGGTCCTCGGTCGGGGTGGGTCGTCTACATCGTTTGCCGCGCGGCGTCGCCGCAATAGAGACAAAGGTCATCAGTCGACCCCGGGTCCAATGACCTGACGCTGGGGACCAAGGACCCTGGCGCGCGATCCCCGCATGCCCGAGGGTCCAAGTAACACAGGAGAGGCGAAGAACAATGACCCAGACGATGGTCGACAGCAAAGTGCTGACCCGGGCGGTGGAGCTCGCCTGCCGCGCCCCCTCGCTGCACAACAGCCAGCCATGGCGATGGGTTGCCGGCGGCCCGACCGTCGACCTCTTCGCCGACCCGCACCGCATGGTGTCCTCGGCCGACAGCTCGGGACGCGAGTCGATCATCAGCTGCGGCGCGGTGCTCGATCATTTCCGGGTCGCGATGGCCGCCGAGGGCTGGGTCGCCGACGCCGACGAGTTTCCCAATCCCAACAACCCCGACCACCTGGCCTCCATCGACTTCGTTTCGGCCGACTACGTCGCCGTGGCGCGACGGGACCGCGCGGCGGCGATCCTGCGCCGCAGGACCGACCGGCGTCCGTTCGGGGCCCCGAAGGGGTGGGCGTCCTTCGAGCCGGTGCTGCGCAGCGCCTTCAATCCCGACCTGGCCACCCTCGACGTACTGGCCGACGACGCACTGCCGCGGCTGGTCGAGGCCGCGCACCTCAACGAGGCGCTGCGGCGCTACGACGACCTCTACCATCACGAATTGCGTTGGTGGACAGCGCCCGGCAGGCACGACGACGGCATACCTCAAGCCGCCCTGGTCAACGAGGCGCAGCCCCGTACCGACGGCGTGAACCGGCGATTCCCCGCCGACGGGCACGCCCGGGGGAGCTCGGCAAGCCTCCACGATCAAGCAAAGATCGTTGTCCTGTCCACGCCGGGGGACACCCGCGCGGACGCGTTCCGGTGCGGCCAGGCCCTTTCGGCGGTTCTGCTCGAGTGCACCATGGCCGGACTGGCGACTTGCACCGTGACACACGTGACGGAGCTGCAGGCCAGTCGCGACATGATCGGGGAGCTCATACCCGAGACCGAAGCGGTACCCCAGGTTCTGATCCGGGTGGGCACCGCATTTTCGGGCAAGGGCGCTCCCGAACCGACGCCGCGCCGGCCGGTACGCGAGGTCTTGGAGATGCGTTGATAACGCGAGTCGGTTTGCGTTGCAATATTTTCGAAGGGAGCTGATAGTGATTGCCGATGCGGGTGACTGGCTCGTCATCAAGAGCGGCACGATCGGGCGACCGGATCTGCGCGGGTTGATCACCTCGGTGCGTTCACCGAATGGGGAACCGCCGTACCGGGTCCGGTGGCTGGCCACCGGGGAGGAGGCGACCGTGTTCCCCGGTCCGGACGCGATAGTCGTGACGGCCGCCGAACAGCAGGCCGCCGACGAACGGGCACGCTCACGCTTTGCCGCGGTGCAGGCCGCCATCAGGGATCACGCTCGGAGCGGGTAGGAAGCCAAATGACCCCTACCACAGAGGGATCCCCGTCGATGACCGATGCCGATGTCGATGAGATCGCGTTCGAGTTCCTGCGCTCGCCCTATGCCGGCGACAGCTATCTCGACTGGAGCCTGGACCAGCGCCTGGACGGCTATCTCCGCCACTGCGGATTGCCCCGGCTGGTGGACGACGGCGACGCCTACGGCCTCATCCTCAACCGGGTGATGGCCTATATCGGCGAGCTGCGCCGCAGGAGCTGAGCCGACGAACGACCCGCAAGCCTGGGACTTCATGCCCTACCGCCGATTACGGCGGGCTGGTCGGATTGATTCGTCGATGGTCAAGATCGAGGAGACTGCCATGACTACAGGCGCGGTGTGTGATGACCAGAGCAGCTGACGCCACCCGACGCTCGCCGCGGCGGGTGTTCCGTGACCGCGCCGAGGCCGGCCGCGTGCTGGCGAACCTCCTCGTTGCCTACCGCGATCGGCACGATGTGATCGTGCTGGGCCTGGCGCGCGGCGGCATACCCGTCGCCTGGGAGGTGGCGGCGGCGCTGCATGCCCCGCTGGATGCCTTCATCGTGCGCAAGCTCGGTGCCCCCGGCCACGAGGAGTTCGCCGTGGGGGCGCTCGCGAGCGGGGGCCGCGTCGTGGTCAACGACGACGTCGTGCGCGGCCTGCGTATCACCCCGCAGGAATTGCGTGCCGTCGCCGAGCGGGAAGGCCGGGAACTGATCCGGCGCGAGGCCGCCTATCGCGACGGGCGTCCGCCCGTGGACGTGGCAGGCAAGACGGTGATCCTGGTCGACGACGGATTGGCCACCGGTGCAAGCATGTTCGCGGCCGTCCAGGCGCTCCGCGAGGCCGAGCCCGCACACATCGTCATCGCCGTACCGGCGGCCCCGGAGTCCACGTGCCGCGAATTCGCCGGTCAGGTCGACGACGTCGTATGCGCGAGCATGCCCACTCCGTTTCTCGCGGTCGGGGAGTCGTTCTGGGATTTCCGGCAAGTGACCGACGAAGAGGTCCGCCGGTTCCTCGCGACGCCGACGACCGGCACCCCGGCGAGGGCCGCGGCGCGGACCCCGGCCGAGGTGATCGCCCGGGTGGCCATCGATGCGCCGGCGGGCGTCCCGCCGCGTGACGCGCTGGAGGAGTTGATCGGCGATGCGCGCATCGTGTTGATCGGCGAAAGTTCGCATGGCACACACGAGTTCTACGAGGCCCGCGCGGAAATCACGAAGTGGTTGATCGAGGAGAAGGGTTTCTGTGCCGTCGCGGCGGAGGCGGACTGGCCCGACGCCTACCGGGTGAATCGCTACGTCCGCGGCATCGGTGACGACACCAGTGCCGACGAGGCGTTGAGCGGATTCGAGCGATTTCCCGCGTGGATGTGGCGCAACACCGTCGTGCGTGACTTCGTCGAGTGGCTGCGCACCCGAAACCGGCTGCACGAGAACAACGGGCAGCGGCAGGCCGGCTTCTACGGGCTGGATCTCTACAGCCTGCACCGGTCGATGCAGGAAGTGATCGGCTACCTCGACAAGGTCGACCCCAAGGCGGCGGCGCGGGCGCGCGAGCGTTATGCCTGCTTCGACCACGCCTCGGCGGACGACGGCCAGGCGTACGGCTTCTCGGCCGCCTTCGGCGCCGGCCCATCGTGTGAACAGGAAGCCATCGATCAACTGGTCGACATGCAGCGCAACGAACTGGCCTACGCGCGCAGAGATGGTCTGCTCGCCGAGGACGAATTGTTCTACGCCCACCAGAACGCCCAGACGGTGCACAACGCGGAGGTGTACTACCGGGCGATGTTCAGCGGGCGAGTCACCTCGTGGAACCTGCGCGACAAACACATGGCGCAGACGCTCGAGGCGCTGCTGAAGCATCTGGACCGCCACCAAGACATCCCGTCGGCACGAATCGTCGTGTGGGCGCACAACTCTCACGTCGGGGACGCCCGCGCCACCGAAGTCTGGGCCGATGGACAACTCACGCTGGGCCAACTGGTCCGGCAGCGGCACGGCGACGAGGCACGTCTGATCGGCTTCAGCACCTACACGGGCACGGTGACCGCCGCCAGCGACTGGGGTGGCATCGCCGAACGTAAGGTCGTGCGCCCCGCGCTCAATGGAAGCATCGAAGAACTCCTGCACGAGACACGCAGGAGCGAATTCCTGGTGTCGGCGCACATCAGCCCGGGGGCCGGGGAACCGCTGAGCGCGGTCCGGTTGGGGCGCGCCATCGGCGTGATCTACCGCCCCGAGACCGAACGGCAGAGCCATTACTTCCACGTCCGCCCCGCCGACCAGTTCGACGCGATGATCCACATCGATCGGACCCGGGCGCTGGAACCCCTTGAGGTCACCAGCCTCTGGATCGCCGGCGAAACGCCGGAAACGTATCCGAGCGGCCTCTAAGACCCGCGGAGCCAACCAAGATGGAGATGCCTTCCGACCCGGTCCGCCGACCTCGAATCGTGACGTTGACCATGAATCCCGCGCTCGACATCACGACGAGTGTCGGCGTCGTACGGCCGACCGATAAGTTGCGCTGCTCTGCGACGCGTTACGACCCGGGCGGAGGCGGCATCAACGTCGCCCGGATCGCAAAGGTCCTTGGTAGCTCGGTACTGGCGGTGTTTCCCGCGGGCGGCTCGCACGGGGGTCTCGTCATGAGCCTGCTCAGCGAGGCCGATGTCCGGTTCCGGCACGTTCCGGTCGCTGCCCAAACGCGCGAGAGTTTCACCGTCAACGAGACCAGCACCGGCCAGCAATACCGGTTCGTCCTGCCCGGGCCGGAGCTCACCGCCCTCGAGCAGGAGCAATGCCTCGACCAATTGCGGGTGGCAGCCCAATCGGCCGAAGTCGTTGTGGCAAGCGGAAGTCTGCCACCGGGTGTACCTGCCGACTACTACCAGCGGGTTGCCGACCTCTGCCGGCAGTTGGGCGTCAAGCTCATCCTGGACACCTCCGGCGGCGGCTTGCAGCACATCTCCTCAGGGGTGTTCCTGCTCAAGGCGAGCGTGCGAGAACTAAGGGAATGCGTCGGTCGCCGACTCGCCACCGAGTCCGAGCAGTTAGAGGCCGCCCACCAACTCATCGACAGTGGCCGCGCACAAGTCGTCGTGGTTTCCCTGGGTTCCTATGGCGCGCTGCTCGCGACACGCCATGCCAGCCAGCGGTTTCCGGCGGTCCCGATGCCAGGCGGGAGCGGTGTCGGGGCGGGCGATGCGATGGTTGCCGCGATCACGGTGGGCCTCACCCACGGGTGGCCTCTCGCCAAGTCCGTTCGTTACGGGATCGCGGCGGGAGCGGCGATGCTGATGACACCCGGTACGGCGGTCTTCGAACGTGCCGACATAGAGCGATTGTTCGAGCTGGTCGCCGAGCCGGCAGAGGTGGGGACGAACGACTTCGCGGCTGAGGCCTAACGGCCCCTGCCGAGCGGGCGCCGCCGCAATAGCCTGAAACCTGAGCCATCGGAACAATCAGGAGCCGATATGAGCCAGCTGGACGCCAAGGCTGTGGTCGTGGGCGTCAACGGCTCCCAGGCCGCGGTCAACGCCGCGAAGTGGGCAATCGACGAGGCGATCGGCCGGCAGCTGCCACTTCGCCTGGTGTATGTCATGCCGCGCGGGCCGCGGCGCATCGGATCGGGGCCTCGTTCGGAATGGGAGGTCGAACGCGGCGAAATAGCGTTGGCCGAAGCGGAGTGCGCCATACAGAGCGAGCGCAAGCCGGTCGAGATCGAGACGGCCATCGTTTCCGGGAATCCCGCCGAGGCGTTGATCAACGAATCACAGGACGCGGCCCTGGTGTGTGTAGGCACCGCCAGGCGCGGATGGGCGTCCGACGGGTTGTTGGGCCCGACGGCCACGGGCCTGGTGGCGCGCGCGCACTGCCCGGTGGCGATCATTCGCACTTCCGACGGATCGCCGAGGGAGCTAGGTGTGATCGCCGTCGTGCTCAACGACGAGCCCGACAACGACGAGGTGGTGCACCAAGCGATGGAGGAAGGGCGACGCCGCCACGCCATCGTGCGTCAAATCGACCGGCGACTGAACAGCTGGGTTCGCCGTTATCCGGACGTCCACGTCCAGACGGTGGCTGCGGGATCCGGCGCGAAATACGGCGGAAAGCCCGGTAGCGCAATCGAACTGGCGGTGGTAGGCCGTGCCGATGCCGAGGAGATGGCCGCGCTGGCCACCCCGAACTGCCATCCGATCGTCGGCTACCCCGACTGTTCGGTGCTTGTGGTCCGCCACTGAGGCCCCATGACCCAGTCAGCCAGAACCAAGTCGATCGTCGCCGGTATCGACGGTTCCAAAGCGGCGATACGCGCGGCGCTGTGGGCGGTCGACGAGGCGGCGAGCCGCGACGTTCCGCTACGCCTGCTCTACGCGACCTACGACGGCGAACAAACCGCGCAGCTGGCGGTCCGCCAGGCGGTGATGGCTATTCGAGCCGCGGGCAAGCCCGTGCGGGTCGAGACGGAGATCGTCCACGGGCCCGCGGTGGGATCGCTGATTCGCTCGTCGGCGTCGGCCGCCATGGTCTGCGTGGGCGCCGTCGGACTGCGCCACTTTCAACCGGGCCGGGTCGGCTCCACCGCGGCGGCATTGGCCGTATCGGCGCGCTGCCCGGTGGCGATCGTCCGGGGCCGCGACGGTCATCGCGGGCAGGCCGCAGAAAGTGCGGTCGTCGAGATAGCCGGGTCCCCGGACTCGGTTCTGCTCGGCGCCGCCATCGAAGAGGCGGTGCTGCGCGGTGCCGCGCTCGAGGCGGTTGTCTCGCGGCGAACGGGGCGGGCCGAACACGGTGATACCGAGGCCGATCGCCGGGCACTCGCCGACCTGGATCGCCGCCTGTCCGGGTGGAAGCGACGCCATCCGCAACTTCGGGTCGAATCGATGGCGATACACGTCGGCCTGCTGGACTACCTGGCAGGACACCGTGGGCCGGTCGGCTTGGTGATCGTCGGCGCCGACAATCGTCAGCACGTTGCCGAGCTTGTCGGACCCGTCGGCAGTTCGGTGATGGCGGACGCGGACTGTTCGCTGTTGATCGTCAATCGGCAACATTTGTGAAATTTGTACGATAGTTAATGTGTGATAGGGAGGTCCCACGACCGGCGGAAGGGTTCGTAATGGTCAAGGTTTTCCTGGTCGACGACCATGAAGTCGTCCGGCGCGGCCTCGCCGATCTCCTGGCGGCGGACCCCGAGCTCGAGATCGTCGGCGAGGCCGGCTCAGTCTCCGAGGCGAAGGCGCGGATACCGGCGCTGCAACCCGACGTCGCCGTGCTTGACGTGCGGCTTCCCGACGGCAACGGCATCGAACTGTGCCGCGACCTGGTGTCCGATCATCCCGACCTGCGCTGCCTGATGCTGACGTCGTTCACCTCGGACGAGGCGATGCTGGAGGCGATCCTGGCCGGTGCCAGCGGTTACGTGGTCAAGGACATCAAGGGCATGGAGCTCGCCCACGCCATCAAGGAGGTGGGCGCCGGCAAATCGCTGCTGGATAACCGGGCGGCGGCCGCCCTGATGGCCAAGCTGCGCGGCGCGGCGGAGCGCGAAGACCCGCTGTCCGGGCTCACCGAACAGGAGCGAACGCTGCTTGGCCTGCTCAGCGAGGGCCTGACCAACCGGCAGATCGCCGCGCGGATGTTCCTCGCCGAGAAGACGGTGAAGAATTACGTGTCCCGGTTGCTGGCCAAACTCGGCATGGAGCGCCGGACCCAGGCGGCGGTGTTCGCGTCTAAGCTGGACCAGCGGCCCGGCCATCCGTCCGTGCCGGCGGATGCGCCGACCGACTAGCGACAAGCAAACCTGTCACACCTTCGACGACAACCATTCGCTTGGGAGCTTGACAATTTGCGATTAGGCTGGTTTCGCCATTAGGCATTGTCGCAATTGAAGTGTCCTGGAGGTTTTCCGTTTGACGAGCGACGACACCGGCTCGGCATTCGCCGGACTCGGCCGGCGGGGGCTGGTGAGCCGCATGCACGAGCAACTCGACGAGTTGCTGGCGGCCCGCGACCAGATGGAGCAGCTGCTGCGGGTCATCGTCGAGATCGGCGCGGGCCTCGACCTCGACGCCACGCTGCACCGGATCATCGGCGCGGCCAGGAGGTTGACCTCCGCCCCCTATGGCGCGCTGGCCATCCGCGATCCCGAGGGCAACCTGCTCTCGTTCGTCCACGAGGGGATGGATGCCGACACGGTGGCCCGGATCGGGCACCTGCCGGTGGGCAAGGGCCTGCTGAGCCTGTCGCTGCTGGACACGCCGGCGTTGCGGATGGACGACCTGACCGCCCATCCGGCCGCCGTCGGGTTTCCCGAGCACCACCCCCCGATGCGCGGCTTCCTCGGGGTGCCGATCACCATTCGAGGCACCGTGTTCGGCAACCTCTACCTCACCCACGTCGAACCGCAGCGAACATTCTCCGAGTCCGACGAGGTGGCCGCGCGCGCCCTGGCGTTCGCCGCCGCGATCGCCATCGACAACGCGCAGGTGTTCGAACGCGAGCGGACGGCCGCGAAGTGGATGGAGGCCAGCCGCGAGATCACCACCGCGCTGCTGTCCAGCGCCGAGCCGCACCGGCGCCCGCTGCAGCTGATCGCCGAACGTGCGCGGGCCCTGACCGATGCCGAGCAGGCGATCGTCCTGGTGCCGGCCGACCCCGACCTGCCCGACGACGAGGTCGACACGCTGGTGGTCTCGGCCGCGGTGGGCGTGCACGCCGCCGAGGTGGTCGGCCAACGCGTCCCGGTGGACGGTTCCACCAGCGGGGCCGTTTTCCGGTCCGGCGAACCGCTGATCACCGAGACGTTGCGGTACCCGATCCAGGCATTCACCGATGTCGGGCAGCGGCCGGCCATCCTGATGCCGCTACGCGCCCACGACGAGGTCGTCGGCGTGATCGCCATCGCCCGCGGCAGCCACGAGCCGCCCTTCGACGAGAGCTACCTCGATCTGGTCAGCGATTTTGCCACGCACGCCGCGATAGCGCTCGTGCTCGCGTCGGCCCGTGACGACGCCCGCCAGCTGACCATCCTGGCCGAGCGGGAACGCATCGCCCACGACCTGCACGACCACGTCATCCAACGGCTGTTCGCCGCCGGCATGGACCTGCAGGGAACGCTTGCCCGGGCGCGCTCCCCGGAGGTGGCCGACCGGCTGAACCGCACGCTCGACGATCTGCAAACCATCATCGAGGAGATCCGCACGACGATCTTCCAGCTGAAATCCCCGCCGGGTAAGAACGACTTCCGGCATCGCATCCAACAGGTGGTCGCCGACCTGACCGAGAACCGTGACATCGTCACCACGCTGCGCATGCACGGTCCGATGACCGCCGTCGGCGGTGAGCTTGCCGACCATGCCGAAGCGGTGAGCACGGAGGCCGTCAGCAACGTCCTGCGTCATTCGGGGGCATCGCGGCTGACCGTCGAGATCAGCGTCGCCGACATGTTCGTCCTCGACATCGTCGACAACGGCTCCGGCATACCCGACGGCAACACGCGGCGCAGCGGCCTGGCCAACATGAAGCGGCGCGCCGAACGACTGGGCGGGGCCTGCGAGATCACCGGCCCCCCGGAGGGTGGTACCCGGGTGCACTGGGTGGCCCCGCTGATCGACCAATAGCGGTCGCCCCGAACGGGACCAAAGGGAGGGGCCATGGGGTCTAACGGCCCTGCCCGCCCGCGCGGCCGCCGAATATGGTCGGGACTGTGAGTAATCCATCGGTGGAGGCCGCGGCTACTGCTCGGTTGCTCGATGGACGCCTGGTGTCGTTGCGTCCCTTGACCGTCGCCGACGCCGAGGCCGTTTCGGCGCTGCATGAACGCCTGTCCGATCACGACCGGTACTTTCGTTTCTTCACGCTGCAGCTGTCGCCGCTGCACGAGCTCGTAGCCAAGCTGACCGAGCCGGCGGACGGGTTGTACGCCCTCGGTGCCTTCGACGCCGATCGTCTGATCGGCGTGGCCCACTACGTCGTCGTCGACGACCCGAACGCGGCCGAGGTCGCTGTCGTGGTCGCGCACCAAGACCATTCGGTGGGCGTGGGTACGGCCCTGCTCAAGCACCTGGCCCCGATCGCCCGCGCCCACGGGATCGGGCGGTTCGTGGCGGACGTCCTCGGCGAGAACCACCTCATGCTCACGGTCTTCTTCGATCTCGGCTGGCCTTGCAGGCCAATCGATTACGGAGCTATTCGGCACCTCGAGATCGAGCTGCCCCAATTCGACGAAACGCCGGCGTAGAGGAGCGGAAAATGACGTCAGACGCGAAAGACTACGGGGTATTGGTGTGTGTTGACGGGTCGGCCGCATCCGACGCCGCCGTCGCCTGGGGGACGCGCGAGGCCATCATGCGTGACCTGCCCATCACGCTGATGTACGTCGTTCCCCCCATCGTGGTCGGCTGGCCGGTGGGGCAACTGTATGCCGAGATGCCCGACTGGCAACAGGACAGCGCTCAGCACGTGATCGACCAGGCCCGCAAGACACTGAGCGCCAGCCTGGGCGCGTCCGAATCACCCGAAATACACACCGAGACCGTCTATTCCGCGATCGTCCCGGCGCTGATCGAGGCCTCCAAGAAGGCCTGGGTGCTCGTGGCCGGAAACCAGGGACTGGGAGCGGTGGGCCGCTTGCTGCTGGGCTCGGTAACCACGGGACTGGTGCACTACGCCCATTGCCCGGTCGCGGTCATCCACACCGGCGACAGGGCGGCCCCGGTCCCCGGCGCGCCCGTGGTGCTGGGCATCGACGGATCCCCGGCCTCCGAAGAGGCGACCGCCCTGGCCTTCGACGAGGCCTCGCGCCGCGGGGTGGGGCTGGTGGCCCTGCACGTGTGGAGCGACGTGGGCGTATTCCCCATCCTCGGCATGGACTGGCATGACCGGGAGCAAGAGGCGCACGAGATCCTCGCCGAACGCCTGGCCGGCTGGCAAGAACGCTATCCCGAGGTGCGCGTCGAACGGAAACTGTTCTGCGACAAGCCGTCCGAATGGCTGCTGAAGGAATCCGAACACGCCCAACTGGTGGTGGTCGGCAGCCGCGGCCGTGGCGGATTTCCCGGGATGCTGCTCGGTTCGGTGAGTTCGGCGGTGGCCCAGTCGGCGCGGGTGCCCGTGCTGGTTGTCCGCTGACGATGACGATCGATGCCCGCAAAGGAGGCTTCCCATGATCGAGCTGCTCCCGGACATGCCGGAGAGAGTGATCGGCATCCGCGTGTCGGGCCGGCTGCGCGGTGACGAGCTGCGCGACTTCAAACCCAAAATAGACCAGGTGCTCCGGACGGGCGAGGTCAGGATCGTCGAGGTCATCGCGTCCGACTACGAGGGATTCGGGCCCGGTGGGTTTCTCGAGGACCTCAAGCTGGGCTTCGGCACCGTCCTGCCGCACCATTCGGCGTTCAAGCGGATCGCGGTGGTCTCCGACAAGGACTGGGTCGCTTCCGTGCTGCATGCGGTGGCGTGGATGGTTCCGGGCGAGATGGCCGTGTTCTCACTTGACGAGCTTGACCGCGCCAAGGATTGGGCGGCCGGATAGCCGCCGTCAGCCGCGGACCACGAGCACCGAACATCCGGTGTGGCCGCCCGGATGCGGGGTGATCGGCCCGACCATGCGGGCTACCTTGTCGGCATCCTCGCTGCCCACGACCGCGAGCTGAACGGGTTCTTTTGTGCGCGTGAGGAATTCGGCCGCCCCACGCCTCGCCGCGGCGGGTTGGACGTGCACCTGGCGATGCTCCGATACCCAGGGTCCGAGCCGCTGATCCAGCTGGTGGTAGGGAATCTCGCCGAGGCCCCACCGCCAGACGCCCATCGCCAAGATCGGTGCGTCACGAAGGCGCGCCTCGCGGAACCCGTGCTCGAGCACCGCGTCGTTGGCTTCCGACTCCTCGACGGCAACGGCGACGTATCCGTCCTGCGGCTCGGCGCCGTCGCGGCTGCTGCGAATCACGGCCACCGGGCAGTGTGCCTTCTTCACCAGGGTGTGCGCGGTCGAGCCGAGGACCTTGCGGGCCACCCAGCCCGTCCCCACCGAACCCACGCACACCATTGCGGCGTCGCGTGATTCGTCGATCAACGCTTCCTCCGAGGAGGCGCGGACGATGTCGCACTCGACCTTGACCGGCGTGCCCATCTCCTGCAACGCCGCATCGGCGGCGCGCAACGACGATTGGGCGTATTCGATGTCCAAGCCGTCATCGCCCGCATTCCGTCTCGGTACGGCATGGATCAGCCGGAGCGGAATGTTGCGGCTGACGGCCTCGGCGGCTGCCCATTTGGCCGCATTGATCGCGGCGTCCGAGCCGTCGATACCCACCACGATCCGCTGCGACGACTGCGGATTGTTCATCGAGTCCTCCTCTGCGACTGACCACCGGGACATCGATGGCCCGTCACTGGCCACGTTATGGGCAGACGGCCCGCTTCAGCAGGGTCGTTCGACCCACGTTCGGAGGAATTGGTCACCGGGCTTCAGGCGACCTCGACGGTGTGCCCGGGCGCCAGGTGCTGCAACCGGCCACGGCATTCCACCGCGACCGATGCACTGTTGCCCGCCTCGGAGGTCAGTTCGGCCGCCCGTCCGCTGACCCGAAGGTGTAGCCGTTGGCCGCGATAGATGAAGGGAAACTCGATGGAGCCCAGGGCATCTGGCCATTGCGGGCTGAGGATCAGCCGTTCGTCGCGGGTTTCGAGTCCGGTGAAACACCTTTGCAGCAGGTCGATGCTGCCGGTCATCGCGGCCAGGTGTATCCCCTCCGACGTGGTGCCGCCTTGGATGTCGACGACGTCGGACGCCAAAACCTGCACAAAGTACTTCATGGCGTGATGCCGGTTGCCACGGGTAAGAACCCAGGCGTGTACGACGGCGCTCAGGCTGGAACCGTGGGAAGTGCGCTTGATGTAGTAGTCCACCGTTTCCGGGATCTGCTCGGGCGCGAAGCGGTAACCGAGCCGGCCCAACAGACCCAGCAGCTCGTCCGACGACAACAAGTAGAACAACATCAGCGCGTCGGCCTGCTTGGACGCCTTGTAGTTGTTCACGCTGTCGTTCTCGGCCTCCAGAATACGGTCGAGCCGCTGGATGTTGCCGTACCGCTGCCGGTACTCTTCCCAATCCAGTTCCGCCAGTTCCGCATAACCTTCGAACTGACTGATCACACCGTCGTGGAAGGGCACGAACATCCGGCGCGTCACGCGGTCCCACCTATCGAGCTCGTCGGCCGTGAGGTCCACCTTCGCCACCAGATCGAGCCGGTCGCGCAGCGGTAGCAGATCGAGTGCGTCCATCGCCCGCATGATCACCCAGACGGCCATCACATTCGTGTATGCGTTGTTGTCGATGCCGTCGTATTCCTTGCCCGGATAGCCCGAATGGAATTCGTCGGGGCCGATGACGCCGCGGATCGTGTAACGTCCGCGAGTCTTGTCCAGTTTCGCCAGACCCGCCCAGAACCGTGCGATCTCCACCAGCATCTCGGCCCCGTAGTCGACAAGCAACTGGCGGTCGCCCGACACCTGATAGTGCTGCCAGAGGTTGTAGGCGATGGAGAGACCGACATGATGCGCACGGCCGCTCGGATCCGGGTTCCACCGCCCGGACTGCGGATTGAGGTGCATTTCCTGGCTGACCTCTCGGCCGTCGCTACCCGACTGCCAGGGATACATCGCACCGAGGTAACCGGCCACCCGCGCTGCGCGGCGGGCCTCGGGCAGCCGCCGATAGCGGTAAAGCAGCAGCGACCGGGTGACGTTCGGCATCCGTATGCCAAGCACCGGGGCCACGAACAACGCGTCCCAGAAGACGTGGCCGCGGTAGGCCTCGCCGTGCAGGCCCCGCGCGGGGACGCCGGCGTCGAGGTCGGCGGTGTGCGGCGAGATCGTCTGCAGCAGGTGCACCAAGTGCAGCCGCAGGATGCGTAGCGCGTCGGCGCTATCGATGCCGTCGGCCAGGCCGATGGCGCATTGTTCCCACAGCAGGGCCCACGCCCGGGCATGCTGACGATGCAGCTCGGCGTATCGTCCGGCGGCGTCCAGGTGCAGCTGGGCGGTGCTTGCCGGTTCCGAGATGGCGCTGTCCCGGCTCGTGAAGATGGTCGCGACCTTTTCCAGCGTGACCGATTGCCCCACGGCCAGCGCGACCTGGATGTCGTGCCCGCCGCGGCCGGCTTCCCGCACGATTTTGTACTGCGCAACTGCCCGAGCATCGTCGCACCACACGGTGCTGCGCGCTGCCACCGCGATGCTGATGCGTGATTGCGATGTTTCGGTGCGCAAGATCGCCGAGTCGGCTGCGGATTCGTCGATCATGGTTGTCGCGAGGTGTGTGCTCGACAACGAACGGTAGCGCTCGACCATGGTATTGCAGACGTTGCCGTCCAGCAACGACCGGAATTCCACAGTGCCCGACCAGTTCTCGGCAACGATCGTGGTCTGAATGGCGAGCAAGTGCGGCTGGTCCATGGACGCGAACCGTTCTTGGGTCATCGTTGTGATCTGGCCCGCGCCGTCCCGGAACCGCAGGGTGCGCGTCAACGTGGCGTGTCGCAGGTTGAATGTCTGCCGGTAGTAGAGCAATTCGGTGTCGTCGATGTGAAACCACGGCCCGCCGTTGATCCGAAACATCAGCGAGAGCCAGTTGGGGAGGTTGACCAGGCTTTCGTTCTCGATGGTCCGGCCGGCGACGCGATCGACCAGCGTGTTGTAGACGCCGGCAACGTACGTCCCGGGGTAATGCGCCTTGGCCGCTGTCGCCTCCGGGGCGCAGCCGCGGGTGGCGACGTAGCCGTTACCGACAGCGCACAGAGTTTCGCGCAGTCGCTCGTAATCCGGGTCATATCCCTCGTAAACGAGCTCCCACGGATCGCTGGGCTCGGCCGCCGCGCGTAGATCGCTGGCCAGCCGCCGGACGAAATCACACACCGCGGGCGGATCCGCCAAGGTGAACAGCGCGGCGCATGGGCGATCCCCGTCCTCGTTGTGCCGCAACGCAATTCCGACGCCGTCGAATTGGACCGCGTCGAAGGCGTCCTCGTCGGCAAGGTCTTCGCCGACATAGATCGGTAGCACGGTGCCGCTTCCCGTTCCCTCGATGTGTTCGAGGATCCGGTTGAGCGTCCGGCCCTTGTCCCAATCGAGGCTGGGCCGAAGTTCGATGACTTCGCGCCCCGTCGTGATCCGCAGACCCTGGGATCGGCCGAGCTTGCGTGTCGTCGCGATCACGCGATCGACCTGTTCGGGCTCGACGTTGCGGTAGTGAATCGCGACCCCAAACCGCTTGTGCTCCACCCGGATTCCGGGTAACTCACCGAGCAGCTCCGCTAGTCGGTGAGCCGCACGCGTCAGGGCGCCGGTAGCGCCGATGGCTGCCGCGTTCTCGTGGTGGGTGCCGTCCGGTGCCACGAGCTCCAAGCCGTGACTGCCCGCGTACCAGATTCCGTCGACGTTCACGCGTTCACGAAGATCGCCCAGATCGCGGCCGCTTATCACCGCGACGGGGCATTGGGTCGCCAGCGCGCGCAGCGCGTCGGCGGCGCCCTCGACCAGGGTGGCTGCCTCCGGCTCGGCGACGATCTCGGACAGCGTGCCGTCGAAGTCGAGGAACACCGCCGGGCGTCGGCTGGCCACCAGTTCCTTCAACTGGCTGTAGACCTGCATCGCGTCGGCGATGGTCGACAAGGGTTTGCCGCCGGACTGCACCGAGACCTCGGCAAGATCGCCGACGACGATGTCCGCCCCGAGGGACAGCAATTCGCCGGTTCCTCCGTTGTGCTCCAGGCCGATGACGAGGCCGAAGCCGGCATCCCTGCCGGCCGCGATTCCCGCGTCGCTGCAGTCGATGAGGACGCAACGGCCCGGCCGCACGCCCAGGCGCTTCACGGTCATGGTCAGCGCCGCATCGGCGCGCTCAGCGGCGCCGGCGGCGCAGACGCATTCCTCGACCCCCGCGGCGCGCAGCACGGCTTCGCAGTCCCGGGTGGACGAATAGGCGGCGGTGGCGACGCCGACGTCGCGCACTCGCTGCAAAAATCCGGCGGTCGAACCGCGGGCTTCGACCACCCCCGGTGCCGGCTCCACGACAACACAGTCGAGCCCGAGAATCACCGCGTCGTGGTAGCGCCTATCGACCGTGACAGGCCATTCAGTCACCTCTGTGACGATGCCACAGCACCGGCGCTGGTCAAGGCCAACGGGTGCAAGGGGGCCTCATGGCCATGCGGTTGGTGACTAAAGCCTCATGATCGACGGACGTTCCCGCCATAGCGTTTTGGACGAGGAGAGGGAGAACATCATGTCCGTACTCGCAAACCGCCATGGCATCGTCGTCGGAATCGACGGATCGCCGGCCTCGAACGCCGCCGTCTGTTGGGCGGCCCGTGACGCGGCGATGCGACACGTCCCGCTGACCGTGGTCCACATGGTGAACGCGATGGTGCCGATGTATCCGGCCCTGCCCCTGTCGACCGGCGTGGCGGTGTGGCAGGAGGAGCAGGGCCGGGAGGTCCTCGAGCAGGCGGTCAAGATCGCCGAAGAGGCCGTCAGCACGGACCGCAAGGTCGACGTCCGCAGCGAGCTGAGGTGCGCGCCCCCGGTGCCCACGTTGGTTGAGATGTCCAAAGAGGCCGAGTTGGTCGTCGTCGGCAGCAACGGACGGGGGGCGATGGGCAGGCTGCTGTTGGGTTCGGTGAGCAGCAGCGTGGTCCGCAGCGCGCGCTGCCCGGTCGCGGTCATCCGCGACGAAGACCCGCTCATGCCACACCCCCAGCAAGCCCCGGTGCTCGTGGGCATCGACGGCTCACCCGCATCGGACGTTGCGGTGGCGGTCGCTTTCGACGAGGCGTCGCGACGCGGTGTCGAGCTGACGGCGCTGCACGCCTGGAGTGACGTCGACGTCTTCGAACTGCCCGGGGTGGATTGGTCGGCGGTGAGGGGGGAAGCCGAGCGGAGCCTGGCCGAACAACTGGCCGGCTGGCAGGAACGCTATCCCGACGTGACCGTGAACCGGGTCGTCGTTTCCGACCGGCCGGCCCGCCAGCTCATCGAACAGTCGGAATCCGCCCAACTCGTCGTCGTGGGCAGCCACGGGCGCGGCGGCCTGTCCGGCGTGTTGCTGGGGTCGGTCAGCAACGCCGTGGTCCACTCGGTCCGGATGCCGGTGATCGTCGCGCGGCCGTCCTAGGGTCGCGCCGCCGCCGTGGCCTATCTCGATCTGCACGAAACCCACACGGGTGTGGTCATTCTCGCCGGTGACCGCGCGTACAAAGCCAAGAAGCCGGTGCTGACCGACTTTCTCGACTTCCGCGCGCCGGAGCAGCGCGAGCACGCCTGCCGCCGGGAGGTCGAGCTCAACAGCCGGCTCTCGCCCGAGAGCTATCTCGGCGTCGCCCACCTCACCGACCCGCTCGGTGGGCCGGCCGAACCGGTCGTGGTCATGCGGCGCTACCGCGCCGAGGACCGCCTCGCGCACCTGGTGGCCCACGACACCGCTGAGTCCGTGCACCGCGTGCTGGACGCGGTCGCGGCCGTGTTGGCCCGCTTCCACGAGCGCGCCGAGCGCGGCGAGCGGATCGACGCCCAGGGCGAGGCCGCCGCGATCGAGTGGCGCTGGCGGGAGAACCTGTCCGAATTGGAACGGTACGCGAAACAATCGATTTCGGGCATGGCCGAAAATGAGGTCGCTCGTGTGCAGCGCCTGGCGGCCCAGTTCGTCGCCGGGCGCGCGGTGCTGTTCGCGCGGCGCATCCGCGACGGGCGCATCGTCGACGGGCACGGCGACCTGCTCGCCGACGACATCTTCTGGGCCGGCGGCACCCCCGCGCTGCTGGACTGCCTGGAGTTCGACGACCGGCTGCGCCACGTCGACTGCCTCGACGACGCCGCCTTCCTCGCGATGGACCTGGAGTTTCTGGGCCGCAAGGACTTCGGCGACTTCTTCCTGCAGCGCTATGCCGAGCACGCGGGTTGGACGGCGCCGCCGGCGCTGTCCGACTTCTACATCGCCTACCGGGCCGTGGTGCGGGCGAAGGTGGACTGTGTCCGGGTTTCGCAGGGCAGTCCGGGCGCGTCCGTCGACGCCGCCCGCCACCTGGCCATCGCCACCCGGCACCTGCAGAGCGGCACCGTTCGGCTTGCGCTCGTCGGCGGCAACCCGGGCACCGGGAAGTCCACCGTGGCCCGTGGTTTAGCTGAATCGTTTGGGGCGCGGCTTATTTCCACCGACGACGTGCGCCGGGAGCTTCGGGACTCGGGCGTCATCGCCGGTGAGCCCGGCGTGCTGAACGCCGGGCTCTACAGCCCTGAGCAGGTCGCGGTGGTCTACGAGACCACCCTCCGCCGGGCGCGGCAGTTGCTGGGCGAGGGGCACTCGGTGATCCTCGACGGCACCTGGCGCGATCCGCGGACGCGCGAGGCGGCTCACCGGCTGGCCACCGAGACGCACTCGGCGCTCGTCGAATTCGTGTGCTCGGCGACAGCCGACGTGGCGGCCGACCGGATCAAGACCAGGCCCGCGGGCAATTCGGAGGTGACCCCGGAGATCGCCGCCGCCCTGGCCGCCGGGCACGCCGATTGGGACGGCGCGCACCGCATCGACACCTCCCGCAGCCCGGACCTCGTCGCTCGCGAGGCGCACGACCTCTGGGGGCGCGCGACGTAGCTGCGGAGGTTCCAACGTCCCGGCCGTCGGGGACCAACGGCCCTGCCCGCACCCGCCGAACGGGGCATACAGTTTTCCTCACCGAAATCGACGAAATGGTGGAGATGGACGCGAACGTGCCGACCGCGAAGGTCATCCGGGACGCGGTGACGCTCGCGTGCCGCGCGCCTTCGCTGCACAACAGCCAGCCCTGGCGGTGGGTGGCCGACGGCACGAGGCTGCACCTGTGGGCCGACCCGCGCCACGCGATGCACGCCACCGACCACACCGGCTGCGAGCTGATCCTGAGCTGCGGCGCGGTCCTCGACCACCTGCGGGTCGCCATGGCGGCCGCGGGCTGGGAAAGCGTCACCGAACGTTTTCCCACCGAGGGCAGACCGGATCACCTCGCGAGTGTGGGCTTTTTGCCCGTCGAGAACGTGACCGCGCAGTGCCGGCTGCGGGCCGACGCGATCCTTCGCCGCCGCACCGACCGGCTGCCCCTGGGCGCACCGACCGCGTGGCCCACGCTGCATTCGGCGCTGAGCCGCGCGGTGACCCCGTACGACGTGTCGCTGGACGTGGTCGACGACGACGAGCGGCCGAGGCTGGCCGAGGCGTCGCGGCTCACCGAGCAGTTGCGCCGAAGCGATACGTCCTACCTGACCGAATTGCGTTGGTGGACATCGCCCTTCGAAGCGAACGCCGACCACGTGCCCGAAAGCGCCCTGGTGTCCAGTTCCGAGGCCGCGCGCGTCGACATCGCCCGCGCGTTCCCGCCGGCGGGCGGGGGCCGCCGCCGCGCCGCGATCGAGGCGGACCACTCCAAGATCGTGGTCCTGTCCACCCATCACGACGATGCGCCGGACGAGGTGCTGCGCTGCGGCGAGGCGCTGTCGGCGGTGCTGCTCGAATGCACTTTGGCCGGCATGGCCACCTGCACGCTGACCCACATGACGGAGATGTCGCTGAGCCGCGACATCATCAGGCAGGTCACCGGCGGTTCCGGCCAGCCGCAGCTGCTGATCCGGGTCGGCCGGTCACCGGCCAAGGACCCACACGCCAAACCCACCGCCCGGCGTCCGGTGACCGAAGTCCTCGAGATGCGTGGGTGACCGACATGCCAAGGAGGTGCCATCGATGACTCGGCATTGGCTGGTGATGGAAACGACCGGGAAGGGCGGTGCGGACCCCTTCGTCGCGCGGGTCGCGGCCGCGGGCCGGCATCTGCCCGGAACCCGCCTGAGCACCGACGAGCTTATGGCGTCCACCCGCCACCGCACCCACATCGACCTGGAACGGCTGACCGGGATCCGCGAACGCCGGGTGTCGGTCGGCGATGAGGATTCCTACACCCTGGCCAGCTCGGCGGCGCTGAACTGCCTGGCCACCGCGCAGCAGGATCCGGCGGCGCTGGACGTGGTGATCAGCTGCAGCATCACCAAGTTCCGCGACGGGCTGACCCAGTGGCTCGAGCCGACCATGAGCAGCGCCGTGGCGCGCGGGATAGGGGCGGTGAACGCGATGACGTTCGACGTATCCAACGCGTGCGCCGGAATGCTCACGGGCGTAACGATTTTGAATAACTGGATCCGCGAGGGCGTCGTCGAGCGCGGCCTCGTCGTCAGCGGCGAGTACATCTCGCAGCTGTCCAACAACGCCGCCCGGCACATCCGCAACATCATGAGCAAGGAACTGGCCTGCCTGACCCTGGGCGATGCCGGCGCGGCGCTGCTGCTCGAGCGGGCACCGGCCGGTTCGGCCGGCATCGCCCTGGCGGGCTTCACCACCGTCGCCGACTACAGCCGGCTCTGCCTGGCGTATCCGCAGGGGGATGACCCGGGCGCGCGGATGTTCACCAACTCCCGCGCCATCCAGAAGGCCGCGATCGCCGACACCCCGCTGCTCTTGAGCGAAGTGCTTGACACCGTTGGTCTTTCGATCCACGACATCGACCACGTCATCACCCACCAGACGTCCGCGCGCGCCATCCGCAAGGGCATGGCCCGGATGTCGGAGGTGTTCGGCGACAGCCCGCGCCACGACGCGGTGATCACCGTCGACCGCTACGGAAACACCGCCTCCACGACCCACACGGTGGCGCTCGTCGAGGAACTCGAGGCCGGGAGGATCCGGCCCGGGGAGCGAATCGCATTGCTGGCGTTGGCCTCCGGGCTGGAGATCGGTGTGGTCTTGTTGACCCTGGACGAGGATGTGGTGAGCCGCTATGGGCACGGTGATTGATCGGATCGACGTCTCGCATCCGCGGCTGCGGGGGCGCCACAGCGCGTTGCACCTGGCCGTCGTCGCCGCCAAGGACTGCCTGAAGCGGGCCGGATGCGATGCTAAAGACCTCGACCTCGTCGTCAACGCCGGCATCTACCGCGACCGCAACCTCGGTGAGCCGGCGCTCGCCGCGCTGATTCAGGACGACATCGGCGCCAACCCGGAGGACCCGCACGCGGGGGCCCACGGCACCTTCTCCTTCGACATCGCCAACGGCACGTGCGGGCTGCTGACGGCACTGCAGATCGTCGACGGGTTCATGCGCAGCCGCGCCATCCGGCGCGCGCTGGTCGTCGCCAGCGACGCCGACCCCGGGCACGGGATGAGCGAGCACTTCCCGTTCTCTGCCGCCGGCGCGGCGATGCTGTGCGGCTGGTCCGACGACGACAACGGCCTCAGCCGGGTCTCCTGGGTGAACGACCCGAGTGAAGTCGGCGACGAAACATTCAGCGCCACGGTGGGTTTCGCCGACTCCCGTAACGTCCTGCGGTTTTCCGAGTCGGCATCGATGGACCAGCGGTTCGCCGCGGCGGCCGCACGGGCGGTGTCGGCGTGCCTCGAGGAGCAGTCGGTGCGGCTGTCCGAAGTCGACGCGATCGTCGCCACCCCCGCCCGGTCCGGATACCGCACCGCGCTGGGCGCCCGGCTGGGCGTGCCGGTCGAGGTGATCACCGTCGCCGACGACGAACGCATGCACACCGCCGCCCTGGCGGCCGCGTTCGGGCAGCGGGCCGAGCGGTTGCCGGCGGGCGCACGGGTCCTGTTCGTCGCGGCCGGGGCCGACGTCGTCGCCGGCGCCGCCCTCTATCGACAGCCACCGCGCGGCTGAGATCGCGCCCGCGAGCGGTCGTCGCAGCGTACTTGTCGTACCCGGCTGCGAGGATGGCGTTATGTCTTCGACCGCATCTGTTGGCGCCGTGGCGGTAAGTCCTGGCGAGCGTCTTGAGATGTTGTTCGAGGAGTTGGCGGAGTTGGCCGGTCAGCGCAACGCGCTTGATGGGCGCATCGTGGAGATCGTCGCCGAGATCGATCGCGACGAGTTGTGCGGGCTCACGGGCGCACGATCGGTGCCGGCTCTGGTGGCCTGGAAGCTGGGCTGCTCGTCGGGCAACGCGCATACGATCAGCACCGTGGCGCGGCGGCTGGAGGAGTTTCCGCGCTGCGCGAAGGACCTGCGGGAGGAGCGGCTGTCGCTGGATCGGGTCGGGGTCATCACCGCGCGCGCCGGTGCGGGATCCGATGAGCACTATGCGCAGCTGGCGCAGGTGGCCACGGTCAACCAGCTGCGCACCGCGGTCAGGTTAGAACCACGACCCGAACCCGAAACTCGGCCGCAACCGCAGCCGGCGATCACCAAGACCGCCGACGAGGAGTTCACCTGTTGGCGGATCAGGCTGCCGCACCTGGACGCGGCGAAGTTCGACGCCGCCTTGGCCTCGCATCGTGAGGCGTTGATCGCCGAGTGGAAGCGCGATCACGGCGAGGGCCATGGCGGTTCAGATCGGCGGCCCCCGGTGCCTAGCACCGCCGAGGCGTTTCTGCGTTTGGTCGAGGCGGGGTGGGACGCCGAGGCGGCACGGCGGCCGCACGGGCAGCACACCACGGTGGTGGTGCACCTCGACGTTGGGCAGCGCGCCGCCGCGCTGCACCTGGGTCCGCTGCTGTCCGACGCCGAACGCCGCTACCTGACCTGTGATGCCACATGTGAGGTCTGGTTCGAACGGCACGGCGAGCCCATCGGCGTGGGCCGTACCACCCGCACCATCAACCGGCGGCTTCGCCGCGCGCTGGAGTATCGCCACCCCATGTGCGCGGTTCCCGGCTGTGACGCCACCCGCGGTCTGCACGCCCACCACATCCGGCACTGGGAAGACGGCGGCCCCACCGAGCTGGCCAACCTGGTGCTGCTCTGCCCGTATCACCACCGGCTGCACCACCGCGGCGTCATCACCATCACCGGGACCCCAGACGCTCTCGTCATCACCGACAGCGCCGGCCGCGCACTGAGCCCCGGATCGCTGGCGCACCCACCCACTGGGCCCCCACCGGCTGTCCCGCCGTGCCCGGGGCCCACCGGCGAGCGCGCCGACTGGTGGTGGTACGAACCCTTCCGGCCCCAACCACCACCGACAACCAATTAGCCCCCTGGCGGCCGGTCGATTCAGCGGGCAGCTGCCACCTGCTGCTCCAGGTCGACGATGCGGCGGGTGGTCTTGACCATCACGTCGGGGTTCAGGCTGATCGAGTCGATGCCGCAGCGAACCAGGAACTCGGCCATGTCGGGGTAGTCCGACGGCGCCTGACCGCACAACCCGGAGTGAATCCCGTTGCGGCGGCAGCCCTCCACGGCCAGGCGGATCATCTCCTTGACGCCCTCGTCGCGTTCGTCGTAGTCGAAGGCCACGATCTCGCTGTCCCGGTCGACGCCGAGCGTCAGCTGGGTGAGGTCGTTGGATCCGATGGAGAACCCGTCGAAGCGCTTGGCGAACTCGTCGATGAGGATGACGTTGTTGGGGATCTCGCACATCGCGTACACCTTGAGCCCGTCCTCCCCGCGGTGCAGACCGTGTTTGGCCATCTCCGCCAGGACCAGGTCCGCCTCGGCCACCCGGCGCACGAACGGCAACATCAGCACGACGTTGGTCAGCCCCATCTGTTCGCGCACCCGCTTCATCGCCCGGCACTCCAGCGCGAATCCCTCGGCGTAGGCCGGGTGCGCATAGCGCGAGGCGCCGCGGAACCCGATCATCGGGTTGCTCTCGACGGGCTCGAAGGCGGTCCCGCCGAGCAGGCTGGCGTATTCGTTCGTCTTGAAGTCCGACATCCGCACCACCACGGGCTTGGGCCAGAAGGCGGCCGCGATGGTGCCGATCCCCTCGGAGAGCCGTTGGACGAAGAACTCGCCGCCGTCGGCATAGCCCTGGGTGAGTCGGGCGATCGTCCGGCGGGCCTCGGGGTCGTGGACCTTGTCGGGATGCAGCAGGGCCAGCGGGTGAACCTTGATGTATTCGCTGACGATGAACTCCATCCGGGCAAGCCCGACACCGTCACTGGGCAGGAACGACGTCTTGAAGGCGAGGTCGGGGTTGCCGAGGTTGATCATGATCTCGGTGCGGGGCCGCGCCAGGTCGGCCACTTCCGTGCGGTCGACGTGGAAGCCGACCTCGCCGCGGTAGACGCGCCCCGTGTCGCCCTCCACGCAGGACACCGTGACGACCTCGCCGTCCGGCACGCTCGCGGTGGCGTCGCCCGCCCCCACCACGGCCGGGATACCGAGTTCGCGCGCGATGATCGCCGCGTGGCAGGTGCGCCCGCCCCGGTTGGTGACGACGGCGGCCGCCGTCTTCATGACCGGTTCCCAGTCCGGCGTGGTGATGTCGGCGATCAGAACCTGGCCGGGTTGGAACTCCGACAGTTGATCGAGGTGCTCTATCCGTTTCGCCACGCCGGTGGCCACCTTCTCGCCGACCGACCGGCCCTCGGCGAGTACCTCGCCTCTGCCTTCCAGGACGTAACTCTCCACCGTCGTCAGGCTGCGCTGGGAGGCCGCCGTCTCGGGGCGGGCCTGGACGATGTAGAGCTTTCCGTCGAGACCGTCTTTGGCCCATTCGATGTCCATCGGCCGCCCGTAATGCCGCTCGATGGTGCAGGCGTAGCCGGCCAATTCGAGGACGTCCTCATCGGTGATGCAGAAGTGGGCGCGGTCGGCCCTGGGCGTGGGGATGTTGCGGGTGGTGTGCTTCGTTCCGCCCGCGACGAAGACCATCTTCACGGCCTTGTCGCCGACCAGGCGGCGCAGCACGGCGCGGTGGCCGGCCAGGTATGTCGGCTTGTGGACGTAGAACTCGTCGGGGTCGACGGCGCCCTGCACCACGTTCTCGCCGAGCCCGTAGGCGCCGGTGATGAACACGACGTCGTTGAAGCCCGACTCGGTGTCGATGGTGAACATGACGCCCGACGAGGCGAGGTCGGAGCGCACCATCTTCATCACGCCGATCGACAGCGCGACCTTGAAGTGGTCGAAGCCCTGGTCGATGCGATAGTGGATGGCCCGGTCGGTGAACAGGCTGGCAAAACAGCGGCGGCACGCGTCGAGCAGGCTCTCGGCCCCCGTGACGTTGAGGAAGGTCTCCTGCTGGCCGGCGAAGCTCGCCGTCGGCAGGTCCTCCGCGGTGGCCGAGCTCCGAACCGCCAGGCTGACATCCTCGCCGTACTCGTCCTGCAGCATCCGGTAGGCGGCCACGATCTCGGCGGCCAGGTCGTCGGGAAGGCCTGCGCCGTAGACGATCTCGCGGGCGCGTTTGCCTTTGTGCGCCAGCGCGGCCACGTCGCCCGGGTCCAGATCGTCGAGCTCGGCGTGTAGCGCGTCCCACGCCCCGGCGCTGTCCAGGACGTGCTTGTAGGCCGCGGCGGTCGTCGCGAACCCGTGCGGCACCCGGATGCCCTGCCCGGACAGCTTCTGGAACATCTCGCCGAGCGAGGCGTTCTTTCCGCCGACCAGCGGGACGTCGCTGATGCCGACCTCCTCGAAGAAGCGAATGTAGGTCAAGTCGCTCATCGTCTCTTTCCTCCCTGTAGTTACCGCGTCAATATGCTTCGTAGATACCGTTGTTGGCCTTGCGGACCGCCCAGACGTAATCCGCGCGTTCGCGGAGCCCGGAGTGCTCGGTATCGGGCGCGGCCAGCAGCCCGCGCACCTCGGCGAGGGACTGAAAACCCTTGCGGGCCATCCACTCCGACAGCCCTCGCAGCAGCACGTCCGCGTACTCGGGACCGTGGCGCAGCAGTGCTGATGCTGACTGCACGACATCCGCCCCGGCCAGCAGGTACTTGACCACGTCGCCGCCGAACTCCACCCCGGTGCTGGCGGCCAGCGAGGCGCGAATCCGGCCGCTCAGCAACGCGATCCAGGTCAGCGGCACGCGCGTATCGGCCGTCGTCGACAGCGTCACGGTGCGCACCGCGGTGAGCGTCTCGGGGTCGATGTCGGGCTGCAGGAACCGGTTGAACAGCACCAGGCCGTCGGCGCCCGCGGCGTCCAGCCGGTGCGCCATGTCGGCGGTCGCGCTGAAGTACGGGCTGAGTTTGACTGCGACCGGGATGCCGGCCGCGCTTTTGACCTCGGCCAGCACGTCGAGGTGGCGCTGCTCCACCGCGCGGCCGTCCACGCCGGCGTCGCCGGGCAGGTAGTAGATGTTCAGCTCGATCGCCGCCGAGCCGGCGTCCTGCATGCGGCGGGCGTAGTGCGCCCAGTTGCCGGGCGCGGACGCGTTGAGGCTCCCGATCACGGGGACGTCGACCGCGGCGACCGCGCGCTCGAGCTGGCGCAGGTAGCGCTCGGGGCCGCCGTTGCCTGACGATTCGACGGTGGCGGGGAAGTAGCTCAGCGACTCGGCGTAGCTTTCGCTGCCCTGCAACGCCATTCGCTCGTTGTGCGCCGCCTCGCGCCGCAGTTGCTCCTCGAACAGCGAGTACAGCACCACCGCCCCGATGCCCGCGTCGACGAGCCGGCGCACCCCGTCGACCGTGGTGCTCAGCGGGGATGCCGATGCCAGCAGGGGGTTGCGCAGCCTCAGGCCCAGGTAGTGGGCGGTCAGGTCCATCAGCCCTCCCTCCGCAGCGTCGGAGGGGATCCCGCTCTGGCGGGAAACTCGTGCGGGTCGCGGGAGGCCATGTCCTCGTAGACGTTCCAGTGCTGGTTGATTGACTCCTGCGCCAGCGCCGCAAGCCGTTCCGCCTCGTCGGGGGCGGTGTTGGCCAGGCTCCGGTAGCGCAGCTCGCGGTTGCGGTAGTCGGCCAGGGGAATGCGGGGCCGGTGCGAATCCAGCAAGAACGGCGGGTTTCCGGTGGCGCGCAGCACCGGGTCGTAGCGGATCAGCGGCCAGTGCCCGCTGGCGACGGCGCGGTGCTGCTGATCCAGGCCGTTGCGCATCTCGAAGCCGTGCGCGATGCAGTGGCTGTAGGCGATGATCAGCGACGGCCCGTCGTAGGCCTCGGCCTCGCGGAAGGCCAGCAGCGTCTGTTGCGGGTCGGCGCCCATGGCGACGCGCGCGACATACACGTTGCCGTACGAAATTGCCTGTAGCGCCAAATCTTTGCGCGGCACGGTCTTGCCGCCGGCGGCGAACTTGGCCACCGCCCCCAGCGGTGTGCTCTTCGACATCTGTCCGCCGGTGTTCGAATACACCTCGGTGTCGAGCACCAGCACGTTGACGTTGTGTCCGCTGGCGAGCACGTGGTCCAGTCCGCCGGCGCCGATGTCGTAGGCCCACCCGTCCCCGCCGACGATCCACACGCTGCGGCGCACCAGATGCTCGATTACGCTTTGCAATTCGTCGCCGACCTGCAGCCGGTCGACCTGGCCGCGCAGCTCGGCGACGCGGCGGCGCTGCTCGTCCAGTTCGGATTCGCGGCGCTGCGGGGCGGCCAGGGCGGCGTCGACGAGGTCGGGGCCCAGCGCGTCACGCAGTTCGGTCAGCCGCTGACGGGCCTGGCGGAGATGGGTGTCGGCGGCCAGCCGCAGCCCGAGGCCGAATTCGGCGTTGTCCTCGAACAACGAGTTCGACCAGGCGGGCCCGCGCCCCTCGGCGTTGGCCGTCCAGGGCGTGGTGGGCAGGTTGCCGCCGTAGATCGACGAGCAGCCGGTGGCATTGGCGATCACCAACCGGTCCCCGAAAAGCTGCGACAGCAATTTGAGGTAGGGCGTTTCCCCGCAACCGGCGCACGCGCCGGGGAATTCGAACAGGGGCTGCAGGAACTGCGTGCCGCGGACGGTGCCGAAATCGACCCTCGAGCGGTCGGCCACCGGCAGCGTCTCGAAGAACGCGATGTTCTCGCGTTCGGGGGCGACCAGCGGTTCGCGCGGCGCCAGGTTGATCGCCTTGGTCACCGGCGTGCCGGGCACCACGGCGGGGCAGGCCTGGACGCACAGGTCGCATCCGGTGCAGTCCTCGACGTAGACCTGCAGGGTGTAGCGGGCGTTGGGCAGGCCGACCGCGTCGAGCGGTGCCGAGGGGAACGTCGCGGGCGCGTCCTCGAGGTGTTCCTGGTCGTAGAACTTGGTGCGAATGACGCTGTGCGGGCACACGAACGAGCAGTTGCCGCACTGGATGCAGGTGTCGGGGTCCCAGACGGCGACGAGGTCGGAGATGTTGCGTTTCTCGTAGGCGGCGGTGCCGCTGGGGTAGGTGCCGTCGATCGGCAGGGCGCTGACGGGCAGCGCGTCGCCGCGGCCGGCGATCATCTCGCCGGTCACCGCCCGCACGAATTCGGGGGCGTCGGGTCCGACCGGCGGTTCGAGCGCGACGACGGAGGTCGCGGTGTCCGGGACGTCGACCTGGTGCAGCCGTTGCAGGGCGCGGTCGGCGGCCTCGGCCTCGCGGGCCACCACGTCGGCACCCTGCCCGGCGTACGTCTTGGCCGCGCTGTCCTTGATCCGGGCGAGCGCCTGTTCCAGCGGCAGCACACCGGAGATGGCGAAGAAACAGGTCTGCAGGACGATGTTGATCCGTCCGGCGAGCCCCACCTCGCGGGCGATGCCGCTGGCGTCGACGACGTACAGCCGGATGCGCTTGTCGAGGATCTGGCGCTGCACGCTGCCCGGCAGGGCGTCCCACACCTTCTCGGGCGGACGTCTCGTGTTGACCAACAGCGCGGCGTTCTCGGCGGCGCCACCCAGCACGTCGAGCTTGTGCAGGAACCGCTCGTGGTGGCAGCCGACGAAGGAGGCCCGCTGCACCAGGTAGGGCGCGCGAATCGGCTCGGGCCCGAACCGCAGGTGCGAAACGGTCTGCGAGCCCGATTTTTTCGAGTCGTACACGAAGTAGCCCTGGGCGTAGAGGTCCTCCTCGCCGCCGAGGATCTTGATCGTGTTCTTGTTGGCGCCGACGGTGCCGTCGGAGCCGATGCCGAAGAACACCGCGCGCACCGTGTCGGCCGGCTCGATGTCGAAGGCCGGGTCGTAGTCGATGCTCGTCCGGCTGACGTCGTCGTCGATGCCCACGGTGAAGCGGGGCCGGGGCCGGTCGCGGGCCAGTTCGGCGAACACGCCGGCGACCATGGCCGGGGTGAATTCCTTCGACGACAGCCCGTAGCGCCCGCCGCACACCATCGGCAGGGCCGACCGTTCGCCGCTCACATACGCCTCGGCGAGGGCGGCGACGACGTCCAGATACAGCGGCTCGCCGTGCGAGCCGGGTTCCTTGGTCCGGTCGAGCACGCCGACGGCGCGGACGGCCGGCGGCAGGGCGGCCAGCAGCGCCCGCACCGGGAACGGCCGGTACAGCCGCAGCCGCAGCACCCCGACCCGCTCGCCGCGCTCGGTGAGGGCCGCAACCGTCGCGGCGGCGGTGTCGGCGCCGGATCCCATCAGCACGACCACCCGTTCGGCCTGCGGGTGCCCGGTGTACTCGACGATGCGCATCGGCCGCCCGGTGCGACGGCCCAGCTCGGCCATCAGGTCATCGACCACCTCGGGCACCCGGGCGTAGAACGGGTTGACGGTCTCGCGCGCCTGGAAGTAGGTGTCGGGATTCTGCGCGGTGCCGCGGATGAACGGCCGCTCCGGGGACAGGGCGCGCTCCCGGTGCGCCAGCACCAGCTCCTCGGGAACCAGGGCCCGCAGGTCGTCGTCGTCGAGTAGCTCGATGGTGTTCAGCTCGTGCGAGGTGCGGAAGCCATCGAAGAAGTGCACGAACGGGATTCGGGTGCGCAGCGTGGCCGCCTGCGCGACCAGGGCCAGGTCGTGGGCCTCCTGCACCGAGGCCGACGACAGCAGCGCGAAGCCGGTCTGGCGCGCGGCCATCACGTCTTGATGGTCGCCGAAAATCGAAAGACCTTGCGCAGCAATTGATCTGGCCGCGACGTGGATCGCCGCGGAGGTCAGCTCGCCGGCGATCTTGTACATGTTCGGGATCATCAGCAACAGGCCCTGCGACGACGTGAACGTCGTGGCCAGCGCGCCGCCTTGCAGGGCGCCGTGCAGCGCTCCGGCGGCCCCGCCCTCGCTCTGCATCTCCACCACCGTGGGCACGGTGCCCCAGATGTTGGGCCGGTGCCGGCTCGACCAGTCGTCGGCCAGCTCCGCCATCGGCGAGGACGGGGTGATCGGGTAGATGCAGCACACCTCGTTGAGGCGGTAGGCGACCGACGCCGCCGCCTCGTTGCCGTCGATCGTGGCGCGCGTCACCGGGACTCCGGGATCATCTCGATGGCGTGCACCGGGCACTGCTCGTAGCAGGCGGCGCAACCGGTGCAGCGGTCGTAGTCGAAGCGGTAGCGGTGACCCGGTCCCAGCTTGATCACCGCGTCCTCCGGGCAGGCGCCCAGGCAGCCGTCGCACTCGAAGCAGTTGCCGCACGATAGGCACCGGCCGGCCTCGAACGTCGCGGCCTGCGCCGACAGGCCGCAGACCACCTCATCGAACCCGCTAACGCGTTGCGCGGCGGGAAGTTCGGGCTCGCTGCGCCGGGAGGCGTCACCGAAGTACCACGGATGCAGCAGGTCGAACTCCGCGGTCGGATTTTTGGGGGCGCGCTCCCCGTCGACGCCGCGCAGCCACGCGTCGATGTGACGGGCCGCCTTCTTGCCGTGCCCGACGGCGACCGTCACGGTGCGCTCGCAGGGCACCATGTCGCCGCCGGCGAACACCCCCGGGCAGCCGGTCATCAGCGACGACGACACGCGCACGGAACCGTCGTCGTCGAACTCCACACCGGGCAGGCTGCGCATGAACGCTGACTCGGTTTCCTGCCCCAGGGCCATGATCACGGTGTCGGCCGCCAGCGTCTCGAATTGCCCGCTCGGCACCGGACGTCCGGATTCGTCGAGTCGCATGAGCTCCACCTGGAGTTCGGGGCCGTCGAAGGCGGTGATCGTGCGCAGCCAGTGGATCCGCACGCCCTCGCGCTCGGCCTCCTGCACTTCGTGGGAGTGCGCGGGCATCTGGGCCGCCGTGCGGCGGTAGATGATGACGGCGTCCTCGGCGCCGAGTCGGCGCGCGACGCGCGCGGCGTCCACCGCGGTGTCGCCGCCGCCGTACACGGCGACGCGGCGGCCGAGTTCGGGTGTTTCGCCGACGGCGACGGCGCGCAGGAAGGAGACCGCGTCCAGCATCGAAGCGGCATCGGCGGCCGGGATGTCCACGCGCTTGGCGAGGTGGGCACCGACGGCGACGAACACCGCGTCGAAACCCCCGGCGTCGCGTTCGGCGGCCAGGTCCTCCACCCGGTGCCCGCACGTGAACTCCACGCCCAGCGCGGCGATGCGGTCGATCTCGGCGTCCAGCACGTCGCGGGGCAGCCGGTATTTCGGGATGCCGTAGCGCATCATCCCGCCCGGCTGCGCGCCGGTGTCACGGACCTCCACCAGGTGGCCGAGCCGCGCGAGGTGATAGGCGGCCGACAGGCCGCTGGGGCCGGCGCCGACCACCAGCACCCGCTTGCCCGTCGTCTGCGGCGGGTGGTCGAACAGCCATCCCTGCGCGCGGGCGGTGTCGCCGAGGAACCGTTCCACCGCGTGGATCGACACCGAGGAGTCCAGATGCGCCCGGTTACAGACGGATTCGCAGGGGTGGTAGCAGACGCGGCCGTGGATCGCGGCGAAGGGGTTGTCGGCGGTCAGCTGCCGCCAGGCTTGCTCGAAGCGTCCGCTCCGGGCGTGGGCGAGCCACGCCTGGATGTTCTCGCCGGCGGGGCAACCGGCGTTGCACGGCGGCAGCAGATCGACGTAGATCGGGCGGCGTTCGCGGACCGGGCCCGCGCGCGGCCGCCCGTGCACGAGGTCGGGCAGTGCGGTCAGGTCGGTGCGGGACGCGGCGGCGAAAGCATCTGCCTCGCTGCTCAATTGCTCTCCCGTCACCCCCCTCACGATATGGCCGGGGGTGCGCCGCCACAGCCGCCGTTTGGCCTCAGTAGTTGAGGACTTACGGCCCTGCCAGCAGGGCATTGCGGCGCGGAAAGTAACACCATGGAGCAATTGACCGCGCTCGATGCCGGCTTCCTGGAGGTGGAGGACTCCGACCCGCATGTCAGCCTGGCGGTGGGCGGTGTGTCGATCGTGGAGGGACCGATCCCGACCTACGACGAGTTCGTCGGCGGATTCGCCGAGCGGGTGGCGGCGGTACCGCGCTGCAGGCAGATCCTGCGCACCCATCCACTCGACCTGCGGCCGCCGGAATGGACGGACGACCCCCACTTCGACCTCGCGCGTCACGTGCACCGCGTCGCGCTGCCGCAACCGGGCCGCGATCCGGAGCTGTTCGAGATGATCGCGTCGTTGATGGAACGCCGACTCGATCGTGAGCGCCCCCTATGGGAGTCCTGGATCATCGAGGGGCTCAGCGGAAACCGGTGGGCGGTGCTCACCAAGATTCACCACTGCATCGCCGACGGCATCGCGATGACGCAGCTGTTCGCCAAGTTCGGCGACGACGGCGAGGGCGGCACCTTTGCCGTCGACGTCGGCGCCGCCCGCAAGGCGGTTCGGCGCGGGCCGGATCTGTCCAAGATCAGCCTCAATCCCTTGAGCTGGGCGAGCGGAATCGGGCGAAGCGCGTTTGGCGCCGTGACCGCGGCCGAACACGCGGCGATCGGGGCGGCCGAGCTGGCCACCGCACTGATGCGCCCCGCGCCGGAATCCTCGCTGAACGGGCCGGTCACCGCGATGCGGCGGTACAGTGTGGCCCGCGCCCGGTTGACGGACATGAACAAGGTCGCCCGGGCATTCGGAGTCACGCTCAACGACGTTGCGCTGGCAGCGATTACCAACAGTTATCGCGCCGTCTTGCTGGCGCGCGGGGAACAACCGGGCCGAGACTCGCTGCGCACGCTCGTCCCGGTCTCCGTCCGCGCGGTGGACCGTTTCAATGTCGCCGGCAACCGGGTCTCGGCGATGCTGCCGTTGCTGCCCGTCGACGAGGCGGACCCGGTGCGGCAGCTGAAATTGGTGCACGACCGGCTCACCCACGCCAAAGCGAGCGGTCAGAGCGAGGGTGGCAGCGCGGTGGTGATGGCCGCCAAGCGCACCCCGTTTGCGCTGTCGGCGTGGGCGATTCGCTTGCTGTCGCGGTTCCCTCAACGGGCGGTCGTCGCCTTGGCAAGCAACGTTCCCGGTCCACGGAGCCGCCAGCGGCTGATGGGCCGCCGGGTGCTGGAACTCCTGCCGGTTCCCCCGATCGCTCTGCAGGTGCGCACCGGCATCGGAATGCTCAGCTACGCCGACAGTTTCGTCTTCGGCATCACCGCCGACTACGACACGGCGCCCGACATCGACGCGCTCGCGGCCGGCATCGAGAAGGGGATGGCGCAATTGATTGCGGCCGCCCGTACCCGGCGCCGCAAGGCGTCATGACGCTTCGGACTGGGTGACGCGTTGATGCGCCGTCAGCAGTAGGTGGTCGAACTCCGATTGGGCACCGAGGCGCAACCTGGCCCCGCGGAAGTCTTCGGCGATCTGCTCGGCAAGCGGCCGCAACTTGATGTTCGCTTCCTGTGAAAGCCATTTGAGCAACTCGAAGGCCGCGCTGTCACTGATGCCATAGATCAGCATCAGCATGCCCTTGGCCTGTTCGATCCCGGCCCGGTTCTCGTTGATCTCGGCCAGCCTGGCGCTGACGATCTCCTCCGCCACCTGTCCCGTGGCCGGGGAGACGTCGATGTAAAACCCCTGCGTTCCAACGACGTCGCCGTCGTCGTCGAAGAACCGGTCGCCCACAACGACGACGTGGCGCACATTCCCGTCGGTGTCGATGATTCGATGGCGAGTGCTGAACGCCTGCCGGGTGTTGACGATCTGATCGATGGTGGCCGCGACCTGCCCGCGGTCGTCCGGATGCTTGTGCGATAGCACCAGATCGGTGGTGGGCGTCACGCTGCCGGGCTCATACCCGTGCATCCGCTGCACCTGTTCCGACCACTCCCAGCGCTGGTCGGTGAAGTAGAAGCGAAACCAGCCGGCCGGTTGCGCGGCTCCGCCGGCCAACGCCTGTTCGACGTTAGCCCGCTGGCCGTCCAGTTCCCACTTCATCTCGCACCTGGGCTCCCCGCGTTGTGGAACCGGCGGAAGGCGGCGGCCCGTGTGTTTCTGCAGGGACCCGGGTCGCCGCCTGCCCGCCGGACATCAGGCGTTGATGACCTCGCGTTGCGAGGCGTTCTCATTGATGGCCGTTTGCCCGTCGCCGCGCCCGACGGTGATCTTTCGCGGCTTGGCCCGTTCGGCCACCGGAATGCGCAGCCGCAGAACACCTTCGCGGTAGGACGCCTCGATCTTGTCGGTGTCGAGGTTGTCGCCGAGCACCAGCTGCCGGCTGAACACCCCGCGCGGGCGCTCGGTGGCCAGCATCTCGCGGTTCGGGTCGAGGGCCGGCCGCTCGGCGCGCACGGTCACGACGTTGCGCTCGATGTCGATGTCGAGCGACTCGGCATCGATGCCGGGCAGGTCGAACTCAACGACGAACTCCTCGCCCTGGCGCCAGGCGTCCATCGGCATCACCGCCGGCCGGGCGGCCGTACCGAACACCTGGTGGGCAAAGCGGTCGAGGTCACGGAAGGGGTCGGTACGCATCAGCATGGTGGTCACCTCTCACTCCAATCTAGGCTGTGGTCTGGTTATTACCTATGTCCAATGACATAGATTTGGTATAGCACTGTCGACATTAGTCACGCAAGTGTGATAAATAGATTTTCTAGGCCAGCTAGCTTCGAGGAGAGACGCGTGATGACCGACCAACGCGGCGACTCCGGCGTCCCGGCGCCCGATCACGGCGTGTACGGCATCTCGGTGGCCGCCGAGCTCTCCGGCATCCCGGTGCAGTCGCTGCGCCTCTACGAGCGGTATGGGCTGCTCGCGCCGGCGCGAAGCAACGGCGGAACCCGCCGCTACAGCGCCGATGACCTGGCCCGGCTCAAGCGGATCAGCGAGCTGGTCGGCGCCGGCATCAACCTGGCCGGCGTCGCCCGGATCCTCGACCTCGAGGATCACAACGCGACGCTCTCGGCGGCCAACACCGACCTACTGTCCACCAACCGAACCCTGCGGAAGGCCGCCAAAACCGCCACGGTCACGCAGGAGGCCGGCGAACCCGGCGAAGGTGCCGGCTGAGGGCACCGGCCCTCCGATTGCGCTCACCGAGTTCGGGTACCCAGCCTGCTGGGCCCTTGAGCTGAAGGAGATGCAATGGGAGAGGTGGCGGAAGCCAAGACCCAGGTGGTCGACGGCGCACGGCGCGAGGCGGACGAATACCGCGGCGACGAGCCTCGCCCGTTGGGCGGCTACGTGGCGGTGCTGCTCATCTACACCGCCCTGGTGGCCGTCGCGACCACGGCCGCGCTGCTCACCGGGCGGACATTGCCCACCCGGTGGCGGATCCAGGACCTGATCACGGTCACCCTGGGCACCCACAAGCTCTCGCGGACGCTGACCAAAGACGCGGTGACCAGCCCGTTGCGCGCGCCGTTCACCCGCTTCGCGGGCAGCGGCGGACCGGCGGAGGTCATGGAGGAGGTCCGGGAAGAAAGCCCGTTGCGGCACAGCCTGGGAGAACTACTTACGTGCCCGTTCTGCCTGGATATGTGGGTGGCGACCGGCTTCGCCATCGGCTTGGTCTTTGCCCCCAGATTCACCCGCCTGATCGCCGGCGTCTTCACCGTGTTGACCGGCGCCGACTTCCTTCAGCTCGCCTACTCGATGGCGCAGCAGTCGGCCGGGGGCTGAGCGGCGCTCAGCCGGTCCTCGGCATCGGGATGCCCTCGCTGGCCGCGAACCCCGCGTCCTCCTCGGAGGACAACCCGATGGACACCACCGACCGGGCGAACAGTGCGTCGGTCAGGTAGGCCAGCGACACCGCCCACCGGTTGACGCCCCGCGGGATCGCATACAGGTGATACGACCGGGTGACGATCTTGGCCGGCAGGCCGGAAAGGTGGATGTTCAGCGGGTTGGCCACCGCCTGCCACGGTCCCAGGTCGACCACCAGGCCCAGGTTGCGGTGCTTGTATTGCTTGGGCGTGCCGTAACCGAGGCTGGCCGCCACGTTGCGGGCCAGCACCTTGCCCTGGCGGGTGGCGTGCTGGGCCGTGGGCGGCGTGATCTTGCCCGGTTGGGTCAGGTCGGGGACCGCGGCCGCGTCGCCGGCCGCGAAGACGCCGGGGTGGTCCGGCACTTGCAGATCCGGGCGGACTTTGAGCCGGCCGCGTTCGGTCGGCAACCCCAGATCCTGGATCAACGGCGCGCCGGTGACACCGGTCAGCCAGGCGACCGTGCGCGTGTCGATGCGCGAATCATCGCTGAGCACAACGTGATCGCCGTGAGCTTCCTTGAGCGTGAGGCCGAGCCGGACGTCGATGCCGCGCCGGCGGAGCACCTTCTGCGCGGCGTCGCCCAGCTTCTTGCCGACTTCGGGCATCACCTGCTCGGCCAGATCGAGGAGCACGAACCGGACGGCGGCGGGGTCGAAGCGCATCTGCTTGGCTGCCGCGTCGGCCAGCGCCCGCAGTTGAGCCACCAGTTCGGTGCCCGAATAGGAGGCCCCGACCACGACGACGGTGCGCCGCGCCTGGGCCACCTGCGGGTCGTCCTCGATGTTGGCCAGTTCGAGCTGCTCCACGAAATGGTCTCGTAGGTAGAGGGCTTCGGCGGTGGTCTTCAACCCGCGCGCGCACGTCGCGAGGCCCGGCACATCGAAAAGCCGTGTCACCGAACCCGGGGTGAGCACCAACCGATCCCAGGCCATGGTGTGGCTGCGCTCTTCGGGATCACACCATCTCAGCGTGCGCTGGGCGAAGTCCACACCATCCACGCGGCCGCGCACCGCGTCCACGCCTTTGAGACTGTTCGCCAGGGGGATCGCCACGAACCGGGCATCGACGACCCCGCCGGCGACGTCGGGCAGCAACGGCGTGTACAGCATGTAATCCACCGGGGAGACGATCGTGATGTCGGCCTGAACGCGCCGTCGCCGCAGGATGCGGGCCAGACGGTGCGCGCAGGTGAATCCGGTGAAGCCGCTGCCAACGATCACTATCGAGGTCACCAATCCGAGTGTAGGACGGATGCCCGTTCGCGAAAACAACCGCAGCGAGGGCCCCAAAAGTGATTAACAGCAACGCAATACGTGCATGCACTTCCGCTGCACAGTAAGTTCTCGCGGTCGCCAGGGAGCTGCCATGCAATCGGGCGCTCGCGGCCTGCGCTTCGCTTTTTGGCCCATAGACTTCGTTTGGTGGGTTGACACCGGGATCATCACAAGAACACTTGGATAAACGAGGCAGTGGCTCTCGAAGAGAAGTGTGCCCCGATTCGTCGCCCTGGGATCAGCAGGGGGAGGGGCAGACCTTTCAAAGGGGATGCTATGCAAGAGGGCAGTGCGGCGGTCGTCGCCCAGCTCGCGGAAATGGTGTCCGGCATCGACGGCCAGGAGATCGATACCGCGGCGGGGCTGAGTGAACTCATCGGCAACGGCGTCATGCATGTGGCGGGCGCACAGTACGCGGGGATCACGCTGGCCGAGCGGGGCAAGGGGGTCACCAACGTGGCTGCCACGCATCGTTACCCGATGCTGCTGGATGCTATCCAGAACCGCTACGGGGAGGGCCCGTGCGTGGAGGCGGCCTGGCGCCACCATGTGATGCACGTCGAGGACCTCACCGAAGAACAACGGTGGCCGCGGTATCGGCGGCATGCGCTCGAGGAGACCCCGATCCGGTCCATTCTCTCGTTCGAGTTGTTCGTGGACCGCGGCAGCGTGGCCGCGCTCAACTTCTATGCCGAGTCCCCGCATACGTTCCACGACGACGCGGTGGAGCTCGGCGCCGTCTACGCCACGCACATTGCTCTGGCGTGGTCAATCATGCGCCGCCAGGACCAATTCCGCAGCGCCCTGGCTTCACGGGACATGATCGGGCAGGCCAAGGGAATCGTCATGGAGCGCTTCAATCTGGACGCCGTCGAGGCGTTCGAACTCCTCACCCGGCTCTCGCAGCAATCCAACACCAGGCTGATCGACATCGCGAAATCGTTGATCGACAGCGAGCATCCGCTCAAACGCCGGTGCCGCTAGGTCGGCGTTTCGGGGGCTGCGAGACGGGTATGTGCTTTCCGCATGAAGGCTGTCACTTGGCACGGCAAGCGCGACGTGCGGGTGGAGTCGGTGCCCGACCCCAAGATCGAGCAACCCACCGACGCCATCATCGAAGTCACGTCGACCAACATCTGCGGGTCCGACCTGCACCTCTATGAGATCCTTGGGGCCTTCATGAAGCCCGGGGACATCCTTGGGCACGAGCCCATGGGAATCGTGCGCGAGGTCGGGGGCGAGACGGGCGACCTGCGGGTCGGGGACCGGGTCGTCATCCCCTTCCAAATCTCTTGCGGCAGTTGCTATATGTGCGACAAGCGGCTTTACACCCAATGCGAGACCACTCAGGTGCGCGACCAGGGCATGGGGGCCGCGCTGTTCGGCTACTCGGAGCTCTACGGCGAGGTCCCGGGTGGCCAGGCCGAGCTGTTGCGCGTCCCGCAGGCTCAGTTCACCCACATCAAAGTCCCTGTGGGGCCGCCGGATTCGCGGTTCGTCTACCTGTCCGACGTGCTGCCGACGGCCTGGCAGGCGGTGGCCTACGCCGACATCCCGGACGGGGGCACGGTCACCGTGCTCGGCTTGGGCCCGATCGGCGATATGGCCGCGCGCATCGCCGATCACCTCGGCTATCGGGTGATCGCCGTGGACCTGGTGGCCGAGCGCCTCGGGCGTGCCGCGCAGCGCGGCATCCACACCATCGACCTGGGCCGGCTCGACTCGCCACTCGGGGATGCGATCCGGGACCTGACCGACGGGCGGGGCTCCGACTCGGTCATCGATGCGGTGGGCATGGAAGCGCACGGCTCCCCGGCGGCCAAACTGGCCCAGCAGGCCACCGGCATGTTGCCGGACTTCATTGGCAAGCGGCTCATGCAGACCGCCGGCGTGGACCGGCTCAGCGCCCTGTACTCCGCCATCGACATCGTGCGCCGCGGTGGCACGATATCGCTGATCGGCGTGTACGGCGGGATGGCCGACCCGCTGCCGATGCTCACCCTGTTCGACAAGCAGGTGACCCTGCGGATGGGCCAGGCGAACGTGAAGAGGTGGGCGGACGACATCATGCCGCTGCTCACCGACGACGACCCGCTCGGCGTCGACACCTTCGCGTCGCACGTGCTGCCCCTCGACCAGGCCCCGCACGCCTACGACATCTTCCAGAAGAAGCAGGATGGTGCGGTAAAGGTCATGTTAAGGCCCTGAAAACCGCTGTGCGGCAAGGCCTCTCCGATTCACCGTTTGGGGGAGGCCCCGCTAGGGTATTGAAAGCGCCATGACATCCGCAGAAGCCTCCGCCCCCACGCCCACCGGAGAGGTGTGGCCGGGCCGCGCCTACCCCCTAGGCGCCACCTACGACGGTGCGGGCACCAATTTCGCCGTGTTCAGCGAAGTGGCCGAGCGGGTGGAGCTGTGCCTGTTCGACGCCGACGGAAACGAGAGCCGCGTCACGTTGCCCGAGGTCGACGGATTCGTCTGGCACGCCTACATACCCAACATCGAACCCGGCCAACGCTACGGCTACCGGGTGTACGGCCCGTACGACCCGCAGAACGGCTTGCGGTGCAACCCGAACAAGCTGCTGGTCGACCCGTATTCGAAGGCAATCGACGGCTCGTTCGAGTGGGACCAGGCCCTGTTCAGCTACAACTTCGGCGACCCCGACAGCCGCAACGACGACGACTCGGCCGCCTTCATGCCGAAATCGGTGGTGATCAACCCCTACTTCGACTGGGGCAACGACCGGCCGCCGGACCACCAGTACGCCGACACGGTCATCTACGAGGCACACGTCAAGGGCCTCACGCAAACCCACCCGGACATCCCCGAACAACTGCGCGGCACGTATTCGGCCGTGGCGCACCCGGTGATCATCGAGCACCTCAAGAGCCTCGGCGTCACCGCCATCGAGCTGATGCCGGTGCACCACTTCGCGAACGACTCGACCCTGGTGGACAAGGGCCTCTCGAATTATTGGGGGTACAACACCATCGGGTTCTTCGCGCCCGACTTCAAGTACTCCAGCGCCACGTCCCCCGGCGGGCAGGTGCAGGAGTTCAAGGCGATGGTGCGGACCCTGCACGAGGCCGGCATCGAGGTCATCCTCGACGTCGTCTACAACCACACGGCCGAGGGCAACCACATGGGCCCGACACTGTCGATGCGGGGCATCGACAACGCCGCCTACTACCGGCTGGTCGAAGATGACAAGCGCTATTACATGGACTACACCGGCACGGGCAACAGCCTCAACGTCGGGCACCCGCACGCGCTGCAGCTGATCATGGACTCGCTGCGTTACTGGGTGACCGAGATGCACGTCGACGGCTTCCGGTTCGACCTGGCGGCCACGCTGGCCCGGGAGTTCTACGACGTGGACCGCCTGGCGGCGTTTTTCGAACTCGTGCAACAGGATCCGACGGTCAGCCAGGTCAAGCTGATCGCCGAACCCTGGGACGTCGGGCCGGGCGGCTACCAGGTCGGCAACTTCCCGCCGCAATGGACGGAATGGAACGGCAAGTACCGCGACGCCGTCCGCGACTTCTGGCGCGGCGAACCGTCGACGCTCGACGAGTTCGCCTACCGGCTGTCCGGGTCGGCCGACCTGTACGAGCACACCGCGCGCCGGCCGGTGGCCTCGATCAACTTCGTCATCGCCCACGACGGGTTCACGCTTCGTGACCTGGTGTCCTACAACGAGAAACACAACGAGGCCAACGGCGAGGACAACAACGACGGCGAAAGCCACAACCGATCCTGGAACTGCGGCGCGGAGGGGCCGACGGACGACCCGGGCGTCAACGCGCTGCGCGCCCGCCAACAGCGCAACTTCCTCACCACGCTGTTGCTGTCGCAGGGTGTGCCGATGATCTGCCACGGTGATGAGTTGGGCCGCACGCAGAACGGCAACAACAACGGCTACTGCCAGGACAACGAGCTCACCTGGATCGACTGGGCAAAAGCGGATAACGGCCTGCTGGAGTTCACCCGCGTGGTGTCGGCGCTGCGGGCCAACCACTCGGTGTTCCGCAGGCGCCGGTTCTTTTCCGGCAAGCCGCTGGGCCGCCGCGGCCAGGACGGCCTGCCCGACATCGCCTGGTTCACCCCGGAGGGAACCGAGATGACCGAGGAGGACTGGGGCGCGGGGTTCGCGAAATCCGTCGCGGTGTTCCTCAACGGGCACGGCATCCCCGACCGGGACCCCCGGGGGCAACGAGTGCTCGACGACTCGTTCCTGTTGTGCTTCAACGCCCACTACGAGCCGATTGAATTCACTTTGCCGCCAAAGGAATTCGGTGCCGCGTGGCAACTCATGATCTTCACCGGACCCGAGGAGGAGACGCCCGCGGAGGAGGTGCCCGGGGGAGGGAAGCTCACCGTGGACGCGCATACCGCCGTGGTGTTGCAAGCCCCCGACGGAGGCTGACGCGCATCGGTGACCTTCGCCCCGAGATTGATGACCTTTTGCCCCCAGACATCGGTTTCCCACTCCCGCACACTGTCGGTTGCGCCGCGGGGGAAGGAAGGGGCAGCCGATGGAGAGGCCGAGCCCCGACGCATGCCTGAACGACGTGGCCTGGTGCAGACGGATCGTCGTGGCGGTGGTGTTTGTCATCGCCGTGCTCACCTGGGTGGGCTGGGCGACCGGTGTCGACAGGTTGACCCGGATCTATCCGACCTGGCCGCAGATGATGCCGTGGACCGGTTTGTGGCTGGCAACGCTGAGCATGGCGATCCTGGCGCAGTCGGGCCATCCATCGCGGGGGCGCGTGTGGGCCGGGCGTGGCCTGGCCCTGGGCGTGGGCGCTCTTGCCGGCATCACCGTCGCCGAGTACGCCACCGGTTTGCCGTCGTCCGGCCTGGACCTGGCGTGGTTCGGGGACGCGGTGCGCACGTCGCAACAGACCTGGCCGGGACGCCCGAGCCCGCAGACGGCGTCATCGGTGCCGCTCGTGGCGGCCGCCGTTGCACTGATCCGGGTGGATCGCTGGACCCGCGTGGTCTGGCCCGCCTGCATGGCGGCCGGCGGGGCCATTTCCTTCGTCACGCTCGGGGCCTACCTGTTCAACGCGTTGGCGCTGGTGGGCTATACGCCATCGACGGGCCAGGCGCTCATGACCGCCTTGGCTCTACTGCTGCTCGTCGCCGCCACGGCGCTGGCACGCCCCGACCGGTCTCCGGTCGCCTGGCTACTCGCCCGGCCCGACCGCAAGTCACTGCTTCGGCTGGCCGGAATCCTCGCCGGGTTTCCGATCGTCGTTGCGCTGGCGCGGCCGATCTTCCTGCGACTCGGGATGGGCGAGCAGGCGGAATGGACCTTCTCGATCCTGCTGGGCACCGCCATCGTCGGGGCCATCGCGTTCTTCTTCATCCAGCGCGAGCAGCGGCTGCTCATAGAGCAGGAGCTGGTCAGTAAGGCACGCGCCGACGCCGAGATGCGCTATCGCATCCTCGCGGACAACGCCGTCGACATCATCGTGCACCTGCGCGGCGGCGAGATCGCGTGGGTCTCGCCGTCCGTGGAGGCGGCGTTGGGCCGGCCACCGCAGGGCTGGACCGGCTCGGATTTCGACCGGCACATCCACCCGCGCGACCTCGAGACGGTCATCGGCGCGCTAAGCCGGGTCGCCGCCGGCGAATCGGTTCTGCAGCGGTTCCGCGTGCGCTCCGCCCACGGCAACTACCACTGGGTCGAGGGCCACGGAAAACCGTACGTCGACGGCGAGGGCAACACCGACGGCCTGATCGCCGCGGTGCGCATCATCGACGAGCAGGTAGAGGCGGAGCGGCGGCTGGAACGGATGGCACGGTTCGACGCCCTTACCGGGCTGGTGAACCGGGCCGAGGCCATCAGCCGATTCGAGGCCGCGATGCAGAAGCCGCGGCCGCTCGGAACGTACGTCGGGGTCTTGTTCTGCGACGTCGACCGCTTCAAGGAAATCAACGACACCTGGGGCCACGGCGTGGGTGACTGTGTGCTGGCAACCCTCGCCGCAAGGATCCGTGGAAGTGTGCGCGGGAGCGACACGGTGGGCCGGATGGGGGGCGACGAGATCCTCGTCCTGCTCCCCGACATCCACAGCGTCGACGAGCTCGCCCAGATCGCCGAGAAGATTCGCTGCCGTGCCGCCGAACCCATTGATGTATCCGGGAAGTGGTTATCGGCGACACTGAGCATCGGCGCCACGCTCGCCATACCCGGCGAGTCCGTCGACACGATCACCGCCCGGGCGGACGCGGCCATGTATCGGGCCAAGCTGGGGGACCGGAACACCGTCGTTCGCAACTAAGTAGCCGAGCCCTCGGTGACGGGTGATATCCGGTAGGTTTTTGCCGACGGCAGCTCGTTACAAGAGAGGGCAAATATGTCAAGGACAGTGGTGGTGGGCGCCTCGAGCGGACTCGGTCGCTGCATCGGCGTCGGCCTCGCCCAGCGCGGCGACCAGGTCGCACTGCTGGCCCGGCGCCGCGAGCGCATCGAGGCGGCGGCCAAAGAGGCCGGCCCGGGCGCAATCGCCATCGAATGCGATGTCACCGACGAGGCGTCGTGCCGCTCCGCGATCGCCGCCGCCGCCGACGCCCTGGGCAGCATCGACAACATCGTCTACACCCCCGCCGTCGGGCCACTGGTCCGCATGGTCGACACCGACGCAGCTACCTGGCGGCGCATCTTCGACACCAACGTCATCGGCGCGGCGCTGGTGACGGCCGCGGCGGTGCCGCACCTGACGGTCTCCGCGGGCAAGGCGGTCTACCTGTCCTCCGACGCGGGCACGTTCGGGCCGCCGTGGCCTGGCCTGGGTGCGTACGGGGTCAGCAAGGCGGCCCTCGAGCGCATGGTCGACGCGTGGCGGGCCGAACATCCCGACATCGGCTTCACCACTTTCATCGTGGGGGAATGCCCGGGTGGCGAGGGGGACGCGGCCACGGGCATGAACATCGGCTGGGACATGGACCTCGCCATGAAGGCCGTGCCGCTGTGGGCGTCCCGCGGCTGCATGCCCGGCAAGTTGATGCCGGTCGAGGACCTCATCGACGTGGTGCACACGATCCTGCGCACGAACGCCGCGACCTCGATGCCGGTGGTGGTGGCCAGGGGTGCGCCCGCCAGCCCCGCCGCGTTCGCGGATTCCGCGCAGTCCTAGCGGCCCACCTTCTCGCGGACCAGGTCGGTCAGGAAACGCCCGGCCGAGGTCGGCCGGAAGGCGCGGGCCGCCCCCGTGAGCGCCTCGCGCGCATCCGGGGGCAGCTCGATGTCGGCGGCGGCGACGTTGAACTCGAGCTGCTCGACGCTGGACGCGCCGGGGATGGCGACCACGCCCGGATAACTGATCAGCCAGGCCAGCGCCACCTGAGCGGGCTGGGCGCCGACCGTGGTGGCGACGTCGCGCAGCGTCTGCAGCAGCGGCTCGACGCGGCGCAGGTTCTCGGTGCCGAACAGCGAGTTCAGCGCCCGAATGCCCCCGGGACGATTGTCCAGGCCGTATTTCCCTCCCAGCAGGCCCTGTTCGAGCGGGCTGTAGGCGATCACGATCCGGTTCTCCCGCTCGGCGAAGGGCACCAGGTCCTCCAGCGGCCCGGCGTGGGCCAGCGAGAAGTGCACCTGATTGCTCATGACCGGCCGCCCGAGCGCCGCGTCGGCCTTGCGCCACCGGTCGAGCGAGTAGTTGGACACGCCGACCGCGCCGATCTTGCCGCTGTCGAGCAGGTCTCGCATGCCCGGCATGATCACCGTGTCGGGGACCAGCGGGTTGGACTGGTGGATCTGGTAGAGCGGGATGCGGTCCAGCCCCAGCCGCCGCGCGCTGGCCCGCTCGCGCTGCTTGATCACGGCGGGAAAGGGCGCGACCGGCATGATCTTGCTGGCCACCGCGACGTCGGCACGCTCGTCGCCGAGCGCCTCGCCGAGGATCCGCTCGCTCTTGCCCAGCCCGTACACCTCGGCGGTGTCGAACAGCGTCACCCCCAGGGCGCGGGCGCGGCGCACGATGTCGCGCGCGGCGCCCGAGGCGTAACCCTCGCCGTAGCCCCACTCGCGTGACCCGAACTGCCAGGTGCCCAGGCCGATTCGGCTGACCCGGCCCACTCCGTCGACCTCGAGATACTTCATGTGCCCACCCTAGCCAGGGATCTTGCCCAGCACGTAGTTGGCGATGCCCACCCCGGCCAGCCGCGGTTGGCCGCTGTCCGTCGTGCCGCTGCAGGAGACCATCAGGTCGACGATGACGTTGGCCTTGGCCGCGATCGCCCGGGCCGAGCGGATCTGCAGGCCCCTGGGGGCGAGGTCCAGCGTGGTGATTCCGTTGGGGGCGTCGGCGGGCTCGCCCACCGCAAACGGGAGCGCCTCCCCGTTGGCCGGTGTCAGCGTCACGGTCAAGCCGCCGCATCGGCGCCATCCCGACAGCAACGCCTCCTGCTGCGCCTTGGCCGCCGCCGGGTCGTGGAAGGCCACCACGGCCTCGATCACCTGAGTCGACTTGAGAAAGCTGCGCGAGTCCCGGAACTCCGCCGCGCGGTATCCCGTGACGCCGGCGCCGCTATAGGCGTCCGGCGTGCCGGGGGCGACGCTGCCCCAACATTCCGGCCGGTCGATCGCCCCTTCCGCGCTGGAGCGACCCATGTTGTCCCACGTCTGGCCGGCCTCGATGTTCTCGTCCGTGGTGAGGCTCTTGAGGGCTTCGGCGCCCGGCAGGAGCGCGGCCAGGCCATCGGGTGCGACCGGTCCCGGCGGCGCCGGGGTCGCCGCGCCGGTGGGGGTGGTGGCCGGCGCCGCGGTCTGGGTGGACGGGGCGCCGCCCAGCGTGGCCCACGCGATCAGGGCGACCACCGTGACGGCGATGAACGCGTACGACAGCGCCAGCCCGGCGCGGGCGCGGTCGCGGCCGAGCTCGCCGGTGCGGCGAATCTGCGCCAGCCCGGCGTGTCCCAGGATCGCTCCGACGGGCGCGAACACGAATGCGAACACCAGCGACAACGTCGCCAGCACGTTGACGGGCGGGCGGTGCGGCGGTGCGGGCGGCGGCGTGAAGACCGGCGGCTCGATCGGGGGCGGGGTGGGCGGGACCCGGCCAAGCGGGTCGTACGTGTAGGGGTTCTGCCAGTACGAGTCCTGCGGGTCGGTCACGCCAGCGCCTCCTTACCGGCCGCACCTGCCCGCAATGTAGCCGACGATCCGGCGGCGCGTCACAGCCGCGGCTTGGCGACGCTGACCACATAGGGCGCGTCGGCCAAGGTCAGGTACACCCGATGCGGGCCGATCGCCATGCCGGACAGGGGCGCCGTCTGGGCCGCCTGCGGCAGTCCCGCCCGGTAGCCGATGACGCGGATGACCGGGATCGTGCGCGCCGGGAAGCCGGTGAAGCTGGCCGCCTCGAGCACCACCACCTCGCGGTCCGTGGCCGCGTAGATCCTGGTGTCGTCGGTGCCCAGTTCGCGGATCGGGGACGGGAGCCGGGAACTGGCCAGCACCGTCAAGCCCTCGCCGCCGCGGCGCGAATCCACGGCATACAGCGTGCTGTCGTCGCGGCCGGCCACATAGCTGCGCGTCACCGCGGCGCCGTCACCCGCCGAGACCGCGACGTTCATCCGCAGCGAGCCGCGCTCCTCGGCGGGCGACGAAGACCCCTGGTAATGCCGGATTCCCGACGGCGCGTACACGTGGTAGTCGATCTCGCGGCCGCGGTTCGCGCCGTCGATGGTGTCCGCGGGATCACCGGCGATCGGGGCGGTAGGCAGCCTCCGGGAGCCGTACTGGTCCACCGGTGTCACCGACGTGCCGTCCGACGACAGCGCCAGCAGAGTCCGCAACCCGGCATCCTCGGACAGATACGCCGGGGCGGGTCCGGCATCGAAATCCCCGACCTGGCGCAGATTTTGGAGGTCGACCTCGGCGACCCTGCCGCGCTCGGGCTGCGGCACGAACACGATCCGGTCGTCCTTCTGGCTGATCTGCAGATTGCGCCCGACCGGCATGGGCTCCGACAACCGCGTCCCGGCCTCGCCCGGGCGGTCGCCGGCGGTGACCTCGGCCAGCCGGTGATCGCCGGTGAGCCCGACGAGGGCGTGCGTCCGATACGACCACACCGGGTCGCGCAGGGGCGAGGCGATCGACCAGAGCGCGACGTCTGGCCCGCCTTCCAGCGACGCTCCCGGTGCCGCGCAGCCGGCCGCCACGACGAGCACGCCGAGGATCGCCGCCCGGCTGCGGACACCGGTTCCCACAAGCGTTCTCCCTTTTTCGCGACTTGGTGAGGAACTACCCACTGGTGGGCGGGCGTACCCGTTTGGTGCCGGATTTCGTCGGGTAGCCGATCAGAAGCGCGCAACAGCCCGCGCGCCAAGCCGAAATGGGAAGGACATTATGGCTCAGAGCGCCATCAAGTCGCCCACCGATGTGGTCGACTTTCTCGTCAGTCAACACCAACGGATCAAGTCGTTGTTCGCCGAAACACTTGCGGCCTCCGGAAAAGAACGCGAGAAGGCGTTCGTCGAACTCCGGCGACTGCTGGCCGTTCACGAAACGGCCGAAGAGGAGATCGTGCATCCCCGGGCCAAGCGGAAGCTCTCCGACGGCGCCGCGGTGGTCGACGAGCGACTGCACGAAGAACACGAGGCCAAGACCGTCCTGCAGAAGCTGGAAAAGCTCGACGTGGACAGCGCGGAGTTCACCCGGCTGCTGACGCAACTGCGCGACGCGGTCGTCGAGCACGCCGAGCACGAGGAGCACGACGAATTCTCCAAGCTGGGCCAGGAATTGAGCAGCGAGGAGCTCGAACGGATGGGCCGCGCGGCCAAGCTCGCCGAGGCGATCGCGCCGACCCGGCCACACGCCGGCGTCGAGTCGCAGACGGCTAACCTGGCCGCCGGACCGTTCGCGGCGATGCTGGACCGGGCCCGCGACGCCATTGTCGGCAAGGGCTAGCACCGACTCACGGGGTGCCCCACTCGAGGGGGAGTGGGGCACCCCGCCCCGGCTGAAGGGGGCACCATGACCGCGATCAAGGCACCGGGCGCCGACCGCTACCTACCCGAGCAGCGGGGACTTGATTCGCTGCGAGCGGCGGCCGAATGTTGCCGCGGCTGCCCGCTTTTCGCCGACGCCACCCAAACCGTGTTCGGCAACGGCAACGCGGGAGCGCCCATCATGCTGGTGGGCGAGCAGCCGGGCGACCAGGAGGACCTCGCGGGCGAGCCGTTCGTCGGGCCGGCCGGGCGGCTGCTCGACCGGGCCCTCGAAGACGCCGGGATCGAACCGGGGCTGGCGTACGTGACGAACGCGGTCAAACACTTCAAATTCACCCGCAAGGGCGGCAAACGACGGATCCACCAAAAGCCCGGCCGCACCGAGGTGGTCGCCTGCCGCCCCTGGCTCATCGCCGAGATCGAGGCGGTGCGGCCGCAGGTCATCGTGTGCCTCGGCGCGACCGCCGCGCAATCCCTGCTGGGGGCCGAATTTCGGGTGTCCGCCCAGCGGGGCCGGCAAGTGCGGTTACCCGCGTCCCTCGTCGATGTGGCCCCGGAGCCGACCGTCGTGGCGACCGTGCACCCGTCGGCGGTGTTGCGCGACCGCAGCGATCGACACGACGAGGCCTACGGGCGCTTCGTCGACGACCTGCGCAGCGCGCGAGCCGGGGTCGTCCGCTGACGGGCCTGTAGCCTCACCCCTTCTTGTGCGGCATGAACTCCTGCACCTTCGTTTTCAGGCCGACCTTGACGAAGCCGACGCGGTCCTCGTCGCCGGACAGCACCGCCGTGGTGGCCGCCTTGAACTGATCCCAGGTGGCATGCGGCGGGATGGGCGGCATGTCGGGGTCGGTGTGGACATCCAGCACGGTGGGACGGTCGGCCGACAACGCGTTGCCCCACGCGCCCTCGAGCTGGTCCGGGTCCTTGATGGCCATAGCGTTCAGCCCCAGGCCGGCCGCGAATGCGGCGAAGTCGACATCCGGAAGTGCTTGCGATTCATGGAATTTCGGTGATCCTGCCATGGCGCGCATTTCCCATGTGACCTGGTTCAGGTCGTTGTTGTGCAGGATCGCGACAATCAGCCGGGGATCCTCCCACTCCTGCCAGTACCGCTTGATCGTGATCAACTCGGCCATGCCGTTCATCTGCATGGCGCCGTCGCCGACGAATGCGATGACGGGCCGGCGCGGGTGGCCGAATTTGGCGCCGATCGCGTACGGCACACCCGGTCCCATGGTGGCAAGGGTGCCGGACAGCGAACCCCGCATGTTGCCGCGGAAGCGCAGATTGCGCGCATACCAGTTGGCCGCCGAACCGGAGTCGGCCGTGACGATGGCGTTGTCGGGCAGCTTGGGGGAGAGCTCGGAGTACAGGCGCATCGGGTTGATGGGGTCGGCGCTGACGTGCGCTTCCTTGTCCATCGTCTCCCACCAGCGCGCCACATTCTTCTCGATCTCTTCCCGCCAGGCTCGGTCCTCTTTGCGGCGCAGGTGCGGAATCAGTGCCCGCAGCGCGGTCTTCGCGTCGGCGACCAGGTTGACCTCGTAGGGGTAGCGCATCCCGATGAGCCGGCCGTCGACGTCGATCTGGACCGCCCGGGCCTGCCCGAACTCGGGCAGGAACTGCGTGTAGGGGAAGCTGGAACCCACCGTGAGCAGCGTGTCGCAGTCGCGCATCAGCTCGTAGCTCGGCCGCGTTCCCAGCAGGCCGATAGAGCCGGTGACCCAAGGCAATTCGTCCGAGAGCACGTCCTTGCCCAGCAGCGCCTTGGCGGCCCCGGCCCCGAGGAGGTCGGCGACCTGGGCCAGCTCTTCGTGTGCCCCGCGCGCACCGGTGCCCGTCAGGATGGCCACCTTCTTGCCCGCATTGAGGATCTCGGCCGCGCGCGCGATGGCCCCGTCATCGGGGGCGATCTCGGGGTATTCGATGCCCAGGCTGGAGGGCACCATCTTGAACGCGTGCTCGGGGGGCGAGTACGGCAGCTCCTGCACGTCGCTGGGGATGATCAACGCCGTGGGTGCCCGCTGGGTCATCGCGATCCGGATCGCGCGGTCCAGCACGTTGGGCAATTGCTCTGGGACGGTGACCATTTGGACGTAGTCGCTGGCGACGTCCTTGAACAGGTTCAGCAGGTCCACCTCCTGCTGGTAGTTGCCGCCCATGGCGGTGCGATTGGTCTGCCCGACGATGGCCACCACCGGGACGTGGTCCAGTTTGGCGTCGTAGAGGCCGTTGAGCAGATGGATCGCTCCCGGCCCCGACGTGGCCACGCACACGCCGACCCGGCCGGTGAATTTCGCGTAGCCGACCGCCTCGAAGGCGCTCATCTCCTCGTGGCGCGACTGGATGAACTTCGGCTTGTTGTCTGCGCGACCCCACGCGGCGAGCAGCCCGTTGATGCCGTCGCCGGGGTAGCCGAACACGTGCTCGACGCCCCATGCCCGCAATCGCTCCAATAGGTAGTCCGAGACCTCTTGCTTGGCCATTGATGTTCCTCCTAGACAGACGGTTTCCGATGGGGTTCGCTGGTACGCCGGACAGCGCAGGAGTCACGGTGGTGCGTGGTTTGCTGCGATGGCCCGCGGCCGTCTGTTTCGACCGCAACCTGGCGCGACTGGGCCGCCAGGGCACTTCCCACACGACGGGCATACCCACGATCGCTGCCGTTATTCGTCCCTTTTTGCGCGGCACCCGCGACGGCCCGCGCACGTTCGTCCAAAGCCCTGCGGCGCTATGTTTCCGAGGCAGATGAGTGCCCCGATTGGGTCAGGCGCTCTTGGGCAGCGCCGACGATCCGGACGCGCTGTGGCCCTTCGCCACCCGCCGGATCAGCATCCGGGTGGCCTTGTCGAGGATCTCCTGGGCGGCGTCGGGGTCCCGGGCGCGTTCGGCGCGACGCGTCGCGGCGGCGATGGTGAGCCCCTGCTCGTAGCCGGTCACGACGCGTGGGTCGACGTAGGAACCGCGGGCCACCGCCGGGGTGTTGCCCAGCTCCTCGGCGACCTCCTTCATGACGGCGGATTCCACCCGTTTGGCCACCCGCCGGGAGACGGCCGGGTCGGCGTCGGCGAACGCCGTGGCGGCCAACACCGTCCCGTGCCAGGTCCTCAGGTCCTTCACGGTGTATTCGTTACCGACGAGCTCCTTGAATCGGGCGTTGAGGTCGTCGGATCGCACATCTATCCAGCCGGATGCGGTGCGGCACACCAGCAGCCGCTCGGTACGGTTCGGCCGGCGCATCAGCGCGCGCACGGCCCGGACCACTTCGGGGTCCTCGATCTCCGCGGTGCGCCGCACGCCACTCTTGGCGGGGAAGTCGAATTCGACCGCGTCGCGCCGCACCACCACGTGATCGCACAGCAGGGTCGCCAGGCCATACGACTCGTGCTCCTCGGCATACTGCTCTCCGCCGGCGCGGAAATACCCGCGATCCAGCAGGCGCAACGCCAGCGCCAGCACCCGTCTGCGGGTCAACCCGCTGCGCGTCAGGTCTTTCGCGATGACGGCGCGCCACTGCGGCAACCGGGTGGAAAGTTCCAGGACCCGGTCGAACTTCTCCTCGGCGCGTTCCTGCTGCCATGCGGTGTGGTAGAGGTACTGGCGGCGGCGTCGACGCCGACGGCCTGAATGTGCCCGTTGGGGTGCGGCGAGATCCACACGTTTTTCCAGGCCGGCGGAATGACCAAATCCTTGATTCGCCGCAGGGTTTCGGGGTCCGACAGGAGTTCCCCATCGGGCCCGTAATACGCGAAGCCTTTGCCCCGACGCTTGCGCGCGATGCCCGGGTTGCTCAGAACGCTGCGACGCAGCCGCATCATGTCCCTCCAGTTACGTTCGCTGACTGGACAATTACCCGCCGCGGCTGCCGCTCACACGTTGCAAAGAAGCGACCCGCCACAGCGTCGTGGCGGGTCGGCTCCGTATCGCAGCGGAATCAGCCGGCCATGAACTCCTGGTAGGCAGATTCCAGGGTCGGCGGCAGCGCCTTGACATTGCACTGCCGTTCGGTGTCGCCGATCGGCGCCAGGATGCCACGCAGGTCGTAGTACTCCTGCGGGTGGGCCGTGAAGTAGCCCCGCAGGTTCGACTCGGCCTCCGGTCGAGGCTGGCCGTAGGCGGCGGTGACCACCTGGTTGGCGCCCGGGTGCGCGGCCAGGTATTGCTCAGCCGAGCCCTGCACGGACGAAACCGTGGCGTTGACACCGCCGGGGCTGCAGTCGGGCGCCGCGGCCGCCGACGGGGCGCCGACGAGACCCATGGTGATTCCCCCGAGCAGGCAGCCGGCACTGATGCCGGCCAGACGCCGGCGCGCGACAATACTGCTGATTTTCATGATCAGTGTGTCCTTCAGAATTGCGAATTGACTTCTTCGACCGAGGCTCCCGATCCTCGAAATCCAAAGTAGCGGAAGTAAAAGGTGGTCGTGTTCGCTCACGACGAACGGAAAGACCGTAGACTCACGGAACGCGGCCGTTCACTAAGCAAACAATCAAATCCGCTCGGAAATGCTGAGAATCCTTACGGAAAACCCGGCGGTTCTTAAGCAATCGTAAGAAAGATCGTGACGGAATCGTGACCTGAGATCGGCCCCCATCCCGGCGTTCACCCGGCGCGGGGGGCGCCTCGGATCAGCTGCAGGGCGTCGGTGACCGAGTCGACCAACGGCAGGCCGAGGCCGGTGACCAGGCGGGTGAGCCGCCGCAGCGCGACACCGCCGACCACGCTGTACGGCAGTCGAGCAAGCTCGCACTCGTCCTTGACGAGCAGCAGCACTCGGAGACCGGCGCTGCCCAGGTAATCCACCCGGCTGAGATCCAGGATCAGCGGGCCCCGCAGCCGCACGAAGCGGCGGATCGCTCGGGCGAGCAGGTCGGCGTTGGACGCGTCGATTTCGCCCCTGACGCGGAGCACGGTGGCGAGGCCTTGTGCCTGCACGTGCAGTTGCACTCCGGCGCAGTCGATTTCATAGCAGTGGAGTCGCTTTTCGACTCGGTACGGTTGAGCGTTCATGTCGTCGCCCCGTCAATCGCGGTGAGTTTGCGAGCGACCGGTGCCCGGGCCGCTCTGATGAGGGCGGCTGTGGATTCAACCTGAGATGACCATAACCCCAATACCGTCGCCGGATACGGGAATGCGCAAGGCCGCCGATATCTCTTCGTTTGCTGGCACTCAAACCCGGGAGAAATCCGGCCTCTGCACCGACGCGTCGGGGTTGTCCGCGCCGTCCTTCGCGTGGCCGTCGGTGCTCGCCGGTGGCAGCGAACTCAGCCAGGATTCGATGTCGGGGCCGACGACCACCGCACGTTCGCAGGCCAGCAACGCTCCCGTGGCGAGCGCGGGCACGCGGGGCTGCACCGCCCGAATGGTACGGCTGTCGCCTTGCCGGGCAAGGACTTTCGAGGTCAGTTCGGGCAGCCGGATGGTGTCCGGGCCGGTGACGATGCGCGGCGTGTGCGTCTGGCCGAGGGCGGCCTCGACGAGTACGTCGGCGACGGTGTCGGCGGCGATGGGCTGGACCAACCAGTCCTCAACGATCACCTCGTCCCCAGCACAGTTCACCGGCCCCGCGGGGCCGGTGGCGGATTCGTACCACGGGGTGGACTTCACGACCGTGGTCGGGACCGGACCGTCGAGCAGAATCTCTTTCGCCGCCCGTTTGGCCTCGAAGTATCCGAGCCCGTCGAACACCGGATCGTCGATGCCGGCCATCGTCGACACCACCAGACGCTGGACGCCCCGGGCGGCGCACACCCCCATGACGTTGCGGGAGGCGGTCGCCAACGTGTGGGCGACGTCGGGGTGCCCGTCGTCCGCCACGGGGTTGGATACGTCGATTGCGACGTCGACCCCGTTGAGCGCCCGATACAGGCTCTCCCCGTCGAGCAGGTCGACGCCACGTGCGCGGGAAACCTCGATGACCGCGACGTCGCGGGCCTTGAGCCGGGCGACGACGCGGGATCCGGCCGTACCGGTCGCTCCAATCACGGCGATGGTGGTCAGACGCCTCACCTCTTTCGTCGGTCGCTGATTACTACCCATCCGATCGCGGTTGAAACGGTCCAATTCGGCGGCGCCTCGCTTCCCGTGATCGCGCGCACATGGCCCGGGCCGTTTGACGGGTCGGCCGACGGGAACGCCGTAGAGGCGAGTTGCACAGTAACCGAAGGGAGGTCGACCCATGGGGGATGACAAGAGCGGGCCGCAGGAGGCCGTCACCGGCGCCGTCGAGGGCGTGAAGGGCAAGGTCAAGGAGGTCGGCGGGACCGTCATCGGTCGCAACGACCTGGTCGAGGAGGGCCAGGCCCAGCAGGACAAGGCCGACGCTCAGCGCGACGCGGGCAAGAAGGAGGCCGAGGCCGAATCCGCCCGGGCCGGCGCGGAGGCCGCCGAGCAGCGCCAGAAGGAAAACCAGTAAGTCGGTGGTGAAGGGGTCCGGTCCCGATTGGGGGCCGGACCCCTTTTTTGCGCGCCGGTGCCGACGGTGTTTCAAACCGCCGCGCCCGGTTATTCCTGGCTAGGACCCCCGGCCGGGGGTGAGCGAGGTGCGAGATGAGTTTGGGCGACCGGGTCGCGAGCGTGGTCGCGTTTCTGCGCGCGGGCTACCCGAGCGGCGCGCCCGCGCTCGGCTACACACCGCTGTTGGCGCTCATGCCGCGGCGGGTGTCCGACGACGAGCTCACGACCATCGCCGAGAAGCTGCTTGTCGTCCAGCGTCGTTCGATCACCAACGTCGATGTCGGGGTGGAAATCACCAGGGTCACCGACGAGCTGCCCTCGATAATCGAGATCGAGCGTGTCCGGCGCCGGCTGACCGCGACGGGCTCGCCCGGCCACCACCACGCCTGACGCCGCGCTACTCACGCATGCTCGAGGTCGACCACCAGCGGCCGATGGTCGGAGATTGCCATGGGCCCGGCCTCGACGGCGCTGCCGCGCAGGCCGCAATCGTCGGTCAGGATGTGATCCAGCTGGCGGTCGGGGGCCTCCGCGGGGAATGTCGCGGCCGCGGCCAGCGCCCGCATGCCCGACCACCGGCGCACGGCCTTGGGTGTCATGTTGAGATCGCCGGTCAGCAGCCTCGGACCGGGAAAGCCGCGCAGGTCGTGTACCAGCCGGCGCAGCTGGCGCCGATTCCAGCCGGGCACGAAGGACAGGTGGGTGTTGGCCACCGTCAGCCCGCCCATCGGGGTGTGCAGCTGCGCGATGACCGCCGCCCTGGGCTCTTCGTCGACCACCATCACCCGGTTGGGGCCGGGCAAATACATCGGAAAGCGCATCGGAACGCGGGGCAGCCGCACCACCTGCCAGCTGGCCACCGGGTATCGCGACAGCAGGGCAATACCGTAGGCCGCGGTGCCGGGTTGCTCGCGGCCCGTGGCGGCCATCCACGTCGCTCCGGGCGTGCCGGAGATGGCCGCCACGAAGCGGTGTTCCACGGCGCCCATGGCCTCGGCCGCCACGGCGGTGAGGTCGGCTCGATCGGACCGCGGCTGGTCACAGTCGACCTCTTGCAGGCTCAGCACGTCCGGATCGAGGCGCCGCACGCAGTCACGCAGCCGCTGAACTTCGACCCCGTCACCGACGGTGCGGCCGTGCAGGATGTTGAAGGTCGCCACACGCATAGGGGTTCTCCTACCCACTTTCCCGCCCGCGCAGTCCCCCGCCGGCAACGGTCAGCGTGCGCCGGAGCGCCGCGTGCTCACCGGAAGACCACCTCACCGACGGTGAGCAGACGCTGCAGGACGAACGGCGGCAAAACGGGCGGAGCCTCGCTGCGGCCCGGCCGCAACTGGCTCCGATAGCATTGCGCCGCTTGCCGTTTGCGATTGATGGCCCAGCCGGGCGCAGGGACCGAGCGGGCGCGGACCCACGGCACCGCGGGGTCGGCCGGGCTGGCCCAGTGCCACATCCAGACCGGATATTCCAGCAGCGCGGCGCCGGTGCGCGCGCATGCCGCCGCGGCGGCGCGTCCCACGGCTTCGTAGTCGGGATGCCCGTCTCCACGCCAGGTGGCGGCGCACCAGGCGCCGGGCCCGGCCGAGACCAAGATGTCCGCGAGGACCCGGGTGAGCCGACCCTCGTGGTTGGCCAGTTCGCCGTCGGGCAATCCGAGGCGCACCGGGGGAGGTGCGCCCAAAACGCCTGTGGCCCTGCGGAGTTCGTATCGGCGGGTCGTCGACAGACGAATCCGGCCGGACCGCGTCCCGGGCTGGGCGGCACCCCCGTCGCTGACCGACACCACCCGGACGTCGACGCCCGATGCGATGAGTTGGGCGATCATCGCGCCCAGGCCGAGGGTCTCGTCGTGCGGGTGGGGTGCCACGACGATCAGGCGCCGGCACTCCGCCAGGTCCAGTGCCGGCAGGGGGCCGCGCTCAAAAGCGGCGAGCCACAACGGCGCCGGGGTGCCGCCATGGGTCAGCGGCTTGGCCACGAACCGGGCACTGTTGCTGATCGGCGCGGTTCGCATGACGCCCTCAACCCTGGCGGCCCGCGAGCTGCCCGAGCTCGGCGAGATCGCGTTCCGCGTGGCTTTGCCGGATATAGATGGTCAGGTCGGCGACCCGCTGGGCGTGCCGTCCGTCCTGGCAGAGCGGGCCCGGTCCCAGCGCGCGGCCGGTGCGGGTGATGGCTTCGTCGACGGCGTGTTCCACGACCGTGCGGACGCGGCGGGCCAGCAGTTGCGCGGTGCCCGTCCGGTCGAACGGGTCGGAGTCGACATGTGTGGCCGCCACGGCCAGGATCGCGTCGCTGGCGGCCAGCGCGGCGTCCACGGCGCCGAGGTGCGCCAACGAGTACGCGTCCGCGGATTTGCTTCGGGCGCAACGATATAGGGGATCGGCCACCCTGCGTGCCCCCCCGAGCCAACAGGCTGCCACACCGATGGCGCCGTGCCAGAAACCGGGCCTGTTCAGATAGTCGCCGGGATCGCCCACGGCGACGGCGTGGGTGTTGGTGAACTGCACCGGTCTGGTGTCGCTACCCGCCATTCCGGCGTTCCACCAGGTGCTGGGCAGCGGCTTGACGCTTGCGTCGGTCACCTGCACGGCGAACAGGCCCGGCGTTCCGTCTTCGAGGCGGGCGGTCACCAGCGCGTGCGTGCAAAACCCTGCACCCGAGCACCAGACCTTCGTGCCCGTCAGGGTGAACGCCCCCTTGACGTCGGTGGCCGTCAGCACCGCGTCCGGCGCTTCGGCCGCCCAAACACCCCACAGCTGACCGGATTCCGGGGGTTTACCGCCCAGTTCGTGAAGGATCGCGACGGCGTCCACGTGGGCTTCGGCGACCCGGGCCGCCACGATGTTCTCCTCGGCCAGCGACGCCAGGCGTTGCCAGCGTTCGGCGGTGCGCCCGGATGCGGGCAGTGGCAGCTCGAGCCGTCCCGACTCGAGCCAGTGCCTGACCAAACCCGCCGTCACACCAAATCACCCGCCGCCGATCTCCCCAGTTGCCTGAGGCGGTGATCGCACCCGTGTGGCGCCCGAGCCTGGGTTCGCGCCGGTGTGAGGAGGCAGAATTCGGTGTCGCCCCGCTCATGGTGAGCGGGGACCACGACGGCGGCGGCAGCATAGGCGCGGGGCCAAGCGGTTGACACAACGGACAGATTTCCCGAATGGCCGCAAGTTAAACGGGCTCACCAACTCTGGCGCCGTGTCCGCGCAGGTTGCACTGGCCGCTCGCGGGGTATGACCTATGCACCATGGCACCCACCGAGGCCCGCGCCGGCGCCCCGGCGCCCAGCACGCAGCTGCGGGAAGCGCTGCGCGGTGCGGCATCGGCGCTCAAAGAGAACGGCCCTCGGTTCGCGCTGGCCGGCAGCTATGCGTTGTGGGCGTACGGTGCGCCCGAGCCCACGCACGATGTGGACTTGGTGGTGGCCGAGGCCGACGTCGACGATGCCGTGGCCACCCTGCGCGATGCCGGGTTCGTCGTAGAGCGTCCTCCGGAGGATTGGCTCTTCAAGGCGCGTACCGGCGATACGGTCGTCGACGTACTGCACCGCGTCAACGGCGTGCGCGTGGAAGCCTCAGTCCTGGACTGCGCCGTGCCGCACGATGTGCTGGCCATCAGGATGCCCGTGCTGCCGCCCACGATGGTGCTGATCCAGCAGCTGCGTTCCCTCGGCGAGCACCATTGCGACTTCGCCAAACTACTGCCCGCCGTGCGCGCGGTCCGCGAACGGCTGGACTGGGAACGAATCAGGGCGTGCACCGCCGACAACGATTACGCGGTCGCCTTCCTGGTGCTGGTCGACAGGCTTGGCCTCACGGGTCAGTGATTCCGCAGTTTGGCTACCAGCTTGTCTTTCGTCAGACTTGAATACCCGGATATGCCAAGCTCTTTCGCGCGCTTCTTCAGCTGCGGCACGGTCCAGTCCTGATAGGACCCCGACTTGCCGCCTTTGCGCCCGACCGAGGACTTGCCCCGCGCGGCCGCCGCGTTGGAGATCCGGGCCGCCTTTTCCTTGGAGTCGCCCTGCTTGCGCAGGTCCTGGTACAACTTCTCGTTCTTGATCGACGAGTTCGGCATGGTTCACCCTCCTGTTCACCTGAGACAACCCTGACGTCCTGGTCAGAATGCCCGCCTTCACCCGGGTGAAAACCCATGCCTTCCTCGTCGACAGCTATCCGTCGTCAAGTGGGTTATCCCGCATTGACGCGGGTAGTCGAGGGGTGATGATTACTGCGACCAGCGACAATTGCGACCTTCGCGGCGTGGTGGCTATCGGCGCCTCCGCGGGGGGAGTCGAAGCGCTGTCGAGGCTGGCAGCGGGGTTGTCGCCGGATCTGCCATACGCGTACCTGATCACCCTGCACATTCCCGTCGGCGCACCGAGCGTCCTGGCCCGGATCGTCGACCGCAGCGGCCCGCTGCCGGCCGTCACGGCCGAAGAGGGTGCGAGGCTCGAACCGGCGCGCATCTACGTCGCCCCACCCGATCGCCATCTGCTGGTGGCCGACCACCGGGTGATGCTGTCGCAAGGGCCGACCGAGAACGGATACCGGCCCGCGATCAACGCGATGTTCCGTTCCGTCGCCTTGGCATTCGGGCCCCGAGCCATCGGCGCCCTGCTCTCGGGTGTGCTCGACGATGGCGTGTTGGGGCTGGGTGCCATTCGCTCCCGCGGTGGCATCACCATCGGTCAGTCGGCCGAGGACGCGTTGTTCGCCACGTTGCCGACCAATGCCCGCGAGGCCGGCGTCGTGGATCGGGAGGCCGCGGCGGCGGACATCGGCGCGGTGCTCAAAGAGCTGTCGCAACAAGACATCAAGGACTCGAACGTGGAGCGTGACGCCGCCATGGAACTTGAGAATCGCATTGCCATGATGACGCGATTCTCGACCGATTTGGACACCCGAGACCTGGGCGCGGCGTCGGGATACACCTGCCCGGACTGCAACGGCTCGCTGGTGTCCGTCAGCGAGGGCAACTTCCGCTGCCAGGTGGGTCACGCCTGGACAGCCGACGCGTTGCTCGCCGCGCGGGACGACGAAATCGAGGGCGCGCTGTGGGTGGCGCTGCGCAGCCTGCAGGAGAAGGCCCGGTTGGCGCGGCGCCTGGCGGAGAAATCGGGGCCTGGTCCGCTCAATCTGCGCTACACCGGCCTCGCCGAAGAAACCGAGCGGGCACTGGAAGTGCTCAGCGACCGGTTGTCGGCCAACGCACCACGCGGCGGTGATGCCGGAGACTGAGCCGTTGCCGGCCATCCGTATCGACACCGACGCGCAGCGGGACGTGCCGATCCTGGTGGCGGACGGCGTGCTGGACAGCTCCACGTATCGAGGTCTCCGCGACGCGGTCATCAAGGCGGCCCTCGACGAGCCCCGGGCGGTGATTGTCGATGTCGACCGGCTCTGCGTACCGACAGCCTCGGCCTGGACCGTTTTCACCAGCGCCCGCTGGCACGTCAGCATCTGGCCCGACGTCCCGATTCTGCTCGTGTGCTCGCAGCCGACGGCGCGGCGGGCGATTAGAGCGGGTGGCGTGGCGCGCTATGTGCCCGTCCATCCCAGTCGCGAGTCGGCGCTGAACGCCGCTCGCATCCGGTCAATCCACGTCCGGCGGCGGGCCCGCACCGAGCTTCCGCGCGCGCCCGGCAGCCTCGGCCTTGCCCGTGCCGCAGTTACCGATTGGCTCACCGAATGGGAATGCCGCAGCGCGATCCCGGTCGCGTCCACGGTGGCCACCGTCTTCGTCGAAAACGTCCTCGACCACACCGACAGCATGCCGGTACTGATCGTCGAAAGCTTTTCCGACGACGTCACCGTCGCGGTGGAGGATCGCAGCGCCCGCCTGCCCGGCCGGCACGAAGACGCCGATCGCGGCGCCGAGATGGTGTCCGGCCTGGCGATCGTCTCCGCGCTGTGCCGAACGTGGGGCAGCACCCCCACGCCAACCGGCAAGACCGTGTGGGCCCTGGTCGGTCGCGAGAATCGATTCTGACGACCGCGAGTAATGTGCAAGTCCTTCGGCCACGCTCGATGCGAACGGGACTGGAATGGACGCCACGACTGACGAGGGTTTCGAGGCTCTCCTGCGCTACATGCGGGATTCTCGCGGCTTCGACTTCACCGGCTACAAGCGCACGTCCCTGATCCGCCGCGTCCGTCACCGGATGGACCAGGCGGGCTACACCTCCTTCGAGGAATACCTCGACTTCTTGCAAGCCAGTTCCGACGAATTCGCCGCGCTCTTCAACACCATCCTGATCAACGTCACCGCCTTCTTCCGTGATGCCGAGGCCTGGGAGTACATCGGTGTGGAAGTCATTCCCCGGATGCTGGCAGAGCGCGGTCCGGCCGATCCGATCCGGGTGTGGAGCGCGGGGTGTGCCACCGGCGAGGAGGCTTACACGCTGGCCATCCTGCTGGCCGAGAACCTGGGGCCCGAGGCTTTTCGGCAGCGGGTCAAGATCTACGCGACCGACATCGACGAGGACGCACTGACCGAGGCGCGCGCCGCGTCCTACGACGCCAAGGCAGTCGAGTCGGTGCCGGTCGAGTTGCTGACGCGCTATTTCGAAAAGTTCAACGGCCGCTATGTTTTTCAGAAGGATCTGCGCCGCGCGGTGATCTTCGGCCGCAACGACCTGGTCAAGGATGCGCCGATCTCCCGCGTCGATCTGCTGGTGTGTCGCAACACCTTGATGTACTTCAACGCCGAGACGCAGCGAAACGTGTTGGGCCGCCTGCATTTTGCACTTTCGCCGCAAGGAACGCTGTTCCTTGGGCACGCCGAGATGCTGCTCAGCCACGGCGACCGGTTCACCCCGCTGAACCTGAAGCACCGAATCTTCCGAAAGGCGGTCGGAGGCCTTGCCGGCGTGGAGCGCTACGACCCGGCAGGGGCATTCTATGAACGCGATGCGGACCTGACGAGTTTGACCACGGTGCGCGACTTGGCTTTTCGTGCCAGCCCGGTGGCCCAGATCGTGGTCACCGGTGAGGACACCGTCGCGATGATCAACCAGCAGGCCGAGTCCCTGTTCGGGCTGTCGGCACGTGACATCGGCCGGTTGCTGCGCGACCTGGAGGTGTCCTACCGCCCGGTGGAGCTGCGCGCCTACCTGGAGCAGGCGAAGGTGGAGCGGCGGTCGGCGCGAATCCAGGACGTCAAGTGGCAGCGGCCCGGCGCCGAGACGGTGTGGTTCGAAATCCACGTCAACCCGCTCGTCGACGCCGAGAATGGCCTGCTCGGTGTGTCGATCGTGTTCTTCGACGTCAGCGCGACCCGCGCCCTGCTGGACAAGGTGGTCCAGACCAACCGCCAGCTGGAAGCGGCCTACGAGGAGTTGCAGTCCACCAACGAGGAACTGGAGACCACCAACGAGGAACTGCAGTCCACCGTGGAGGAATTGGAGACCACGAACGAGGAACTGCAGTCCACCAACGAAGAACTCGAGACGATGAACGAGGAGCTGCAGTCGACGAACGACGAACTGCACACCATCAATGACATGTTGCGGGAGCGCAGCCTCGAACTGGACGAGGCGAAGAATTTCCTGGATTCGCTGATCGACTCGGTCCACATGGGAATGGTTGTGGTGGACCGCGAGATGAAGGTCATTCTGTGGAACCGCGCCTGCGAAGAGCTTTGGGGGCTGCGGTCGGACGAAACGATCGGAACCAGGCTGACCACCCTGGACATCGGGATGCCGTTGGACAGCGTGCGGCCGCTCATCGGCGACGCGTTCGTGGACGCCGACAGCGCCGGAGTGACCGAAGTGGACGCCGTCAACCGCCGCGGCCGGCCGGCCCGGGTGCGCGTCACCTGCACGTCGTTTCGTTCACGTGAGGGAACGGTCGGGGGCGCGCTCCTACTCATCGAGGTGGTGAGCTAGCCACCCCACCGCGCGGCCGCTTCCTCGGCCGCCTGGTGGGCTAGTTGCGCCCGCCGCCGCGACTCGGCGGCCCGGCGCCGCGCCATTGCCACCGTTTGGGGGGTGGCGCGCGATCCCGCCGATAGGTCCCTGCGCCTGCCGCCCAGTTCGGCGGCGCGCAGTCCGGCGAGTTCGCCGCGCCATGCCGCGGTGTTGACGACCTCATCGCGCGGCAGTTCCGCGCCCCCCGGGGGGACGGCTTCCCACGCTACCGGCTCCCGGCAAGCGCCATTGCCGTTGTCCGGCTGTGGCCCGGGCAGCGGCGCGCCCTCGACGATGCCGGCCAGGGCGCGGCCGATCTGGTCAATCGGCAACACCAGGTTGGCCCCGGCCCGCGCCGCCGCCATCGGCATCGACGGGTACAGGGCGGTGTCGGGGCTCTCCGCAATGACGACGGCGCCGGCCCGTCTCAGCGCGGCGGTGCCCGCCGCCCCGTCTTGCCCCGACCCGGACAACACCGCGGCCGCGCTGCGCGGTCCGTACGACTTCGCGACCGACCGCAGCAGGACGTCGAAGCGGCGCACCCCGAAATCTTCGATCCCGAACAGGCGACAGCGGCCGCCCGGCGCCAGTTCCAGGTAGCTTCCCGGCGGACATACCAGCACCTGTCCCGGCCCTAGGACCTGCCCGTCGCACGCCCAATCGACCGGCTGCGCGGACAGCCGGCGCAGGACCGCCGGCAGGACGCTGTCGTGGTCGCCGAGGTGTTGCTGCACCACGACGGCGGCCGGAAAGTCGGTCGGCAGATCACTCAGAACCGTCGAGAGCGCGGCCAGGCCACCCGCCGACGCCACCAGGACCACCAGTTCGACGACGGGCCGATGCGCGTCGCTCGCCACCCCTCCAGTCTTCCAAATCGGCCGCCGCGGCACAGTCCGGCGAGCGATGCGTTTCTCGTCCAGCCCGCGCCGCGGTTATCCGTAATGCGAAATGGAAGCGCGGCAGGCGAAGCGGCCGGGACGCGCGCCCGTTTCGCCCGGATTTGGGCGGGGTAGGCAACCGGCAAGTCGACCCAAGGGAAGCTCGAGATGAGGATTGCGATCGTCAGCGGCGACGACGTCGTCGGTGACGACCCCCGGCAACTGTCCGCCGCGCTTGCGGCACGCGGGCACGAGGTCACCCGATTCGTCCGGCGCACGGGCCGCCGACGTGCAGAAACGAGCATCAACGGCCACCACACGGTCGCAGTACCCGTCGGGCCCCGCGCAGCAACGTGCGCCTCAGAGGTGCTGCCGTACGTCGGCGACTGGGCGGGCGCGCTCGCGCGCCAGTGGGACGCCGAGCGGCCCGACGTCGTGCACGCGTACGGCTGGCTCGGCGGGTTGGCCGCCCAACTGGCCGCGCGGCGGCAAGAGGTCCCGACCGTCCAGAGTTTCCTTGGACTGGCCGCCACCTGCAGGCCCGGGAACGCCGGGCAATCGCCGCCGGAGCGCGAACGGCTTCGTATAGAACCGCTACTGGCGCGCTGCGCGACGTGGGTGACGGGGGAGAGCGCCGACGACGTCGACGCCCTGAGCCGGCTGCGCCGCAGCCGGGCCCGGGTTTCCGCTTTGACGAGCGGGGTCGACGTTGAGCGATACAACTCCCGTGGCCCGGCATCGGCCCGCACAGACCTGCATCGCGTCCTGTGCCTCGCGTCAAACCCCTTGCCGTGCAACGGCTTCGACATCGCCGTCAAGGCGCTGCCCAGGGTTCCGGCCACCGAGCTGGTGATCGCTGAGACCGAGCCCACCAACCCCGACCACAACGAGGCGCGATCCAGGCTGCAACAGCAGGCCGCCAAGGTGGGAGTGGCCGAACGGGTCCGGTTCGCGGGCACCGTCGCCGGCGACGAACTGCCGATGCTGCTGCGGTCCGCGGACGCGGTCGCGTGCACGCCGCGCCAGCCACCGCGCGCGACAACGGTGCTACAGGCGATGGCCAGTGGCGTGGTGGTGGTGGCCTTCGGCGTCGGGGTGCTCAAGGACGCCGTGGTCGACAATGTCACCGGGCTGCTGCTCCCGTCGGAAACTCCCGGCAGCTTGTCAGCTACCTTGAGAAGCCTTCTGGCGCAGAGTTTTCAGTGCGAAAGCATGGGTGCGGCGGGTCGCAGCCGCGCGCTGTCGCGTTATGCCTGGGACCGGATTGCCCTTGACTCGCTGAACGTCTATCACCAGGTGCGGGGCCCGTGTCTGGCGCCGCCGCGCTTGCAGTCATCGGGTATCCGGTGATGCAATGAGCACACCGTGCACGGCCCTTTGGGAAAACCAACCATGACGACCATTACGAGCGCTACCCACAGCACCGGCACCGGCGTGCTCGCCGGTGCAGTGGACCGACCGCCCGAAGCGGGCCAAGCCGGGGTCGAGCGCGCGGGGGGCTCGGTTTCGGCACTTCGGCGCGACGAGTTCCGCACCATCGATGCGCAGACCGCGCGCCAATTCTTTGCCAGGGCCTACCATCCCGGCTGGCGCATCACCGGCCTTACGGGCCGCTCGGCCGTTTCCCATCATCGCTGCGAAGCGGGTTCGTTGACGGTCGACGAGGTGACAATCCAGGGTCGCGTCGCGGTGGAGATTCCGGCCTCCGACACGGTCGCCGTTATCCAGCCTCGCGCGGGGTCGATGAGCGTTGCGGGTGGTCCCCCGGCGTCGGTGGACTTGCCGATACTGGTCGCCCATGACATGTCGTGCGTGCTGCAGTGCAACGGGGCGCGGTTCGATGTGGTGAGCATCGCCTCGGACGTGCTGCACAAGGTCGCCGCGGATTGGCGCCCGCCGTTACCGCCGCAGATCCGCTTCCTGGACTGGCGCCCGCGCTCGCGCGCGGCCGTGCGGGCGTGGCATCGGACGCTGGACCACGTGGCCTTGACGCTGGCCGGCCCGGACACCGCCCACCAGCCAGTCATCGTGGCGGGGCTCGCTCCGCTGCTGGCCGGCGCGCTGCTCGAGTGCTACCAGTCCAACCTCACCGAGCAGGACCTGGCCAACGAGCCCGCGCTCCCCGAAACGCTGAAGGACGCCGTGTCTTTCATCCATCGGCACGCCGCTGAGGACGTCAGCATCAACGACGTCGCGGCCGCGGTGCATTTGACGCCCAGGGCGGTGCAGTACCTGTTCCGCCGTCAACTCGACAGCACCCCAACGGAATACATTCGCCGCGTGCGCCTCAATCGCGCACATCAAGAGCTGTTGGCCGGGGCGCCGTCCAACACCACCGTCACGGAAATCGCCCAGCGCTGGGGGTTCGCGCATACCGGCCGGTTCGCGGTGCTGTACCGGCAGACGTACGGCCAGAGCCCGCACACCACGCTCCGGCACCTGACCCCCCGGCCGTGATGACGCTACGCCGCTAAACTCGAGGTCAGGCCCACCGCGTCCACCGCATGTCGCCTTCGCGTCATGTCATTGTGACCAACACGCCGAAAGATGTTTTTCGCACCCGGAGTCAAAGCGAAACCGCCTGGTCGAGCGCCGATTCCGGGTTACCCCGGTGGGCCCGCAGTGTCGCTTGTGCGTACGGGCGACGGCTCTAGCCGGTAGGCTGTAGCCAGGTTGAGTCCCCAGCTGCCGTTATCAACGGGCCCCATTCGGACACCGTCGTCGCTCGCCCTGCTCACTCCAATCCCCTTGAAGGGCGCACTCAACATGACTGCTTCAACCGATCTTCGTACAACCGATCGACATACACCCGGGCTGCTCGGACAACCCCGCAGCCGCTACCAAATCGATTGCGCCGGAGCGCAAATTCATGTTCACGCCCGTAGTGTGGCCACCATCTTGCGCCTCGAAGGCGAGGTCGACGCATCCAACGCCGCGCTCATCGCCGAGGCCATTCGCCGCTTTTCGCGGCTCAGGGCCCCGCTGGTCCTCGACCTCGCCGGCCTGGACTTCCTTGCCGCCTCGGGCCTGCGAACGCTGCTGGTGCTCAGCGAGGAGCATCGGCACGCCGGGCTGCGGTGCTGCATCGTCAGCGGCGTGGCGCTGCGCCGGCTCGCGCGGGTCCTGCCCGAACTCGGCCTGCCCGTGGCCGACTCGGTGCCTGCGGCCCTCGCGCACATCGAAGGCGTCACATCGGCCCGCCGAAGACTGGTGTCGGGCCCGGCCCGGCAGCACGAACCGCAGAGTGACGCGCCCACGCGGCTCCGCGGGCTTGCTTCCTAACGACTCAGCCGGCGCATCAACTGGTCGGCGGCGTACCGGCCACTGGCCATGGCGCCGTGCACCGTGGCCGGATTGTTGACGCCGACCGCTTCGCCCGCCAGATAGAGCCGGTCGCTGATCGGTTCCTGCAGCCGGCGCCGGTCCTCCAGACCGGAGCCGGGGGCGTGAAAAGAGTAGGCGCCGCGCGCATATGGGTCGGCACTCCAGTCCGATGTCTTGACCTCGAACGGGGTGACGTCATCGCCGAACAGCCGGTGAGCGATCGGCAGCGCGGTGGCCATCAAATCCCGGGCCGAGGAGGCCTCCACGGTGCGGCCGCGGTCACCGGCATTGAATGCCAATATGATTGGGCCCGCGGCCGCCGGGAGGCTGAACCACTGCGCCCACGCGCCGCCGTCGGCGGCGAGGTATTGATAGAAGGCGTTGTCCACCGTCCAGCCGCGCCGGTCGAACCGGAAGAAACTCTTCGAAAGCACGCCGAAGCCCAGGACATCGACCGCGCGGCGGTGCGGGGCGGGAAGGGGCGGATTGAAAGCGATGGCACCGGCTTTCAGCACGCCGAGCGGAACGGTGACGATTGCGGCGGGTCCCTGGTAAGTCCGATCTTTCGTCCGGACGACGACGGAATCGTCGCGTCGCGCGATCGCCGTCACCGGCGTGTTCAGCTCGACCCGCAACCCGTCGGCGAGCAGTTTCGGCATCGCGTCGTAGCCGTTCGTGACGACAGCCTGATCGCCGCCGCTGTAGTCGCCTTCGTCAAAGGTGATGGCGGACAGCTGATCCGCGTCGGCAGCGAACTCGTCCTCGATCTCGGTGGTGAGATAGAAGGCCAACTGGGCGCGGTCCGAGGTGGACAGCGCTTCGCCGCCCGCCGCGGCATTGACGGCGGCCGCCAGGCTGCCGGCATCGACTTGGTAACGCGCCCGCTCCACGAACACGCGCCATAGTGTCGGGTCGTATTCGAGCGGTGGAAGTTTGGGATCGATCACGAGCCTGGCCCAGCTGTAATAGTCGGTCGTGACCAACTGAGCCCCCGCTCGCCGCGCCAGCTGCACCAGCGGGTTGTCCGCCGTGCCGTGGATCCACGACGCACCCATCTCGAGCGGTACGCCCCAGTCGCGGTCGGTGTGCACCCGGCCGCCGATGCGGTCGCGGGCTTCGATCACCCGAACCGGCCACCCCGCATCGGCGAGGCTGCGGGCGGCGGACAGGCCGGCCATCCCGGCGCCGATGACGAGCACCGACCGGGTTTCCGGTCGGGGCGGCCGCGCGGACGGCGGAGGGTGCGGCGCGCAGGCGGCCACCAGCCCACCGCCGACCACGCCCGTGGTGGCCGCGATGAATTCCCGACGGGACATCGGGTACACGGGTGTTAGCGTCTCACATCGAAACGGTTTGCCGGATTTACCGAATCCGAACGGACCTTAGGGATAAACTTGCGCCAGTCCTTAACTGCGGCGACGAGGCCGCGTTGGAGGGGGAGGCGGCGATGAGTGCTCGACGATCGGGTCACGCAGCCGATCCCTACCCCCACGTGCTGCCCCCGAGCCAGACGGTGGCCGTCCACGCGACCGACGGCACCCGGTTGCACGCCGAGGTGTTCGGGCCGCCGGACGGCTATCCGATTGTCCTGATGCACGGCATCACATGCACCATCCGCGCCTGGGCCTACCAGATCGCGGATTTGGCCAACGACTACCGGGTGATCGCCTACGACCACCGCGGCCATGGGCGCAGCGGCATGCCCCGGCGTAACGGGTACAGCCTGAAACACCTTGCTTCCGACCTGAATTCGGTGCTGGATGCGACGCTGGCGCCGCACGAGCGCGCCGTGCTGGCCGGCCATTCCATGGGCGGCATCACCATCGCCGCATGGTCGGCGCGCTACCGCCACATGGTTCGCCGGCGCGCCGACGCCGTCGCGCTGATCAACACCACGACAGGGGATCTGGTCCGCAAGGTGCAGCTGCTGTCGGTGCCGCGCGGGCTGTCGCCGGCCCGAGTGGCCGCCGGCCGCGCGCTGATCAACGCGTTCGGCGGGTTCCCGATCCCCACCGCGGCCCGCATCCCGAGCCGCTATCTGGTCGGGATGCTGGCCGTGGGCAGGGAAGCAGACCCCAGCGTCGCCAGGATCGTCCACCAGTTCTTCGAACAGACATCGCCCGCCGGGCGCGCCGGTTGCGCCAGGATGCTGGTCGCCGCGTTGGGGTCGCGATACCTGGAGCTGGACGGTTTGACGGTGCCGACGCTGGTCATCGGTAGCGAACGCGACCGGCTGACCCCGATCAGCCAGGCCCGCAGGATCGCGGGCACGGCGCCCAACGTCGTCGGCCTGGTCGAGCTGCCCGGCGGCCACTGCTCGATGCTGGAGCACCCACGCGAGGTGAACCGCCACCTGCGGGCACTCGCCGAGTCGGTGACGCAGGACGTGCGGATCAGTTCATAGCAAGGCGGTGATCTCGGCGGCCGCCCGCTGGCCGGACCTGACGGCGCCGTCGAGAAACCCGGTCCATTCGTCCGCGGTCTCGGTGCCGGCCCAGTGAATGGGGCCGACCGGCTCCCGCAGCCACGGCCCGAACCGTGTCCACGAGCCCGGCGGGACCGCGGCGGTGGGACCGCCGGGCGCGAATTGTTCTGCGCCCCAACGATGATCGACATAGTCGAGCGGCTTGAGGGCATCGTCACCGAACAGCGTCGCAAAGCAGCGCAACGTGTCATGGCGACGCTGCTCGGGGGAGAGCGAGTCGAAGGTGCGCGCGTCGACGAAGCCCATCAGGACGCCGGGCCCGTCGGCGTGCGGACTGACGTCGAAGGTGATGAAAACCGGCCCCGTGTCGGACAGCGCCTGGCCGGAGAAGCCGTTGGTTCGCCAAAACGGTGTGGAATAAGCCGCATAGGCCTTGCTGAGCTGGCCCTGCGGCCAGTGCTGGGCTAGCTGTTGGTACTCGGCGGGCAGCGGGGGAGCGAATTCGATGGCTGCGCGGTGGGCGGGCGGGACCGCGACGACGACGAACCCGGCTTCCGCCTGGCCGACGTCGGTGGTGACCGTAACCCCGGCGCCGTGCCGGTCGATGCGGCGGACCGGCGCGTTGAGCACGACCCGGGTGCCCAGCTCGGCGGCCGCGGCCGCGGCGATCTGCTGGGTGCCGCCCGGAAAACGGTCCTGTTGGGCACCGTTTTCGACGTCGAGCAGGCGGTCCAGCCCGCCGGCGGCGTGCGTGTACCGGGCCGCGTGCAGCATCGACACGTCGTCGGGTTCGCATCCCCAGGTCACCCGGGACACGATCGCCAGCAGGTCGTGCGACGACGCGGTGGCGTGTACCGAGCGCAGCCAGCCGCCGAGCGACACGCCGTCGAGCTCGTGCGCCCGGCGCGCGTCCCACGGGGCCGACAGCGGGATGCTGCGGGCGATCCGGTCGAATTGCCAACGCAACCGGCCGATATCGAGCAGCCCGGTCAGCGAAAGCTTGGGGATGGTGCCGCGATAGGAATGCGTCCAGCCGCGCCAGTGGATCACATTCTTGCCGTCGTGGTGGGTCGGGATGGTGGGGACGTCGAGTTCGGCCGCCAGCGCCAGCACCGCGTCCTGGGTCGGGCCGACGAACGTGCCCCCCAGGTCGGCGGGTAAGCCCGCCACGCTGCCGGTGAACGACCGGCCGCCGACGCGGTCGCGGCCCTCGAAGACGACCACGTCGTGTCCCTGGCGGGCCAGCTCGCGCGCCGCGGCGAGTCCGGCAAAGCCTGCGCCGACCACGACAACGTCGACAATCCACGGCGGATTTGGCACGCGCACCAGTCAACCCCAATTTCCGCGATTTCGTCGGGCAATTGCCCGACACCCGCGAACGTCGATTTGTTGCGCGAGATGGCCCGAGAATCCCGGAACTCCTCGACGTTCGCGGGCTGACTAGGGGGCGACGGTGAGCCAGTCGGAGAACCCGGAGGGGTCGTGGCGGCCCAGCGCGCCGTGTTCGTAAAGGCCCCAGCCCTCCACCGGCTCGCGATCGCCGTCGCGGCACACCGCCCGGCCGACGTGGTCGATCACGCCGAAACCCGACCGCGCGACGATCGCCGGGTCGGTCATGTCATAGCTCAGGCGCTCGACGAACTTCTCGCCCTTCCACATGCCGTGCAGCCAGTCCGAGTCGCCGCCATAGCCGCCGCCGACGTGGATGGGCACCGGCAGCTTGGACTCGACGTCGAAGTGGACCCCGGTGCCGTCGGGGGCGGTGGCGTCGATGGTCGCTCCGGTGGGGATGCGGGTGCCGGAGCGGTAGTGGATCTTCACCCGCGGCCAGCCCAGCTGCTCGACGCGGCCGTCGCGCCAGATGCGGGTGCAGTCGTTGAGCGAACGGAAGCCGTTGGGCTCCTCCTGAATGATCAGCACGATGCCGAAGTCGTCGAACGCCATCGGCACGTACAGCCACCACATGCCCTCGAACGGCGGGTCGGCGGGCCGGCCCGCCGGCTCGGGCTCGCCGATCGGCCGGATGCCCCACGACCGGTCGCGGCTGCCGAGCCAGGTCGCGGGGTCGACAGGAATCTCCTCGCCGTCGACGGCGATGCGGCCGCTCCAGCTGCCCAGCTGGGCGAACCGCTGCGCGTCCAGCGTCACCCGGTTGCCGGACCGCAGGACGTGCGGCTGCTCCTGCACGACGTCGAACAGTCCCTCCCAGGTGAGATCGGCTGCGATGCCCTCGGTTTCGTCGAGGACCAGGCGTAGCTTGTGCAACGGCTCGATGACCTCGATCCGGTAGCCGTTGACGTTCTGGTTGAGGCGATCCTGGTCGATGGCGTCACACAGATGCACCGCGGTCTGGGTGTCCCCGCGCCGGACGAGGAAGAACGCGTCCTTGACGCCCAGGTTGGGGTAGTAGCCGATGCCGCTGATGACGAAGATGTCTCCGGTGCGATCGTGGGCGTTGAAGTAGGAGCGATCGTAGAAGTTGCGGTCCGACGGACCCGGCCAGGCGATCGGCCGCGGAATCTGATGTACCGGGAACTCGTCGAGCGGGCCAAGCATTATTGCTCCTCTCCGATAAGACGTTTCATCAATCCGGCGTGGTAGAACAGCGACTCGACGTCGTCGGGTTTCTCGGTTTCGCCGAAGTGCACCCGGCGCGCGCCGGTGCGCATGAACACACAGGCCCACATGACGCCCGAATACACGTAAAACCAGCGCAGGTCACCCACTTCCACGCCGGTCAGTCGCTGATAGGTGGCGCGGACGTCGTCCTCGCGCATCACCTCCGGCAGGCCGGGCAGGCCCGCCAGGCCGGTCAGTTCTTGGAACACCATGTGCGCGTAGATCATCCACGCCACGTCGAGCTCGCGGGGCCCGAGCGTGACCATCTCCCAGTCCAGCACCGCGACCGGCTGGAAGTCGCGGTACAGCACGTTGCCCACCCGGGCGTCGCCCCAGAGCAGCACGGGCTCGCGCGCGGCCGATTCGGCCGGCCAGTTGTCCTCCAGCCAGGTGAAGGTTCGTTCCAGCAGTGGCGAGCGGCCGATGTCGGGGACCGAAAAGTCGTACCAGGACCGCACCCAGTTGAAGTGCCGGCGCAGCGCGGTGTCGCCGTCTTGGCCGTCGGAGAGAAATCCGAAGGTCTTCTCCGCGTTGGGGATTGAATGCAACTTGGCCAGCACGCCAACGGTTGCGTCCTGCAGCTCGCGCTGACGTTCGGCGGGGGCGTCGGCGAACCAATTGTTGCCGAATGTGTAGGGCATGACGTCGGGCGGGACCACGCCCTCGACGTAATCCATCACGAAGAAGGGGGTGCCCAGCACTTCGCCGGTGGGCTCGAGCCAGCGCACCGGCGGGACGGGTACGTCGGTGAATTCGCCGACCTTTCGGATGACTTCGAATTGGTGGTCAAGCCGGTAGGTTGGGAAGACCTGCACGTCTTCGGCGGCGGGCGCAACCCTGGTCACGAGTTTCTGCTCGACGGGCTTCCCGCCCTCTTGCCAGCGAGTGGAGAGGATGATGGTCTCCGACGACATGCCCGTGGAGTCGACACCGCTCTCGACCGTCACCTCCGGCATCGCTCCGGCGGGCAGGACGGTCGACAGCCATTTCGACATCACGGCGGGCAGCGTCGTGACGTCTCGGCTGGAGCGCTGCAGCCGGTCGACCTTGTCCAGCACGGGTTCGTTGGCCACGGGTGCCTCCCATTCTTTGGGACTTGATTCTCTTTGAGACTTCGGCGCGGCAATTACGATACGGTAGGTAGCGATATGAAAGCAGACCCGTCCACCCTTGACAAGGCCCCCGGTGCCGGCCGCCCGCGGGACCCGCGTATCGACTCGGCCATCCTATCGGCCACCGCGGAACTGCTTGTCCAAATGGGCTATTCAAATCTGAGCTTGGCGGCGGTCGCCGAGCGCGCGGGAACGACGAAGTCGGCCCTGTACCGCCGGTGGTCGAGCAAGGCCGAATTGGTGCACGAGGCGGCCTTCCCGGTGGCGCCCACCGCGCTGGAGGCGCCGGCCGGGAACATCGCCGCCGACATCCGCATGATGATCGAGGCCACGCGCGACGTCTTCACCACCCCGGTCGTGCGCGCCGCCCTGCCGGGCCTGGTAGCCGACATGACGGCCGATCCTGCCTTGAACGCCCGGGTGATGTCGCGGTTCGCGGACCTGTTCGCGACGGTGCGGGTGCGGCTCAGTGACGCCGTCGACCGGGGTGAAGCGCATCCCGACGTGGACCCGGACCGGTTGATCGAGTTGATCGGGGGAGCCACGATGCTGCGCATGCTGCTGCGCCCGGAGGACGAACTCGACGATGCGTGGGTGGAGCAGACCACCGCCATCGTTGTGCACGGGGTGAAGCGATGACCGGGCGCCTGGCGGGGCGGGCCGCCATCGTCACCGGCGGCAGCCGCGGGCTGGGCCGCGCGATCGCGCTGTCCCTCGCGGCGGAGGGCGCCGCCGTCGCGGTGGCGGGCCGCACCGAGCAGGTGTGGGACGAGCGGTTGCCCGGCACCATCGGTGAGACGGCCGCCGACATCGAGGCGGCCGGCGGACGGGCGGTGGCGATCCGGGCCGACCTGACCGACCGCGAGGACATCGCCCGGCTGGTGGCGAAGGCGCGAGAAGCCCTGGGACCCATCACGATCCTGGTGAACAACGCGGCCTTCACCGCGCCGGGACGCCCCCCGGCGCCCGGCTCCGAACCGCGCGCCAAGTCCGTCCAGCCGGCGAGCGGCGCCGCCAAACCCGGCTGGCCGGGATTCGTCAGCATTCCGCTCGCCGCGTATCGCCGGCATTTCGAGATCGCGGTCTTCGCCGCGTACGAGCTGATGCAGCTGGTGAGCCCGGACATGATCGAAGCGGGCGGTGGATCGATCATCAACGTCACCTCGGTCGCGTCGAGGATCCCCGGCGACGGGCCGTACCCCGACCGCGGCGGCGGCGTGCTGCCCGGCTATGGCGGATCCAAGGCGGCGCTGGAGCATCTGACCCAGTGCGCGGCATACGATCTCGCCGATCACCACATCGCGGTCAATGCCCTGTCACCGTCGAAACCGATCCTCACCCCGGGGCTGGCCTACTATGCCCCCGAGTTCGACGACACCGCCGGCGCCGACGAATTCGCCCGAGCGGCAGTCGAATTGACGCTGGTCGATCCCGCGAAGGTCACCGGGCGCACGATCGGCCACCTGCAGGTGCTCGACGGCAGCTTCCGGCCCTTCGAGCCGGACTAGGCCCGCGTCTTCGCCGTGACCGCGTTGATGATCACGGCATGCAGCCGCTGCCATTTGGGGGACTGGAACCCCGCCTGCAGCAGCAGCTTCTCGGCGCGGTGGCGGGTGCGGGCCTTGCCGCGACGGCCGACGGCCAGGGTCGGGACCAGCCACAGCGAAAACTGCTCGACGAGCACCAGGCTTCCGCCGGGCCGCAGCACCCGGGCGCACTCCAACAGGCCCGCGAGTTGGTTGGACCAGTGATCGAATGACGTGGTGCTGACCACCAGGTCGAACGCGCGGTCGGCATAGTTGAGCTCCTCAGCCACTCCGCGGGTGAAGCTCAGTCGCGGGTCGCGCGCGAGGGCCGTTGCGGTGGCGACCATTTGAGGGGCGGGATCGATCCCGGCGAGGTGCTTGGCCTTCGGGTAGCGGCGAGCCAGCCGTTGCAGCAGGTAACCCGTGCCGCACCCCACGTCGAGCACATACTCGGGAGCGGTGACCGTCGCCACGGCCAGCTGCGCGGTGCGGTCGGCGATCTCGTGATGCAGCCGCCCGCGCCAGTCGCGGTCGTAGCCGGCGGCACGATCGTCGAACGCTGCGACATCGCGGTATGGCGGCACGAATCGTAGTGTCCCACCGGGAGGGCAGGACATCCACCGCCGCGCATACCGCCCGGATGTGGTCCTCGCCGACCGCACCGTCGGCACGAACCCGCTTCCGTCGGGCGGGCCGGCGATGTCCGCGAAGAACCGGCACATCGGCGACGTCGGGCCGCAACATCGGATGACGTCTCCCGCAGCACATCGTGGGCGGCGTCGATCGCGTGAAGAGCGGCGCCGATCCGCTCTCGTGCCTGTTCGGCGCTCATCGGTAGACCCACGACGCAACGCTATCGAACAAAGGTTCGGAAATGAGCATCCGGGCGCGGTTTTCTGGATGAACCCCCGACTGTGGATAACCCGCGGCCTGACGTGCCAGGATGAGGCAAGGCCAGTGCCGCAACAGACGAGTGGTGTGCCAATGCCTGGTATGGACAAGCCCACGGGGCGGGTTGTCGCCCTGATCGTGCTGCTGCTCGTCGTCTCCGCCGCGCTGCGGGGTTATCTGCCGGCCGCCCACCACGAGGAGCGCGGCGAGGCCGCCGGCAGCCGGGCGGCGCTGATATTCGTGGTGGCCGCCCTCGGCGTGACGCTCGCGCTGGTGGCGATCGCGGTCATCGCGCGGTTACGCGACCCGCGCGCGGCGGCGCCGCAAGCGGGCCAGCTGTCCGAGATGCTCGGCACCGGCAGGGGCCGGCCGAGCTGGCGCGTGGTGCTGATCGCGCTGGCGGTCATCGTGGCCTGGCTGCTGATCGTGATGGTGGCATCCCGCCTGTTGGCGCCGCACGGTGTCGGTCAGCCGCAACCCCCACAGACGACCGGCGCTCCGCCGGCGGAGCATGGCAACGCCCCGGCGCCGCAGCGGCCGCATTCCCAGAACGGCGACATGTTCGGCATCCTGCTCGCCGCCACCGTCCCGATGATGCTCATCATCGTCACGGGGACGGTCGTCATGGCGCGCCGGCGGTGGCGCGGTGCGACGCCGGGCGCCGTCATCGATGATCATGCCGAATCCCCGGCGCTCCCAACACGTTCGGAATCTCTGGTGCGAGCCGCCGAACGTGGGCTGGCCGAGATGACCGATCTCAGCCGGGAACCGCGCGAGGCGATCATCGCCTGTTATGCCGCAATGGAACGCGAACTCGCCCATGTGCCCGGCGCAGCCCCGCAGGACTTCGACACCCCGACCGAGGTGTTGGCCCGGGCGGTCGAACACCGTGCGCTGCATGCCGATAACGCCGTGCAACTGGTGAACCTGTTCGCCGAGGCGCGATTCAGTCCACATGTGATGAACGAGGGGCACCGCGACCTGGCGGTGCGCGTCCTCCAGCTGGTCCTCGACGAGCTGGGCTCCCGGAGTCCCGTATGAAAAAGACTCTGGCCCTGGGTATCTGCCTCATCGTCGGAATCGAGCTGCTGGCATTGATGCAGCACGACCGCCGATTGGTGCTGGCCGCCGCGGGTGGTGCCCTGGCTCTGGTGCTGCTCACCGTCCGTCGCATCCTGGGACGCGGAATGCGACCCGAGCCCGAAGCGGATCCCGACGATCTCGGGGATTCGTTGCGCCGCTGGCTTTCCAACACCGAGACGACGATCCGGTGGTCGGAGTCGACCCGGGTGGACTGGGACCGGCACCTGCGCCCGATGCTGGCGCGCAGATACGAGATGACGACCGGCCAGCGTCGATCCAAAGACCCCGTGGCGTATCAGGCGGGCGGTCAAATGCTCTTCGGGGCCGAGCTGTGGGAATGGGTTAATCCGAACAACGTCACGCGGACCGGCGACCGGCGACCCGGTCCCGGCCGTGCGACGCTGGAAGAGATTCTGCGAAAGTTGGAACAGGTATGACGCTGCCGGCGGCAACAACCACAGCGCACTGCGAGGCGGTGCTCGACGAGATCGAGCGGGTGGTGGTGGGCAAGCGCTCCGCGCTCACCCTCATTCTCATCGCGGTGCTCGCCCGCGGCCACGTTCTGATCGAGGACCTGCCGGGCCTGGGTAAGACGCTGATCGCCAGGTCGTTCGCCGCGGCGCTGGGGCTGCAATTCACCCGCGTCCAGTTCACCCCGGACCTGCTGCCCGCGGACCTGCTCGGCTCGACGATCTACGACATGCAGTCAGGCCGCTTCGCGTTCCGGGCGGGACCCATCTTCACCAACCTGTTGCTCGCCGACGAGATCAACCGAACGCCGCCCAAGACCCAGGCGGCACTGCTCGAGGCGATGGCCGAAGGTCAGGTCAGCATCGACGGCGAAACACATCAGCTGCCAAAGCCTTTCGTCGTTCTCGCGACCGACAATCCGATCGAGTACGAGGGCACCTATCCGCTGCCGGAAGCGCAGCTCGACCGGTTCGCGATCCGCCTGGAACTGCGCTACCTGTCCGAGCGCGACGAGGCGGCGATGTTGCGCCGGCGCCTCGAACGCGGGTCGGTGGAACCGACCGTCAATCAGGTGGTGGACGCGCACGACCTGCTCGCGATGCGCGAATCGGTCGAGCAGGTGACCGTGCACGAGGACGTGTTGCACTACGTGGTGTCGCTGGCCAACGCCACGCGCCACCATCCGCAGGTGGCGGTGGGCGCCAGCCCACGCGCCGAGCTCGACCTGGTTCAACTCGCCCGCGCCCGCGCGCTCTTGCTCGGCCGGGACTATGTGATCCCCGAGGACGTCAAGGCGCTCGCCGTCCCGGCGGTCGCACACCGGATCACCCTGCGCCCGGAGATGTGGGTGCGCAAGATCCAGGGCGCCGACGTGGTCGGGGAGTTGTTGCGCCGCTTACCGGTGCCCCGCACGGACCACGGGGAAAAGTGACCCAGTCTCCGGTTGAGTTCCGCTGGCGCGCATCGCACTTGACGCGGGCGCTGGCCAGCTGCGCGGGGTTGGCGCTCGCGGTCGCGGTGATCGGCGCCCGATGGCAGCTGATCGCGTTCGCGGCGCCGCTGCTGGGCGTGCTGTGCTCGATCAGCTGGCAACGACCCGTGCCGGCGGTCCGCGTGCACGGCGATCCCGATGCGCAGCGGTGCTTCGAGAACGACCGCGCGCAGCTGCGCATCTGGGCGACGGAAGAGGGCGGGGCAACGGGGTTTTCGGCGGTCGAGGTCACGGTTCCGCCCGTGGAGGGGATGCAGCTCGAAGTTCTCGACTCGGACTTTCGCCGGAGCAAACGGGTTGCGGCAACGGCGCAACGCTGGGGCCGGTACTTCATCCGGGCCCGGGTCGACGCGGTCGCGCGCGGCGGGCTGCTGTACGGGACGGCGACCGTCGACGCCGCCGAAGTCATCGTCTTTCCCCTGACGCCCCCGCAGTCGACGCCCATCCCGCAGACCGAGCTGCTCGACCGCCTGGGCGCCCACCTCACTCGGCACGTCGGCCCCGGCGTCGAATACGCCGACATTCGTGCTTACGTGCCCGGAGACCAACTGCGCGCGGTGAATTGGCCGGTGAGCGCGCGCCGCGGCCAGCTACACGTCACTCAGCGCCTCACCGACCGCGCCGCCGACGTGGTGGTGCTGATCGACACCTATCGCCAACCGGCGGGCCCGGCGACCCGCGCCACCGAGCGCGTGGTTCGCGGCGCCGCGCAGGTCGTACAGACCGCGCTGCGGCACGGGGACCGCGCCGGCATCGTCGCCCTGGGCGGCAACCGCCCGCGCTGGCTGGGCGCAGACATCGGGCAGCGCCAGTTCTATCGGGTCCTGGACACGGTGCTCGGCGCCGGCGATCGATTCGAGAAGACAACGGGCACGTTGGCGCCGCGCGCGGCCGTTCCCGCCGGCGCGATCGTCATCGCGTTCTCCACGCTGCTCGATACCGAATTCGCGCTCGCGTTGATCGATCTCCGCAAGCGCGGCCACGTCGTCATCGCCGTCGACATCCTCGACAGCTCCCCGTTCGAGGGCGAGCAGGATCCCCTGGTGGACCGGATGTGGACGCTGCAGCGCTCCGCGATGTATCGCGACATGGCCACGGTCGGCGTCGACATCGTTTCGTGGCAAGGAGATAGCGGGCTCGAGCAGTCCATGGGTGTGCTGCCGGACCGCCGCCGCAGGGTACGGGGACGGCTCGGTGGCTAGCGAGGAGAAGGTCGCACCGCCGCGGCTGTGGGCCCCGGTGTTCTCAATCGCGTTCGGCCTGCTGATGGTCGGCTTGGCCGCCGAGGGCACGCACGCACACGCCGTGGCCGCTTGGGCAACGGCCCTGGGCGCGGTGGTGGCGGGGACGGCATTTCGTCCGGCCGCAACGCTTGCGGTGCTGCTGTCGGTGGTCACCATCGTGCTGTCCGACCCGCCGCTCGTGTTCGTCGCGCTGTCGGGGCTCAGCGCCGCCGCCTATCTGGTGTGCCGCCACGCAGTCGGCGGGTCGGCCGGTGTGGTGCTGGGCAGCTGGCCGACAGCCGTTGGCGCCGTTGGGTTCACGTTCGCCGGGTTGGTCGCGACGTCGTTCCCGCTGCAGCTCCCGTGGTTGCCGCTGGCTGCGCCGCTGGCCGCCCTGGCCGTTTACGTGCTGGCCGTGCGGCCGTTCCTCGGCTGATCTCAGTGCAGCAGCTGGGCGGCCTGGTCGGCGAGGTCGAGCACCGGCTGCGGGAAGATGCCCAGCGCCACGGTAATCACGGCGCACACGGCGATCGCGGCCTTGCTCAAAATGCCCGGCGCCACCACGTGGGGGGTGTCGTCGGTTGCCTCGGTGAAGAACATCGAAACGATCACCCGCACGTAGAAGTAGGCGGCGATCCCACTGGCCACCACGCCGATGATCACCAGCGGTGCCGCGCCGCCCTGCGCCGCGGCCTTGAACACGGCGAGCTTGCTGACGAACCCGCTCGTCAGCGGGATGCCTGCGAAGGCCAGCAGGAACATCGAAAACATCACGCCCACAATCGGTGAGCGCTGCCCGAGTCCCGCCCAGTGCGACAGGGTGGCGTCCTCGACGCCGTCGGCGTCGCGGATCAGGCTCACGATGGCGAACGCGCCGACGGTGCTGAAGCTGTAGGCGAGCAGGTAGAACAGCGTGGACGAGAGGCCCGCCTGGTTATCGGCGATGACGCCGGTGAGGATGAACCCGACGTGGGCGACCGAGGAGTAGGCGAGCATCCGCTTGACGTCGGTCTGGTTCACTGCGGTGATGGTGCCCACCGCCATGGTGAGGATCGAGATGGTCCACAGCACCGGGCGCCATTGATCGTGTAGAGGCGGCAGCGCGACGTAGACCACCCGCAGCAGCGCGCCGAAGGCCGCGACCTTGGTGGCCGCCGCCATGAATCCGGTGATGGGTGTGGGCGCGCCCTGGTAGACGTCCGGGATCCACGAATGGAACGGAACCGCACCCACTTTGAACAGCAGGCCGACGGACAGCAGCGCGACGCCCACCAACGCCATCGAGGTGTCCCCGTGTGCCGCCAGCGCGTCCCGGATGCCGGTCAGCAGCAGCGTGCCGGTCGCGCCGTACAGCAGCGCCACGCCGTACAGAAAGAACGCCGACGAGAAGGCGCCCAACAGGAAGTACTTCATCGCCGCCTCCTGCGAAAGCAGGCGCCGGTGACGGGCCAGGCCGCACATCAGGTACAGCGGAAGCGAAAGAACTTCCAGCGCAACGAACATCGTCAACAGGTCGTTGGAAGCGGGGAAGACCATCATGCCGCCGACGGACAGCATCGCCAGTGGGAACAGCTCCGTCTGCGCGGCCCCGGCCCGCTCCGCGTCGCGCTCGGCGTCGCTGCCCGGCACCGCGGACGCCTGCGGGGTGAAGGAATCCAGGCCGACCGGCCCGGCGGCGCCCACCCCCGCGGCGACCTTGCTGTCCGCCTTGGCTTGGGTGCGTTCGGCGATGAAGATGACCGCCAGCACCGCGACCAGCAGCACCGTGCCCTGCAGATACAGGGTCGGCCGGTCGACGGCCATCGCGCCCAGCACCGTCGCGCGGCCGGCGGCCGGGACGGAGCGGCTCACCGCGATCACCGCGACGAAGGCTGCCACCAAACCGGCCAGGGCCAGCGTCACCTGGGCGCCATAGCGAATCCGCCTGGGCACGAACGCTTCCGCGAGGACGCCGACCACGGCGACGCCGAACACGATGAGCGCCGGGCAGAGCAGGAAGTACTCGATGCTGGGGGTGGGGAGGGTCATTATCGCGGTCCTTCGGCTGTCCGGGGTGCGCGGTTGACCGCCGGCACGCTCGGCGCGGGATCATGCTGACCGATGGTGGTCATGGTGTTCTCGACGGCGGGGTTGATGATGTCCAGCACCGGCTTCGGGTAAATCCCGAGAACGAACAACAGCGCGATCAACGGTGCGACGACGAGCAATTCGCGGGCCCGCAGGTCGCTGATCTTCTCGTTGCCGGTGACCACCGGTCCGGTCATCATGCGCTGGTAGAGCCACAGCATGTAGATGGCGGACAACACCAGCGCGGTGACGCCGAAGGCGGCCGCCAGCCAGTACCGGTTGAAAGTGCCCAGCAGGACCAGGAATTCGCTGATGAACGGCGCCAGACCGGGCAGCGACAGGGTGGCCATGGCCGAGACGAGGAACGTCCCCGCCAGGATGGGCGCCACCTTCTGCACCCCGCCGTAGTCGGCGATCTTCCGGCTACCGTGCCGCGATATCAGGAAGCCCGCGATCAGGAACACCGCCGCGGTGGACAGGCCGTGGTTGAGCATGTAGAGGGTCGAGCCGCTCTGCCCCTGGCTGGTCATCACGAAGATGCCCAGAATGATGAACCCGAAGTGCGAGATGGAGGTGTAGGCGATCAGGCGCATGATGTCGGTCTGCCCGATGGCCACGACCGCGCCGTAGATGACACCGATGACGGCCAGCACGACGATCAGGGGGCGGAAATAGGTTGAGGCGCCGGGGAACAGCTGCAGGCAGTAGCGCAGCATGCCGAAGGTGCCGACCTTGTCCATCACCGCCATCATCAGCACCGCGGTGGCCGGGGTGGCCTCCACCGCGGCGTCGGGCAGCCAGCGGTGGAACGGCCACAGCGGCGCTTTGATGGCAAAGGCGAACATGAAGCCCAGGAACAGCGCCTTGAACACCGCGGAGTCGGCGCCGTAGCGGCCGGAGGCGACGCCGGCGACGATCTCGCGGAAGTCGAAGGTGCCGGTACCGTGTTGCGCGGTCACCACGTACAGCCCGATCACCGCGGCCAGCATGATCAGCCCGCCGAACAGGTTGTACAGCAAGAACTTCACCGCCGCGCGTGACCTGCCGGCCCCACCGCCGAAGCCCCCGATCAGGAAGTACATCGGGATGAGCATGGCCTCGAAGAAGACGTAGAAGAGCAACACGTCCAGCGCGACCACCGAGATCAGCACCATCGACTCGATGGCCAGCGTCAGCGCGACATAGGCGTGCACGCCGCGAGGGCTGCGTTCTCCTCCGTCGTTCCAGCCGGCCACCTGCAGCACCGGGATCAGCACCGCGGTGAGCAGTACCAGCACCACGGCGATGCCGTCCACGCCGAGCGAGTAGGTGGCGCCGAACGCCGGTATCCAGGAATGGCTTTCGACGAACTGGTAAGTGGTGCCACCGGACCTGAAGCCGAGGGTGATGACGACCGCGACCGCCAGCGTGAGGACGCCGAAGACCAGGCCGGTCCACTTGGCGAGCCGGCGCAGTCCCGGCGGCAGCAGGATGACGAGCACCGAACCGGCCAGCGGCACCAGCCACAGGATGCTCAGCCAGGGCAGATTTTTCACCACAGTTTCACCGCCAGGATCAGCGCGACCACCAGGACCGCGCCCGTGAGCATCGACAATGCGTAGTTGCGGGCGAAGCCGGTTTGCAGCCCCCGCAGGCGATTCGAAGTTCGGCTTACCAGCGCGGCGAGCGCGTTGACGGAACCGTCGACCCCCGCGTTGTCGACGTCGACGAGCGCTTCGGTCAGTTCCGCTCCGGGGCGCATGAACACCTCCTCATTGAAGGCGTCGCCGTAGAAGTCCCTGCGTGCGGCCGTCGTGAGCGGTGACACCGCGAGCGGTGCCACCCTGGGAATTTCGGCGCTCGCGTACAACCGGTAGGCCACCGCGATACCGACGATGACCACGCCCAGCGCCAGGGCGGTGCTCACCCAGGCGGGGAAGGCGTGCGTCACCTCTTCGTGCTTACCGACGACCGGCTCGAGCCAGCGTTGCAGGGTGCCCCGCCACGCCAGCAGGCCACCGGAGAACACCGAGCCGACGGCGAGCAGAATCATCGGCCACGTCATCAGGCCGGGCGCCTCGTGCGGATGGCTGTTTGGCGCCCAACGCTTTTTGCCGAAGAACGTCATCAGCATGACGCGAGTCATGTAGAACGCGGTGACGCCCGCACCCAGCAGCGCCGACCCGCCCAGCACATAACCGCGAACGTCGCCGGCGCCCAGCGCCGCCTCGATGATGGCGTCCTTGGAGAAGAAGCCCGCGAACGGGGGCACGCCGATGATCGCCAGATACCCGAGGCCGAAGGTGGCGAAGGTGATCGGCAGCGCCGCGCGCAGGCCGCCGTAGCGGCGCATGTCCTGTTCCTCGTGCATCGCGTGGATCACCGCGCCGGAGCCGAGGAACAAGCCCGCCTTGAAGAAGCCGTGGGTGAGCAGATGCATGATCGCGAACGCGTACCCGGCGGGGCCCAATCCGGCGGCCAGCACCATGTAGCCGATCTGGCTCATGGTGGATGCCGCCAGCGCACGCTTGATGTCGTCCTTGGCACAGCCGATGAACGCCCCGAGCAGCAACGTGACGGCGCCGACGGCGACGACGGCGGTCTGAGCATCGGGGGCCAGGTTGTAGAGCGGGTTGGACCGCACGATGAGGTAGACGCCGGCGGTCACCATGGTGGCGGCGTGAATCAGCGCGGACACCGGCGTGGGGCCCTCCATGGCGTCACCCAACCAGGCCTGCAGCGGAACCTGCGCCGACTTGGCGCAGGCACCCAACAGCAACAGCAACCCCATCGCCGTCAGCGCGCCGCGGCCGGCGGCGGGTGCGCCGCCGAACACCCCGGCGTAGGACAGCGTGCCGAAGGTGCTGAACATCAAGAACATTCCCAGGGCCAGCCCGGCGTCCCCGACGCGGTTCATCACGAACGCCTTCTTGGCGGCGGTCGCGGCCGTGGGCTTGTGGTACCAGAACCCGATCAGCAGGTAGGAGGCCAGGCCCACGCCTTCCCAGCCGACGTAGAGGACCACGTAGTTGTCGGCGACCACCAGCAGCAGCATCGAGGCGAGGAACAGGTTGAGGTAGCCGAAAAACCTTCGGCGGTCCGGGTCCTCGGCCATGTAGGCGACCGAATAGATGTGGATCAGCGACCCGACGCCCGAGATCAGCAGCACGAAACACACCGAGAGCTGGTCGATCTGCAGGCCGAGGTCCACCTGCAGTTGGCCGACCGGGATCCAGCTGAACACCGTCTGGTGGATCACGCGGTCGTCCGCGCCGCGGCCGAGCAATTCGTTCAGCAGGTTCAGGCCGACGCCGAACGCCGCGAGCGCGGTGGCGCAGCCCAGCCAGTGGCCCCAGGCGTCGGTGCGTCGCCCGCCGAACAACAGGATCGCGGCACCCGCCAGCGGCAGTGCCACCAGCAGCCAGGTGTAGTGAGTCATGTTGGCCCCATATTGGCGATGTCAGCCTTTGAGTAGGTTCGCGTCGTCGACCGACGCCGATTTGCGGGCACGGAAAATCGTCATGATGATCGCCAGGCCGACGACGACCTCGCACGCGGCCACCACCATCGTGAAGAACGCGATCATCTGCCCGTCCAGGTGGCCGTGCATCCGCGCGAACGTGACGAACGCCAGGTTGACCGCGTTCAGCATCAGCTCGACGCACATGAACATCACGATGGCGTTGCGTCGCAACAGCACACCCGAGGCCCCGATGGTGAACAGCAGGGCCGAAAGGTAGAGGTAATTGGCCGGATTCATGACGTGCCGCCTTGTGATAGGGAGGGGCTCGCCTGACGGGAGGGAGTTTCCTTGCCGTCGGCGCCGCGGCTGCGCAGGATCGGCGACACCGACAGCTCCGAGTACGAACCGTCCGGCAGCAGCGCGGCCACGTCGACGGCGTTGTGGCGCGCGTAGACGCCGGGGCTGGGCATCGGGGTGGGGTGTTGACCGGCCTGGAATCTCTCCTGCGAGAGCTCCCGCTGGGTCTTGCGGCGCTCGAAAGGCTCGCGGTGTGCCAGCACCATCGCCCCGACGGCCGCGGTGATCAGCAACGCGCTGGTGAGTTCGAACGCCCACACATACCGGGAGAAGATCAGTGCGGCAAGCCCTTCCACGTTGCCGTTCGCGTTGGCGGTGGTCAGCCCGGCGAAGCCGCCGGTCGCGGCGGCGCCGATGGCGGCGATCAGCAGAACGCCGAACCCGACGCCGGCCAGGACGGCGGCGATGCGCTGGCCGTGCAGCGTCTCCTTCAGGGATTCCGCGGAGTCCACGCCGATCAGCATCAGCACGAACAAGAACAGCATCATCACCGCGCCGGTGTAGACCACGACCTGGACGACGCCCAGAAACAGCGCGTCCTGGATCATGTAGAACACCGCGAGGATGATCATCGTCATCGCCAGGAACATCGCCGAGTACACGGCGTTGACCGCCAGCACCACGCCGATCGCCCCGATCAGCGCCAGCGCTCCCAGCACCCAGAACGCCACCGCCTCACCGGTGGAGGTGCGGACGATCGTGTCCGAAGCCAGATTGGAGGCCAGGAGCTGGCCCGTTACCCCAGTCACCGGGATTCCCCGGCCTTCTCGGTTTCGCGCAGGCCGTTCGCGGTGACGTTGCCCTGGTAGTAATCCTTGTCGGTGGCGCCGGGCGCCCGGGGGTGCGGCGGCGCGAGCATGTCTTGCAGCAGCGGCGCCAGCAGCCGGTCCTTTTCGTAGATCAGGTCGGCGCGGTTGTCGTCGGCCATCTCGTAGTCGTTGGTCATCGTCAGCGCCCGGGTCGGGCAGGCCTCGATGCACAGGCCGCAGCCGATGCAACGCAGGTAGTTGATTTGATAGACCCGGCCGTAGCGTTCCCCGGGCGAGTACCGAAGTTCCTCGGTGTTGTCCGCGCCCTCGACGTAGATCGCGTCGGCCGGGCACGCCCAGGCGCACAGCTCGCACCCGATGCATTTCTCCAGGCCGTCGGGGTAACGGTTGAGCTGGTGACGGCCGTGATAGCGCGGTGCGACGGGACCCGGCTTCTCCGGATACTCCTCGGTGACGTGCCTTTTGAACATCGAGCCGAACGTCACGCCGAATCCGGCAATGGCGGCTAACGGCCGCCGAAACACTCTAGCCACGTGCTTTCTCCTTGCTCGCGGCCGCCAGGGACTTCATCGGCAGCGGCGGTGTCGGGAATACCGGTGTGGGGGCCTGTCCGGCCGGGAGTTGCTTGGCCTCGCGGCGGAGCTGTCGCTCCAGCGCGCGAATACCGGGCGTGGCGAACGGTTTTCGCAACAACAGCACCAGCGCCGTCGCGAACACGATGCTGCAGGCGACCAGCACCGGCGTCCAGTGCGCGTACCCCTGGTTCTGCAGGGTGCGAATCACCGCCGCGATCAACACCCAGACGAGCGAGGCCGGGATCAGCAGCTTCCAGCCCAGCCCCATGAACTGGTCGTAGCGCAGCCGGGGCAGGGAGGCCCGCAGCCAGAAGTAGACGAACAGGAACGTCCACATCTTGGCGGTGAACCAGAGCAGCGGCCACCACCCGGTGTTGGCGCCGGCCCACATGTTGATGGGCCATGGTGCGTGCCAGCCACCGAAGAACAGGACGGTGGCCAGCGACGAAACCGTCATCATGTTGACGTATTCGGCCAGCATGAACATCGCGAACTTCAGCGACGAGTACTCGGTGTGGAATCCGGCGACCAGCTCACCCTCGGCCTCGGGCAAATCGAATGGCGCCCGGTTGGTTTCGCCGACCATGGAGATCAGGTAGATGACGAACGACGGCAGCAGCAGGAACACGTACCAGACCCGGTCCTGCGCCGCGACGATCTGTGACGTCGACATGGTGCCGGCGTAAAGGAACACCGCCGCGAACGACAGCCCCATCGCCACCTCGTAGGAGATGACCTGCGCGGTGGAGCGCACCCCGCCCAGCAGCGGGTAGGTGGAGCCGGACGCCCAGCCGCCCAGCACGATGCCGTACACGCCGATCGCCGAAAGCCCCAGGATGAACAGCACCGCCACCGGGAGGTCGGTCAGCTGCAGCGGTGTGCGGTGCCCGAACACCGACACCACCGGCCCGAACGGGATGAACGCGAAGGCGGTGAACGCGGGAATGGTGGAGATGACCGGCGCCGCGAAGTAGACGAACTTGTCGACGCCGCCCGGCGTGATGGTTTCCTTGAGCGCCAACTTGATTCCGTCGGCCAGGCTCTGCAGGACACCCCACGGACCCGCGCGGTTCGGTCCGGGCCGCAGCTGCATCCAGCCGAGAATCTTGCGCTCGAGCAGGATCGCGACCAGCACGTTGAGCATGAGGAACACGAAGATGGCCAGCGCCTTGCCCAGCACCAGCCACCAGGTGTCGTGCCCGAAGGCGGTCAAGGAGGTCGTCGTCATGAGCCCACTCCGATTTTGACTGTGCTGCCCAGGGTTACGCCCAGCTGCCGGTGGACGGCGCAACCCGGGGAGTTCAGCGGGAGCCACACCACCCGGTCGGGCATGTCGGTGATGATCAGCGGCAGGCTGATCGATCCGCGCGGCGTGCTGACGGTGACCGCGTCACCGTCGGCGGCGCCGATCTCGGCGGCCGTGTCGGCCGACAGCCGCACCGCGGGCTTGCGCGCGGTCCCGGCCAGATGCGGTTCACCGTCTTGCATTCGGCCGTTGTCCAGCAACATCCGCCAGCCGGTCAGCACCGCCTCGCCGGACCCGGCCTGCGCCGGCTCCGGGGCCGCGACGGCCGGGCCTGCGGCCCAATTGCCGTCCCAGGTGCCCAGCGCGGCGAGTTCGGCACGGGCCGCCGCGGCGGTCGACAGCCCCAGATAGACGCCCATCTCCTCGGCCAGCGCGTCGAGCACTTGGTGGTCGGACTGGCTGGCTTGCTCGCTGCTCCAGCGCAGCGCCGGTTCGAACGGGCGGTAGCGGCCCTCCCAGTTGACGAAGGCCCCGGCCTTCTGCGTCGTCGGCGCGACGGGGAACACCACGTCGGCGCGGTCGGTGACGGCGCTGCGCCGCAGCTCCAGGCTGACCACGAATCCGGCGGAGTCAAGAGCGGCGAGCACCGCTTCGGGGTCGGCGAAGTCGTCGGGTTCGACCCCGCCGACCAGCAGGGCGCCCAGCGTCCCGTCGGCGGCGGCGGCCAGGATTCCGTCGACGTCACGCCCTGTGGCGGAAGGCAATTCGGAGACGTGCCATGCCGCGGCGATCTGCGCGCGGGCTGCCTCGTCGTCGAGGGGGCGGCCGCCCGGCAGCAGGGCGGGCAGCGCGCCGGCCTCCAGCGCTCCCCGCTCGCCGGCTCGGCGTGGCACCCACGCCAGCCGGGCCCCGGTGGCGTCGGCGAGCCGGGCGGCGGCGGACAATCCGCCGGGCACGGTGGCCAGGCGTTCGCCGACCATGATGACCGCGCCGGCGGTGGACAGCAGTTCGCCCACCTCGCCGGTGGCCAGCCCGTCGAGCGCCGCCGCTTCGGCGCCCGGAGCGGTTTTGATGAGCCGCCCGGACATCTTCACCAGCGCCCGGGTGGCGAACGGCGCCACCGCGTACACCGGTAGCCGGTGCTTGCGGGCGGCCTTGCGCAGCCGCAGGAACACGATGGGCGACTCGTCTTCGGGCTCGAACCCCACCAGCACCACCACCGGCGCCGATTCCAGATCTGAGTAGCTGACGTCGCGCCGGCCGGCGATGCGCGACGCCAGGAAGTCGGCCTCCTCGGCCGAGTTCGGGCGGGCGCGGAAGTCAATATCGTTGCTGTCCAACACGATTCGGGCGAACTTGGAGTACGCGTAGGCGTCTTCCAGGGTGGCCCGGCCACCGACCAGCACACCCGTGCGCCCGCGGGCCGCGTCCAGGCCCCGAATCGCCGTCGCCATCGCGTGCGACCACGACGCGGGCACCAGCGTGCCGTCCGCGTCGCGAATCAGGGGAGTGCCGATCACGTCCGGCTGGGTCGCGTAGGAGAACGCCCACCGCCCCTTGTCGCAGTTCCACTCCTCGTTGACTTCCGGGTCGTCACCGGCCAGCCGGCGCAATACCTTGCCGCGGCGGTGGTCGGTGCGCTGGGCGCACCCGGACGCGCAGTGTTCGCAGACGCTGGGGCTGGACACCAGGTCGAAGGGGCGGGCCCGGAAACGGTAGGCCGTTCCGGTCAGCGCGCCGACCGGGCAGATCTGCACCGTGTTGCCCGAGAAGTACGAGTCGAACGGCTCATTGGCGTAGATGCCGACCTGCTGCAGGGCGCCACGCTCCTGCATGTCGATGAAAATGTCCCCGGCGATCTGTTCGGAGAACCGCGTGCAGCGGGCGCACAGGATGCAGCGCTCACGATCCAGCAGCACCTGGGCGGAGATGTTGATCGGCTTGGCGAAGGTGCGCTTGACGTCGGTGAAGCGGGAATCGGTGCGGCCGTTGGACATCGCCTGGTTCTGCAGCGGGCACTCGCCGCCCTTGTCGCACATCGGGCAGTCCAGCGGGTGGTTGATGAGCAGCAGCTCCATCACACCGTGCTGGGCTTTGTCCGCGGCCTCCGAGGTGAGCTGCGTGCGCACGACCATGTCATCGGTGGCGACGGTGGTGCACGACGCCATCGGCTTGCGTTGCCCCTCAACCTCAACCAGGCACTGGCGGCACGCGCCGACCGGCTCGAGCAGCGGGTGGTCGCAGAACCGCGGGATCTGGATGCCCATCAGCTCGGCCGCGCGGATCACCAATGTGCCCTTTGGCACGCTGATTTCGTTGCCGTCGATGGTCAGCGTCACCATGTCCGGCGGGCACACCTCGTCACCGGTGTCCGTCTTCGCCGCCTGAGTCATAAGAGCGTCAAGCCTTTCCGTTCAGCATGGAGTCTCGGGGGTCGAACGGGCAGCCACCGTCTTCGACGTGCGCCACGTATTCGTCGCGGAAGTACTTGATCGACGACATCACCGGGCTGGCGGCGCCATCACCCAACGCGCAGAAGGACTTTCCCAAGATGGTGTCGGAGATGTCCAACAGCTTGTCGATGTCCTCGTGGGTGCCCTTGCCGGTTTCCAGCCGCTCGTAGATCTGGTCCAGCCAGAAGGTGCCCTCCCGGCAGGGGGTGCACTTCCCGCAGGATTCGTGCTTGTAGAAGTACGTCCAGCGGCGCACCGCTCGCACCACGCAGGTGGTCTCGTCGAAGATCTCCAGCGCCTTGGTGCCCAGCATGGAGCCGACCGCGCCGACGCCCTCGTAGTCCAACGGCACGTCGAGGTGCTCGTCGGTGAGCAGCGGGGTGGACGACCCGCCGGGCGTCCAGAACTTGAGCCGGTGCCCGGCCCGCACCCCGCCGGCGTAGGCGAGCAACTCGCGCAACGTGATACCCAGCGGCGCCTCGTACTGGCCGGGCCGGGCGACATGCCCGGACAGCGAATACAGCGTGAAGCCAGGCGATTTCTCGGTGCCCATCGACCGGAACCAGTCGACGCCGTTTCCGATGATGGCTGGCACGCTGGCGATCGTCTCGACGTTGTTGATCACCGTGGGGCAGCCGTAGAGCCCCGCCACAGCGGGGAAGGGCGGCCGGAGCCGCGGCTGGCCCCGCCGGCCTTCCAGCGAATCCAGCAGCGCGGTTTCCTCGCCGCAGATGTAGGCGCCGGCGCCCGCGTGCACCACCAGCTCCAGGTCGAAGCATGAGCCGTTGATGTCGCGGCCCAGATATCCGGCGGCGTAAGCCTCGGCCACCGCGTTCTGCAGGCGGCGCAACACCGGCAGAACCTCCCCGCGCACGTAGATGAACGCATGGCTGGCCCGGATCGCGTAGGCGGCGATGATGACGCCCTCGATGAGCACGTGCGGCGTCGCCAACATCAACGGAATGTCTTTGCACGTACCGGGTTCCGACTCGTCGGCATTGACCACCAGGTAGTGCGGCTTGGCGGCCGCGCCGGTGTCGCCCTGCGGGATGAACGACCACTTCGTTCCGGTCGAGAAGCCGGCACCACCGCGCCCGCGCAGCCCGGAGTCCTTGACCATGGCGATCACGTCGTCGGGCGCCATGGCCAGCGCCTTCTTCATCCCCTCGTAGCCGTCGTGACGGCGGTAGGTCTCAAGGGTCCATGACTCGGGATCGTCCCAGAACCGGCTGATGACCGGGGTGAGTGGCGTGGCCTGAGAGCTGGTCATGACTGGCCTCCCGGCGGGGTGGGCGCCTGCATGCCGTTTTCCTTCGCCACCTTCAGGCCCGCCAGTGTGGCCTCGCCCGCACCGCCCTGGCCCTGGTCGGGCCGTTCGTCGGGGAGGCCGGCCAGGATGCGTGACGTCTCGCGGAAGGCACACAGCGGGGCACCGCGGGTGGGCGGCTTGGGCGTGCCCGAGCGCAAGGAGTCGACGAGCTCGCGGGCCGAGTCCGGTGTCTGATTGTCGAAGAACTCCCAGTTGACCATCACCACCGGCGCGTAGTCGCACGCGGCGTTGCACTCGATGTGTTGCAGGGTGACGGAGCCGTCGGGGGTGGTCTCGTCGTTGCCGATGCCCAAATGCTCCCGCAGGGCGTCGAATACGGCGTCGCCGCCCATGATGGCGCACAGCGTGTTGGTGCAGACACCGACCAGGTAGTCGCCGGTGGGTCCGCGGCGGTACATCGTGTAGAAGCTCGCCACCGCCGACACCTCGGCGCCGGTCAGGCCCAGCTGCTCACCGCAGAACTCCAAACCGGCCGGGGTCAGGTAGGAGTCCTCGGCCTGCACCAGGTGCAGCAACGGCAGCAACGCCGAGCGCTTATTGGGGTAGCGGCCCATGATCTCCTTGGCGTCGACCTCCAGCCGCGCCCGCACTTCCGCCGAATACGATTGCGGCGCACCCTCAACCACGAATGCGTTGGGTTCCTCGGGCGGTGGCCCGAGCCGGATGAACACCGGCTGTCCTTGCGGGCCGGTCACCGATCCACCCCGCCCATGACCGGGTCGATGCTGGCGACCGCGGTGATCAGGTCGGCCACCATCCCGCCCTCGCACATCGCGGCGACCGACTGCAGGTTGGTGAACGACGGGTCCCGGTAGTGCACGCGGTAGGGGCGGGTGCCGCCGTCGCTGACCATGTGCACGCCGAGCTCCCCGCGCGGTGACTCCACCGCGGTGTAGACCTGGCCCGCCGGAACCCGGATGCCCTCGGTGACCAGCTTGAAGTGGTGGATCAAGGCCTCCATCGAGCCGCCCATGATCTTGGCGATGTGCTCCTGCGAGTTACCCATCCCGTCCGGGCCCACCTTGAGGTCGGCCGGCCAGGCGATCTTGCGGTCCTCGATCATGGTCGGGCCGGGCTTCAACTTGTCCAGACACTGCTCGACGATCTTGATCGACTCCCACATCTCGTTGACGCGAATCATGTAGCGCCCGTAAGCATCACATGTGTCGGCGGTCATCACGTCGAATTCGTAGTTTTCATATCCGCAGTACGGTTCGCTCTTGCGCAGATCGTGCGGCAACCCGGTGGCGCGCAGGATCGGTCCGGTGATGCCGAGGGCCATGCAGCCGGTCAGGTCCAGGTAGCCGATGTCCTGGGTGCGGGCCTTCCAGATGGCGTTCTCGTTGAGCAGACCGCCCATTTCGCGCAGCACCTGGCGCAGCGGCTCGAGGGCCTCGGCGATGTCGGACTCCGCGCCCGGCGGCAGATCCTGCGCCACGCCACCCGGGCGGATGTAGGCGCTGTTCATCCGCAACCCGGAGATCTTCTCGAACAGGGTCAGCACGATCTCGCGGCCGCGGAAACCGACGAACATCGGGGTCATCGCGCCCAATTCCATGCCGCCGGTGGCCAGTGCGACCAGATGCGAGGAGATCCGGTTGAGCTCCATCATCATCACCCGGATGACGTTGACCCGCTCGGGTATCTGGTCGGTGATGTCGAGCAGTTTCTCCACGCCCAGGCAGTACGCGACCTCGTTGAAAAACGGTGACAGGTAATCCATTCGGGTTACGAAGGTGACTCCCTGCGCCCAGTAGCGATATTCGAGGTTCTTCTCGATACCGGTGTGCAGGTAGCCGATTCCGCAGCGAACCTCGGTGACCGTTTCGCCTTCGATCTCCAGAATCAGCCGCAACACCCCGTGGGTGGACGGGTGCTGGGGACCCATGTTGACGACGATCCGTTCGCCGGGGTCCGCCTTGCGGGCGGCGTCGACGATCTGGTCCCAGTCCTGTCCGCCGGCGACCAGGACGGTCTCCGGGCCTTCCGGGGTGCCGCCATCGCGCGTCGAGTCGGTGATTGTGCTCATCAGTTGTACGCTCTCCGCTCGTCGGGCGGGGGAATCTGGGCTCCCTTGTATTCCACCGGGATGCCGCCGAGGGGATAGTCCTTGCGTTGCGGATGGCCATGCCAGTCGTCGGGCATCTCGATGCGGGTCAGCGACGGGTGTCCGTCGAAGATGATGCCGAAGAAGTCGTAGGTTTCGCGCTCGTGCCAGTCGGTGGTCGGGTAGATCCCGTACAGCGAGGGGATGTGCGGATCGCTGTCCGGCGCAGCCACTTCCAGGCGGACGCGGCGATTGTGCGTGATCGACTGCAACGGGTACACCGCGTGCAGTTCGCGACCGGTCTCGTGGGGGTAGTGCACCCCGCTGACACCCAGACACATCTCGAAGCGCAGCCCCGGCTCATCGCGAAGATGCTGGGCGACCCGGGGCAGCGCTTCGCGGCGCACGTGCAGGGTCAGCTCGTCGCGGTACACCACGACTTTCTCTATCGCGTCGGAGAATGCGACGTCCGCGCTTTTCAGCGCCTGGGCCAGTGTGTCGACCACGTCGTCGAAGTAGCGGCCGTAGGGTCGGGGGCTGCTGCCGGGAAGCATGACCTCGCGGACCAGGCGCCCGTAGCCGGACGTGTCACCGGAACCCTTGGCGCCGAACATGCCGCGGCGCACGTCGATCACTTCTTCGTCGGCCTGGCTGATCGCCTCTTGGGGATCTTGGTCGGGCGAGCTCATCGCAGCAGTCCGCGCATCTCGATCGTGGGCCGCGCCGCCAGCGCCGCCTGCTCGGCCTCGGCGATGGCTTCTTCGCGGTTGACGCCCAGCGGCATTTCCTGAATCTTCTCGTGCAGCTTCAGGATTGCGTGCAACAGCATCTCCGGCCGCGGCGGGCAACCGGGCAGGTAGATGTCCACCGGCACGACGTGGTCCACGCCCTGCACGATCGCGTAGTTATTGAACATCCCGCCGGACGACGCGCACACGCCCATGGCCAGCACCCACTTCGGCTCGCCCATCTGGTCGTAGATCTGGCGCAGCACCGGCGCCATCTTCTGGCTCACGCGGCCCGCGACGATCATCAGGTCGGCCTGCCGCGGCGTCGCCGAGAATCGCTCCATGCCGAACCGCGCGATGTCGAATCTTGGCCCGGCGGTTGCCATCATCTCGATGGCACAGCACGCCAACCCGAACGTCGCCGGCCACAAGGAGTTCTTGCGCACATAGCCGGCCACCTTCTCGACCGTCGACAGGAGAATCCCGCCGGGCAGCTGTTCTTCGAGACCCACGTCTACCTCAATCCCACGTCAGGCCGCCGCGACGCCACACATAGGCGTACGCCACGAAGACCGTGAGCATGAACACCACCATCTCGACCAACGCGAACGTTCCCAGCGCGTCGTAACTGACCGCCCATGGATACAAGAACACGATTTCGATGTCGAAGACGATAAAAAGCATTGCGGTCAGGTAATACTTCACCGGGAACCGCTGGCCGGCCGCCGCGTGCGGGCCGCTGACCGGACTGTCGGTGGGTTCGATGCCGCACTCGTACGGCGCCATCTTCGACTTGTTGTAACGCGTCGGGCCGGCCAGGCTCGCGATCACCACCGATCCCACGGCGAAGGCCGCGGCTATCGCCCCGAGCACCAAGATGGGTATGTAGACGTTCAACTCGCTCCAAGATCTCCTCGTACGGGCCGCCGGTGCGGCGGCCGGGCGGGGGCCGGGCTGCTGTGACGTACCCGGACTGCGGGCCACCACAGTGACCTCCACAACATAGCGTCGCGAAGACGGCTGTGTTTTGTCGGGGTGGGGCTATTCGCCTCGTTTTCTGTGTCGCCGCAACCGGTTGGCTCGCCGCCACGGTCGGCCGGCGGCGTATCAACGCCGGTCTCGCACCCGCCGTCGGGGTGCTGCTCGCTGTGTTACCGCAGGTGAAAGGGCTAGCGCGTAGGTGTGCGGAGCAGCCCGAGCACCGTGCGGCCCAGCACGATGGGATCGAGGGGATGCGGCACCGCGGCTTCGGCCCGCGACCAGTTCGCCAGCCAGGCGTCGTCCGGGCGGCCGGTGAGCACCAGGATCGGTGGGCACGTGGCGAGTTCGTCTTTGAGTTGTTTGGCGATTCCCATGCCGCCGGTGGGCGTGGCTTCCCCGTCGAGAATGGCCAAGTCGATGCCGCCCTCGTCCATCTGGCGCACCACCATCGGGGCGGTCGCCACCTCGAGGTAGGTCAGCTCGGGCAGGTCCGGATGCAGATGCTTGCCCAGTGCCCGGATGACTTGTTCGCGGGTCTTGGCGTTATCGCTGTAGACCAGGATCCGCAGAGCAACGCTGGATTCGGGGCTGGAGTCGGACACGGTGCAGATGCTACTGGTGTCGCACCGGCTTCACTGGGCAGCCCGCACGAAGACGGCCTCGGCCGCCGCCTTCGCCGTCGAGCCGATCATGCCGAGCCGGTTCCAGCCCAGGTCGAACTGGGTGCGATCCACCTTGGTTTCCCCGGCGATCCGGATCGAGCCGTCGTCGAGCTCGGTGATCGTGGCGGACAGGGGCAGCGGCGCGGTGATGCCCTTGATGGTGAAGTCGGCGCGGAGGTCTGCGGCCTTGCCTTTGGTCGGGTGCACGGCGGTGACGACGATGCTGATCTCACCGAAGCGCTCGACGTCGAAGAAGTCGGGCGAGCGCAGGTGCTTGTCGCGACGGCCTATCCCCGTGTCCAGGGACGCGGTGCGGATGTCGAGGCGGCCGAAAACCGCCCCCTTCGCCGTCAGTTGGCCGTCGCCGCTGAACTCGGTGAAGCGGCCCTTGACCTTCAGCAGGCCCCACATGTTTGCGACCTTGAAGGTGACCTCCGAGCGGTCGGGGACGAGGTTCCACACGCCGGCCAGGTCGGGATCGTTCAGAAGTGTTTCCAAAGTCGTCATCGTCACCCCCATCTCTCGTTGCGAATCTAACGCCTAGTCCATCAACGGCGCGATCTCGGCGGGGTCGAAGTACTCGTCGATCCGGTCCAGCCGGCCGTCGCCGGCCACCCTGATCACGATGCACACCCGCATCGAGATCGATTGGCCGGCATGGCCGGTGGCGTGCAGGATGTGCTGCTGGACGAAGCCGCCCTCGAAGAATCGCCGGTCCAGGATTTCGTATTGGCGCTCGGTGGTCGCGGTGATGAACCAGTTGATGACCCGAAGCGCGCGGGCCTTGCCGTCATCGCGGCCCGCGCCGACTCGCCAGACCGCGATGTCGTCGCTCCACATCCGGTCAACCGCCGCGGAGTCACCCTTTTCGATCGCCGTGAACAGGCGGTCTGCCGCGTCGGCAACGATTTCCGCGCTCACATCGGCCATGATCTCGCTCCTATTCTGATTGCCCGGCGCCTCCTCGCGCCGCTTCGCGGCCCGCATCGTCGCCGAGCTAATCGCTGTCGTATCCGGGGTGGGCGGCGGCCACCCGGCGCCGCACCAACGTGCGCAGGCAGGCGGTGACCTCCCGGGCCCGCCCGTCCAGCTCGCCCGCGCGTATCGCGGCGGCCAGCTCTTCCTCGTCGGCGAATCCCAGGTCGGCCAGCGCTTCGCGCGATTCGGCCTCGCTCTCGTCGAGCAGTTCGCGCTCGACGATGCGCAGCGCGTTGGCGGCCACCCGGGCGTGGAAGTTGACCTGCCCGCTGGTCGCGGCCCGCACGTCGTTCTCCAGGAATTCGGCCACCGCGGCCACCAGCTCGGCGGCGAGCGGGCGCCCGTACGGGCCGATCATTCCGGCACCTCTTCGAGCAGGTCGAGCAGGTCCCATTCGGTCTCGCACACGCGGCGGCCGATCGTGGCCAGCTCCACCGAGCGGAACTGACCGCTCAAATGCCGCTCCGCCTGGTAGCGGCAGATGACGCCCCAGCGCAGCGTGGCCAGCACCAGCCACCAGTGAAACGCCACCCGGTCGACGCTAGTCCCGCCGGCCTGCTCGTAGGCGTGCAGGAAATTCTCGACGCTGCCGAGGCCACCGGCGCCGAGGCTGGCGGGGGCGCCGAAGCGCCAGGCGCGGATGCAGAACCAGGCCAGATCGTCAAACGGGTCGCCGCGGTGTACCAGCTCCCAGTCGAGGACGGCGGCGAGGCGGGACCCGTCGACGATGAGGTTGCCCATCCGATAGTCCCCGTGCACGAGAACGTCCGCCGACGGTTCGGGCCGGTTGGCGCCCAGCCAGCGAAACGCCCATTCGAAGGTGGCCGTGGTGTCACCCATGGCGTCGAGCCGCTCCCGCCACTGCGTGAGCGGGTCCTCGCGCGTGAGACCGGGGATGCTCGGGTCGGCGCGGTGGATGGCGGCCAGGGCCTGCGCGCATTGCCGCAGCAGCTCCCCACGGGCCGCTTGCCCGCCCGCGGCTTCGAGCTGACGCTGAATGCGCCGGACGATGGTCTCGCCCGCGATCTCGTCGCAGATCAGAAACGGATTGCCCAGTGCGGCAGGCGAATCGTGGGCGATGAGCACGTGGGGGACCGGTGCGCCCGCCGCCGCGGCGGCGGCCTGGGCGCGTGCCTCCAGCTCCATGCCGGCGTGCACGTCGTCTGGCGCGCCGGTGCGCAGGATCAGCGCGTGGCGTCGCTCGCCGGCGACGGCGGTGAACGCCCACGTGGAGCGGCTGGCGCCTCCGGTCAGCACGCGCAGGTTCTCAATCGCCACATCGGCACCGAGGAGCGGCGCCAGCACGGCGGCGATCTGGGGGGCCAACTCCTCCGTCGATGTCACTTGCCAAACTTAAACAGCCGCTGCGCCACCCGGCGAATCTGGATCTCCTCCGCTCCCTCGGTGATCCGGTAGCGGCGGTGGTGGCGATAGATGTGCTCGAACGGCTCGTGCCGGCTGTAGCCGAGGCCACCGAAGACCTGCATGGCCCGGTCGGCGGCGTCGCAGACGAGTCGGTTGGCGCGGTAGTTGGCCATCGACACCTTGTCCGACACTTCCATGTGGTGGTCCCGGTCCAGATGCCAGGCGGCATAGGCCACCAGCAGCCGCACCATCTGGGCTTCGGTTTGCAATTCGGCCAGCGGCCACTGCACGGCCTGGTTGACCGAAAGCGGCTTGCCGAAGACGGTCCGTTTGCCGGCGTATTCGGCGGCGCGGTCGATGCAGTACTGGGCCGCGCCCAGGCTGCTGGCCGCCTGCCGAATCCTGTTCTCGTGCAGGAACGTCTGCGCGACCTCCAGGCCGCGGTCCACCTCTCCGAGCACCGCGTCGGCGGGGACCCGGACGTCGGTCAACTGAACTTCGCCATGGTCGGTCGGCATGTTGAACGTCCACCAGTAGTAGGGGACGGTGAACCCGGGCGCATCCGTCGGCACCAGGAACGCCGTGATGCCCCGCGCCTGGCCGGGCTCACCGGAGGTGCGCGCGAACACCAGGTCGTGGGTCGCGCGGTGGACCCCGGTGTTGAACCGCTTGGCGCCGTTGATCACCCACCCATCGCCGTCGGCCTGGGCGCGCGTCTTCAGCCATGTCGCGTCCGAGCCGTGCTGGGGCTCGGTCAGTCCGAACGCCATCGAACGTTCCCCGGTGATCAGCGCTTCGGACCAGAGCCGTCGTTGCTCGTCGGTGCCGAAGCGCTCCATCATGATCACCTGCGGGAAGTTGCCGACGATCGAGGACTCATTCTGCAGGTCGTTGTGCAGGCCGAGGCCCTTGTGCGCCAGGTGCTCCCGGATGACGGCCATGTCGACGTTGGTGCCGTCCCGGCCGCCCAGCGACGCCGGCAGCCCGTACCGCAGCCAGCCCGCCTTGTCGGCCCGCCGGCGCATCTCCGCGAGCAGATCCTCCCATTCGCGCGTCGGGATGCCGTCGTTGTCCCAGTCGGTGCGGGCATGTTCGCGGCGCTTGTCGAAGTACTGGATGTGGTCGCGCTCCAGCGGTTTGATCTCCGCCTCGATGAACTCGTCCATCTGAGCGAGCAGACCCGGAAGGTGTTCGGGGAGTGTGAAATCCACGGTTATCTCCTTTGAAGGGGCTCAAGCGCCGTACAGGGTTTTCTTCCAGATCGTCGACAGGGTGGCGATGGCGTCCTTGTCGCTGATCTTGATGCCCAGGTTGGAAGGACCGACGAAGACGGTGGTGAAGTTCTCGAACAGCAGGGCGATGGCCGCCGCGGTGTGTTGCGGGTCGAGCTCGGTTCCGTAGCCCTGCTCCTGGGCGCGGCGGACCGAGGCGGCGACGATGTCCATGCCGAAGCGGCGGAATTCGTTCTGGACGGCCGCGAAGCGTCGCTGGGTGGCGGCCAGCTGGGCCACGGCGATCATGATGCCGATGTTCTGCTTGAACATGTTCCAGTACCCGGTGACCACCGAGGTGAAGAAGGCGTCGTCCTCCGGAGAGGCCGGTAAGTCGAGGCTCAACCCCGACGGTGTCACGACATCGTGCAGGAAGGACTCCGCGAGGGCGGCGAGCAGGTCTTCCTTGTCGGCGAAATACCGGTAGAAAACGGCGGGCGACTTGCCGGCCGCCGACGTGATGTCGGCCAGCGTGGTCCCGTGAAAGCCGCGCTCGGCGAACAGCTTTCGGGCGGCCAGCTCGATGGCCTGCCTGGTCTGGCGGCCCTTGGCGGTGCGCGCCTCCGGTGCGGGCATCAGGTCCGCATCCGGTCGCCTGCCCGCAGCAGGGCGCTCGGCAGATCGTGGCCGACAACGGATTTGGCGACGTCCGCCGCGGCGATGGCGGCCTGCAGGTCGACGTCGACGTCGACGCCGCTGTCGCGCAGCAGGTACACGAGATCCTCGGTGGCGATGTTGCCGGTGGCACCCGGCGCGAACGGGCAGCCGCCCAGCCCGCCGACCGAGGAATCCAGCCGGGTCACCCCGGAGCTGACCGCGGCGTAGGCGCTGGCCAGCCCGGAGCCGCGGGTGTTGTGGAAATGTCCGCCCAGCGGTAGGTCGCCGATCACCGGACGCAGTTGCGCGATAAGCGAACTCACGCGCCCCGGGGTGGTGGTGCCGATCGTGTCGGCTATGGACAGGCGGTCGGCGCCGCGCTCGCGGGCGGCCGCGGCGATGTCGAGCACTCGCTCGGGCGGGGTGGGGCCTTCGAACGGTGAGTCCCACGCGGTCGCGATCACCACTTCGACCGTGACGTCGCCGTGGTGCGCGATCGCAACGATCTCGTCGATCGCCTTGGTGGCCTCGGCGCTGGTCCGCCCGACGTTCGCCTGGCTGAACGTGTCGTCGGCGGCGATCACGTACTCGATCGAGCGCAGCCCCGCCGCGACGGCCCGCTTGGCGCCGTTCGGGCTGGCCACCAGGGCGGAGAACTCGATGTCGGGGTAGTCGTGCAGGTGGGCGGCGAGCTCGGCGGCATCGGCCATCGACGGCACTTTCGACGGCGAGACGAACGCCGTGGCCTCCACCTCGCGGACCCCGGTCGCAGCGATCGCGGCCAGCAGTTCGAGCTTGGCCGACAACGGAATCGGCGTTTCGATCTGCAGGCCGTCGCGCAGCGCCACCTCGCGAATGACCACGTGTGCGTTCACAGCACCTCCTCGGCCCGCAGCTCCTCGAGCTCCGCCGCGGTCTTGCCCAGCAGCGCGATGTAGACGTCGTCGTTGTGCTGGCCCGGACGGGCGGGCCCGGCGTTGCGCACGCGGCCCGGCGATTCCGACAGCACCGGCACGATGCCCGGCCCCAGAACGTCCCGCCCGAGCCTTTCGTCGAAGTGTTCGACCAGCATGCCGCGGGCCCGCAGCTGCGGGTCGTCGACCACCTCCGCGACCGTGTTGATCGGCCCGGCGATCACGCCTGCGGCGCTGAGGGTTTCGATGATGTCGCCCGGCTGGCGTTGTTCGGCCCACGCGCCGATGATCTCGTCGAGTTCGTCCTGATTGCGGCCGCGGGCAACGTGCGTGGCGAACCGGTCGTCGATGGCCAGCTCCGGGCGGCCCATCGCCTTGCACAGCCGGGCGAAGACGGTGTCCTGGTTGGCGGCGATCACCACCCACGAGCCGTCGGCGCTGCGATAGATGTTCGACGGCGCGATGCCGTCGAGCCGGGTGCCCGACGGCCCGCGCACCACGCCGCCGACGTCGTAGTCGGGGATGGTGGATTCCTGGACGGCCAAACATGATTCGGTCAGCGCGACGTCCACCACCTGGCCCTGCCCGGTGATGCTGCGGCGATACAGCGCGGCCATGGCACCCTGGGCGCCGAACATCCCGGCCAGGGTGTCGCCGAGCGAGAGCGCCAGCCTGGGCGGCGGGCCGCCCGGGAAACCGTTGAGATAGCGCAGCCCGCTGGCCGCCTCGGCCACCGAGGCATACCCGGCCTTGTGTGCGTCGGGGCCGGTCTGGCCGTAGCCCGACACCCGAACCAGGATGATGCCCGGGTTGCGGGCGCTCAGCACGTCGTAACCCAGGCCCCATTTCTCCAACGTCCCCGGGCGGAAGTTCTCCACGATGATGTCGGACTTCTCGACGAGGTCGCAGAACAGTTCGCGGCCACGTGGCCGGCGCAGGTCCAGGGTTATCGCTCTCTTGTTGCGCGCGTGCACCGTCCAGAAGACGTGCTGCCCGTCGAGCTCGGCCTGGCCCCAGGTGCGCAACGGGTCCGGGGCGCCGGGGGGTTCCACCTTGATGACGTCGGCGCCCATGTCGCCCAGCAGTCGCCCGGCGAAGGGGCCCGCGATCAGCGTGCCCAGCTCGAGCACCCGGACCCCGTCCAGCGGTCCGGTGGGTGTCACTGCGCCCCCGCGAAGTCGTGGCGGACCAGCCAGTCGGTCACGATGTCGACGGCCGCGCGCAGCTTGTCGCGCTGATCGGGGCCCGCGTAATAGTGGGTGGCGCCGGGGATTTCGTGCATCTCCTTGTCATGATGCCCGATCGCGTTGAAGAGCCGCCGGGTGTGGCTGGGCGTGCAGGCGTCGTCGGCCAGGTTGCCGATGACCAGCGCAGGGACGGCGATGTCGGCGCCGCAGGCCACCCCGTCGCCGCGGGCGTCGTCGTAACTCCACTGCGACAGCCAGCCGCGCAACGTGGAGAAGCGGGCCAGCCCGACCGGGCTCATGTTCACCACCTGAGGATCCCCCAGGTAACAGGTTCCCGGGATGCGTTCGTTGGGATCGACGGTCGGGTCCAGCCAACGCGGGTCGGCCATGGTGCCGTGCACCACGAAACAGAACTCCTCGTCCGGGCGTCCGGCGGCCTTCAGTTCGGCGAGCTTGCCTTTGACCCACGCGGTGATGCGCCGGTTGCGTTCGATCTGCGCGTTGCGGTAGCGGGCGAGGAATTCCTGGGTGTAGGGCGGCTGGTTCGGGTTGTCCGGGTTGTACAGATCCAGCTCGGGATCGCGCTTGGCGGGGTCGGATTCGTCGAGGATCGAGGCGTCGAGCCATTCGGTCAGCGTGCCGTGCCGGCTGATGTGCGCCGCCAGCAGCATGATGCCGTCGGCGGGGATCAGGTCCAGGGCCGTCAGGTCGGGGCCATCGCCGGACGGGCTCGAGGTGATGGTCGGGTGCTGGGCCTGCTGCTGGTAGAACACCGACAGCGAGCCGCCGCCGCTCCAGCCGGCCAGCACCACCTTCTGGTAACCCAGCCGCTTCTTGGCGTCCTTGATGCACTCGCCGAGATCCTCGACCACCTTCTCCATCAGCAGCGCCGAGTCGGTGCCGCGGAACCGGCTGTTGCAGTAGATGACGTGATGGCCTGCCCGGGCCAGCGCGTTGATCATCGGCAGATAGGCCCCGCCGCCGATCGGGTGCATGAACACCAGCACGGTGTCCGACGGCTTGTCCACCGGCCTGAGCAGGTAGCTCTCCAGCACGGTGATCTCGGCCAGGCCGCCGTAGACGTCTCGGACGGCGGAATTGTTCTGGAAGGCAACAAGATAGGGGATTCGCTCGTATTCGTGGCGGGTCGTCATGGTCAGTGTTGTCCTAGGTCGTGGGCCAGCACCTCGGGCGAGGGGGTCAGGCGTCGGCGGGTATCGACGGCGATCACTTGCCAATCGACGCGGGAGTAATCGTCGAACTTGCGGCGCGCCCGCTCCCGCGCCTTCTCCGGTGCGCCGTGGTGGACGCCTTGCGGCGCATGGGAAATCAGACCGGGCGGCATCGGGATGCCGTAGAGCGAGCCGCCGTGGAAGAAGGCGATCTCGTCATAGTCGACGTTGCGGTGGTACCACGGTGTGCGCTCGGTGCCGGCGACACCTTCGGCGGGCTTCGGCAGGAAATTCATCACGTAGACGCCGGTGGCCTGCATGAACAGGTGGACCGTCGGCGGCAGGTGGACGCTGTCGGAGGTGACCACGTTGTAATCGGAGATGTTGAACGTGAACGGGAAGTTGTCGCCGCGCCAGCCTTCGATGTCGAGCGGATTGTGTTGGTAGAAAAGCGTTGTGGGGCCACCTTCATGGATGAGCCGGACCTCGTACTCTTCCCTGCCGTCGTCCTCGATGGGTGCCGGGTCCGGGATGGTCATCTGCGACGGGTCGAAAGGGAAGTGGCGGCCCAGCGGCCCGGCCGGCGGCACCCGGAATTCGTCGGTCGCCTCGACCATCAGCAGGGTGGTTTCGCTATCGGGCACCTGCCGCCAGGTGCACGCCTTCGGGATGTAGACCCAGTCGCCGTCGGCGTAGCGCAGTGGCCCGAACTCCGTTTCGAACAGGCCGGCGCCCTGGTGGACGAAGCACAGCAGGTCACCGTCGACGTGGCGGGTGTAGAACGGCATCGGCTCGTGGCGGCGGCTCAACAGGATTCGGCAGTCGGCGTTGCTGAACATCAGCAGGGGACCGCCGCCGGCGTCGGCGGCATCGCTGGGCTTCAGCTCGCCGGCCAGCACGTCGACGGGGCGCAGCGGGCCGACCGACCGGTAGGCGGTGGGGTCGTGGCGGCGGTAGAGGTTCGCCGTGCGGCCGGTGAATCCGCCGCGGCCCAGCTCGTCGTCCTTGAGCCCGTCGAGGTCGGCGTGCAGGCGGCGCGGTGTCCTCCCTTTTCGCAAGTGGACGAAGGATTCCATGGCTGACCTCCGGCTCGGACGGCGGATAAAACTGAAAGTGACATTACTTTTTGTTTCCGGGGCCGCACAAGGGCCGTCGCCGGTCCGCGAGACATAATCCATTGCGACCCGCTTCGGCGTGTCTTCACTGACGTTTATGTGTCGCCGATCAACCGCCGATCAACCGCCCATCGCGTCAGTCGCGGACGCGCACCACGACCTTGCCTTTGGCGGTGCGGTTCTCCAGCGACGCGACCGCTGCGGCGGCGTCGTCCAGGGGATAGACCTCCGGATTGGGCGGAGCCAACTGACCCGAGGCGAGCAACTTCTCCAGTCCCGCCCACTGCTCGGCCAGTGCGTTCGGATGCGTCGCCGTCCAGGCGCCCCAGCCCACGCCGACCACGTCAATGTTGTTGAGCAGCAACCGGTTCACCTTGACGGTGGGAATTTCGCCGCCCGTGAAGCCGACGACCAGCAGCCGCCCGCCGGGGGCGAGCGAGCGTAGCGAGTCGGTGAACCGGTCGCCGCCGACCGGGTCGAGCACGACGTCGACGCCGCGGCCGCCGGTGAGCTCCTTGACCGCGTCCTTGAACCCGTCGGCCAGCACCACATCGGTGGCCCCGGCGGCGGTCGCGACGTCCGCCTTCTGCTCGGTGCTGACCACCGCGATGGTGCGTGACGCCCCGAGCAACGCTGCGAGCCGCAGCGTCGATGTCCCGATGCCGCCGGCGGCGCCGTGCACCAGCACGGTCTCGCCCTGGGCCAGCCGGCCGCGCACCGTCAGGGCGAAGTACACCGTGAGGTCGTTGAACAGCAGGCCGGCGCCCGCCTCGAAACTCACGTTGTCGGGGAGCTTGAACACCCGGTCGGGTTGCAGGATCGCGACCTCGGCCATGCCGCCGGACAGCATCGTCAGTCCGACGACCCGGTCGCCGGCCTGCACGTGTGCGCCATCCGGCGCCGAACGCACCACACCGGCGATCTCGGCTCCCAGCACGAACGGCGGTTCGGGGCGGTACTGATACAGACCCCGGGTCAGCAGGGCGTCTGGGAAGGCGGCACCGGCGGCGTGCACGTCGACGACCACGCCGTCACCCGAGGGTTCGTCGACCTCCGCCACCTCGATCGCGTCCGGACCGTCCAGCCGAATCACCCGTGCAGCTCGCATGGTCGGTCAGCCTACTGCCGACTCAGAATCCGCCCGCGACCCGCACCACCGCCCGCCCGGTGAACTTGCCGGCGCGCACCTGATCCAGCACATCGAGCACATCTTTGATGTCGACGTCGCTGGTGAGGGCGTCGAGATGGCGCGGCCGCAACGAATCGCCCAGCAGCGCCCACAGTTTGCGGCGTGGGCCGATCGGCATCTGCACCGAATCCATCCCCAGCAGCGCAATGCCGCGCAGGATGAACGGCATCACGGTGGTCTTCAATCCCGGGCCACCGGTGAGGCCGCTACAGGCCACCGCACCGCCGTAGTCGACGGCGCTGAGCACGTCGGCCAGGGTCGCACCGCCGACGCAGTCCACCGCGGCCGCCCAGCGCGCCTTGGCCAACGGCCGAGGTTTGGCGTCGGGGTCTTCCGGCAGCCGCCCGATAACCTCTGCGGCGCCAAGCTCTTTCAGCAGCCCGGCCGCCCCCTCCTTGCCGGTCGAGGCGACCACCCGATAGCCCTTGGCGGCCAACAGGTCCACGCTGACCGAGCCGACACCACCGGAGGCGCCGGTGACAACCACCGACCCGGCGCCGGGCTCGGTGCCCCAATCGATCAGCGCCTGAACGCTCATCGCGGCGGTGAAGCCGGCGGTGCCGATCGCGGCGCCCTCGTGCGGGCTCAACGCGCCGAGGGCGACGACCTGATCGGCCGGCAGCCTGGCCAATTCGGCGTAGCCGCCGTGGTGGCCGGTGCCGATCTGGTACCCGTGGGCCAGCACCTTCTCGCCGACGCTGAACTCGGGTGACTGTGACTCGACGACCTCGCCGGTCAGGTCGATACCCGGCACCACGGGGTAGCCGCGCACCACGCCGCCACCGGGGGTAAGCGCGAGCGCGTCCTTGTAGTTGACGCTCGAATAGAGCACCCGGATCGTCACCTCACCGGGCGGCAGGTCCGACTGGCTCAAAGTCTCGACCGACGCGGTTATCCGGTCGCCATCCTCGCGAGCGACCAGCGCTTGAAACGTGTCCATGCCTCGACGCTAACCTCACGGTATGGATTCCTTTCCACTCGGTCGCTTTTCGGTCTGCCGGGTGGGCTTCGGCGCCATGCAGTTGCCGGGTCCGAACGCGTTCGGGCCGCCCCGGGACCGCGACGAGGCGCTGGCCGTGCTGCGGCGGGCGGTCGAACTCGGCGTCGACCACATCGACACCGCCCAGTACTACGGTCCCGACGTGGCCAACGAGCTCATCCGCGAGGCGTTGCATCCCTATCCGGAGAACCTGGCGCTGGTGAGCAAGGTGGGCGGGCGTCGCGACGACAGCGGCGGCTGGCTGCCGGTGGACGCGCCGTCCGACCTGCGCCGCGACATCGAGACGAACCTGCGTGCCCTCGGTGTCGACCAGCTGGCCGCGGTCAACCTGCGCGTGTTCGAAAGCGACGGGCCCGATCAGCTGTTCGACGACCAGCTGTCAGTCATGATCGAGGCCCGCGACGAGGGTCTGATCGGCGGCATCGGGCTGAGCAACGTCAACCGCGATCATCTACTGCATGCGTGCGAGCGCACCGAAATCGCCTGTGTGCAAAACGCGTTCAATCTGGTTCAGCGTGAGTCGGCGCCGGTGCTCGCCGAGTGCGCGGCGCGCGGGATCGCGTTCGTTCCGTTCTTCCCCCTGGGGGCCGCATTCATGCGGCCCAACCCGGTACTCACTCACCAACTCGTGGTCGACGCCGCCGAGCGGCTGGGGCGCACGCCGGCGCAGGTCGCGTTGGCGTGGACGCTGAGCCTGGCGCCCAACGTGCTGCTGATCCCGGGAACGTCGTCGGTGCGACATCTCGAGGAGAACCTGGACGTCGCGTCCATCGAACTCGACGGCGACGTGCGCGAGCAGCTGAACGCGGTCGCCGAGTAGTTCGCGCCGAACGTGTACCCAGTGCGAAAAACACGCCGAAATTCCGCAGTGATTGCACGTTCGGCGCAAACGGTGGGTCTACAGGGCCTACTTGAGCTCGGCCGACGACAGCCCCAGCAGGCGGCGGGCGACCACCAACTGCTGGATCTGCTGGGTGCCCTCGAAGATGTCCAGGATCTTGGAGTCGCGCGCCCACTTCTCCAGCATCGATTGCTCGGAATAGCCTGCGGTGCCCGCCAATTCGACGGTTTTGAGGGTGACGTCGCTGGCCATCCGGCCGGCCTTGGCCTTGCTCATCGACGCCTCTTTGGAGTTGGGGATCCTGTTGTCGGCCTGCCACGCAGCCCGCAGCGCCAGCAGATAGGCGGCCTCCCAGTCGGCCTCCATGCGCAGGAACTCGGCGGCCGCCGCGCTCTGGGCGTGTGACGGTTTGTCATAGGAAATCTCCACCCCGGCCTCGGTGAGGATCTTGCGGATCTCCTCCAGGGCGGCGCGACCCACCCCGATGGCCATGGCGGCCACGATGGGCCGGGTGTTGTCGAAGGTCTCCATCACGCCGGAAAAGCCCTTGCCGACTTCGATTTCCGGGTTTCCCAGCAGATTTTCCTTGGGGATGCGGACGTTGTCGAACCGGATCGCCGCGGTGTCGGAGCCCTTGATGCCGAGCTTGCGTTCGAGCCGTTCGACCGTGACGCCGGGGTGCTCGCGCGGGACGATGAACGACTTGATCGCCGCGCGCCCCTGCGACTTGTCCAGCGTGGCCCACACCACGATGTGGGTGGCGCGCGAACCGGCGGTGACATAGATCTTCTCGCCGTTGATGACGTACTCGTCGCCGTCCAGCTTCGCGGTGGTCGACACCGCCGCCGAGTCGGAGCCGAAGCCCGGTTCGGTGATGGCCATCGCCGCCCACACCTTGCCCAGGCGTTCCAGCTGTTCTTCGGTGGCCACGGCGGAGATGGCCGCGTTGCCCAAGCCCTGATAGGGGACCGACAGCATCATCGCGACGTCGCCCCAGCAAGCCTCCAGGGTCTGCAGCAGCGCCGCCATGTTGGCGCCGTTGTGATTCTGGTCCCGGTCCCGGTTCTCGTCGCCCAGGTTGTCGGCACCGGCGAATTCGATGGATTCCGACGCGCCCGCGAACAGGTTGTACAACGTGTCGAGTTCGACCGGGTAGGCGTGTTCCTTCAGGTCGTACTTGCGCGCGATCGGCCGCATCAACTCCGCGGCGCCCTGATGGGTCTTGACGGCCACCGCTTGCAGCTTGCGGGGCAGTTCCAGATTGATTGCCATGATTGGTCTTTCAGCTTTGAGTTGGATGACGAGTTAGATGACGACGACGCCCTCGGCCACGCCGATGGCCCGCAGGTCGCGATACCAACGCTCGACCGGGTGTTCCTTCGTAAAGCCGTGGCCACCGAGCAGCTGCACGCCGTCCAGGCCGATCTGCATCCCCTTATCGGCGCCCAGCCGCTTGGCCAGCGCCGCCTCGCGAATGAAGGGCAGGCCCTGTTCGGCACGGGCCGCGCCGCGCCAGGTGATCAACCGCAGTCCGTCCAGTTCGATCGCGATGTTGGCGCACATGAACGCGACGGCCTGACGATGCGCGATCGGCTCGCCGAAGGCCTCGCGCTCCTTCACGTAGGGCACGACGTAGTCGAGCACCGCGTGCGAGGTGCCCACCGCCAGCGCCGCCCAGCCCAGGCGGGACAGCGCGATGGCCTCCGAGTAGTCGTCATCGGTCGCCTCGTCCTCGCCCAGCCGCGCGCTCAGCGGGACCGTGACGCCGGACAGCTCGACGTGGCCCAGGGCCGCCGCGCGGATACCCATGCTCGGATCCGCCTTGACGGTAAGGCCATTCGTCGACGACTCGACGATGAACAGGGCGGGCCTGCCGTCGAGCTGCGCTCCGACGATGAACAACTCGGCATCGGCCGCCGCCGGGACCAACGACTTCACGCCATCGAGGCGGTAGCCGCTCGGTGTGCGCACCGCGGTGGTCTTCAGGCGGGTGGGGTCGAACAGCGGTTGCGGCTCGGCGATCGCGACGCAGGCCTGGGGAACGTTCTCGCCGGCGAACTCGTGCAGATAGGTGGCCTGCTGGTCCGCGCTGCCCCAGTGGGTCAGCGCGGCGGCCACGCCCCCGGGGGCCAGGATCGGCAGCGCGAGACCCATGTCACCGTAGGCGAGCGCCTCGGCCACCAGCACGTTGGTCACGCTCGAGCGGTGGGCGGCGATGCCGTCGAAGTCCTCGGGGATGTTGATCGCGGTGATGCCCAACTCGGCGGCCTTGGCGATCAGGTCGGGCGGGTAGGCCGCCGCCTCGTCGGCGTCGTGCGCCGCGGGCCGCAGCATCTCCTCGGCGAATTCGCTGAGGGTCTCGACGATCATCTTCTGGTCGTCGTCGGGCGTCAGGTCGAAGTAGTCCTTGCCGCTCGACTTCAGTCGGGTCGGTCCGCCGCGCAGATTCTGCAACCGCTTGAACTGGCGGGAGGCGGCGGCGGCGGTGGAGAAGACGGTCTTGGTGCCGTACTGCAGCCCCCGGTTGACAGGGTCGCGCAGGCGGTACTTGTCGAGGAATTCCTGGCCCATCAGCGGGGTGAGCAGCGCGATGGCGATGTCGACGCCGGTGCGCTTGTGGGGTCGCAGCCCGATCCCGCTCTGCTGGTCATTTCGTTTGCGACGCGAGCGGGCGGACTTCGAACTCTGTTTTGAACCGGAACCAGTGTCGGTCATGTCGGCAGCCTGTAGTAGTTGGGGCAGTGCGGATAAGCCTATCTTACTCCGGAGTAAGATCACAGAGAACAGTTGTTAACTAATTCACAGACCGCCGGCATCGAGGCCGCGAAGCACGAGCTCGTGCAGTGGCCCGTTGGTCGCCACCGCGCTGCCGCTGTGCGGTCCCGCGACGCCGTCCAGGCCGGTGAGCGTCCCGCCCGCCTCGCGCACCAGGATGTCGAGGGCGGCGAGGTCCCAGACGGACACCTCGGGTTCGGTGGCGATGTCGATCGCCCCTTCGGCCACCAGGCAGTAGGAGAGAAAGTCGCCGAAGGCGCGCACCCGCCAGACGGCGTCTGTCAGCGAGATGAAGCGTTCCCGTAGGCCGCGCTGCGCCCAGCCGGACAGGCTGGAAAACGACAGGCTGGCCGAATCGAGTTGTGTCACAGAGGAAACCGCGAGCCGACGGGGCGGTGCGTCGTCGACCGCGACGAAGGCGCCGTCGCCGCCCGCCGCCCACCACCGACGCTGCAGGGCGGGGGCGCTGACGACGCCGACCGTGGGCACACCGTCTTCGAGCAGCGCGATGAGACTTGCCCAGACCGGCACCCCGCGCACGAAGTTCTTGGTGCCGTCTATGGGGTCGATGATCCACTGGCGTCCGGTGAAAGTGGTGGTTCCGCCGAACTCCTCGCCGACGATGCTGTCGTGCGGCCGCTCGCGGCCCAGCGCCTCGCGCAGCTCGGTCTCCACCGCGCGATCGGCGTCGGTGACCGGGGTCAGGTCCGGCTTGGTGTCAACGCGCAGGTCGAGCGCCCCGAACCGCGCCGACGTCAGCGTGTCGGCGCGGTCGGCCAGCGTCAGCGCCAACGTCAGATCGTCCCGGCTCATGACGCAGTCCTATCACGGCCCTACCATGGCGGCGTGTGGGAATTCGGTGTGCTGTTCCTGTTGGTGGCCGTCTTGGCGGTTGCTCTTGCCCAGCGGTTCCTGCCACGCGGCCCGCGCGGCGAGGTGCTGAACGGTACGTTGCTGGTCACCGGCGTGAGTCCGCGCCCGGAGGCCACCGGTGAACAGTTCGTCACGATCGCCGGTGTGATCAACGGGCCGACCGTCAGCGAGCACGCGGTGTATCAGCGGATGGCCGTCGACGTCGACCAATGGCCGACCATGGGCCAGTTGTTTCCGGTGGTGTACTCGCCGAAGAATCCGGACAACTGGAGGTTGGCCCCGCCCGAGCCGCCCCCGGTGTAGCCCCGTCAGCCGGCCGCCGGCGGGCGCGCCATGACCGTGATCCGAACGCCGTAGCGCGGGACGACTTCCGAGGCGCGACACACGGTGCCCGCGGGAGGCCGGGCATGCCGGTCCGCGATCCGGTCAACTCGTCGCCCGGGCGGAGCATGTGCGCGGTGCGTGTGAGATGGTCGCTGGCCGGGGTGCCTGCTGACCGGCGATGCGCATGCCCCGGGCATAGCGTTCCCGCTGATTCCCGGGGCGCGCTTCAGGCAATCGCCGCGGCGGCGGGATTCACCCGCGATTGTTGAAGTTGTCGACGATGCCCTGCAGTGCCTCCGGATGCCGCAAGAACGGCGTGATGATGTCAACCGGCAGCGGGAAGACGACGGTCGAATTCTGGTCCGCGCCCAATTCCAACAACGTTTGCAGATAACGCAATTGCAGCGAGGCGGGGCTTTTCGAGAGTGTCTCCGCCGCTTCACGCAGCTCCTCGGAGGCCTGCAGTTCCCCGCGGGCGTTGATGACTTTCGCGCGGCGTTCCCGTTCGGCCTCGGCCTCGCGGGCCATCGCCCGCTGCATCGACTCGGGAATCTCGACGTCTTTGATCTCCACGACGCGGACCTGCACGCCCCACGGCTCGGTCTGCTTCTCGATGATCGTGCGCAGATCGCTGTTGAGGTCCTCCCGGTGTGCCAGCAGGGTGTCCAAGTCGGCGCGGCCGAGCAGCGAACGCAGCGTGGTCTGCGCGATCTGGGAGGTGGCCACTGCGTAGTTCTCCACCGCCAGAATCGCTTTCAGCGGCTCCATCACCTGGAACATGACGACGGCGTTGACCCGGGCCGGCACGTTGTCGCGGGTGATCACCTCCTGAGGGGGAATGGTCAGCGTCACCAACCGCTGGTCGACGCGGATCATCTTGTCCAGAAAGGGGATAAGGAGACGAAGCCCGGCACCGTAGAGCGGGCGCACATGCCCCATCCGGAAGACGACTCCGCGTTCGTACTCGCGCAGCACGGCCAGCGACCACCTCGCGAGCACGGCAAGCGCGACAATCCCGGCGACGACGACGATCACAACGGTGGTCATGTTGGCTTGCCCTCCTTGCTTTCCCAGCCGCCCCAGCGAGTGGAATACCTGTCTACCGCGGCGGCCGCCTGGTCCTCGAGCGCGGTGCGGTGCGGAAGGTGCTCCGGCGCATTGGCCGGGGTGTTCCACAAGTGGCGGACCAGCGGCAGGCCGAGCAGGGCGACAACCCCGATGGTGCCGGTCAAGACCAACACCTCGGCACCCGAGTGGTTGGCGACCAACATGGCCAGCGGCAACACGATTCCGAAGGCGGCCACGCAGCAGGCGATCCCGCGGTGGAACCGCCCAGCATCCGAGTGCGGCCATGGGTCCACCTCGCGGCTGATCTCCCGGCCGTGATCGGACGTCGTGCAGCTGGATTTGACGGGACAGCTGTTGCACACCACCGGTTGGGCGCGATATCGCATGACCCGGTGCCGCGGATCGAACGAAGTCGGCCACAGCCAGTGGTCCTGTGGACACACCCAGGCGTCATGGTCGGGCCGGTAGGTGAATTGGCCTGTGCGCCAACGGGCCGCGCGCGCCGACGCCCGTCGGGCCATCGAGTCGAAACTCCACCCGATGGCCAGTAGGGCAAGGGAATACCCGGCGATCAGCCATACGGAGGCAGCCGGCTGAGTCACCGGTCAGTCCTTCGCCGACACCGCGGCACCGGTCTCCGGCTCGGTCGGGACTTCGACGTACAGCGGATGTTCGGGCAACTCCTGCACCGTTGAACCCGTCCGGAAATTCCGCAAGGCGGTCCACGCGATCCAAACGAACGGCAGCACGCCGCCGACGATCAGGATGACGTCGCCGGGCAGCCGGAGCCATTCCAGGACGGCGTTGCCGGGCCTGGTGATGTAGCCCAGGGAGCGCGCTTCGAAGTAGCCGTCGTTGACCGAGTGGTAGAGCTGCAGCACGCCCAGCGGCAGCAGAGTCACGAACACCATCCACGCGAGACCAATGTTCATGCACCAGAACGAGGTTCGCGCCAGCTTCTCCGGCCACTTGTCGGCCGGGATCACGTAGCGGAACGCGAACATGGCCAGGCCGACGGCGAGCATGCCGTAGACCCCCATCATCGCGCCGTGGGCATGGTTGGCGGTCAGTGCGGTGCCGATCTGGTAGTAGGACACGATCGGCAGGTTGATCAGGAAGCCAAAGATGCCAGCCCCCAGGAAGTTCCAGAATCCGACGGCGACCAGAAACATGACCGCCCAGCGATGCGGGAAGGGCTTGGCGTCGCCGGACTGCTGCCGCGAACCCAGCTGCAGGAATGCCCACGCCTCGACGGTGAGGAAGGTCAACGGAATGACCTCGGCCGCCGAGAAGAACGCGCCCAGCGCCATGTGTTCCACCGGGGTTCCCGAGAAGTACAGGTGGTGCATGGTGCCGATGACCCCGCCCGCGGAGTACAGGATGACGTCAAGGAAGATCACGCCCAGCGCGATCCGCTCGCGCACCACGCCGAGCAACACGAACATGTAGGCCACCATCACCGTGGTGAACAGCTCGAGGAAGTCCTCGACCCACAGGTGCACCACCCAGAACCGCCAGAATTCGGCGACGGTGTAATGCGTGCCGCTGCTGGCCAATAGCCCGACGGTGTAGAACGCCGGGATCGCCAGCCCGGAGAAGAAGAACAACCACGGCATGTTCATCTTCGATTCGCCTTTGAGCCGGGCACGCATGCCCCGGAAGATGATCGCAATCCACACGAACATGCCGATGATCAGCAGGATCTGAAACAGCCGCGGCAGGTCGAGATACTCCCACTGCTGGGACAGCAGCCCATGCGGGATCACTCCGTAGATGGAGAGTGCCTCGCAGATCAGCGATCCGAACACCACCACCGCGACCCCGCCCAGCAACACGTAGGCCAGCAAGCCCTGACGGCGCGGCTCGCGGCGGGCGATGAACGGCACCAGGAAGATGCCGCCGGCCAGGAACGCCGCCGCGGTCCAGAACAGTGACAGTTGCACATGCCAGGTGCGGGCCAGGTTGTACGGCAGCACGCGGGCCAGATCCAGCCCGAAAAAGTTCGACAAGTCGGCCCGGTAGTGCTCGGCCGCCGCGCCCAGGAGCGTCTGAGCCAGGAACAACACCGACACGATTGCGAAGAACCAGATCGTGGCGCGCTGCGCGGGTGTCAGGCTGACTTCGCCGGGTTGGCGGAAGGAAAGCGTGGACGACTCCGCGCCGTGCCAGCCGACCTTCTGGCTCCACCGCCCGTAGACCGCGAACATGACGCCGATCCCGCCCAACAACGCAATCAGCGACAGTGCCGACCACACGATCACCGGCGCGGTGGGCCCGTTGTCGACGCGCGATTCGGCCGGCCAGTTGTTGGTGTAGCTGTACTTGTGGCCGGGGCGTTCGGCCGCGCCCGCCCAGGCCGTCCACGCGAAGAACGCGGTCAGATCGTGAATCTGCGCCTTGTCCGTGATCGTCTGGGGCAGCAGCCCGTATTTGGTCGAATTCTCGCCGAAAAAGGCGGCGTAGTGACGCTGAATGTGGTCGAACGCCGCGGCCTGCCGGTCGGTGAACACCAATGTCTTGGTGGTGCCGTTGTAGCGGTTGGTGCGGAATTCGGTGACCACCCGGTCACGCGGATCGGCCAGCCCCTGCGCCCGCAGCTGATCGCCGACGTCCTGCGTCGCCATCCGCAGGTATTCCGCGGTGTAGTCGGGTCCCAGGTACGCGCCATGCCCCAGCACCGAGCCGTATTCCATGAGGCCGCGCGTCTGGTAGAGCTCCTGCCCCCGGGTGATGTCGTCGCCGGTGAACAGCAGCTGGCCCGACTCATTGACGACCTTGTCCGGCATTGGCATCGACGCCGAGTACGTGCGGTAGGCCAGGATGCCCATGACCAGGAAGCCGAAGATCATCACCAGGGCGACGCCCTGAATCCAGCCTTTGCCTACCAGGGGCTGCGAGGATGCCTGTCGAGCGGTCTGTTGAGCGGCCATCTGCGAGTCTCCAGTCTTCAAGCTTGTATTCGGTTGTCGTGCCGGGGAAGGCCAACATCGCCTTCGCCGGTCCCTAGGGGCCAATGGCCTCGATTTCGGGACCAATGCCCCTGGGACAGAGGCATTCCCGGTCATACCGTCGTGGCTGAGCGACGTGAAGGTTCCCCGCGTACAGCTCAGCAGAGGAGACCGCGATGAGCAATAGCTATCCGGGTCCGGCAATCGTCGTAGGCGTGGACGGGTCGAGGGCGGCGAGGCAGGCGGCTCTGTGGGCGGTCGATGAGGTGGCCAGTCGGGACATCCCGATGCGATTGGTCTGTGTCGTCGATCCGCAGGAGGCCTCCACGGCACAGGCCTGCGAGACGCGTCTAGCCGCCGCGCGGACGGCGCTGGCCGACGCCCGTCGGTCCGTCGACGCCACCGGCGTTCCCGTCAAGGTCGAAACCGAGATTGTTTGCGGGAGGCCGCTGACCAAGCTGATCGAGGAGTCGAGGTCGGCGGCCATGATGTGTATCGGTTCGATTGGACTCAACCATGCCTGTCATGGCGAAACCTCCGTCGCAATCTCCTTGGCCCGCTTGGCCCAGTGCCCGGTGGCCGTGATCCATGAGCCGGCGAGGCGGTCGGCAACCCCGAAGGTCGGCAGCGTCGTGGTCGACGCCGGCAATGGCATGGTGCTGCCGCACGCGTTCGAAGAGGCGAGGCTGCGAGCGGCCACACTGCGCGCGCTCTGGGTGTGCCAGGGTGAGGACGCGCACGATGCCGGCGACGGAACGCGTTCGGCGCAAGCGCAATTGAGTCGACGGCTCGCGCGATGGACGCGGCTGTATCCCGGCGTCCGGGTCGAGTCCGCGATCGTGCGGGGCAGTGTGGAGCAGTACATCCGCGCCCATCCCGAAGCGGGCCAGTTGCTGGTCACCGACTGTCATACCGCTGAGCAGGCCAGCAACGCGGCGCATTCCGTGCTGGCGATCCGGTGCAGCAACCTGTGACGAACCCAGGGTGTGGCGATGGCTGAAACGAGGGCGGATCTGATCGACCGCGCCGACGTTGAGGCGTTGCTGCGCCGCTTTTACGGAAGGGCGCTGAACGACGAGGTTTTGGCGGAGCCGTTCGCCGAACTGCGCGCCGTCGGGTTGGACTCACACATTCCGACGATGTGCGATTTCTGGGAGACGGTGCTCTTTCGCGCGGGACGCTACCGCGGTAGTGCGCTGCAGCCGCACCGCGACATTCACCGCCGGACCCCGCTGTCCAACCGCCACTTCCTGCGTTGGCTCACCATCTGGCACGACACGGTCGACGACATGTACGGCGGACCGGCCGCGGACCGGGCGAAGGTTCAGGCCGCCAGGATTGCCTGGGCCATGCACCGCCGGCTGACCGGGCTCGACGCGCCGGAGCTGCTCGCCACCGTCGCCTCCTGATCAACCGTGACTGATCCGCAGCATCTCGGCCAGGTTGGGCAGCTTGACGCGGGGGCGCCCATGCGGCTCGCCGGCCGCACGCTCATGGCGGTCGATGATCTCCCAGTGCGCCGAGGTCACCAGCTTGGGCTGGCGTGAGGTGAGCCACTCGGCCAGCTTTTCGGTGTGGTCCTCGGGGAACTCGGCCAGACCTTCTTCTTTCGCGCGGTCCAGATCGGCGAGCAGGGTGTCGACGGTGTCCTGGGAGTCCTTTTTATTGGTGCCGATGACACCGGTCGGCCCGCGCTTGATCCAACCGACGACATATTCGTTGCGGCTGCCCTCCACCCGGCCCGCGGTATTGGGGATCGTCGCGCTCTTCTCGTCGAACGGCAGCCCCGGGGTCGGCACACCGCGGTAGCCGACCGACCGCACCACCAGCTGAACCGGCAGCTCCTCGCGCTCGCCGGTGTCCTTGGCCGACACCCGCCCGTTCTCGTCGGTCACCAATTCGTTGCGGCCGAGCACGATGCGTTCCACCTTGTCCTCGCCCTTGATCTCGATCGGCGAGGTCATGAATCGGAGCACGATCCGGCGGTGCCCGGGGCGCGGGTCGCGCTGTGCATAGCCACGGAGCACGTTGATGTTCTGCTTGGCCGTTTTGCCGACCGCGGCGGCGTCCTCGTCGGTGATTCCCTCCAGCTGGGCGGGGTCGACGATCACGTCAACCCCTTCGAGGTCGCCCAGCTCACGCAGCTCGAGCGTGGTGAAGGCGGTCTGCAGGGGGCCGCGCCGGCCGAGGACCACCACTTCCTCGACGCCGCACGGCCGCAGCGACTCGAGCGCGTGATCGGCGATGTCGGTGACGCCCAACACGTCGGGATCGGTGACCAGGATGCGCGCCACGTCGAGCGCCACATTGCCGTTGCCGACGACCACGGCGCGGGCGCCCGAGAGGTCGGGCGTCGCCTCCTCGAAGTTGGGATGCGCGTTGTACCAGCCCACGAAGTCGACGGCGGCGACACTGCCCGGCAGGTCCTCGCCGGGGATGTTGAGCGCGCGGTCGGACTGCGCCCCGACGGCATACACCACGGCGTCGTAGCGTTCGGCCAGCTCACTGGACTGCACGTGTTCACCGACCACCACGTTGCCGAAGAACCGGAAGCGGGGATCTTCGGCGGTCTTCTCGAACTGCTTGCTGATCGACTTGATCTTCGGGTGGTCGGGAGCCACGCCGGAGCGCACCAGCCCCCACGGGGTGGGCAGCATCTCCAGCATGTCGACGGCTACCTCGATGTCCTCGGACGCATCGGCCGCCTTCAGCAAGGATGACGCGGCGAAGAATCCCGACGGTCCGGAGCCGACGATTGCAACGTGATATGGGCGCATACTCGACCTTCTATTCGTGCCCGGTTAGCGCGCGGGGGACTGTCGGCGCGCAGCGCGGGGTGCACATGATCGTGACTCGATGCTAAACGCATGACCGCTGGTCGTGGCCTGAGCACTCGCCGGGAGCCGATGCGCTTGGCGGGTCCCGGTAACGTTGTCCGCTGTGGAACCCGACCGTCAAGCCGACATCGCCGCCCTTGACTCCACCCTGACCACGGTGGAGCGGGTGCTCGATGTGGACGGTCTGCGCGGCCGCATCGAGAAGCTCGAACACGAGGCGTCCGATCCGCAATTGTGGGATGACCAGGCCCGCGCGCAGCGGGTGACCAGTGAGTTGTCACACGCCCAAGGGGAGCTGCGCCGGATCGAGGAGTTACGCGGACGCCTCGACGACCTGCCGGTGCTCTACGAGCTGGCGACCGAGGAGGGTGCGGCGGACGCGCTTGCCGAGGCGGACGCCGAGCTGAAGGCGCTGCGCGCCGATATAGAGGCCACCGAGGTGCGCACCCTGCTCTCGGGGGAGTACGACGAGCGTGAGGCGCTGGTCACCATCCGATCCGGCGCCGGCGGGGTGGACGCCGCCGACTGGGCCGAGATGCTGATGCGGATGTATATCCGGTGGGCCGAGCAGCACAAGTACCCGGTCGAAGTGTTCGACACCTCCTATGCCGAGGAGGCGGGCATCAAGAGCGCGACCTTCGCGGTGCACGCTCCGTTTGCCTACGGCACGTTGTCCGTCGAGCAGGGCACCCACAGGTTGGTGCGGATCAGCCCGTTTGACAACCAAAGTCGACGTCAGACGTCGTTCGCCGAAGTCGAGGTTCTTCCGGTGGTGGATACCACCGACCACATCGACATTCCGGAAGGCGATGTGCGCGTGGATGTTTACCGCTCCAGCGGTCCGGGCGGCCAATCCGTGAACACCACCGACTCGGCGGTTCGTTTAACCCACATCCCAACGGGTATCGTCGTGACTTGCCAGAACGAAAAATCGCAACTGCAGAACAAGATCTCGGCGATGCGCGTGCTGCAAGCAAAGTTGTTGGAGCGCAAGCGTTCCGAAGAACGCGCGGAGCTGGACGCATTGAAAGGCGAAGGCGGCAGTTCGTGGGGCAACCAGATGCGCTCCTACGTCCTGCACCCGTATCAGATGGTCAAGGATCTGCGGACCGAGTACGAGGTCGGCAATCCGGCGGCCGTCCTGGACGGAGACATCGACGGGTTCCTGGAAGCGGGAATCCGGTGGCGCAACCGAAAAGATGACGACTAACACAACTCTTCTCGCCTCGACCGCGTCGATAAAGGCGCTGGGCTGGCACGACTTCTGGCGTGGTGACGTCGGGCAATGGATCATCACCCGCGGTCTACGGATCGTGATGGTGCTGATCGTGGCGGTGTTGGCCGCCCGGTTCGTCAACTGGGTCGCGCAGCAGGTGACCCGTCAGCTCAACCTGGGCTTCGCCGAGAGCGACGCGCTGGTCCGCTCGGAAGCCTCGAAGCATCGCCAGGCTATGGCGTCGGTGATCTCCTGGGTGTCGGTGGTGCTCATCGGCATCTGGGTGATGATGCAGATCGCCGACGTGCTGCAGTTCTCGGTGGGGGGGCTGGTCGCGCCGGCCACCGTGGTCGGCGCCGCGCTGGGTTTCGGCGCGCAGCAGCTGGTGAGAGACCTGCTGTCGGGTTTCTTCATCCTGGCCGAGCGGCAGTACGGCTTCGGAGACCTGGTCACGCTTACCGTCGTTTCCGCGACGGAAGCCAGCGGAACCGTCGAGAACGTGACGCTGCGGGTGACCCGGCTGCGCTCGCCGGACGGCGAGGTGTTGACCATCCCGAACGGGCAGATCGTCAAGGTGGTCAACCTGTCCAAGGACTGGGCGCGCGCGGTGGTGGACATCCCGGTGTCCACGAACGCCGACCTGAACCGGGTCAACGAGGTGTTGCACCAGGAATGCGATCGTGCCATGGACAACCCGCTGCTGGGGGACCTGCTTTTGGACGCCCCCACCGTGATGGGCGTGGAGAGCATCGAAGTCGACACCGTCACCCTGCGACTGGTGGCCCGGACCCTGCCCGGGAAGCAGTTCGAGGCGGGCAGGCAACTGCGTGTCCTGGTCATTCGGGCGCTGGCCCGCGTCGGCATCGTGACCGCGGCGGACGCAACGGTGGGCCTGGTGGAAGACCCGTCGGTCCCGGCCGCCCAGGCCGCCGAAGAGCGAATCGACAATGACGTGCAAGGTGCGGTGCAGAAGCGTTGAAGTTCACCCTGAGCATCTTCGAGAAGCGCAGCGAGGACTCCGATGCGGACCGTCGCTGGCCGCAATACATGTTCGGCGGGCGAGTTCGCACGTCGACCTTGGTGTTGATCGTCGCTTTTTTCGTCGTGTGGTGGGTCTACGACACCTACCGTCCGGAACCGGCGCCCAAGCCACCGGCGCAGCAAGTGGTGCCGCCCGGTTTCGTGCCCGACCCCAACTACACCTGGGTGCCGCGCAGCCGTGTGCAGCAGCCGCCCACCGCCACGTACACGCCGACCCCGACGAGCACACCGCCGCCACCACCGCCCCCACCGCCGGTGACGACGACCACGACGACGCCCCCGGTGCAGCTGCCGCAGCTGCCTTGCCTGCTGCCGCCGCCCTTCTGCCCACCCAGCACGAGCGCCACCACACCGCCGCCTCAGCTACCGCAGCCGGGACCCGGACCGGCGCCTAGTTCACCGCCGCCAGCCAGTTGACTTGGCTCGCCAGCGAAATTCACGGCTACACTGGCGTGCCGTGATGATCACCCTGGACCATGTCAGTAAGAAGTACAAAGCGTCGGCGCGTCCGGCGTTGGAGGACGTCAACGTCAAAATCGACAAGGGTGAATTCGTCTTCCTGATCGGCCCGTCGGGCTCCGGCAAGTCGACGTTCATGCGGCTGCTGCTCGGCGAGGAGAACCCGACCACCGGTGACATCAGGGTGTCGAAGTTCCACGTCAACAAGCTGCGCGGTCGTCACGTGCCAAAGCTGCGTCAGGTGATCGGAACGGTCTTCCAGGACTTTCGCCTGTTGCAGCAGAAGACTGTCTACGAGAACGTCGCCTTTGCGCTGGAGGTGATCGGCAAACGGACGGACGCGATCAACCGCGTGGTGCCCGAGGTGCTCGAAACCGTCGGCCTGTCCGGCAAAGCCAACCGACTGCCACACGAGTTGTCCGGTGGCGAGCAGCAACGCGTGGCGATCGCGCGCGCCTACGTCAACCGGCCCCTGGTGCTGCTGGCCGACGAGCCGACCGGCAACCTCGACCCGGATACCAGTAAGGACATCATGGATCTGTTGGAGCGGATCAATCGCACGGGCACGACGGTGCTGATGGCGACCCACGACCACCACATCGTCGACTCGATGCGTCAGCGCGTCGTGGAGCTGTCTCTGGGACGCCTGGTCCGTGACGAGCAGCGCGGCATCTACGGGATGGACCGCTAAGTGCGCTTTGGGTTCCTATTCAACGAGGTCCTGACTGGGCTGCGTCGCAACGTCACGATGACGGCCGCCATGATCCTCACGACGGCCATCTCCATCGGCCTGTTCGGCGGGGGTCTGCTGGTGGTCCGGTTGGCCGACAACTCGCGAGAGATCTATCTCGACCGGGTCGAGACACAGGTGTTTCTCACCGACGACATCTCCGCCAACGACGCGACGTGCGCGTCCGGCCCGTGTAAAGCGCTGCGGGACAAGATCGATGCTCGGCAAGACGTCAAATCGGTGCGCTTTGTCAACCGGCCGGACGCCTACAACGACGCGATCAAGAAGTTCCCGGAGTTCAAGGACGTGGCCGGCAAGGAATCGTTTCCCGCCTCGTTCATCGTCAAGCTCAACAACCCCGAACAACATTCGGAGTTCGATGCGGCGATGCAGGGTCAGCCCGGCGTGCGCAGCATCCTCAACGAAAAGGATTTGATCGACCGGCTGTTCGCCGTTCTGGACGGTTTGCGGAACGCCGCGTTCGCCGTCGCCCTGGTGCAGGCCGTCGGGGCAATCCTGCTGATTGCCAACATGGTCCAAGTCGCCGCGTACACGCGACGCACCGAAATCGGGATCATGCGGCTGGTCGGCGCCAGCCGCTGGTACACCCAGCTGCCCTTCTTGGTGGAGGCGATGCTGGCCGCGGCGATCGGTGTGGCCATCGCGGTCGTCGGCCTGGTCCTGGTGCGGGCGTGGTTCCTGGACAACGCGCTAAGCCAGTTCTACCAAGCTCATTTGATCGCGAAGGTCGACTATGCCGACATCCTCTACATCGCGCCGTGGTTGTTCCTGCTCGGCGTGTCGATGGCCGGCCTGACCGCCTACGCGACGCTGCGCCTTTACATCCGGCGGTAGCTGTGGCCAAAGATCCCGGCCGGGCCAAGGCGGCGGGCGGCAAGCGCGGCAGCAAACAGATCATTGCCACCAATCGCAAAGCACGGCATAACTATTCGATCCTCGAGGAGTTCGAGGCCGGAGTGGCTTTGCAGGGTACAGAGGTGAAAAGCCTGCGCGAGGGCCATGCTTCGCTGGCCGACGCGTTCGCAACCGTCGACGACGGCGAAGTGTGGTTGCGCAACTTGCACATTCCGGAGTATCAGCACGGTAGCTGGACCAACCATGAGCCCCGTCGCAATCGAAAGTTGTTGTTACATAGGGCACAAATCGACCGCCTGGTCGGGAAGATACGAGATGGTAACCTCGCCCTCGTGCCGATGTCTCTGTATTTCTCCGAAGGAAAGGTCAAGGTCGAGCTCGCGTTAGCGCGCGGCAAGCGAGCGCACGACAAACGTCAGGACATGGCCCGCCGCGATGCCCAGCGCGAAGTGGTCCGTGAATTGGGTCGCCGAGCCAAGGGCATGAACTGATCGGGGCCGCTTACGCCCAGCTGTCGGCCGTTACGTACGGCGTCAGCGACTTTGTGGGCGGTGTAGCCGCTCGACGGGTAGCCGCGCTGCGCGTGATGCTGGTGGTCTATCCGATCGAGACAATCTTGCTGGGCGCGCTGGCGCTCGCCGTGGGCGGGCCGATATCGGGCGGTGCCGTCTTCTGGGGCTGCCTCTACGGCGTCGGAATGGCCGTCGGCATGTGGGCGTTCTTCGCCGCGCTGGGCGCAGGCCCCATCTCGGTCGTCTCACCGTTGGCGGCGGTCCTCAACGCCGCCGTGCCGGTGGCGGTCGGTGTGGCGCTGGGGGAGCGGCCGGGCCCGGGGGCCTCGGTGGGCGTCGTGCTGGCTCTCATCGCGGTCATGCTGGTGAGCCGAGAGGCCACGTCCCAAGGTGTCACGCCGTATCGATTCACCCCGAAGGTGGCGTGGCTCACGCTGCTGGCCGGCTCGGCGATGGGGCTGAACCTGGTCTTTCTCCATCAGGCGCCGCACGCCTGCAAACTTTGGCCGCTGGTATTCGCCCGGCTCTCGGCCACCGTCGTGATCTTCGTGATGGCCGCGGCCAGCAAGAACCTGCGGGCGCCGCGCGGGAAGCCGCTGAAGCTGGCCTGGGCCGTGGCGGTGCTGGACATCTGCGCCAACGTGACAATGCTGCTGGCGCTGCACACGTGGTTGCTGTCGCTGGCCAGCATCATGATCTCGCTTTACCCGGCGGCCACGGTCGTACTGGCGATGGTCGTGCTGCGCGAGCGACTGACCCGCTGGCAGGGGTTCGGCATGGTGATGGCCATGGGATCCGTGGCCATGATCGCGGCCAGCTGACGGCTGCGCCTGTCGATGAGGTAACCCATCGGCTTACTATCCGACCATGGCCGATCGCCCCGTCACCAAGCTCGACAAGTCCGAAGTGCTCGCCGGTCTGTTCGCGGTGTGGGACGACATCACCGCCCTGCTGGACGGGTTGCCGGAAGCGGAATGGAAGGCGGCCAGCCCGCTGCCGGGTTGGGACGTCAAGGCGTTGGTGGCGCACATGATCGGTACCGAGTCGTTCCTCGCCGGCGTGCCGGCGCCCCAACCCGAGATCGACGTCTCGGCGCTCGAGCATGTCCACAACGACATCGGCGTGATGAACGAGTGCTGGGTGCGTCACCTGGCGGCCGAATCCGGCGAGGACGTGCTCAACCAGTTCAAGGGCATCACCGACGACCGGCGCAAGGCGCTGACGGGCATGTCCGCCGAGGAGTGGGACGCCGTGACGTTGACGCCGGTGGGTCCGGAGAGTTACGGGCGTTTCATGCGGGTCCGGGTGTTCGACTGCTGGATGCACGAGCAGGACATCCGCGAGGCGCTGCGGCGGCCGCCGTCGGACGACCAGCTTGTCGGGGCCGCGTCGGAGCTCTCCCTCGACGAGATCGCCGGCACGATGGGCTACGTGGTGGGCAAGCGGGCCAAAGCGCCAGAGGGTTCGCGGGTCCTGTTCGAGCTGACCGGCCCGCTTTCCCGCAACATCCGTGTCAGCGTCGATGGCCGCGCCCAACTGGTCGACGACTTCGCAGGCCAGGAGCCGACGGTGACGATCCGGCTGGACGGGCTGCAGTTCACCCGGCTCGCCGGCGGGCGGCCGATGTGCCCGTCCCGGTCGCAGGACATAGACCTCGGCGGCGACAAGGATGTGGCCGCCCAGGTCGTCGAGCGGCTGAACTTCGTCATCTGATCGCAGCGGCGGACCGGAACACAACTCCGTTGCCGCGCGTTGATTACGGCGTACCATAGATTGTCCTGCCGAAAATCGGCGGGGATGCGAGGGGCTGAACGGTTTCGACTTCGCGCATCGAATCAAGGGAAGCGTGCCGGTGCAGGCAAGAGACCACCGTAAGCGTCGTTGCAACCATATAAGCGCCGATTCACATCAGCGCGACTACGCTCTCGCTGCCTAAGCGACAGCTAGTCCGTCAGACCGGGAAAGCCCTCGACCCGGACCCTGGCGTCAGCTAGAGGGATCAACCGATGAGTTCGGTCGCGGGACTCATCGGGACACCAACAGCGACTGGGATCGTCATCCTGGCTGGTTCGCGTGACCAGGAGATCCGAGTAGAGGCATAGCGAACTGCGCACGGAGAAGTCTTGAGGGAATGCCGTAGGACCCGGGTTCGATTCCCGGCAGCTCCACTGGAAAGGGCCGCCGCTCGGCGGTCCTTTCGTTTGTCTGGATCGAATGCTTCGACCCTTTGCTCCGAATGGACGATCCTTTACTCAGCACAGGCGGCAATACCGCGCCGCAGGTAGTTCGGTACGAGTGCGAGGAGCGCCGATGCGCGGCAGACGATTACTTCAACTGATCCCTATCGCCGGTGTAGCGGGCTTGACGGCATGCAGCTCCACCACGGACAGCGGCAATGCATCGGTACCGGCAGAACCGCCGTCAATCACCAGCGAGCCGTTCGGCCAGCTGGGCGACACGCCGGTGAGTCGTCACACGCTGACCAGCGGGCACGGCATGCGCGTGCGAATCCTGACCTACGGCGGCATCATTCAGTCGATTGAGGTCCCCGACCGCGCCGGACATGTCGGGAATGTGGTGCTGGGCTTTCCGACCCTGGACGGCTACTTGAACAACACGGGATCAGCCAAGACCTATTTTGGCGCGATCATCGGCCGCTATGGCAACCGGATCGCCAGGGGGGCTTTCTCGCTGAACGGCAACGAGTATCACTTGCCGATCAACAATAACGGCAACAGCCTGCATGGCGGCACCGCGGGCTTTGAAACCAAGGTATGGCAGTCCGGCCAGCAGAACGATAGCGACAGCGTGGGCCTGAAGCTCCAATATATAAGTCCCGCAGGCGAAATGGGCTATCCCGGGACGCTGATGACAACCGTCACCTACAGCCTGAACCAGAAGAACGAACTGCGCATCAACTACCACGCGACCACCGATGCGCCGACCGTGATCAACCTGACCAATCACAGCTACTTCAACCTGGCAGGTGAGGACACGCTCAACGTCTACGACCAGAAGGTCACCATCCATGCCGACAACTACACGCCAACCGACCCCACACAGATCCCGACCGGGCAGATCGCCCCGGTGAAGGGCACCCCGTTCGATTTCACATCACCGACCGCGATCGGCGCGCATATCACCGCCAATGACCCGCAGCTGTTGCTGGCCCACGGTTACGACCACAACTGGGTGATCAACCGCGGCAACAACACCGGGCTGGTGCAAGCGGCCAGGGCCGAGGACCCGCAGACGGGGCGCACCCTGACTGTCTCCACAACCGAGCCCGGTGTGCAGTTCTACACATCCAACTTCGTCGAGGGGGCGTTCACGGGCACCAGCGGCCACATCTACCGGCAGGGCGCGGGATTCACGATGGAGACTCAGCACTACCCCGACTCGCCGAATCACCCGAACTTCCCGACCACCGCCCTCAACCCGGGCCAGACCTACGATTCGACAACGGCTTTTGCCTTCGGCGCCGCATAGGCGCCGGTGCGCGCAGGTCATTCGCGCACTTTCGCGTCGTTTCATGTATCGAAATTCCGCATTCCTGCGGGTCAGCGCGATTTTGAGGCGTCTGCGATTCCCGGCAGCTCCACCAGAACTAGCTGGTCAGCGCCACCAAGGCCCGGCCACTGATGTTGCTGTATCGGCCTGGACGGCAAGCAATCTTCGGCGTCCACCCAACTTTCGCGCGCTGACGTCGCCCCGTCGTAGGCGGCGAAAAAAGTGTCCCCTGGGACCGGCGTCGTTGCTCCTACGTAGGAGAGCTGCCAACCGGGCGGCGACTACACCAAGGGCAACCACCATGAGCTTTCATCGTCGGACCGGCGCGTCCGGGCCGTCAAGGCGGCCCACGGAGTCGCTCCGAAATCGACTTCGAAGCGACAACATGACATGCAAGCCGTGACCGCACGTCCGATTTCTGGTCTGCTCGGCGCGGCTGTCGTTGCAGCGTGGGCGTCGCTGACCGCCGCCTCGTCCCTGCCATCCGCCACCGCGGCTCCCTGCTCCGACGTCGACGTGGTGTTCGCCCGGGGCACCACCGAGCCCCCTGGCGTCGGGGGAGTCGGACAGTCATTTGTCGATTCGTTGCGTTCGCGAGTAGGACGGCGGACTGTCAGCGTCTATCCGGTCAACTATCCCGCCACCAACAATTTCCGTAGTTCCATCGCTGCCGGTGCCAATGACGCGAGCGCTCATGTCCAGTCCATGGCGGCAAACTGTCCCAACACCAGGGTGGTCCTCGGTGGATACTCCCAGGGTGCGGCCGTGGTCGACGTCATCACCACGCAGATGCCAGCCGATGTCGCCAATCATGTCGCCGCCGTCGCTGTCTTCGGAAATCCGTCGGCATCGGGCACATTCGCGCGGACAATGGCGGCCGGCGCGCTTCCCACCATTGGCCCGCTATACGCCGCGAAAACGATCGACATGTGTATGCCCGGGGATCCGATTTGCACGCGCGGTGTGAGCATGGCACCGCATGGTCAGTACATTCAGTCGGGAATGACAAACCAGGCAGCGACATTCGCCGCGGGCCGGTTGTAGCGTCATACGACGGCGATATCCCGTTGTGCACGCCGACACCGCATCACGAGGAGCTCTCATGACCTACCGCCGTCTTGCTTGGGCGCTCGGCGCGGTGGTGGCGGCGGCCATCATTCCCGTCCAGGCCCACGGCGAGCCGCCGACGAAGTGTCTGACCAACACTCCCAAGGGCAAGCAGGTCTACGTGCCCTGCGATTTGCTCAATGCCGGCGCCAATTTCCCGCCGGGGCAGCGGTGTCCTCCACCGCTCGAGCAATACCCGAAAGATGTGGCGGACTGGTGCGGCGAAGGCCCAGGCCTTGCGAGTACCACGCCCACGACTCCCACGAGCCCGACAAGTCCCACGACTCCTACCAGCCCTACGAGCCTTACGAGCCCTACCAGCCCTACCAGCCCGGTGCGGCCTACCAGCTCCGCGACCTCGACGAGTCCTGCGACTTCAACGAGCCCCGTGAGTCCAACGGCTTCTACGACCCCAACGACTCCCACGACCCCAACGACTTCCACGACCCCGGCGGCTCCGGATAACGTCCGGTGACGACGTCCTGCATGAGGTGGCCCACCCGGGCTGCACACCTCACGCTCGGGATCAATTCGCTTGTAGTTGAGCGGTCCTGGCCTGAGCCTGCTTGACCGCGGCGAGCATGCGTGCGCTGAGATCCAGGCATTCCCGCTCTCCAACGCCGCCGTTGACCGAATATCCGATCTGGCGCACCTGGATAGCGAATCGGGTTAGGTCGTCACACAGTTGTTCCATGGGGGCCTTCTGGCTCTGAAAGGACTTGAACATCGGCCATATGTGCCGCGGACGCCCACGTCCTGACCGACTTAGACCCAATTCCGGACGCCTACGTCCAGCCGAATTGGGGTAGTAACGCCCCAGAATTCTATACCTGGTACCTGCCTTTACACAACCGCGCTTGTAAAAATTCCGGCTGCGGTCGATTGCCGCCGGACAAGCCGGGACCACGGCGGTGAGCGCTGGTCAGTCGCCCGCCTCGATTGCGGCGACTCGCGCGGCCGCGTCGGATCCACAGAAGCGCTGGAGGTCCACTCCGCCCGCGGCCAGCAGATCGTCGATGCGGCGTTTCAGGTCGCCCGAGGAGAGGTGGGCGTACAGGTTTGCGCCAGGGCAAGACGTCTGGGCCAAGTCGCGGTGGCCCGCCAACGTGGCGCTCACTATGCGGAAATTCTGGGCGGCCCAAGCGAACGCGCGAGCTGCCCCCTGAAGCTGGGCCTCCGATACAGGCTCTTGATCGAAGTCTCCTTCGCAGAGGACCAGGAAGTGACCCGTTGTGTCGTAGTCGGTCGCGGTGTCGCCCGCGATCTCGGTGCTCCGGAGTTCGTAGATGTTGCCGTTGCGGTCGACGCCGACGTGATAGGCGATGTCGATCCACCCGTGCTGATCCTGGTGGTACCGCTGATCCTGCCGAAGGTGCGCTGGGGCGTTGCGGTTGTCGCCAAGGACGACAGCCTCGTGGTGAAGGGTCATCCGCGTGATGGTGTGGCGCTTCCCCCCGGGGCGGGCCGGTCGCGCGCCCCAGGCGTCTCGGCACAGCGACAACGCCGAAGTGGTCGCGGTGAGGCTGACGCTGGTCGTCGACGTCGGAGGCGGGACCGAACGTGGCTTGCGGCCGATCAGGGACCCCAGCCCCACGCTGCCGGCCACCCCCAAGAGCTGGCGGCGGTTGACAACGGCTGGCGATTCATGGGGCCGGCCGGGCGCAGGCTCGCACACCGCCCTCACGATACGGGCTTGATGCGGGGGCGCGGGATGCGTTTCGTCGTCCTCTCTTGACGCCGTCGAGATCCGAAAACAAGATCGCAGTAACGAGATGAGCTCCACCATGAATCGACGGGTCGCCGCGGGCTACCGCGGTGCGATGCGAACCGCCATTGCCGCCGGGACCGCCATCCTTGCGATAACCACGGCTTGCTCGGGTGGCGACGCGGGACGCCCGGTGTTGGGTGCAAGCGCCCCCGCTCCCAGACCGGATGTCGCGACAGTCGTCAAACCGCCCGGCCCGGTTCCCGCAGTTGATTTCGCGAAGGTCTCCAAGCTGATCAACGATGCGATTGCGTCGAACAAGCTGCCGGGCGCGGTGGTTGTCGTCGGGCACGGTGGCAAGGTCGTATTCCACCAGGCCTTCGGTTCGCGCAAGCTTGCAGGCGAACCCGGACTGGACGGCTCGCCCGCCCCCGCGGAGCCGATGACCGAGGACACGATCTTCGACCTGGCGTCGTTGACGAAGAGCCTCGCAACCGCGACTGCCGTCATGCAGCTCTACGAGCAGGGCACGGTTGCGTTCGACGATCTCGTGCAGCACTACCTGCCCGACTTCAACACCGCGAACGATCCGCGCCGCGCACAGGTGACCGTTCGGATGCTCCTTACGCACACCTCCGGCGAAACCGGGGACGTCAACCTGGGGGACCCGTGGGGACTCGACCATGCCGACAAAGGGGAGGGGCTTCATCGTGCGCTCACCACGCCGCTGGAGTCGGCTCCCGGTGGCGGCTTCCGGTACTCCGATATCAACTTCATCCTGCTTGGCGCGCTGATCGAAAAGGTCACCGGTGAATCCCTGGACGCATACGTTCAGCGACACGTGTTCGAGCCGCTCGGCATGGCAGACACCCGCTACCTTCCACCCGCGCAAGCGTGTGGTTCGCACGCGACGTTGGGAGCAGCGCTCGCCTGGGCTCCCGCGCCGCAAGACCGGACGCCGGACGTGTGTCCCGCGGGCACATGGAGCACCGGGCTCTTGCCGCGCATCGCACCGACGGCACGTGACGAAGAGGGCAGAGCCGACCCGGCTAAGAATCCCGATCTCGATCACCTGCTTCGGGGCACCGTGCAGGACACGACGGCGCGGCGCATGGGTGGAGTGGCCGGGCATGCCGGCGTGTTCTCGACGGCTCACGATGTCAGCATGTTTTCGCAGGCATTACTGGACCGGCTCGCGGGCCGGCCCAGCCAATTTCCTTTGGCGCAAACAACTCTCGAGCTGATGACGAGTCCGCAGCAGCCGGGACATACGCTGACGCAACTCAAGGCGGCCAACGATGCGGCCCGAGAAGCCGTCGCAAAGCGGCCGAACAAAACATATCCGCTGCTCGCTCCGCGCTATCCCGCGATCGCGGGGCAGAACCTGCGCGGCTTTGGCTGGGACATCGATACGGGCCAGTCCACGCCGCGAGGCGCGATCTTCCCCATCGGTAGCTTCGGCCACACGGGCTTCACCGGAACATCGGTCTGGATGGACCCACGCTCAGATACCTACGTCGTCCTGCTCTCGAACTCGATCCACACCCGGGGCAGTCCGCCGATGTCGAATCTGCGAGGTGAGGTCGCAACCGCGACGGCACAGGCCCTCCGTCTCTAAGGCCGCTCGAAGTGTTGATAGTCGAGGGGGCCCGTCCACTCGCCGCCCCACCGCCAGCCACGCTCTGTGAAGGCGCGCACAGCTGGGTCGCCGTCGTGTAAGAGTCCCGGGTCGCTGCGGCTGCGGTCCAGGTAGGCGGCCGCGTTCCGCGGTTCGAAATACCCGGTCGCGTAAAGACACGGGTTGATGAGCGGATTGAGATCGATAGCCCGACCGTAGGCGTGCGGAGACCATTCGTTGGTTCCGGGGATGCGTCGGCAGTTGAACGCCGAAGTGTTGTTGTCCTCCATGGATAACTCGTCGTCGGCGCCCGGGTAGTGGTCGACCGTGCGGATCTTCTCGACTGGGTAACCAAGCCGGTGCAGCCGCTCGAAGATCGCGATGACCTCCGGCGCCAGGTCTTGATGCACGATCAGCTCACCGCGGTGCATCTGGCCGTCGAAACCGATGTGGTCGACGTTGACCCGTCGCAGCTGCTCCGGCTCGACCGGGCAACCCGGTCGCCAGCTCTCGCCGAGTTCGGCGGCAGTGACCGACTCCACGCTGTCACCGGGAGGGGTTGACGGCGCACTGGGCGACGCGGCCGACGGCGGCGGTGTCGCAGACCCCGATGGTGCCGTCGCCGGCGGTGGCTGCGCCGCTGTGCACTGCACCAGCACAAGACACACTGCGAGCAATCCGGCCACCACGGCACCCCGCCGCTCGAAGGGCATCAACTGGGATGAGTCCTCACCGCTCGCTCCACTGAGAATGGGTTGGTCAGACTGCCAGTGTCTATCGCGCCACGATCACTGGAATCTTGGCCCTGTTGACCACCGACGCACCGACCGAGCCCAGCACCCTGCCGGCGAGCGCGCCACGGCCGTGGCTGCCGACCACAAGCAGTTGCGCCTTCTCGGACGCCTCGAGCAGCCAGCGCACCGGCTCGCCAATCTCGACCCTGCGGTGGACCCCCACGTCGGGATAGCGGTCATGCCAACCCGCCAGCCGTTCGGCCAGCACCTCTTCCTCCTCGGATAGCTGGGCGTCCCATTTGGCGTCCTGGAACACCGTTCTGGAGGTGGACGCCCGGGGATCAGCCCAGGCGTGTAAAGCCATCAGGCCCACACGCCGTCGTGACGCTTCCTCGAATGCGATCGCAGTCGCTGCCTCCGACGCCGGCGAGCCGTCGATGCCGACCAGCACCGGCGCGTGCGCCTTGCCGACCTGCGCGTGCTCGTCGGAAATCACGGCGACTGGACAGTGCGCCTGATAAACCAATTTCGAACTCACGGAGCCAAGCGAGCCGCGGGCCAAGACACCGCCACGTCCCCGATCGCCCACCACAACCATCTCCAGCTGTTTGGAGAGGGCAACCAGCGTCGGGACGGCGGATGAATAAAGCACCTTGCCCTCGATCTTCACCGGGCCGCACTCGCCAGCGTTCTCTTCGGCGACCTTGATCGCCGACTTGATGAGTCCGCGTGCCCGCCGCCCACGCCATGGCCTGAAGTCCGTCCGGGCGGTGACCTGGAACCACCCCGGTAAGGGGGCGTCGACGACATGCACCAGGGCCAGTGGCGCATTCCGCAGCGCGGCATCGCGGGCCGCCCACCGGACGGCGCCCAGCGCCGCTACCGAGCCGTCAACGCCCACCAAGATCGCGCCACGTGGTGGCTCCCACATTTCGGCTCGTTTCTGATCGGCTGCGTACCCATCGGCAGGATCGTCCAAGGCGGCCGCGATTGTCAGGGCCGAAGCGATGCAAGCCGAAGGACCAAAGACACCGATGAAGCGGCCAACGCCCGCTGGCGGACGCGGCGGCGCTTGAGGCCATGCACGATCGCCGCTCGCGGACAATTGCGCTCGATGTGATGCGACTGACGCCCTAAGCTTCTGTGGGGTGTGGGTCAGGATCCATACGGCGCACATTTCGAACGGCCACTACTGACCTCCCCGGAGGAGTTCATGCACGAGAGCGCCTCATGACCGACGCCGCCTGGACCCTCTATGCCGAGCAGATGGAAAACGTCGACGGCTGGTTCTTCGAGGCCGATGTCTCGCTATTCAGCAATCTGCTCTCCCGCCAGACTGCCGAAGGCATAACGGGCGACATGCTGGAGATCGGCACGTATCAAGGCAAGTCCGCCATCCTGATGGGTTACGGCCTTCGCGATGATGAAGAACTGGTGATCTGCGATTTGTTCGACGCCGTGATGGATCACGCAGACATGTCACTGGTCCCACGCCAGCAGTATTCGGGTCTTGACCAGAAGCAGTTCCTGGCCAACTGGGATCGTTTCCACCATCGCCGGCCAACGCTTGAAGTCTGCGAATCGTCAGAGCTCGACCTCGGAGAACGGGTGCTCCGCTTCATCCACATCGACGGTTGTCACAGCTACCAGTGCGTCGCTAACGACATCAACCTCGCCGCGACCCACACGGCTGAGCGTGGCTTGATTGCGATCGACGACTACCGAGGCGTCGAAACCCCCGGGGTGGCCGCAGCCGTCTGGCAGGCCGTTGGCAATGGCGTCTTGTTCCCGTTCGCGGCCACGTATATGAAGATCTACGCCTGCACATCGGCCGCTGATCAGAGTTACTGGTTGGAGCGGGTCCGGGATTCGGCTGACATCTGCGCCTTGCCCGACTTTGACTTGCCGTCGTATCGAAGCGTCTCGGCCGCGCAACTTCGCCACTCGGTCGCCGAGCACTGACAGCCGCGGTGACCAAGTGGTGGGCGCCGGTTAGTCCGCGGTCGGCGGCGTTTGTCGATTTGCCAGCGGGCCGACACGGACAGCGTCTTCGAGGAGATCGGCTGCGGTGGAGGCGCTTTCCGCGGGCGTCGACATCTGGGCGGCGACCTCTTGGGTTCGCGTGACGCAGTGCGGAGTGAGGATGGACCGCAAATCCGCGACCAGCGAATGCAGGGTGGTTTCGTCGAAGCGCCGTCCGATGCCTACTTCGAGTTGATTGACCGCGGCCGCCCACATCGGTTGATCCACCGAGACGGCAAGGGCCAACGTGGGAACTCCGGCCCGGATGCCGGCGAACGTGGTGCCGGGGCCACCGTGGTGGACCACCGCGCGGCAAAAGGGAAAGACGGCCGAGTGGTTCACCGCGCTCACAACCTTTACGTGGGCGGAATCCCGGAGCTTGTTGAGGTCACTCACGCCGCTGCAAATCAACGCGCGCTCGCCGAGCTGCGCACACGCCGCGCTGATCATCGTGATCACGTCGCCGGGAGATGCGACTCGTGCACTGCTGCCGAAGCCGAAGTAGATCGGCGGCGTTCCCGCCGCAATCCACGACGAGACCTCGTCGTCGACCTGCGTCGGCAGCTCCAGGGTCAGCCCGCCAACGAAAGGTCGTCGCAGGCCGTGTTCCGCCCATTCGGCTGCCAGCCCGGGAAAGAAGAGTTCGTCGTATGCCTGGAGCTCCAGCGGTTGTCGCGTCGATGGTCCCATTTCCTCTGGCAGGCCCAGTGTCCGGCGCTGGACGTCTTCAGCGTCACTGGTTATTCGTGAATGCGTACCCGGTGGGATCGGGTAGATGTGCACCGCAGCCTGCGGAATGTCATAGTATTCCGCAACATTGGCGGCCAGCCCTTGCTCGCTTGCGTCCGTCAATAGCAGGTCGGCCCCGTCGGCAAGCGACGTGAGCGCCGTACCCAGCTCCGGCCAGAGTCGAGTGAGATCCCGGAAAATCTCCCACGCCATGAGGACGGGGCTCGGCATCGTCCCGTATTTGCGTTCGAGATCGCTGTTCTGCCGGACCTGATCCGGGCCGTGTGCGACCGCGGCAAGACCCGCCGACTCGATGAAGCCGATGTAGTTCGGGGGCACCGCCATTCGTACATCGTGACCTCTACGCTGCAGTTCTCGACCGATGGCCGCGCACGGCTCGATATCACCCCGAGTCCCCAAGGTTGCCAGCACGAATCTCATTGCCGCAGCCCAACGTCGGGTGACCTGAGTGTGCAGCGCGGTCGTGAGCCTTGATGAGCCATGACCCTCATTCGTCAATCGTGGTCGACGGGCGAGTCCGTTGCGTGTGGGTGCTCCCTGACGGGCTCATCCGATCATTCCTTTGAAGTATTCGACAGTTCGCGCGGCGCCCTCTTCGAAAGGGACCCGTGGCCTCCAGGCGAGCGTGGACTCGGCGAGGCTGATATCCGGTTTGCGCCTCTTGGGGTCATCCGGCGGCAGGGGCCGAAACACGGTTTCCGAGGCCGACCCGGTTATCTCGCCGATAATGCTCGCCGTCTCGAGAACGGTGAGTTCGGTCGGACTGCCGAGGTTGACGGGGCCCGTGAACGAGGGTTCGCTCGCGGCCATCCGCACAAGACCCTCGATGAGATCGTCGACATAGCAGAAAGAGCGGGTCTGGCTGCCGTCCCCGAACACGGTGATCGGTTGCCCCCGCAGCGCCTGGACGATGAACGAGGGGATGATTCGACCATCCTCCATGTCCATTCTCGGACCGTAGGTATTGAATATGCGGACAACCTTTATTCGTACGTCGTAGCGACGGCCATACTCGAGCATCAGAGTTTCCGAGATCCGCTTGCCTTCTTCGTAGCAGCTCCGCACGCCGAAGCAATTGACATTGCCCCGGTAGCTCTCGGCTTGGGGGTGGACGAGGGGATCCCCGTAAACCTCACTGGTGGAAGCTTGGAGAATCGTCGCCCGCTCCTCGCGTGCCAGTTCCAGCAGGTTCCTCGTACCGACGTAGTTGGTCTCCAGGGTGAACAAGGGGTCCCGCTGGTAGGCGCGCGGCGACCCAGGGCATGCCAAGTTGAAGATGACATCCACCGGACGGGCGACGGCCACGCCTACCGGCCGGGTGATGTCGTGCTCGACAAAAGAAAAGCCCGGGTCTCCCTCGAGTTGCCTTAAGTTCTCGCGACCACCGGTGCAGAAGTTGTCGAGCCCGACGACCTCGATGCCGTCGTGGCGAAGACGGTCGCAGAGGTGCGACCCCAAGAACCCGGCGGCGCCCGCAACGAGGGCTCTCAATGTTGATTCTCCTCATGTCGGCCCGTGCCGTCGTACTCGAGCCCTCGCCAGAAGGCGCTTTGGATCATAGATGAACCTGACATCTCGAACGGTGGACGATGCCGAGGCCCTACCATTGGTAGGCGGGGTCATAGCATGTCGACCTCCAGATCATCGAGGCGCCGAGTCGAGGAGAAGTTCCCGTGCAACAGTCGCTCTCACTATCAGTCACGAGAAAGCTGCTTCTCGCCCTGACATTCGTCATCGCGTTGATCGCTCCGGCTGCAATGCCGGGCGCCTTTGCCACGGCCCACGCTGACCCGATCGGCTTCCCGCCGGACTGGCCCTTCTACGAGATGCAGACCGAACAGACCATGTGCAATGCCATGGCGCAGGGCTGGTCGCGCGCGCAGATCGTCGGCGCGATGCAACAGGCGAACAACCAGAGCGTGACCGGGCTGAACCCGGATCAAGCCGCCAAGCGGGCCAACATGTGGGTGGACCTGGGCCGAATCAAGTACTGCCCCGGCGCAGTCGCCAGTTGACCCTCAGGTGTTGGCCCAGCGGTCGAACGCGGCCTCCATGTCGGGACAAAACTTTTCGACTGCCTACCCCTAGCAGAGGGCGGCGGAAAACCACCCGCCGGCCACCAGGGCGATAACGAGCGCGGCAGTGGTGTGCCCCGTCGACGCGGCGACGACGATGCCGGTGATCGCAGCGATGAGGGCCATGACCACGAACACGGCCAGCAGTATCCGGTGCGAATGGACCACCCCGCTGGGACGCGGTGCGACGACAACGTGCTTGCTCGAGCCATGGGCAGCGGCCATTAAAGCTCCTACCAAGTTGTGACCTGGAATACACCGTCAGCATAAATGTGTGGTGAGTCACAAACAAACCCACCGCGCGAACCGCTGCGCGTTCGTGCCGAGCCCAGTTAGCCGCGCGGACGTCCGGGGTATCCGCACGGGCATGGGGTGGGTGGAATCGCACGCGGTCGCAATCTTTTCGGCATTGCTTTCGGCGTTCTGGACCGCGGTGGGCATTGTTGTTCGGCAGCGAGCCGCCCAGGACGTTCCGGCTGATGAGGGCATGTCGGGAACGATGGTGACGACCCTTGCGACGCGACCGCTGTGGTGGGCGGGCACCATCGCCGCCGTCGCCGGCTACGTGTTTCAGGCGGTGGCGCTGGCGCATGGATCCCTGCTGCTCATCCAGCCGCTGCTGGTCTCGTCGCTGTTGTTCGCGTTGCCCTTGAGCGCGCGGCTCTGCCACCAGCGCATCAGTGCGGTCCAGTGGGGCTGGGCGACGCTGTTGACGGGCGCGCTGACGGTTTTTGTGCTCGTCGGCCAGCCGCGCGAAGGCCAAGTCCGCCCTGCGGTACCGGCGTGGACACTGGCGTTGTTGGTGACGCTGCCGTTGCTGGTGGTTTGCGTGACGGCAGCCGGCCGCGCCGCGGGTCGCATGCGCGCCATGCTGCTGGGCGTGGCCGTCGCGGTCCTGCTCGGCATGATCGCCGTCCTGACGAAGATCTGCACCCACCGCTACGCCGTCGGCGGCTGGCACGCACTCCTCACCGTGCCCGCGCCGTACGTCTTGGTCGGCCTGGCGGTCGCGGTAACGGCCGTGCAGAACTCGGCCTTTCACGCCGGCGCGTTGCAGGCGTCGGTGCCGATCATGTTGGTCGGTGAGCCGGTTGTCGCGGTCGTGCTCGGCGTCGGGGTGCTAGGTGAGCACCTGGCGGTGGGCCGCTCGACGGCGCTGGCCTTGGCGGTCGCCGTCTGGGGCATGGGGGCCGCCGCCATCGCGCTGAGCCGCAGCCAGGCGATCGAAGTGGGCAGCCCGCAACAGTCCACGCCCGTCGCCACCGCGCGGTGGGCGGGTGTCAGCGGAACACCAAACTAAGACCTACGAATCCTGCGCGGCTTCCAACAAGCGGAGCGGGTGCAGACCGTCGACCGCGCCGACGAACGGCGGGTGGATGCTGTAGCCGAGCATGCGGCGAATGTCGTCGGAGACCGAACGGGCGATGTCGCGCGATATCGACAGCGTGAAGGCTTCCATTGGTCGCAGCCACGGTTGGCAGTACTGGGCGGTGACGGCAAGGCGGTCGTGGCCGGTGTTGTTGGCGCCCCCGCCGTGCCACAGGGTGCCCACGAAGAAGACGCACGAGCCGGCGGGCATGACGACCGGCACGGCCTGGTCACCGGGACCCGGGCGGCGCTTGCCCCAACGGTGGCTGCCGGGGTAGAGGACCGTGGCCCCGTTGTCGGCGGTGAAGTCGTCGATGGCCCAGATCGTCGCCGCCGCCAAGGGTTCTCGCGGACGCGGGACCGGGTAGAACCCGTCGTCGTGGTGAGCCAGCTGGGCGGCCTCCCCGGGCTGAATGTTGATGGCCTGCAATGCCGAAAGCAGGTAGTTGGGCATCAGCAGCCGATCGAGCACCGCCAGTACCCGCGGATGGGCGACGATCCCGTCGCACACCCGCGTCCGGCTCAGCAGGCTGTAGATGCGCTGGGTGCGCCGCCCCTCGAAGGAGTTGCGCCCGGTGTGCCCCAGCCACGGGCGCACGACCTCGCGGATCTGCTGGCACTGCTCCGGTGTGAGCAGGTCTTTCCAAATGACGTAGCCGTCGCGGTCGAGGGCCGCCATGTCGGCGTCGACGATCGCGCTGTCGACGGAGCTTCCACCGCTCGCCGTCCGCTTGTACCGCTGCGCCAGATCGCCCCTGAGGTCTTCCAGCGTCGTGACGGTTTCGTCGTCGATGTTCATTGGCACTCGTCCTTCATCCCGCCAACCACACTAAGCCGAGTTCGCGCGGGCCGACAGGACAATTCGCGCCAGCTGTACGAGGATCAAGCGGTGCGGATGCCCCTCGTGCTTGCGAGCTTCGCCGTCGCGATCGGCGCGGCCACGCCCGCGCAGGCCGAACCGGCCGGCAACCCCGATGCGAACTTCTTGACGGCGCTTGATCAGGCCGGCGTTCCCTACAAGAACGGCGCCGTTGCCGTTCAGGTCGGCAGGAAGGCCTGCGAGCTGATGGACCAGGGTCACTCCGAAGCCGCGGTCATCCAGAGCGTGTCGTCGGAGAATGGCTTCACGGTGGCGGACGCGACCCACTTCACGATCAGCGCGGTGAACGCGTACTGCCCCCAGCACATCGGGGAACCGACGACCGAGCCACCGCCACCTCCGTCCGCTATCTGGACGATTCCCTGGATTCCATTTCCGCCGCCAGGGGCTGCTTAAAGGAACCCGCCGGCGCTGGCATGCCCGAGCCCGATCGACCAAGATGAACACGGTGTGGCCTGACTGGTGGATGATCGCGGTCGGCATCCTGGTTGCGTTCGCGGTGATCTGGCTGATCCTCGCTGTCACCTTCTGGCTGATGCGACCCGAGGCCAAAATGCAGGACCTGGTGCGCCTCCTGCCCGACGTGCTCCGGCTGCTGAAGCGCCTCGCCGCCGATACCGACCTGCCGTGGCGGATCCGGATTGCATTGGTGGCACTGATCGCCTTTGTCGTGTCGCCCATCGACCTGATACCCGACGCCATCCCGGTCATCGGATTCGCCGACGACGTGATCATCGTTGGTCTGGTGCTGCGCTGGATCAGCCGCACAGCGGGACCCGGCGTGCTTGCCAAGCACTGGCCCGGCACGCCCGACGGCCTCGCCACCCTGTGCAAGCTGTGCGGGCTGACCGATCCCGCGCTGGACTGACCCGGTGGGAACCTAGGAGTGTGCGGTGATGGACGTAGTTCGGCGCGCGATGCGCTACCAAGTCAGGGTCGGCGCACTGATCGAACTGGCGTTGTGGCTGGCGATCCCGTACTTGTGTATCGGGTTCGTGTGGACGCTTTTTCACGGCGAAGAGGCTCGATTGATCCAGACTCGGGTGGAGGCCGTGTTCCCGACCGGAGCCGACGCCGTGGCCTTCGGTTTGACCGCGGCATTGTGGCCGGCCTCCATACAAATCGCCCACGCGTGCCCCGCCCCGTGACGGGCTCTTGGGGCGAAGCCGTGCGCGGGAGCGCGGTTTGCTCCTAGGCTGCCGAGCATGTCAATCGACCGAGCGGCACTTCTCGCGGGCAGCATCCGACTCACCTCCGGCGTGTGGTTCCTCGTCGACCCCTTGACCGCGAACCGGTTCTGGGGAGATCCCGGGGAGCCGCCGCCAACGGCCCGACTGTTGTTGCGGTCCATGGGATATCGCGACGCGCTGATCGGTGGCATGCTCGCGACGGCGGCGTTGCGCGGCAAGAACACCCGCGGCTGGTTCCTGGCATCCGGCGGTGCCGACGCGGCCGACCTGCTCGGCGGCATCAGCGTCCATGACGAGCTGAAGCCCTCGCAACGGATCATCGGCTTGGGCGGCGCCGTCATCGGCATCGGTGTGGGGCTCTGGGGCGCGGCCCGATCGCAGTCACGCGGTCGCCGGAACGAGCCCGATGCGGTTGACTGAGACCATGGGCGTAGGTGTACTGACATTCGTAACCGATGAGGGCATTGGCCCGATGGAGCTGGGGCAGGCGCTCGAGCAGCGTGGATTCGAGTCGCTGTTCCTCGCAGAGCACACCCACATCCCGGCGGGCGACGTAACCCCCTACCCGGCGGGCGGTCCGATCCCGCCGAAGTACTACCGCACCCTTGATCCGTTTGTGGCGTTGACCGCCGCGGCCGCCGTCACCGAACGGCTGGTCCTGGGCACCGGTATCGCGCTGGTGCCCCAGCGCGATCCGATTCACACGGCCAAAGAAGTGGCGTCGCTGGATCTGGTGTCGCGAGGACGATTCCGGTTCGGTGTCGGTGTGGGCTGGCTGCGCGAAGAGATCGCCAACCACGGTGTCGATCCCGGGGTCCGCGGACGAGTGGTAGACGAACGACTGGACGCGATGGTCGAGATCTGGACACACGAAACAGCGGAATTTCACGGCGAATTCGTAAACTTCGGCCCCATCTACAGTTGGCCCAAGCCGATGCAGAAGCCCTACCCGCCGCTGTACTTCGGCGGCGGACCGGCCGGCTTCAAACGCATCGCCAGGCTGCGCGCCGACTGGCTGTCGATGACACCGTCGGCGCGGGCCCTGGCGCCGCAATTGGAGCAACTGCGCGACCTGGCCGGTCACGACGTGCCGGTGATCAGCTTTCACGGCGGCGCGCCGACGGCAGAAGATCTGGAGGGCTACCGCGCTCTCGGGTTGCAGCACCTGCTGGTGGAACTGCCCACCGAGCCTCGCGACGAAACCCTTCGCCGTCTCGACGAGCTGCAGGCTGAATTCGCTAAGCTCGCGTAAAGCTAAGTGCCGCAGAATGTTTGGTACTTACCGAAGTCCTCGGGGGCCGGATTGGCGTAACGTTCCAGGCCCGCTCGCTCGTCGTAGGGCGCGGTGACCGCGGCGAGCAGCTGGTCGAGCGGCTGGAGATCGCCCGCCGTGGCGGCCGCCAGAGCTTCCTCGACCAGATGGTTGCGCGGAATGTAGATCGGGTTGGCCCGATCCATGGCGTCGGCGTCGGGCCGCAGGGTTTGCCACCGCGACAGCCACGCGTCGAACCCGGCGAGGTCGATGAACAAGCCGCGCGCGGGTTCGGCATCGCCTCGCGCCGCGCGGCCGAGGTGGCGGAAAAACGAGGTGTAGTCGACGTGGCTGTCCTTGAGCAAGGCGAGCAGCTCGTCGCAAAGTGCCTTCAGCTCTTGGGCATCGACGTCCGCAGGCAATCCCAATTTGGCGCGCATCCCGGACGACCACACGGCGTCGTACTCGCGCTGGAAGACCCCGAACGAATTCTCCGCGAGCGCGACCCCCTCGTCGGGATCGTCGGACAGCAGCGGAAGCAGCGTCTCGGCGAAACGGGCGAGGTTCCAGCCGGCGACGAGGGGTTGGTTGCCGTACGCGTAGCGGCCCCAGAAGTCGATCGAGCTGAAGACAGTGTCGGGGTCGTAGGCCTCCATGAAGGCGCACGGTCCGTAGTCGATCGTCTCGCCGGAGATCGTCATGTTGTCGGTGTTCATCACCCCGTGGACGAATCCGATCAGCATCCAGTGCGCGATGAGCGATGCCTGCACGGCGACCACCCCTTCGAACAACGCGAGGTAGGGGCGTTCGGCGTCCGCGGCCTCGGGGTGGTGGCGGGCGATCGCATGGTCGGCGAGGCGGCGCAGCAGGCCCGCGTCGCCGGTGGACGCGGCGAACTGGAAGCTGCCCACCCGTAGGTGGCTGCTGGCCACGCGGGCCAGCACGGCCCCGGGCAGCTCCGCCTCACGCAGCACCGGGCGGCCGGTACCCACCACGGCCAGCGATCGCGTCGTCGGCACCCCGAGCGCATGCATCGCTTCGCTGACGATGTACTCGCGCAGCATGGGCCCGACGGCCGCCAGGCCGTCCCCGCCGCGGGCGAACGGCGTCGGCCCCGAGCCTTTCAGGTGGACGTCGCGCAGGTGCCCGTCGTCGCCGACGAGCTCCCCGAGCAGCAGTGCGCGTCCGTCCCCAAGCCGGGGGACGAAGCCGCCGAACTGATGCCCTGCATAGGCCTGGGCCACCGGAACGGCGGTGCTGGGGACCAAGTCGCCCACCAGGAATCGCATCCCATCGGAACTGCGCAGCCAGCCGGAGTCCAGGCTGAGTTCGGCGGCAAGCCGCTCGTTGAGGGCAAGCAGCCGCAAATCGGCGGGCGCCTCAGCTTTCCAGCGGATAGCCATTTCCGGCAGTTCGCGGAAGAACCGGTCTTGTAGAGCAACGGTCAGATCCCGGGCGACACTCACCTCAACGAGCCTACGGAAGTAGTCCTACGAGCCCAGGGCCTGCCCGATGAGGTCGCGGGCGCGATCGAGCATCGACGCGAACGGTCCCAGAGCGAAGTTCAGCTTGGCCGATTCCACGCCGGGATGCGGGTGGGTGGGCGCGATGGCCTGGGCCGCCCGCACTGCCGCACCCATCCGCTTGAGGTCGGCGTCGTCGACCTCGCGTTGCAGCACGGGGAACTCTTCGCTCTCCTCCTGCTTGGCGTGGTCGAGCACGGCTTCCCGAAGCTTGGTGACCTCGTCGATGAACTCCCTCGAGGTGACGTCGAGCTTCTCGATGCGCGACAGCAGTTCCTTGGCGTCGTGTTCTTCCTTGAGCCGGGCGTCGACGATCGCGTCACCGGCGTCGGCCTCGCGGCGCACGCGCGGGTGTACCACCATTTCCTCGGCTGTCTCGTGGACGGCCAACAGCTGACGCAGCGTCGAGAACGGCTTCTCGCGCGCCTGCGGATCTGACGCGTGCAGCACCTCGTCGAACATGTCCTCGATGAGGTTGTGCTGCGCTTTCAAAAATGCGACGACTTCGTCGGGCGATTGGACAATCATGTCGGCCATCGCCATACCTCACTGTTCTCTCGGGGAATTGGGACTCGCACTATGGGCTGTGTGCGGCTTGACGAGGCATACCCGCTGTACAAGCCCCTAAACGAGGCCACGCGGGCGCGGGTGGCCCAGGGAATCGTTTGAAGCACAAGCCTTTTTCTGTTCGGGCGCCGAGCCAGATCCCCGCCAGGCGCTGCGCCTGACGGGGATCTGAAGCCGAGCCAATGAACTAAACGCGACGGTCGCCGGTGGCGGCCGGTCCGACGCCGGTGCCGGTGACCGCGTCCTTGCGGCGCTTCAGTCCGGCGAGTCCGCCCAGGCCGAGGAGGCCGAGCAGGCCCCACAGCCCCGTCTTGTCGTTGTGTTGGCCGTTGTTGTTGTCGTTGTCCGCCAACGTCGTTGTGGTGGACGTCGGCGCGGGGGTGGTTGGCCCGGCGGCATTGGCGACGCCTGCCCCACCGAACAACAGCGCCCCGGTGGCCGAAACGATCGCAATAGTCCTACGCATGTGTACTCCTAGTGGTTTGCCTCGGTCGTAGCCCTGAAGGGTGCCGAGGCACAGTTGAAGGACCAGGGTGCTCTAGTCCTCGCGGAAAGCGACGCTGCACCGAAGCGGCGGCGTGGCAAGGCATGGCTACCCCGCAGGGCGGGCGTGAAACTCTTTAGGGACATCGACTTGTTTGCTCCGCCGGGATGAGCTCGCCGCGAAAGCGATCTGGATCACATGGCGGAGGCCGATGTTATCTGCCGGCGCCCGAATGGGTAGCCGCAACAGAGGCGCTTTCGTGCCGATCCAAATAATCAACGCAGGAGGCGAATTTTTCGATGACTTCATCGGACAAGACGACGGTGCTGGCGCAGTTGCGTGCGCTCCACCAGCTGACCAACACGGAGATCCAGGTCGCCGAAACCCGCATCGCACAAGCGCGTACCGAGGCGGTCGAGCGCGAGCTGACGCAGAACGCGTCGAACGCGCGCGAGCGATCCGAGGCGATAGAGAAGGCGATTCGTGAGCTCGGCGGCGTCCCGGACATTCTCGGCCCCTTCCTGGGCCGCGCCGCTGCGGCGGTCAAGGCCCTGACCGAACAGGCCCAGCCGTTCGACGAGGCGCTTCTGGGTGACCTGGCGCTGGAGGACCAGTTGCTGGACCGCGCCCGCTACCTCAAAGCTCTGGCCGTCGCGGCCGAGCTTCCCGAAATCGAGAGCCTGGCGACGCGGCTGATCACGGCGCATTCGGCGACCGTCGACTGGCTGACGACCGTGCTTGCCGAGGATGCTCTGGGCGGCCCCGCCGCGTTGCGCCGGACTCCGCTGCAGGCGGCGGCCGGGACCGCGGTGAAACTGGTGAACCTGCCGGTGGAGTGGTCGGTCCGGGGTGTGGACAGGGCCGCGGATGCGCTGCGCTCGGCCCGGCCGACGTTCAACGAGCTGGTAAGCCGGGGCGCGTACGCCGGTGACGTGGCGACCCGTGCGCTCGCTGCGTCGCGGAACGCCGCTCTCGAGGCGGCCGAGAAGGTCACCCGCAACGAGGGGGCCCGGCAGACCGCCGACGCCCTGCACGCGGCACGCGCCGCAGTGGGGGTGCTCGACGCCGACGAGCTGCCCATCGCCAACTACGACGAGCTCAACGTCAGCGAGGCCGTCGCCGAGGTGAAGGATCTCACCAACCCGAGCGACGTACGGGCGATCATCGCCTACGAAGAGGCGAACAAGAACCGCCAGCGGGTCGTGTCGGCCGCACAGACGCGTGTTGCCGCGATCGCGCAAGAGGTCGTCGGCATCAACTAGCCGATCAGGCGAAATCATAGGTAAGGCCGCCCGGGCGGGGATTCTCACCGCCCGGGCGGCCTTGGCCATTGGGCCCGCCAGGGCTATGGGTCTCGCGCGTCTCGGCTTTCCCGGGGCATGCCCAACCGCGCTTTTGGGGATATCGCTACGGTTAAGGCACTAACCCCACGTTGGCGATACGAAAGACGGCTGATCAGCTAAATATGTACGACCAGGTCAATAGCAGCGCGACGGAGCCCGACGACGTCATCGGCTACCGCATCGATCCCGTGCTGGCCCGGAGTTGGCTGCTGGTGAACGGTGCCCACGCCGACCGGTTCCAGTCCGCGGTGCACTCGCGGGCCGACATCGTCGTACTCGACATCGAGGACGCCGTCGCGCCGAAAGACAAGCACACCGCCCGCGACAACGTGGTGAGTTGGCTGGGCGCCGGTAACACCGACTGGGTCCGCATCAATGGCTTCGGCACCCCGTGGTGGGCGGACGACCTCGCCGCGCTGGCCAGCACACCGGTCGGCGGGGTGATGCTGGCGATGGTCGAATCGGTCGACCACGTCACCGAGACCGCGCAACGGCTGCCGAACGTGCCGATCGTGGCGCTGGTGGAAACGGCGCGCGGTCTGGAACGCATCACCGAAATAGCCGCGGCGAAGGGCACCTTCCGGCTCGCCTTCGGCATCGGTGATTTCCGCCGCGATACCGGTTTCGGGGAAGACCCAGGCACGCTGGCGTACGCCCGGTCGCGCTTCACCATCGCCGCCAAGGCGGCCAGCCTGCCCAGCGCGATCGACGGACCCACGATCGGCTCCAACGCTTTGAAACTCATCGAAGCCACCGCCGTCTCCGTGGAGTTCGGGATGACGGGCAAAATCTGCCTGACCCCGGACCAATGCGGCGTGGTGAACGAGGGCCTGTCGCCGTCGCAGGACGAAATTTCCTGGGCCAAGGAGTTTTTCGCCGAATTCGAACGCGACGGGGGAGAGATCCGCAACGGCTCCGACCTGCCGCGGATTGCCAGGGCCACCAAGATCCTCGAGCTGGCTCGCGCCTACGACATAGAATCGTCGGACTTCGACGACGAAGAACGGGATCATTCCCCCGCGCCGTCGGACACCTATCACTACTGAGCGGCGGAACGGGTCCGAGATGAGCATTGTGGTGGATTTCCATTTCGACCCGATGTGCCCATTCGCCTACCAAACCTCGTTATGGATCCGCGACGTTCGCGAGCAACTGGGCATTACCGTCGACTGGCGATTCTTCAGCCTCGAGGAGGTCAACCGGTCAGAGGGCCAGAAGCACCCGTGGGAGCGGGAGTGGTCCTATGGATGGTCATTGATGCGCATCGGGGCACTACTGCGCCGAACGGACATGTCGCTGCTGGATCGCTGGTACGCCGCCATCGGACATGAACTGCACACGCTCGGCGGCAAGCCGCACGATCCCGCGGTCGCCCGGCGCTTGCTGAGCGACATCGGCGTCGAGACATCGGTTTTCGATGCGGCGCTGAGCGATCCGACCACACACGACGAGATACACCGGGACCACCAACGGGTGATCGATGCCGGCGGCTACGGGGTGCCGACCCTGTTCCTGTTGGGACAATGCCTGTTTGGTCCGGTCCTGGTGGATCCGCCAACCGGGCCAAAGGCTTTGACGCTGTGGAATGTCGTCACCGGCATGGCCGAGTTGCCCCATGTGTACGAGCTGCAGCGGCCCAAGTCCGCGGCCGATGTCGAGCTGATCGGTCGAAGTCTGCGTCCCTACCTCGGCGGGCGCGATTGGGTCAGCATCAATCGCGGTGAAGTCATCGATGTCTCGCGGTTCACCGACCAAGGGACCTAGGCCGCATGTCGCGCGAGTGATACCCCGATACGGATTTCCACCTTGCTGACCGTGATCGCGGGGGCGCGCGGCGGGGCCGTCGATCGGTAGGTCTTGCCGGCCGGCGTCGTGAATAGTGCTCTATGGGTGTGGTTTTCGTCGATCACGGTGCTGACCCGCCAGCCCGCGGCTTCCTTGGTGTAGTTGCAGCTTTCGCAGAGTCCCAGACCGTTGTCCGCGGTGGTCGGGCCGCCGTCGGCCCACGGCTGTGCGTGGTCGCGGTGCCTGACCGGCGCGTCACAATACGGAGTGCGGCAACGCTGATCGCGTAACCCGATGAATTCGGCCAGCCCACGAGGAAAGATGCGTGCCCGCGACTCCATCGCCACCAGCGCCCCGGCCCGGGGATGCGCATAAAGCCTGCGCAGCGTCGCGCGCGAGCGTCGGTCGGTGACAGCCCTGCTGACCATCGAGCGGGCGACCGCGGCTGGGATGGGACCGTAGCCGGAGATGTCGGCCGGAGCATCGTCGCCCCCGAGCAGCGTCTCGTCCGATAGCACCAAGTTGACCGCGATCGGAGTGGGGATCGTGGCGCTGCGGCCGGTGACCCTCTCGACCAAGGTGTCGGCCATCACCTGTCCGCGTGAGCGCCCGTCGCCGCGGGTATCCGCTTCGCGCCGCAGCGCTGCGTACACCGAAACACCCTGGGCCACAGGGAGTAACGCGGTGAGGTAGGTCATCGTGTCGGGTGCCGGCCGAATTGTGACCGTGCGTTCCTGCTCGGCCTTGGCCGCCCGCTCGACGGCGGCGTGTGGATCCAACCGGTAGGCGACCGCTTTCGCGGCCGCGGCCACTCGCGCGTCGCCCATGCCGGCCAGGCTCGCCGGGTCGGCGCACAGTTCGGCGTCCAACGCGCGGCGATCCTCGATGTCCAGGCAGGCGCTCTCTCGCACGATCAGCGTCGCGCGCCACTCCGAGAGCGCCCCGCATGCCAGCGCCGCCAGCGTGTGCGGCATCTCGTGCACGAGGGCCTTGGCGAAGCCGAGATGCCGGCCGCCCCGCGAGGGGGAATCGCGTCGCGCCAGCGCGACCTCGCCGGCCACGCCGCGTCCGCGCCGCGCGGCTGGGACCCCCGCGGCCGCTTCGGAGGTGCGACGAGCCGCGTCCAGGGCGGCAGTCGCCCGGGCCTGGCCCGCGGCGGCCGCGCTCTTGACCGTCTCCAGCTCTGCGATGCGCTCTATCAGCGCCGATTCGTCTGCCGCGGGGTCAAGCTCCACCAAGTATTCGAACATACGTTCGATTGTAAACCGGGTCACCGACAAACCCCTCGTCGCTACGCTGGCGAGTATGAGCGCCAAGAGTCGGATCCGGGTGGCGCGAGTCTACGAAGACGTCACCCCAGACGAGGGTCAGCGCGTGCTGGTCGACCGCGTCTGGCCGCGCGGAGTGCGCAAGGAGGACCCGCGGGTGGGTACCTGGTGCAAGGACGTCGCACCATCGAAGGACCTGCGCGAGTGGTATCAGCACCGGCCCGAACGATTCGACGAATTCGCCTCGCGGCACAAGGCGGAACTGCGGGGTAGCCCGGCGCTGGAGGAACTGCGAAAGCTGACCAGGCGCGGTGCGGTCACCCTGGTGACCGCTACCCGCGATACGGACATCAGCCAGGCGGCCGTTCTCGCGGAGCTGCTGAAAAGCCACTGATCGCGTGAGACGATCGGGCGATGCGGCTGGGATTGCACGCCCTGGGAATCGGCGCCGGTGCCGACCGCGCGGTGATCGATGCCGTCGCGTCAGCGGCGGACGACTGCGGGTTCGCCACGCTGTGGGTCGGCGAACACGTCGTCATGGTCGACCGGCCCGCCTCTCGCTATCCCTATTCGGATGACGGCGTCATCGCTTTTCCCGCACAAGCGGATTGGCTTGATCCGATGATCGCGCTGAGCTTCGCCGCGGCCGCCTCGTCTCGGATCGGGCTGGCGACGGGCGTGCTCCTGCTGCCCGAACACAATCCGGTGGTGGTGGTTAAGCAGGCCGCCAGCCTGGATCGGCTCAGCGGTGGACGGCTGACATTGGGCGTCGGTGTCGGGTGGTCGAAGGAGGAATTCGCCGCGCTTTCAGTGCCTTTCGCCCATCGCGGTGCGCGGACCGCCGAATACGTTGCGGCAATGCGCACGTTATGGCGTGACGACGTTGCTTCGTTCGACGGTGATTTCGTTCGCTTCGACGCCATTCGTGTCAACCCCAAGCCGGTGCACGATCGTCGGATCCCGATTGCGGTTGGGGGCAATAGCGATTCGGCACTGCGCCGGGTGGCGACGTGGGGAGACGGCTGGTATGGGTTCAACATCGACGGCGTCGGGGCCGTCCGGGAACGCATCGCCAAGTTGGAGCAGTTGTGTGCCGAGGCGGGGCGTGATCGTGGGCAGCTGCGGCTGTCAGTGGCGCTGCGCGATCCGGGTGTTGCTGATATCGGCGCCCTCGACGAGTTGGGCGTTGACGAATTGGTTCTCGTCGCAGCGCCGCCGGACCGGCCCGATGCGGCTGTCGAATGGGTCTCGGCGCTGGCGGAGCGGTGGACGATGGCGGCACCGGCATGAGCGAGGCCGATCCCATACTGCCGCGGGAGTTGACCGACATTCCCGACGAGGTGCGCGCCGTCCCGCCGCCGCCGATACCCGCATTGCCCGAGCCGTACGGCTTGCGTCTGGCCGACCCGGACGCCGACGCCGACATGATCGCCGAGTGGATGAACCGGCCGCACCTGGTGGAAGCGTGGGAGTCCGCGTGGCCGGTTACACGCTGGCGCAATTATCTGCGGGCGCAACTCCAAAGTGGCTTCTCCCGCCCATTCATCGCAACGCTCGATGGAACAGACCGCGCTTACATCGAATTGTACCGAGCGGCAAAGGATTCCATCGCGACCCGGTACGATTACGATGCGCACGATCTGGGTCTGCATGTCGCGGTGGCCGATCCGGACTACATCAAGCGGGGACACGTCAGTTACCTGCTGCCGTATTTGGTGGGCAGCATCTTGGGGCTTGATCCGCGATGCCGGCGCATCATGTTCGATCCCGACCACCGCAACGTCTTGGCGCGCACGTTCTGCGAGCGGGGCGGCTGCGCCTTCCTCGGCGAGCACGACATGTCCAACCGGCGGATGGCGCTCTATGCGCTGCCCCGCACCCCCGGCGACGTGCCCCGGGGGTGACTCAGAGCCGCTCGGCAATCGACTGCGCGAGCAGCGCCGCCGCCTCACCCAGCACGATGCTGACGACGATGTTGGCGACCGCCGCGCGCACCTGTCGTTCCTCGCCGAGCCGCTGCGTCTCCAGCATCCAGGTGGAAAACGTGGTGTAGGCGCCGACGAAGGCGGTGCCGGCCAACAGGGCCGCCTCTTTGCTCAACACCAGGCCGCCGAGAAATCCGAGCAGCGCGGCGCCGCTGATGTTCACGACCAGCGTGCCGAACGGGAAGGATTCGGCGACCCGGCGGGCCACCGCGCGGTCGACCACGAAGCGCAGCACCGACCCGACGCCGCCGATCAGCGCGACCCCAGCCCACACCGCAGCCGTCGTGACCGCGCCCGCCGTCATCCGCGGATCCGTACCCGGCGCACCAATTTGGTGGCCAAGTGCACCGCCAGCAAGCCCAAGACGATGCTGGCGAGGGTGTAACCCGCGGCCAGGGTCCAATGGCCGTGCTCGATCATCCTCAGCGTTTCGACCTGCATTGTGGAGAACGTGGTGAGTCCGCCGCACAATCCGGTGCCGAGCAGGGGGCGCCGGTAACTCGACAGCGGCAATCGCTCGAGCAGTCGGGTGGTGAAGTACCCCAACAGGAAGGCGCCGACGACGTTGACCGTGAACGTCGGCCACGGCCACTTCGCCGGGTCACCCGCGGCGAGCGTGCCCAAGCCGGCCCGGGCGAGGGAGCCCAGCGCCCCGCCGGCGAAAACCGCGGCCAACTCGCGATAGTCGTGTGCCACGCGCGATCCCTTCCCCTTGCCAGGACTTACGGGTGGGTGAATCCGGGACGTCAGAAAAGTACCTGACAAGTCAGCGAGGTGCGCCACGGGCAGAATTGAGAACCATGGCCCACCCCCGCGCCGGTCAGCCGGCCCAGCCCGAAGACCTTGTCGATTTGCCTCACCTGGTGACGGCCTACTACTCGATTCAGCCCGATGCCGACGACGTCGCCCAGCAGGTGGTGTTCGGGACGTCGGGCCACCGCGGGTCCGCGCTCAACGGGGCGTTCAACGAGGCCCACATCCTGGCCATCACCCAAGCCATCATCGAATACCGCGCCGCCCACGGCACCACTGGGCCGTTGTTCATCGGCCGTGACACCCACGGTCTTTCCGAGCCGGCGTGGGTGTCGGCGCTGGAAGTATTGGCGGCCAACGATGTAGAGGCCGTCGTCGACTCCCGCGATCGCTACACCCCGACACCGGCGGTCAGCCACGCCATCCTCAGCTACAACCGTGGTCGCACCGAAGCGCTGGCCGACGGGATCTTGGTGACGCCGTCGCACAACCCGCCGCCGGACGGCGGATTCAAGTACAACCCGCCCAACGGCGGGCCGGCGGACACCGATGCGACCAACGCAATCGCCAAGCGCGCCAACGAGATTCTGCGCGATGGCGCGGGGGTGAAGCGGGTGCCGCTGGCGCGGGCGCTGCGGACCGTCCAGCGCCACGACTACCTCGGCAGTTATGTCGACGACCTGGCAGGCGTGGTCGACATCGATGTGATCCGCGCGGCCGGTGTGCGGATCGGGGCGGACCCGCTCGGCGGGGCGAGCGTCGACTACTGGGGTGAGATCGCGCAGCGGCACCGCCTGGACCTGACCGTGGTCAACCCGTTGGTCGACGCGACCTGGCGGTTCATGACGCTCGACCATGACGGCAAGATCCGGATGGACTGCAGCTCGCCCGATGCGATGGCTGGGCTGATCGCCAACCGCGACCGCTACCAGATCGCGACCGGCAACGACGCGGACTCCGACCGGCACGGCATCGTCACGCCCGACGGCGGGCTGCTCAACCCCAACCACTACCTGGCCGTGGCCATCGATTACCTGTACACGCACCGGCCGTGGTGGCCGGAGGGCATCGCCGTCGGCAAGACCGCGGTCAGTTCGTCGATCATCGACCGGGTGGTCGCCGGCATCGGCCGCAAGCTCGTCGAGGTGCCGGTCGGGTTCAAGTGGTTCGTCGACGGCCTGATGGGCGGCACCATCGGCTTCGGTGGCGAGGAATCGGCGGGGGCGTCGTTCCTGCGGCGCAACGGCTCGGTGTGGACCACCGACAAGGACGGCATCATCTTGGCGCTGCTGGCCTCCGAGATCCTGGCCGTCACCGGATCGACCCCCTCGCAGCGCTACCAGGAGCTGACCGCCGAATACGGCACGCCGTTCTACGCCCGGGTCGACGCGCCCGCCGATCGCGACCAGAAAGCCCGGCTCGCCAAGCTCTCTCCCGATCAGGTGACCGCCACCGAGGTAGCCGGCGAGCCGATCACCGCGAAGCTCACCGCCGCGTCCGGCAACGGGGCGGCCCTCGGCGGATTGAAGGTGACGACCGCCAACGCATGGTTTGCCGCGCGGCCGTCGGGCACCGAGGACGTGTACAAAATCTACGCGGAATCCTTCAATGGCCCCGAGCATTTGGCGGAGGTGCAGGAAGCCGCGCGCGAGGTGGTTAATAAAGTCATTGGGTGACGTTTTCCCTCAGGCTTACCCGTTCGGGAGAACGTGGTTCCCGTTCTCCGCGGCTGCCGCGCGAAGTCTGGATCCTGAGCTGGGCGAATGTCATGGTCGCGCTTGGGTACGGTGTCATTTCGCCGGCGATGCCCGCATTCGCCCATACCTTCGGGGTCAGCATCAAGGCGGTGACTTTCTTGGTCACCGTCTTTTCGTTGAGCCGCCTGTGTTTCGCCCCGGTCAGCGGCGTGCTGGTGCAGCGGTTGGGCGAGCGGCGGATTTACATCGGTGGTTTGCTGATCGTCGCGTTGTCCACCATCGCCTGTGCGTATTCGCAGACGTATTGGCAATTGCTGATGTTCCGCGCCATCAGCGGTGTCGGCTCGACGATGTTCTACGTCTCGGCGTTGGGACTGATGATCCACATCAGCCCGCCCGATGCCCGGGGGCGGATCGCGGGGTTGTTCACCACGTCGTTCATGGTGGGTGCGGTCGGTGGGCCGGCGATCGGTGGCCTGACCGCGGGCTGGGGGCTGACCGCTCCATTCATCGTGTACGGCGTCGCAATGCTCGGGTTGGCCGCGGTGCTGTTCTACGGCCTGCGGCATTCGGAGCTGGCGGCACCCCCGCCGCCGACCCGGTCAACGGTGACGATGCGGCAGGCGCTGCGCTCCCGCGCGTATTGGTCGGCGTTGCTGTCGAATTTCGCGACCGGCTGGGCGGCGTTCGGTCTGCGTGTCGCGCTGGTGCCGCTGTTCCTCTCCGACGTCATGGGCGAAAGCGTCGGCGTCATCGGGGTGGCGCTTGCGGCGTTCGCGGGCGGGAACGCCCTGGCCGTCATCCCCAGCGGCTACCTGTCCGACCGGATGGGTCGACGCACGTTGTTGATCATCGGCCTGGCAACGTCGGGCGTCGCGACCGCGGCGTTGGGAGTCGTGTCGTCGTTGCCCGCGTTCATGGTCGCGGCGGCGGTATCGGGTGCGACCACAGGCATTTTCATGTCACCGATGCAGGCCGCGGTGGCGGACATTCTCGGCAGCGAGGCGCGCGCGGGAATGCCGGTGGCGGCGGTGCAGATGTTCTCCGATCTGGGCGCCATCGTCGGCTCCGTGACGGTCGGTTGGGCGGCCGAAAAATTGAGCTTCGGCTGGGGCTTCGGCATCAGCGGGGTTGTCTTGCTGGTCGCCGCCGCCGGTTGGGTCATGGCGCCGGAGACGCGGTTGGGACCGGAACGCGCGTCCGGCCTGGTGGAGACCGAGGCGGACGTCGAAGCTGCCTGAGCAGCAACTTTGAACGACGGTTGCCAGTGGTGTAGCTTCGATGGGCACGACTTGGGGCTATGGCGCAGCTGGTAGCGCACCACACTGGCAGTGTGGGGGTCAGGGGTTCGAGTCCCCTTAGCTCCACTCGATATTCCGATGACACCGGGCTCACCGATGTAGGTTCCACTGGCCGCAATCGCCGGCGAGGACGTCGTTGACGTCGACTTCCAGCCCCCCGACTACTGGGCCCGGATTCGACGCGGTACTGACCACGCGTTGGTAGAGAACGGCGGCAGGGTCGACCTTGCCGCCGGACCACGCCTTGGTTTGCCAGGCCCACCGGTGGCCGGGGGTGCGCGAATTGCCGATGACGCCGTCGGCGGCGGCCCACTGGCACACGTCGATACCGCCGTAGACGCCGGTGCGCTGCACTCCCAGTACCGAGTTGATTCCGCGAAACCACTTGAGCGCCAGGTTGTTCCAGGTGTCGTGGTTGATGTCTTCGTCGACGCTGAAGAAGATCGGGGCGCTCTGACCGCCACCCGCCGCGGTATGCAACTTCCAGGCGGTGCGCGCATCGGCGACGCCGCCCTCGAACCCGCGCCTGAAGTCCGATGGTGCCGTCCCGCCCGGCTTGCCGTATTGGTAGTTGCTGACGATTATCAGTCCGGCAGCGGACAGCTGCTCGGCGTAAGGCCGCGTGATCGGCTTGGCGCCCATCGACGAGCCCGGACGCGAGAGCGACACGTAGTTGATGACCCCGGCGTAGCCGGCCGCTCGGATGTGCTCCGCTGGAATTTGGCGCATGGCGAAGTCGATCAGTTTGGGAGTGGTGGCAGGCATCGTAGGGACGGCATCCGCCGTAGCGACGGCGGCACTTGCCGATGCCGCATACCACGCCGGCAGTGCAGACACAGCAGTGGCGTAGCGCAATAAGTCGCGCCGGGGAATGGGGCGCGGTCGCCGCACATTCGCCGACAATTTCTGCATCGCGTGATGTTAAATTTGTGACTTTTGTCAACATAAGTGGCGCGTAGCAGTCGATATCAAATCGGTTCCTGCGCTTCATCGTGTCGAGTCCATGGCTGAAGCGCCGGCGACGAGCGGCAGCAACTCTCAGGAACCTCGTACCACGGGTACGCATAACCGGCGCTCTGGGTGGGTACGCGGCCGAGTGAACGGTTGTTCGCAGAGAATCGATGCCCGCATGGCCTGTCGGCGGGAGGGAGCTTTTGATGCCCGAGGTTCAACTTCACCACGACGGACACCCGATGTATCGACGGATGGTCCGGTTCGATTGGTCCGAGACGCCGCTGCACTGGGTGCCCGACGACCCATTCTCGACGCACATGATCAATGTCCTGCACCTGCTGNTGCCCGAGGGTGAGCGTCACTTCATCAAGGCCGTCCTCGAGGCGTCGTCGCTGGTCGACGACCCGGAGCTGGAGGCCGCGATCAAGCCGTTCATCCAGCAGGAGTCCTGGCATGCGTGGGCGCACCAAGTGGTGCTCGACCACCTCGCCGAGCAGGGCATCGAGACCAAGCCGTATACCGATCGGCTTGGGAGGCTGTTGTCGATGACGCTGGGCGACGCGCCCAAGTGGTTCCCGCCGCCGATGAAGCGGTGGTGGCTGTATCGACGGCTGGCCGATGTGGCCGCATTGGAGCATTACACCGCGATGCTTGGCCAGTGGGTGCTGACGAACCGGGGTCTGGACTACGCGAAGGCCGACCCCATGATGCTTGACCTGCTGCGTTGGCACGGCGCCGAAGAGGTCGAACACCGCTCGCTGGTGTACGACGTCTACCAGCACGTCTCCGGGAATTACTTGATCAGGGCGTTCTCGATGTTGTTCGTCTCGCCGCTGTTCATCGGTTGGTGGGTCGCGGGGGCTCGTTACCTGATGGCCCAAGACCCGACCATCGACCGCAAGTGGCGCTGGCGGGACTGGCTCTGGGCCGCCCGCGAGTACCGGTTGCCGGGCCCATGGAAGCTGATGGTCACGACACCCGTCCGGTACATGAGGCCCAGCCATCATCCCAACGACGAGGCGGACACCCAGATGGCGATCGACTACCTGGCGTACTCGCCGGTGGCGAAGGCCGCCCAGGAGCGGGCGCGATCCAAAGGGAAGTCACCGGATCAAACTCGCGAGACTTCCGGCAATGGGGCACGAAAGGCGAAGGTGCGATGAAGGTTTCGGTAGATCTAGACACCTGCGATGGCAACGGCGTGTGCATGAGCATCTGCCACGACGTGTTCGACGTGCGCGAGGACGGTCTCCACGTGCTGCAGGAGGAGGCGCCGGAGGAGTTGCGCCAGCAGCTGATCGGCGCCGAGGTGTCTTGTCCCACACAGGCCATCACGGTGAAGGACTGAGCGATGCTGGAGAACGTCGTGGTTGTCGGTGCGGGCGTGGCGGGCACGCGGGCGGCGGAGACGCTGCGGCATGAGGGCTATGACGGCGCGCTGACCATCGTGGGTGCCGAGCGGCATGCCCCGTACCATCGCCCGCCGCTGTCGAAGAAGTTCCTCACCGGCAAGGTGCACCGGGCCGGTGTCGACCTCGCGCCGCAATTCGATATGGATGCGCGCGTATTGCGCGACGCGTCTGCCGTCGGATTGGACATGTCCTCGCGCTCCGTCCACGTGCGTGACGACGGGCAGGACCTTTCGCTGCCGTTCGACGGGCTGGTGGTCGCCAGCGGTGCGGCGCCCCGGGAATGGCCGGGCGGCCCGGTTCCCGACGGGGTGCTGATGCTGCGCACGGTTGACGACTGCCTGGCCATCCGGGACCGGCTCGGTTCGCGCCCGCGGGTCGTGGTTGTCGGCGGCGGGTTCATCGGCGCCGAGGTCGCTGCGAGCTGCCGGTCGATAGGCCTGGACGTGGTGCTGATCGAAAAGGCCAGCGGCCCGCTGCTGGCCGCGCTGGGAAAGGAGCTGGCACCGCGCTGGGCCGAGCTGCACCGTCAACACGGCGTGGAGTTGCGGGTCGGAGTTGGTGTCGAGGAATTCGAGGGTGACGGCCGGGTGCGGGGTGTTCGGCTCACCGATGGCTCGCGAATTCCGGCCGATCTCGTCGTCGTCGGCCTCGGGGTGACTCCCGCCACCGACTGGCTGGACGGTTCCGGATTGCGTGTCGACGACGGCGTGATCTGCGACGCCACGGGCGCGGCCGAGGGCGGGGACGCCGTTGTCGCCGCCGGCGATGTCGCGCGGTGGTGGCACCCGCTGTACGAACGGCACCTGCGGACCGAGCACTGGGACGACGCGGGCCGTCAAGGTGCGGCTGCGGCCCGGACTCTGCTGGCGGGGCCGGCGGGCGCCGAGACCTATGACGAGGTGCCATACTTTTGGTCCGACCAGTACGACGTCAAGCTGCAAATGCTTGGTGTGCCAACCGATTACGACGCTATCGAGATCGTCGAAGGCGATCCGGAGGGCTGGAAGTTCGTTGCCGCCTACGGCCGGGGCGGTCGCACCATCGCGGTGCTCGGGACGATCCCGGGCCGGGTATACGCCTACCGCGAAGCCATCGAGAAGCGAGCCGAATTTCCACCCAGTCGACCGGATTAGGGAATGCGGCCGGCTTCGGCCGCGGTGGTCAGTACTGCGGCGGTGCGAGGACGTAGCCGGCGGCAGCGCGGGGGGCATCCAACGGGAGCGGCGTAATGAGGTGGTCCGGCAGCGGCGTGGCTAGGGGACTTTAGACCCTACCCCCGAAGGGTATACGGTCGCACCATTCGAGAATGACCGAAGCGCAAAAATCCACCGAACCGCCCACCGGGCCAGCGCAGCACCTGCACTCTGATCGATCTAATCGGTCTAGTTGGGTGGATCATCTTTGGGCCCTGGTGGGCATCGCCGCCGGCGTCGTCTTCATCGTGGCCGTGATCTTTTTCTCCGGGTTCTTTCTCGGCCGGGCGTCGGACGGAACCTATGGCGGGCACGGGGTATCCAACGGAGGCCGTGACGCTACCTGCCCGATGATGGGATCCGGTGGAGGCATGGGGCCCGGAATGATGGGCCCGGGAGGATCGATGGCTCCCGGACAAGGGGCTACCCCGACACCGCGGCCGACGCCCCACCCGTAGCGCGGCGCACCTGTAGATCGAAAACTGTTGGTGCTCAACCTATCTGATTTTTCTGACCACTGCCTCACAGACCTCAGAAAGGGGTTCGGAAATGATTACGAAGCGCTGGCACCGAATTGCCCTTGCGGGCGGGAGCGTAGGGATTACAGCGGGGCTGATGATCGTGGCGCTTCCGCTGGTTCCGCAGGTAGGCGCCAATATCGACGATGCTGTGCTGTCCGCGATGGGTATGGAACCCCAGGCGCCCGTCCCTCATACGATGCACTATGGCGCGATTGCCTATGCCCCAAGCGGCGCGTGGGGTAGATCTTCCGGCTACACGTCTCAGGCGTTAGCCAACCAAGTCGCATTGGAGCAGTGTGGTGACGAGAATTGTCAAGTGATCGTCGGTTTTATCGTATGTGGCGCGGTCGCCTACGACGGTCTGAGATACCTTGGGGGATCGGGCCTATCCCGTCAAGCGGCGGAGGCTGACGCCTTGAACGCGTTGCCCAGCGGAAAGATCGTCAACTGGGTGTGCCAGCCACACTGGGGCGGCCCGGCTACCCGATGGCCCTAAACGACGAGGTCATCCGAGCTCCCGTTCCGTGCCGAAAGCTGTCCCGCCGGCGGGTTGCCGGCGGGACAGCTCGTCTCACGTATCCGGTTGTGGCCGAGCGTCACTCGCTCGCAGGAACGAGGATGGTCTTTCCCGGCAGTCGATTGCCATCGGAGTCATCGTGCACGGCGGCGACTTCGGTCAGCGGACGGCGGTCGGCGACGTCGATCACCAATTGCCCGGCGTCCACCCGGCTGACGAGTTCGGCCAGCTGCGCAGCGTCGCTGCGGACGAAAACGCGCTGCGCCCGCACCCGCCGTGCGGGGTCCTGTTCTCCCGATGTCATGGTGCCGAGATAAAACCCACCGTCGGCGACCAGGCCGACGAGGGCCGCGGTCTGCTCCGGTGAGGTACCGACCAGATTCAGCACCACGTCGAAGGGCGCCCCGGCGACGGCGAGCGGCGCGGGCGCGTAGTCGATGTAGTCGATGATCCGGTCGGCCCCGTGGCGCCGCAGGCGGTTCTCACTGCGGGCCGACGCGGTCGCGGTGACGACGGCTCCAGCCTGCTTGGCCAGTTGAACCGCGTAACCGCCGACCGCTCCACCCGCCCCGTTGATCAGGAGGGACTGACCCGCCCTCAACCCGGCGACCTCGAGCAACGCCTGCCAAGCCGTCAAACCGACGGTGGGCAACGCGGAGGCATCGGCCAGCGGCACCGTCTTCGGCGCGGCGGTCAGCACCTCGGCCGGTGCGAGCGCGTACTCGGCGGCGGCGCCGGGGGCATCCAGTGGAAGCATCCCGACGACGGCGTCGCCAACCTTCCAGCCGGTCACCCCCTCGCCGAGTCCGGCGATGGTTCCCGCAACGTCGACGCCCGGGGTGTGGGGAAAGGAGATGGCGTACACCTCGGACAGGTAGCCGCCGCGGATGCCGGCATCGACCGGGTTGAACGAGGTGGCGGCCACCTTCACCAGGACCTGGCCCGGGCCGGGCGCCGGCCGCTGAACCTCCTCATACCGCAGAACGTCGCCGCCGCCGTAACGGTGATACTGCACAGCCTTCATAATCTCCTCCGTTTCCGCTAGGTGCTTCGATTTCGAAGCAGTTACCACCCCGCACAACTTGCTTCGAAGTCGAAGTGATTCCGACATCCCGGGTGACGATCGCCACATTGCTTCAAATTCGAAGCATTATGATCGCGGCATGACGGAGTCGCTCAAGCCTCAGCAGATGCGCACGTACTTCGCCCTGATGGAGGGTGTCAGCCTGCTGCAGTACGCCGTGCAGCGACAGTTACGTTCGGAGGGCGATCTCAGCTATGTGCAGTTCGAGATCTTGGCGAAACTCGCCGATGCCGAGCGCCGGTTGACCATGACCGAGCTGGCCGACGGCGTGGTCTACAGCCGCAGCGGCCTGACCCATCAGGCGGGCCTGCTGGAGGAAGCGGGCCTCATCGCTCGCGAAGCCAGCGACGCTGATCAGCGCGCCACGGTCGTCCGCATCACGGAGGCCGGCCACGCGCGGCTCGCCAAAGTCCTGCCGGGCCACATCGACGTCGTTCGCGACCTGCTATTCGATGCGCTTTCCGGCGAGGACGTGCGCGCGCTCGGCGACATCATGGGTCGCGCCAGGGATCACATGCGTGCCCGACCCGGGCGCTCGGCCGCCTCGCGCAAACGCCGGCGCGGATCTCATCCGACCTTCGTCCACGGTGTGCAGCCGTGAGTAATGAACTTCGCCACCGCGGGCGCCGAGAGGTTCGCTGTGACCGGGGTAGTTTGAATCCCGCTGTCGGAGTTGATCAGTCTTCCATCGCTGGTCCATGTCGTGAAGACACAGGCCGCTCGGTAGTCGCCGGGTTCGGCATGGGCGACGTAGGTGCCATGGGGGAGTTGGGCGGGCACCGCGTAGGAGCCGGGCCCATAGCCGCCATCCGCGTGCGCCGACGGGGCGGCAAGACTGCCGATGATCAACGCGGACACGACACTCGCCATGCGTTCAGGCGCCCGGACCAGTCGCATAAACACAAACATTAAGTCCCGGCGACGACTTGGTGGAGAGTGCGCATCAGTTGCGTGCCAGTCTGACTGGCCGATTAGGTTTTCGTCTGAATGCGCATTACTCTTGCCCGCGGTTCTGATTGCGACTCTCCGAAAGCAGCCATGCCCATTCAGCCCACCCTGCTGCGCCGACAATCACTGCGCAGCGCCCGTGCACATCGGGCCGCTCCCCGTGTGAAGTGCCCCATGGTCGGCCAGTGCTTCGATATCGAGATCACTCGTGACGCTGACGGGTGGATCATCCGGATTCCCGAGATCAGCAGGATCACGCGGACCGTCCGCCGCGGTGCGGTGGAACTGGCGGCCCGCGAATGCATTGCGACCTGGACCGGCATCCCCATCGGCTATGTCGCCGTTTATGTCGTCAGCGAGACCGATTAGCGGCGGACCCGGCCCTGGCCTCATTAATTTTGGCCAAGGCGTATCCCGCGCGTGATCGCGCCGCGACGGTGACGCACAACGCTCATCATCATGACGGTGCTCGCGGCGGTCGCCGCGTTGACGATGGCGATGTGTGTCGGCTATTGCTTCGGCCGACGCGCGGGGGCGAGGCCGCCAACATGGAGAAGGCGAACGAGCCGGGTGGCCCTGGGGCGGCTCGCGCTCAGTCTGCTCGTGTTGTTGACCGCACGCCGTGCGATGACCGTGTGGGGGCCAAGATTCGTTACTCCCCTCGGGCTGCTGCGGGGTGGCGTTGCGCGGATGCGGTATTGAGCGACACGGACTGATATGTCAACGCTAGAGGGCAAGGTCGCCCTGGTGACCGGAGCGTCGTCGGGCCTCGGCGCCGAGACGGCCCGGCTGTTCTCCCGCGAGGGCGCAACGGTTTACGGCATCGGCCGGGATACCGCACGCTTGGCCGAGGTATTCGCCGACATCCAACATGGTTCTTACGCACCGGTCGACGTTTCCTCTGCGCAGGCCTGCCGCGACGCGGTCGAGCAGTGCGTACGCGAGCTGGGCGGACTCGACGTCCTGGTCAACGTCGCCGGTCACCACCAGATGCGTCGGACGGAGTCGATGACCGATGAGGACTGGGGGCACGATCTTGCGGTGAATCTGAACGGTCCCTTCTACCTGTGCCGGGCCGCGTTGCCGCACCTGCTGGAGCGGGGCGGCAACATCGTCAACGTGGGCTCCATCGCCGGCGTCGAGGGCCAGGCGTACTCAGCGGGCTACTGCGCCGCCAAGCACGGCCTGATCGGACTGACCCGCGCTCTGGCGGTGGAGTACACCGCGGATCGCTTGCGCGTCAACGCAATATGCCCGGGTGGGATGCTCACGCCGCAGATCGAACATTTCAGTGCGCCGGACAACCCTAACTACGACCTGATCATGCGCACCGCCTCCCCACGCGGCATGATGCAGCCCCTCGATGTAGCGAACGTGATCGCCTTCCTGGCCAGCGATGCCGCCGCCGCGGTGCATGGCGCCGTCTATCGCGTCGACAACGGCAAGGGCGCCGGCTAGCGCGCGACCGCCGGACGGGCGCGGACCAGGGTCGGCCACCAGAACCACGGCCCAAGGATTCGCAGGATGCACGGTACGACGAACGAACGCACGATCAGCGTGTCGAGCAGCAGTCCGATGCACACGGTCGAACCCACCTGGCCGATCGTCCTGAGGTCGCTGGTGAGCATCGCCAGCATGGTGAAGGCGAAGACCAGGCCCGCGGATGTCACCACACCGCCCGTGCTGCCGAGCGCGCGGATGAGACCGGTGTGGATTCCGCCGTGCAGTTCCTCTTTGACCCTGTTGATCAGCAGCAGGTTATAGTCCGACCCGACCGCCACCAGGATGATGAACGTCAGCGGTAGGACGAGCCAGTGCAGGTGCAGTCCGATCAGGTGCTGCCAGACAAGTATGGACAGGCCGAACGCGCCGGCGTAGGAAAACGCCACGGTGCCGGGAATCACCAAGGCCGCCACCAGGCTTCGCGTGATGAACATCATGATCAAGAAGATCAGCACGAAGGCGGCGATCGCCGCGATCATGAGATCCGACATCGCGTATTCCTTGATGTCCTTGTCGTTGGACCCCGAGCCGCCGATGTAAATCCTCGCGCCGGCCAACGACGTCTCTTTCAGGATCGTCTTTATCGCCTCAGGGAACTGTTCGACGTGTTCCACACCTTCGGGGCCCATCGCGTCGCCCTCGTGGGTGACGATGAACCGGGCCGCCTTGCCGTCCGGCGACATCATCAACTTCATCCCCGTCTTGACGTCCTCGTTGTCGAAGCCCTCGTGCGGGATGTAGAAGAAGTCGTCGCTGCGGGACTTGTCGAAGTCGTTCCCGACGTTGATCAGATCATCGAAAGTCTGCTCCGTTTGGACGGTTTGCAGATCGGCGGATCCGTAACTGTTGACCAACTTCGACTGCAGCGCCTCGGTGTCGTCGGCGGTGGCTTTCAGTTGGGCGATGATCTGCGGGAAGGCCTTGTCCACCTCCTCGAGGGACACCCTCGCGTCCGCGATGTCGTCGGCCAGCTTGTCGATTTGATCGATCGTCTCGAACAGCGAACGAAACGTCCAGCAGATGGGGATGTCGAAACAGTGTCTCTCCCAATAGAAGTAGCTCTTGATCGGGCGGAAGAAGTCGTCGACGTTCGAGACCTCGTCCCTGATGTCGTCGCTGACCCTCTGCAGGTCGGTCACAGTGAGAACCGTTTGGTGCAGTTCGTCGGACACCTTCTGGAAGAAGCCGATCTCTTTGCGCAACACCGCGACCGAGTGCGCCTGGATATCGGCCTGCGCGTCGGTGTTGGCGTTTTGCTCCCTGTTGAATGGCAGTTGTTGGCCATTGCCGCTGCCCTGCGTGGTGAATAGGTACGGAATGCTGGCGTGCTCGAGCGCCCGGCCCAGGGGCCGCGTCATGCCTTGCACCATCGCCACACCGTGCAGGCGAATCAGCGCCCGCGCGACGCGGTCCAGCGAGATGAAGTCGGCCGAGTTGCGCATGTCGTGATCGGTTTCGACCATCAGCATCTCGGAGAACAGCTTGCTCTTGGGGAAGTGCCGATCCGCCGCTTGGAAGCCGAGATTGGCGGGCGCACTGGCCGGCTGGTATTGCCGATCGTCGTAGTTCTGCCGGTACGTCGGCACGAAGATCGCGCCGAGCATGACGACGGCGGAACTGGCAACCAGGATGGGCACCGGCCACCGCACCACGCTCGCGCCGATGCGCCGATACAGGTATCCCTTGGCGTTGGTCCTCGGGTCGAACATCCCGAAGAGGCTGCCGACGGTCAGCGCCGCGGGGCCCAGCGTCATCGCCGCGGCGATGGTGAACAGCATGGTGATCGCGACGGCCGGCCCCATGGTGTGGAAGTAGTTAAGGCGCGCGAAGGTCAAGCAATAACATGCGCCCGCGATCGTCAGGCCGGAGCCGATGATGATGGGCGCGACACCCTTGTACGCGATGTAGAAGCTGTCCTCCCGGCTTTCGCCCGCCTGTCGAGCCTCGTGATACCGGCCCATCAAGAAGATGCCGTAATCGGTTCCCGCTCCCAGGGTTAGCGCGATGACGATGTTCACCGCGAACGACGAGAGTTCGATGTACCCGAGGTGGCCGAGCGTGGACACGACGCCCTTGGCGACGAGCATTTCGATGAGCACGCCGAGCAAAGGCACCAACAAGGTTGAAGGCGCGCGATACACCAGCAGCAACATCACCACGATGAGGCAGATGGTGACGATCGTGACGTTGTTGAGGCTGGCATTGGCGATGGCCAGCGTGTCCGAGGCCAGCGGAGCCGCGCCGCTGACGTAGACCTTGAGGCCGGGCGGCGGCGGGTCCTTCTTGATGATGTCGCGGACGGCGTCCACGGATTGGTTGGCTTGAATCTGGCCGATGTCGCCGGCGAGACGCAACAGCACGTAAGTGCACTTGCCGTCCACGCTCTGTGCACCCGCCGCGGTGAACGGCTTGCCCCACAGGTCCATCACGTATTGCACGTGCCGGGTGTCGTGCTGCAGACGGCGCATCAGATCGTCGTAGTACCGGTGATCCTGGTCTCCCAGCGGTCGGTTCGCCTCGAACACCACCATGGTCAAGTTGGTCGAGTTGGATTCGCGGAACTTTTCGCCGATGTGCAGCAGCGCCCGTTGTGAGGGCGCATAGTGCGGGACCATCGGTCCGGCGAGTTCTTCAGCGACCCGTTCCACTTGGGGCATAAAGGTGTTCGTACTGACCGCGAGCAGGCCCCAAAACAGGATGATCGGTATCGCGAAAGCCCGGACCATCCTGGGGATGAACGGGCGCTTGACCCGGGGCTCGTCGAAACGGTGCTCGCTCATGCCGACTTGACCCTGCACTCGACGTCGGCGTCCTGATGGTCGTCCGACTGTTCGTCACGGATCACGCCGTCCACGAGCATTCGGCAACCCACCTGACCGCCGTGGACATGCACCGAGATGCTGCCGGACGCTACCGAGAGCGTGGTCGTCTCAGTGTGGGACCACGGCAGAGTTGTGATTTCAACCTGATGCGGATGGCCGTCGATGTCGATGTAGACGAGTTTCCCGCCCTGCGTGGCGGAGCCGAACACCTCATAGGTGATCCGTTTGAGGTTGAACTGCTCGGGAGCCTGCGGGCCATTGACGGTGATGACCGGCTCGGGTTCGGAGAATTGGTGCACCTTGTACATGCAGAGCAGACCGACACCGACCGCGACCACGGTGACCAGCGGCATCCAGGCTCGCTCCAAGACAGTCCTGCTGACTGAACGAGGACTCACTCGTTCATCTCCCCGAACCCCTCCTGACCTTGTGTTCGTTCCATCCCCCGACCGCCGTGCGCGTGCGGCAAGACCAGGTGGTATATCAATCTGGTTGATATGTCACGGTAAAGAGACTACTGCAAGCGGCCCGCAGGCGCGATCTCGGTGTCCCGGACCTCGTCATGCGCACCCCCCTCACGATGCGGTGGACGCGCTGCGCAGGCGCCTCTTCAACCGTGCGCTACCGAGCATGCGAAGAGCCAAGTTCGTCGAGGTCAGCATGGGGATCACCCCGAGGAATGTTCGCTCGGACGGCGTCGCCCCGTGCAGGTGATAAAGGCTGCCGAATACGTAAAAGCAGCCCAGCATGAACAACGTGCCGGGGATGCAAAGCGCCATGAAGGAACTGCGATCGGCGACGATTTGCTTCGCGTAATCCAATTCCTCCGGCGACATCGGTTCGCGTTTGCGCAGTTTGCGCACCACCTCTTTGGCGCTCCCGATTTCCTCGCTTATCGGGGCGGTTGGCCGCCTCTCCATTCGCCGTACGAACACGGTGGCGATGGCGGCCAGCGTCAACGCCAGCCCTAATGCGACGACGGTCAGCAGACCGAATAGACCCTCAGTCACCATCGAACTCCTTCTGAGTCACCGCTTCCGGGCGTTCACGACGTCGCGGACGATCTGCCCCAACAGGACGACCAGGCCAAGCGGCACCAGAACCTTGAAGACGATTGAGGCGTGCGGGTAGAGCAACGCGTAAGCGATTGCCCCGATCGCCGCCATGGCGAGCAGGATGCCGCGGTTGATCTTGTCGGTACTCATCGATGGAAACCTTACGTCTGGGGCATCAGAACCCGAAGTCGCCACCGCTGGAGTCCGACCCACCGCCGCCGAAATCGGAGCCGCCGAAGTCGGATCCGCCGCCGGAGTCCCAGCCGCCGCCGAAGTCCGAGTCGCCACCGCCGGAGTACGAAGCGTCGCCGCCCGCGAAGCCGGTGTCGCCGCCGGAATCATAGCCGCCGCTGAACCCGACGTCGCCTTGCTGACTGTCGTAGCCGGCGGTTTGGCCGCCGTCATAGTTGGTGTCCGCATACGCCGAGTCGCGGCCGGCGTCGAAGCCGCGGTCATAGCTGCCGCCCCAATGGTCGTCCAGCAGCGCATCCATCAGTAGGACGTCGGTGAGCGCCCAACCCCAACCCGCGCCCCAGAACGCGTACGGGTAATAGCCGGGGTAGAAGAACATTCCGTTGTAGTAGCCACCCCCGTAGTAGTGCGGATAGCCGGGCTGCGGGGTGGTGCTGTAGTTGTTGTTGTTGATCGTCACGTACTCACCGGTGTCGGGATTCTTCGCCCGCACCGAGGCCTGCTTGCGCTCGTCCTCGGGTACCGAGTCGACAGCGCCGACATTGGGCGCGGGGCGTCCGAGCTTCTGGTAGGCCCTGGCCACCGTGGACTCCACTACTCGGAGGTGCGCCCTCGCCGCGCCGTAGTCGCCTGTCTCATAGGCCTTTCGGGCGTCGTAGAGGCTGGCGTTGGCCTTGGTCGACTCTGCGCTGACGTCAGTATCGCTGTCGGTGAGCACCGCGTTGTCGATGTCCCCGACACCGGATTCGGCGGCGATCAATTCCTGTTTGATCTGCTCGCGCTCCTGTGCAGCCTTGCGGCGCTTGCGATTTCGGCCGACAGCGAATGAGATCAAGGCGACCACGCTCAATGCGACGGCAATGAAGACAAGCATGGTCCACAGCCATGCCCAGCGGTCGGGGTTCTTGTGCACAACGGGGGAGGTGGTGGACGCCGGTCCCCCGGAGGACACGTCCAACCTGGTCAATTTGCTGACGAATTCACTCGTCGCGCCCTGCGGGTCGTTCCGGTGGCTCCTGGCCGACTGGCTCAGGAACGGATCGACGCTGTCGGCGATCGCCTTGGGCACGTTGTAGGCGCGCACGTGATAGCCCTTGGAGTCGATGACCAGAATGATCCCGCTGAACGCGGGATTGCGTCCGAGGATCACGTTGTGGATGGCATCCGGGGTGGTCACACCGGTCTGGCTGGGCACCACCGCCGCCACCCAGATCGGTGGCGTGGAACTCCACGTCCAGCGGCTGGCGAGGATCTGGTCGTTCAGCCTGTCCGGGTCCCGCAACGGCGGATTCGCCCCGGGGTCGGCCACCACGTGGGTCTGGGCGTTGAACTTGCCCACCAGCTGATCTGTGTAGGTGTCCGCCGAGGCGGACGGCGCGAGCAGCACCGCCAGCATCGCGGTCAGCGGGGCCAGTACAAGCCCACGGAATCGTCGGGTCACTTTCCTCCTGCCAGGGGTCACGGTGTCGATCCTTGCGGTGGACCTTGAAAACGTCCACTGCCGACCCCCGCGGGAAAGCCGACCCGGGCTATGACTAGGTCTGGCTTTGGTCGATGTACCCGCGGGGGAGCACCGAGAAGTCAACGTACGCCGCGGCCAGGATGTCACCAAGGCGTGGGTCGGCCGGCGCGGCGAGGGTGAGCATCGCGCCCGCCGACGGTGCCTTCAGGGTCGCGACGTTGTGGTTGGTCAGCAACTGAATGGCTTCGGATTCGACGTCGCTCCAGCCGGTGTGAACGGTCATCAGGGTGAGGACGCCGAGCGCCTCGCCGGAAGGCGACAACAAGCGATGATGCCAGGCGCTGTCCGCCTTGTGTCCGGTGTGCGGCCGCACCACCGCCAGCACGGTGCCGCCACCGTCTTCCAGGCGGGCCGCGCCGTCGGCGGGGACGATTTTTCCCACCGGGGTGCCGCGGTTGGAGATGGTGGTCGTTCCGGCCACCGCGATCCTGAGTTCGTCACCGCTGGCCGCGGACAGCGTGTACTCGCTTTTGCCCCCGTTCTTAAAGCCGAATAGCACTGCGGCACCGCCCTTTTGCTGGGCACGCGCCAGTTCGGTGCCATCGGGGGTCGCGAGCTCGACGCGCAACGCGTTGGAGGTCGACCTGGTCAGGCGCGCGAGGACGACCGTTGCATTGCCCAGAATCGACATGGCGAGATCCTAGGCCCGGGCGCGGCGATTATCAGCCGCTTTCTCACATCTTGACGGTCAGCGGCCACACGTTCCAGATGTCATCGCAGTACTCAGTGATCGCGCGATCCGATGAAAATTTCCCTGGCAGTCCCGGGGCAGCAGAGCTGACGGTGGCGGGAATGGAGCGCCGTGTGTCTCAAACGGAGGGGTAGCGCGACCAAGGACCCGAATATGTTTCGACCATGTGGAGTGTCGACGGATGCAACGTGTTCGGCGAGGCCGCCGGCACCGGCGAGCCGGTGCTGCTGCTGCATGGCTATCCTCAGAGCGCGTCCTGCTGGCGCCATCAGATCAGGGCGCTGTCCGGCAGCCACCATGTCGTGGCGCCGGACTGGCCCGGCTTCGGCCGGTCCGCGCCGCCGGCGACCGCACCCACCTACGACAACGAGGTGGAGCGGATCGAACGATTCGTGGCGGAGTTGGGGTGGCAACGTTTCAACCTGTGCGCCCACGACTACGGCGGCCTCATCGGACTCGGCTATGCCATCCGCCATCCCGAGCGGGTGCTGCGACTCGCTCTGTTGAACACCCGCGCACATGGCATCTTTCGCCCATGGTTCTACCGCTTCTCGCGGGGTCAACACTGGATCGCTACCCACCCGCCGGCATCACGTGCCGCACAACATCTTCCGTTGGCCACGCTGCACCATTTGGCTCTGGCCCGCTACCGAAGACTCGGCTGTTTCGACACCGCGCTGGAAGCCGAGTATCTGGGCTGGATGAATTCGCCGGAGGGAAAGCGCAGCTTCTGGAACTTCTTCGCTCACTATCCGGTGCCCGTCGTCCCGTGGCTCGCGGAGGGACTCGGGACGATACGTTGCCCGGTGGCCGTCATCTGGGGTGACCGCGATCCATATATCCCGTTCAGCACCGCGCGCGAATTGGCCGAGTCCATTCCGCGCGCCACGCTGGTTCGGCTGCGCGGCGCCGACCACTACGTCATGGAGGAACGCCCCGACGAGGTGACCACCGCGCTCGTCAGTCTGCTGAGTGCACCGCTGACGGCCCGCGCCTAGCGTCAGTGTGCGCCGGACAGATTCAGCGTCACCACGCCGGCGACGATCAGCCCGACCCCGATGATCTTGGCGACCGAGATCGTCGAGCCGAGAAACAGGACGGCGATCAGCACGATCAGGGCCGTACCGATTGCCGACCACAGCGCGTAGGCGACGTCCGTTTGCATGCCGCGCGAGATCGACAGCGCCAGCAGCGCAAATGAGATTGCGTAACCCGTCAGGCAGATGACCGTCGGCCAGAGTCGGGTGAAGCCTTCCGTGCTTTTGAGCAGGCTGGTCGCGGCTACTTCCGCAAGAATGGCGCAGAGAAGTAGGGCATACGTCACGAAATCTCCTTGGGTGAGCGGCGGGCGGACGGCAGGTGGAAACTAACCCGAGGAGGATTCCTTGGGGTTGTGGGCCTTCGCTTCGTCCTCCGCGGCCTCTAAATGGCCATCGTGTGCGGCCTGCCAGTGCTCGTCGGCCGCTTGTTGCAATCGAGCGGTGGGCCCAAGTCCTTGCATTGCGGCGCGTTGATAGTTGTTCGCCGTCTGCTCATGCACGCGCGCCAACTCTTCGTGCCGCTGCGCGGCAGCGTGGTGAGCTTCTTGCGCACGGTGCAGGGATTCTTCAGCACGGCGGCGCGCTGAATCCACGGACTCCGGTGACGGGCGCTCGCCCGCCGCCAACTCTGCCCTTCGCTGGCTGAGTTCCTTCACCCGCTGCCCGATCTTCGCGGCTCGTCCCGAAGGACTCGATTGCCCACCGGGGAAAGTTTCGGCCATCACTAATCCATTCCACGAGCCCACGTCTCAACCGCCCGATATAGGCGATTATGACGCTAGGCCGGTACAAATGGTGCGACCGCGAACATGGTCCGTTCGGCTGCCATCCAGAGGAGGACACACGACATGGGTGCCCGATGAACTCTCCCGCGCGGCCGTTGCAGTTCGATGTCGGCGACGTGATCGGCGAGGAAGCGTCGCTGGCGGCGACGTACTATCCCGCGCGCACCGGTGCGGAGGCGCCGGCACTATTGGTCTGTCTGCCTGGAGGTACCTACAGCCGCGACTACTGGGACCTGCGCATCCCCGGTCAGCACGGGTACAGCTTCGCCGATTTCGCCACCGGGAACGGCTACGACGTCGTCACCATCGACCCCCTGGGTACCGGCGAAAGCTCCCAACCCGCACGTGATTTCGGCTTTGCCGACATCGCCGCCGCGCTCGCCCATGCGGTCTCCGCGTTGCCTGACGTAACCGGAATCCAAGCACCCCCCGTGGCGATGGCCCATTCCCTCGGCGGCTACGTCGCGATCACGCAACAAGCACTGTTCTCCAGCTTCGCCGCACTGGCCCTGCTCGGCTGCACCAATCAACACGTGGCGCCGCTGAACCTCGATCCGGAATTCATCGCCCGGTCGGCAACCGCACAGGGACGCGCCGAGCTCGCCCGGGAGATCCTGTCCGCCCTGACGCAGCCCTATTTCGAGGGTCCGCGCGAGCACTTGCAGAGTTGGTTCCACCTTGCCGATGTCCCGGCCGACGTCGTGGCCGCGGACTGCGTCGTCGCGAAATCAATGGTGCCGCGCGTGTTCGGCACCGCCATGATCCCCGGGGTCGTCGCTGAACACGCCGCGCTGATCGACGTCCCCGTGTTGCTCGGATACGGCATCGTCGACGTCTCACCGGAGCCACGCGCCGAGGGCGGTCTCTATCGCAGCTGTCCGGACATCACCACCCTGGTGCTGGGCGACAGCGCGCACTGCCACAACATGGCGTCGGGCCGGCATCGGCTCTGGCGGCGCCTGCTCGACTGGACCGCGACCGTAATCTCTGGATCGTGACAAAGGATCTGAGCCGCTACGCCCCGGCCGTGCTGAGTGTGTTTCGGGTCGTGTACGGACTGTTGTTCGCCGCGTACGGCTCGAGGAGCCTGTTTGATTGGCCCGTCCCTTCGCCCGTTCGCGTCGAGTTTGGTTCCTGGCCCGGCTGGTACGCCGGGTTGATCGAAGTCGTCGCGGGTCTGCTGATCGCGACCGGCCTGTTCACCCGGGCCGTCGCGTTCGTGGCCTCGGGGGAGATGGCGGTCGCCTATTTCTGGATCCATCAGCCGCAAGCGCCCTGGCCCGTCGCCGATCCGCCGGCGGGCAACGGCGGCGGATTGGCGATCCTGTTCTGCTTCGCGTTCCTGCTGCTGGTGTTCACGGGCGGCGGGAACTACTCGATCGACGCCTTGCGCAGGACGGCACTTCCCCTCGACCGGCGATAATGGCATTCTCTGATACGGAGAAGCCATTTCCGTAGGAGGCCGATGATGGGCGTTGACCGACGGTGCGAAGGGATGGTGGCCCTCGTCACCGGCAGCAGCCGGGGGCTGGGCAAGGCGATCGCCGCACGGCTCGCCGCGCGAGGTGCCACGGTCGCGCTGACCGCCCGCACGATGGACCCCGACCCCAAATACCAAGGGTCGCTGAGTCAAACGCTGGACGAGTTGGTGGCCGCCGGCGGGAAGGCCGTCGCGGTCCAAGCCGACCTGTCCCAGTCCACGGAACGTGAACGGCTTTTCGCGGAGGTGGTCGGCGCTGTCGGCGCCCCGGACATCCTGGTCAACAACGCGGCGGTGACCTTCCTGCGGCCCCTGGACGCGTTTCCCGAACGGCGGGTCCGCCTGATGATGGAGATGCATGTTCTCGGTCCACTGCAGCTGAGCCAACTGGCGATTCCGGCGATGCGCGAGCGTGGCCGGGGCTGGATCCTGAACCTGACCTCGGTGGGCGGCGATCTGCCGCCGGGTCCGCCGTTCTCCGACTTCGACCGCACCGCGGGCTTCGGGATCTACGGGACGGTCAAGGCCGCGCTCAACCGGTTGACGAAAAGCCTTGCGGCCGAGCTGTATGACGACGGGATCGCCGTCAACGCCGCCGCTCCCAGCAATCCGGTGGCCACGCCGGGAGCCGGCACCCTCGACTTGGCCAAGACCGACACCGAGGACATCGAACTGATCACCGAGACCGCCTATCGGCTGTGTACCGGTGACCCGAAGACCCTGACCGGGCGCATCGCGCACACCCAGCCCTTCCTCGCCGAGGTCGGCTGGACCAAGCCCGCCGGCTGAATGGCCGAGCTCGAGCCGGACCGGTTGCGGCGACGACTGGGCGGCGCCGGGGTGACCGGCGTCGCGCCGCTGTCCGGGGGAGCCTCCAGCCTCACGTTCGGCGGCGCCCTGGATGGCCGACCGGTGGTGATCAAGGTCGCTCCGCCCGGTGTCGAGCCCGTCGCGCATCGCGACGTGCTCCGGCAGGCACGCATCGTCAAAGCCCTTGCCGGGACGCGGGTTCCGGTGCCCGAGGTGCTGTGGGAGGACCAGGGAGAACCGCCGCACACGCCGCCGTTGTTCGTGATGTCACGCGTGGAAGGCGACTGTGTCGAACCGCTTTTCGACGGCGGTCCCGGATCTCCCGATCTTCCCGATCGGTATCGCAACGCGTGCCGGGCCATGGCCGCGTTGCACGGTCTGTCACCGAGTGAGCTAGGCCTGGGCGGTGAACCGATTGTCGACGCCGGCGCCGAAGTCCGGCGGTGGTCCGAAACGCTGCGGACCGTCGACGCGGCGCTGGTGCCGGATTGGCCGGCGGTGCGTGACGCGCTGTTGGGTTGCGCGCCAACGGCTATCAGGCCGAGCGTGGTGCATGGCGATTTCCGGCTGGGCAATCTGCTGGCCGCCGGTTCCCGCATCAACGCGGTGATCGATTGGGAAATCTGGTCGGTGGGTGATCCGCGTATCGACGCCGGCTGGTTGCTCATCAATTGCGACCCGGACACGTATCGGCGTGTTTCGGGCCCTGCGGGGATGGTGCCGCCCGTCGGTGAGCTCGCCGAGATCTACCAGGAAGAGCTGGGCCGCGACGTCACCGACTTGGCCTGGTTCCGCGCGCTGGCGTGCTTCAAGTCGGCGGCGACGTGGTCGCTGATCGTCAAGCACAATCGGCGCAGGCGCACACCACGGCCGGAATTGGAAGACATGGCGGCAACACTCCCGAGGCTGCTGGATCTGGCGCGGTCACTGCTGGATTAACGGGGCACCCGATCAGCTGCAGTTGGCGTGGAGATTTTGGCACCACATTCCCACGCCGCCCCAGTCACCCGACGAGCCGACTGAATCTTCGTATGGGTTCGTCATGGTGGTCGGGAACTGGATCTGCCATTCGTCGATCGTCGGGATGTCGTCCACCTGGCCGGGGTCGGGAGACGCGAGCGCTATTCCCACCGCCATTCCGGTGCCGCCCGTCAAAGCTGCCAGGGCCGTCAAACCCACGATAAGTAGAGCAGCAAATCTACGTTTCATCGTCGCGGCCCTTCCGTCGTCTGCCTGAACCGCCGGCTAGCAGGGTCCAATTCTACCTTCGGCGCCCATATCGCATAAGAGTCACAAAGACACAACAACTTCGATCGGCCGCCCAGCAAATTCGCGACTCGAAACGGCACGTGCGTACGTTGGCGTGCGTGAGGCCGGTAGCCGTGGTCGTTCGTCGCGCGCTGGTGGTGGCCGTTTGCCTCGTCATGTGCGTGGTCACGGCGCCGGCGGCGACCGCTGATCCCGATGACAGTCCCGAGATCGAGCCTGCCGCTGCAGCTTCGGCACCGGCCGAGGGGGCGGTGCCGTCGAATCCCCCCGTCATCCTCAACACCCCAGACGGCTGGACCCTGGGGCTGGGCGCGAAGGACGAGGCGCAGGTTCCGGTGGCACCGCTGACCACCTCCGTCGCGTCGCGCGAATACATGGCCAGCGGCATCTACGTCGGCTCGCTGAAAGGATCGGAAGAACCCCATGGCGTCCTGGAAGTGGGCTATCAGATCGGCTGCGGGATCGATATGAGCACCTCCAACGGCGTGATCATGGAGGGCGGTGCCGGCATCATCCCGGGCGTCAGCCCCACCTTCGACACCACCGGTACATTGCCGCCCCTGCTGCCGTTCGTTTCGACTCCGATGAACGGCGTGATGAGCATCGGAATGAAGCCAGGCCTCGTCCTCACCGTGCCGGTGATCAAGAAACAGTTCAAGGGTGCCAATCCCTGGGTCATGATCAGCAACTTCCACATCAAAATCGATGGGTGCGTCGGCCAGTCGTTCATCCGCTCCTATGCGGTGCTGACCCGGATGACCGACCTGTCCGACGTGGTGCTGTCGTACGTCGGCGTGACCAAATCGGTTTAAGGCCGAGGGTGGCGACCCGCTTCGCCCTGCTCCGCCGCGCTAGCGATCGCCACGCCGCGGGGGACGCCGGCCAGCCTGTCGGCGAACTTCGCCTCCGCGGCCGCGCGCAACTGCAGCAGGTGCTCGGACGGAAACAGGTCGGGCGCCGGCTCGCGGTCCTTCAACAGCAAGCGGGCCAGCGTCACCTTGTGCACCTCGGTCGGCCCGTCGGCAAGCCCCAGCACGAACGACTCCACCAGGTACTGCACGAACGGCATCTCGTGCGTGGTGCCCAGTGATCCGTGCAGTTGCAGTGCCCGCGATGACACGTCGTGCAGCACCTTCTGCATCATCGCCTTGACCGCCGAGATATCCGCCCGCACCGCCTTGTAATCGTTGAATTGGTCGATCTTCCAAGCGGTTTGCAGGGTCAGCAGCCGGAAGGCCTCGATCTCCATCCACGAGTCGGCGATCATCTCCTGAACGAGTTGCTTGTTGGACAGCACTTCGCCCTGGGTGTACCGCGACACCGCGCGCTCGCAGAGCATGTCGAAGATCCGGCGGACCAGCCCGACGGTGCGCATCGCGTGATGAATCCGCCCGCCGCCCAGGCGGGTTTGCGCGACCACGAAGGCCCCACCCCGCGGACCGAGCATGTGATCGGCCGGCACGCGCACGTTCTCGTAGCGGACATAGCCCTCGCGCCCACCGCCCACCGGCTGATAGCCCAGGCCGACGTCGCGCAGCACGTTGATGCCGGGGGTATCGCCGGGAACGACGAACATCGAATAGCGCTGATACGGCGGTGCGTCGGGGTCGGTCATGGCCATCACGATGATGAAAGAAGCCATCGAGGCGAATGACGAAAACCACTTCTCGCCGTTGATGACCCAGTGATTCCCGTCGGGTACCGCGGTGGTGCGGAATACCTTCGGATCGGCACCGCCCTGCGGCTCGGTCATCGAAAAGCAGGAAACGATCCGATTGTCGAGCAGCGGCTCAAGGTAGCGGGCCTTGAGCTCCGGGGTGCCGTAGTGCGCCAGGATTTCGCTGTTGCCCGAGTCGGGAGCGTGGGAGCCGAAGACGATCGGCGCGCATTCCGACCGACCCAGAATCTCATTGAGCAGCGCCAGTTTCACCTGACCGTAGCCCGGGCCGCCCAGGTGCGGACCGAGGTGGGTGGCCCACAGGCCGCGGTCCTTGACGATCTCCTGCAGCGGCGGGATCAGGGCCTGGCGGACCGGATCGTTGAGGTCGTGCGACTCCTTGACGATCAGGTCGATCGGTTCGCACTCCTCGCGCACGAAGTCCTCGACCCACTTGAGTTGCTGTGCCCACTCGGGATCGGTGGAGAAGTCCCACGCCATGCGGCGTCCTTTCTAGGTTGCTGACTCCGTCACGACGTCCACGTCTTGCGGCGCTCGGCGGCCTCGTCGGTGGCGTGCGAGATCACCTGGTTGCGGTTCTCCAGCTCGAGCGCGGCCGAGAGATTCGCCGCGTCGGTGTTGACCTGGAGGGCCCGCTTGGTCAGTTGCGCGCCCAGGGAAGAATGGCCGGCTATCAGCGACGCCAACTCGACGGCCCGCTCCGCCAATCGATCCGGCTCGACGACCTCGCTGACCAGACCGCGCCGATCGGCTTCGGCCGCCGACACGGTGCGCCCGGTGAGCATCCAGTCGGCGGCCACGCTGGTTCCGACGATGCGCGGCAGGTGGTAACTCATGCCCATCTCGGCCCCGGAGAGCCCGAGCAGGATGGCGGCGTTGCCGAATGATGCGCTCTGCGAACAGATTCGGATGTCGGCCGCCAGACATAGCGCGAGGCCGGCCCCGACGCAGGGTCCGTTGACCGCGGCGATCACGGGTTGCGGCAGCGCACGGACGGCTTCCACCAGGCCCGCCATCCGCTCCTGGAAGCGCATCCGCTCCAGCGCGGGTGCGGTGGCGTCCAGCATCGATGGACCGAAGTCCCGCACGTCGATGCCGGCGCAAAAGCCTCGGCCCGCGCCGGTCAGCACCACCGCACGCACTGAGCGGTCGGTGGCCAAATCGGCCAGCGCCTGACGCAATTCGGTTTGCATCGCCTCGTTGATGGCGTTGAGCTGCTTGGGGCGGTTCAGGCGCAGCACGACGACACCGTCGCACGGCCGATCGAGCTCCAGCGCGCTCGGCACGCTCACACCCGCTCGATGTTGGTCAGTCCGCCGTCGGCGCGGCCGCGGCCGCGCGGCGCGCGTACCGCATCGAGGGTCGAGGCGTCGATGACGACTCCCATCGTTCGGGCGCGGGGACACGGTCATAGTAATCCGTCTCTCGGTCGAGGAGAACTCTATTCTCCGACTCGGCGAAGCGATTCTCGCGCGCACCCGGATAGGCTTGGTGACCATGCGGCGGTGCGGTGAAATAGGCCGATGAGGTCAGCGGGCAAGTGGCATGCGCTGTCGATCCTGGTGCTGTCCGCGCTGACGGCGGGATGCACCGTGACCACCGACGGGAGGGTGGTTGCGGCTCCGACGTTGGGTCATGCCCCGCAGCCACTGGCGACCGGCGCACTATCTGGACTACTGCTCGATACCGGCGATGTCGGCTCCGTCATGGATGCTCACATGGAAGTCGTGGCGTCCGCCGACACGATGTACACCAATCGTCCCCTCGAGGATGGATGCTTGGTCTGGGCCGAAGCGCAGGAGTATTCCTACCAAGGCAGCGGCTGGACAGCTGTGCGTGTTCAGGAACTCAAGGACCACCGCGATCGTGCGGACCACATCGCCTACCAGGCGGTGGTGGCGTTTCCCGGGGCTTTGGCCGCCCATGACTTCTATGCAAGCCAGGTGACCGGCTGGGCCAACTGCGACAACCGGCGTGTCGATCTGCATGACCCGGGCGACCTGAACCCCCATTACTGGTCGCTGAGTAAGGCCAGCGTCGAGGACGGCGTTTTGGCCATCACTCGGGTTCAAGAAGAAGGTGCGGACGGCTGGGCGTGCCAGCGCGCGTTGACGACCGCGAACAACATCGTCGTCGACGTGAGCGCCTGCGCCGACCACATCGACGATCGGGGTGCTCAGATCGCCAAACGGATCGCCAAAAAGATCCCTTAGAAGCGAAAGTTGCCGAGGGGAATCACCTCGGTGACCGTCCGTCCTGGCTCGGCGCGAAAGTTTCTGCAGCATATCGGTTTTGGCGAGACCAGGTGGTTGGGACACCCATTTCGCGAAGGTGTGGGAGTACCTTGACCCGACATCGACGAGGTGTGTGTCCAGCAGGTCGGCCCGGACATGGACGGATTCTTCGCCGCGTACGAGCGTGACGTGCTGCCTCAGCTGCGCGGCTGAGGTTGCGCCTCGGCATCGCCGTAGAAGGCCACCCGAAGCAAAGCGGAGATCTCGCTCACCAAGGGCATCCGCGGGTTCGTGCGGTTGCTGAGGTCCTCGAAAGCCGTCATCGCCAACGCGGGTAGCGCCTCGAGGTACTGCTCCTCGTCGACGCCGCACTCGCGCACCGATCGTGGCATATTCAGTCGGTTCAGCAGATCATCGACCCCGTGAAACAACCGGTCGCGGCACTCGTTCGGCTCATGGCCGCCGAAGATCAGTTGACCGAGCTGTGCGTACTTGTCCGGGGCCACGTAGGCCGAATAACCCGGGGCGGGCATGAACTTGCTGGGCAGACTTGCGTTGTAGCGCAGCACGTGCGGCAGGAAGATACCGTTCGCCCGGCCATGCGGGATCTCGAATCTCGCCCCGACCGCATGGGCGAGCGCGTGATTGGTCCCGACGAACGCATTCGAAAAGGCAAGCCCGGCAAGGGTTGCCGCATTGGACATGTCAGTGCGCGCCGAAAGGTCGTCGGGGTCGTCGTATGCCCTCGGCAACGCATCGAAGATCAGTCGCGCCGCCTGGGCGCACAACGCATCCGTGTACGGCGACGCGAAGATCGAGACGGCCGCCTCCAGCGCATGGGTCAGCGCGTCGATGCCGGTGTCGGCGGTCAGCGTTTGCGGCATTGACGAGGTGAGGACCGGGTCGACGACCGCGAGGTCAGGCACCAGGCTGTAGTCGACGAGCGTCTCCTTCTTTCCGCGCACCGTCAACACCGCCGCCGGCGAGACTTCCGATCCGGTACCCGATGTGGTTGGGACAGCAACCAATTGGACGCGATGGCGGTCGACCGGATAGTCGGCCACGCGCTTGCGCGGGTCGAGGAACGGCATCGTCAACTCGTCGAGGCTCTTCTCCGGGTGTTCGTAGAACAGGCGGATCGCCTTGCCGGCGTCCAGCACCGAGCCGCCGCCCACCGCGACCAGCAGATCGGGTTGGACCCGCTGCAGCAACGCGACACCACGGCGGATGGTCCTCTCGTCGGGCTCCGGTGTCACCTCGCTGAACACCTGCACGTGTGGGGCGCGCAACTTGCCGCGCAGCGCCTCGACCACGCCGCGCTCTTCGGTCGGGACGTCGGTGATCACCACGACGGTTTCGCAGTCGAGATCGCGCAAGTTGTCCAGTGCGCCTTCGTTGAAGTAGGTGTTGGACGGGACACGGAACCACTGCGGCGGGGTGCGGCGCCGCGAGACGGTCTTGATGTTCAGCAGCTGCCGATAGTTGACGTTCTCCGTCGTGCTGGAGCCACCCCAAGTGCCGCAACCCAGCGAGAACGTCGGTGTCAGGTTGTTGTAGACCCCGCCGAGGGCTCCGACCGCAGTGGGCGCGTTCACCAGGATGCGGCCCGTGCGAACCGCCAGACCGTAGGCCTCGATGACGTTCTCGTCGTTGGCGTACACCGCCGACGTGTGACCCAGCCCCCCGTGCTCGGTGACCAGGACCGCGACGTCGATGGCGTGCTGTACGCCGCGTGCGCGCACCACGCCGAGCACCGGCATCAGCTTCTCCTGCAGCAGGGGATGCGAAGCGAGTTCGTCCAGGTCGGCAGGTAGCTGTGCCAGCAGCACCTTCACGGTCGGCGACACGCTGAAGCCGGCTCGGGCGGCCAGCTCCGATGCTTTCTGCCCAACCGCCTCGTGCGAGATCTTGTCGCCGCAGCCGAAGGCGAACTCCGCCACCGCCGTGGCCTCGCCGGGGGTGAGCACTCGGGCGCCCATCCGCTCGAACTCGGCGATCACCTCGTCGTATACCTCGTCGTCGATGATGCAGGTTTGCTCGGCGGGGCAAATTACCGAGGAGTCAAAGGTTTTCGAGATCAAGATGTCAACGACCGCGCCTTTCAGGTCGGCCGTCTTGTGAACGTAGATGGGCGCGTTGCCGGGACCGACGGACAGCCCGGGCTTTCCGGCCGAATTCGCCAGGGCGACGATCTTCGGTCCGCCCGTCACCCAGATGAAATCGACTCCGGCGTGCTTGAACAGGTAGTGCGTCACCTCGTGTGCGGCATCGGGAATGACCTGCAGCGCCCCGGGCGGCATCCCGGCCGCTTCGGCCGCGGTGCGGAGGATTTCGAGGCTGCGTTCGCAGCAGCGCACCGCATACGGTGACGGCCGGAAAAGGATCGCGTTGCGGGTCTTGGCGGCGACGATCGCCTTGAACAGCACCGTCGAGGTCGGGTTGGTCACCGGGGTGATGCCCAGCACGACCCCGATCGGCTCGGCCACGTGGGCGATGTTGTGTTCGACGTCCTCGTCGATGACTCCCACCGATTTCTTGCCGCGCAGATAGTCGTGCAGGAACTCGGTGGCCACATAGTTCTTGACGACTTTGTCCTCGAAGACGCCGAAACCCGTCTCCTCGATCGCGATGCTCGCCAGTTCCCCGGCGGCGCGTACCCCCGCGCGCACCATGGCCTCGACGATCGCGTCGACCTGCTGCTGGTCGAGCTTGCGGAATTCGCGGGCCGCCTGGGCAGCCGCGCCGACGATCGCGTCGAGTTCGCGTATGCGCTGTTCTGTGACGGCGGGCGCTTCGAGGGACGAGGCGGTCTGAGTTCGGGTAGTTGTCATGATCGGGTTTTCGGCTCAGGAAGGGAACGCTAAGGGTCTCCAGAATGAGCAGATGCTGCGTCGTCCGCCTAGGGCTGAAAGGCCCTGGACTAGCTGGCCCGGCCAGGCCACATCTGGCGCGTGCGGACCGTCCGCGGTGCCCCTACGGGGCCGATACTGGCGGTCATGCGCATCACCGTCGACTACGACCTGTGCGAGGGGCACGGGCAGTGTCTGCTGGCCGCTCCCGACGTGTTCGACATTCCCGACGGTGCCGAGCAGGTGGTGGTGCTCGAGCCGGACCCGCCCGAAGCCGACCGCGAACGGGTGATTCGGGCGGCCGCGATGTGCCCCGCGCAGGCGATCCGGGTCCTCAACTGATCCGGCCGGTTTCGGCGACCTCATCGAGCAACCGGTAGCGCCCGGCCAACGCGGCAGCGGCGATGCGGTTGTTGACTCCAAGTTTGTGCAGCAGCGCGGCGACCATGCGTTTGGCGGTGCGCTCCGACACCAGCATCCGCTGGGCGATGTCACCGGTCTCCATGCCGGTCGCGAGCAGCGTCCACAGTTGGAAATCCTGCGCGCTGAGGCTGTTCAGCAGCTCCGACGGCGGCTTGCGGGTGTTGCTCAGCAGCGCATCGAGCAGGGCGCCGTCGACGACCCGCAACCCCTCGGCGATCGTCCATAGTGGCCCCGCCAGCGCCTCCGGCCTGGCGGTTTTGGGCAGAAAACCGTCGGCTCCGGCCCGCAACGCCTCTTCGGCCAGCCCCAGGTCGTCGGTCCCCGAAAGCGCCAGGATCCGGGTCTTCGGGTGGCGCGCCTTGATGTGCCGGATGGCGGCGACCCCGCCCAGGGGCGGCATCGACAGGTCGATGATCGCGACATCGGCATCGCAGCGGGACACCAGGTCGGCGGCCTCTTCCACGTACGTCGTCTGGCCGCCGACGGTGAACAATTCGCCCCATTCGCGGGTGAGCAACAGGGCCAGGCCCTGCGCAAACAGCTCATGGTCGTCCACGATCACCACGACGTACGGCGAGCGAGTCATTGCCGCGATGCTAGCCCCAACTCTATGGTCAGCTGGGTGAGACGGCTCGATCGAACGGACTTCGACGGCGAGGACTACGGGCTGGCCCGCACCGTCGTCGCGGTACGGGTCGCCGTGGTCGTCTCAATCGGCGTGCTGCTGGCGATCGGACCCCAGTGGGTCCGGCAGCACACCGCGGCCACGGTCGTGGTGTTGGGCGGCGCGATGCTTTACGCGGCCGTACTGATGGCCTACCCGCAACTGGAGGTGCGGCGCACCCGGTACTCGTGGCTGGTAACCGGCTTCGATTCGGCGTTCACGCTGGCGCTCATCGCCTTGAGCGGCGGCGTCTACAGCCCGGTGGTCGCGGTGCTGGCGCTGGCCGTCATCGCCTCGGCAGCGCGGCTGTCGTTCACTGAAACCTTGTTGGGCGCAATCTTTTTGGGCGCTGCCTATGTTCCGGTGGCGCTGACGTCGTCGCCCAGACTTCCGGTCGCCGCGGCTCCGGCCCTGCAGGCGGGGTGGTCGGCGGTGTATCTGATCTTCGTCGCGATCATCACCGCGGGGCTCTCCGCGCTCGCCGAACGCGAACACCGCTCCCGGGTGCGGGCGCTGGTAGAGGCCGAGGCCGAACACGCCGCCGCCGAAGAGGAACGCGACCTGCGGGCGCGCCTGCTGCGCTCATACCAGTCGCAACAGGACGGACTTCAGGTGCTGGTGCACGAATTTCGCACTCCCGTCACGTCTTTGGAGGCGCTGACCGAGGCATTGACTTCGCAGCGGGCAATGTCGCAGGCCGACCGGGAAACCAGTCTGCAGCTGGTGGCCCGCCACGTCCATCACCTCGCCGACATGCTCGACGCGCTCTCCGACGTCGCGCTGAGCCGCCGCCCGACATTCTCGACCGGCCGGGTCCGTCGCGTCGATGTGGCCGACCTCATCATCGCCGCCGCCGACGCTGTCGGTCTGGCGGCGCCGCGGTTGCGGCTGAGCGTCAGCGGCGGCGTCGGTGCCGTGGCCGTGAACGCCCAGGGGCTGCGCCGGATCCTGACCAACCTCCTGGAGAACGCCTCCCGGCACGGCCGGCGGGAACCGGTCGACGTCGCGTGCGCGCGGGAAGGCGACGAACTGGTCTGCACGGTGGCCGACCGGGGGCCGGGCATCCCGGCCGACAGCCTGGGCGAGCTGACCACCAAGTACGTCAGCGTCGGCGGCCAACGTGGCACCGCCGGGCTCGGCCTGTGGATTGTGCAGCAGATCGCCGAAGCGATGGGCGGCCGGGTCGACTTCGCCGCGCGCGACGGCGGGGGCCTGGTCGCCACCTTCCGCGCACCGGTCGCCTGATCGCCGGTTCCATGCGCTGGCCCGCGCAGGCCAGTGTTTGGCACTCGCGCCTGTGCCGCGCAGCCACCGCGCTGACCAGCATGGGTGCAACCGCGGTGACGTGCACCACTGCCCACCGCCAGAAAGGGCCCCCGATGACCACCGCACCCACGACCGCTCCTACCCATAAAGACATCGACCTGAGCGCCCGCGAGTTCTGGGCGAAACCCCCGGAGGAGCGGGACGCCGCCTTCGCCGTCCTGCGCGCGGAGAACCCCGTGCCGTGGAGCCGCCCCGCGGAGTCGGATCTGCTGCCCCCCGAGCTCAACACCAGGGGCTTCTGGTCGCTGACCAAACAAGAGGACATCCGGATGGCCAGCCGCCACCCGGAGATCTTCTCCTCGGCGCAGGGCATCACCATGGAGGACTTCGCCCCCGAGGCGGTGGAGATCGCCCAGTCGTTCATCGCCATGGACGCCCCGCGGCACACCCAGCTGCGCGGAATCACGACGGAGGCCTTCAAGCCCAAGAACGTGCGCCGCCTGGAAGGCTGGATCCGCGGCCACGCCCATGACCTGGTCAGCGAGATGGCCCACCTCGGCGAGGGGGACTTCGTCCAACTCGTGTCGGTCAAGCTGCCCGGCCGCATTTTCGGCAGCTTCTTCGGGCTGCCCGAAGGTGAACTGCGGGATCAGGCCGTCCGCGCCGCGCAGCGGCTCGTGGGCTGGACAGACCCCAACATCCGCGGCGAGCAGAGCGAACTCGAGCTGTTCATGGGCGCCGTCATGGACCTGCACGCCGTGGCGACGGTCCTGATCCCCGAGCGGCGGGCCAACCCCGGCGACGACCTGATGACCTGGATGGTGCAGGCCGAGTTCGACGGCAAGAAGATGACCGACGACGAGCTGAAGGCCTTCTTCGTTTTGATGGGCGTCGCGTCCAACGACACCACGCGGCACGCCTCGGCCCACGCCATCGCCGCCCTCTCGAAATTTCCCGACCAGCGCGCGCTGCTCGTCGAGGACGTCGAGGGCCGGGTCGGCACCGCCGTCGAGGAGGTGCTGCGCTGGGGGTCGCCGCTGCTGCACATGCGCCGTACCGCCACCCAGGACATCACCGTGCGCGGCTCGGAGATCAAGGCCGGCGACAAGGTGGTGCTGTGGTACTACGCGGGCAACCGCGACGAGGACGTCTTCGAAGACCCCCACTCGTTCAACATCCTGCGAAACCCGAATCCGCACATCGCCTTCGGTGGTGGCGGTCCGCACTTCTGCCTGGGCGCGGCGCTGGCACGCACCATGCTCAAGGCGTTGCTGACCGAGGTCTACACGCGCATCCCGGATATCTCGGCGCCGGAGCCCAACTACGCCCTGGCCAACTTCATCAACGGTGTCAACAGCCTGCCGGCGACCTGGACACCCGAGAAGCGCTGACCCCAAGGAGTTTTCGATGAAGACGAAGGCAGCGGTGCTGTGGGGGCTGCACCAGAAGTGGGAGGTCGAAGAGGTCGACCTCGACGGGCCCAAGGAGAACGAGGTCCTGGTCAAGATGGCCGCCGCCGGGCTGTGCCACTCCGATGACCACCTGATCACCGGCGACATGCCGATGCAGCTACCGGTCGTCGGTGGGCATGAGGGCGCCGGCGTCGTCGTCGATGTCGGACCGGGCGTCACCGAAGTCGCCGAAGGCGATTCCGTTGCGTTGAGCTTCATCCCCGCCTGCGGCCGCTGCGAACCGTGTTCGCGCGGCATGAGCAACCTGTGCGTGCTCGGCGCCGCCATCATCGCGGGACCGCAACTCGACGGCACCTTCCGATTCCACGCGAAGGGCCAAGCGCTGGGGCAAATGTGCGTGCTGGGAACGTTCTCCGAATACACGGTGGTGCCACTGGCATCGGTGATCAAGGTCGATCCTTCCACCGCGCTGGACACCGCCGCCCTGGTGGGATGCGGAGTCACCACCGGCTACGGCAGCATGGTGCGCACCGGCGAAGCGCGTGACGGCGACACCGTGGTGGTCATGGGTGTGGGCGGGATCGGCATGAACGCGGTGCAAGGCGCGCGGATCGCTGGGGCACGCGTGATCGTCGCGCTGGATCCCGTGGAGTACAAGCGGGGCCGTTCACTGGAGTTCGGCGCCACCCACACCGCGGCGACGGTCGACGAGGCCCAAGCCCTGATCATCGACCTGACGCGCGGCCAGATGGCTGACGTATGCGTGGTCAGCACCGACTCGGCTGAAGGCGCGTATGTGGCTCAGGCGCTGAGCCTGGTCGGCAAGCGCGGCAGGGTGGTGATGACAGCGATCCCGCATCCGACCGACACGTCCGTCGCCATGTCGCTCTTCGATCTGACCCTGTATGAAAAGCAGGTTCGCGGTTCGCTTTTCGGATCGTCCAATCCCCGGCACGACATACCCCGCATGCTCGACCTGTACCAAGCCGGGCGGCTGAAGCTCGACGAGCTCGTCACCCAGGAGTACACCCTCGACGAGATCAACACCGGCTACGCCGACCTGCACGCCGGGGTCAATCTCCGCGGGCTGATCCGGTTCTGAGCGGCCATGAGCCTCATCACCATCGTCGTCATTATCGCTGTCCCGCTGGGCATCCCGGCCGGGGTCAGTGCCGCGCACCACGCCGCCGGCCGCTGGAGGAGTTTCGCACATTGGCGTCGCCGGACCCGATGACTGGAGGCAAGGACGACATGACTGACATTCCGCACTACCCGATGTACATCGACGGGCAGTGGCACGACGCGTCAAGCAGCTTTCAGGTGCGCGATCCCGCGACGAACCGATTGGTAGCAACCGTTGCCCGGGGCGACGTGGCAATGGCCGACGAGGCCGTGGCGGCGGCAAAGGCCGCACATGCCTCCGGCGTGTGGCGGTTGACGCCCGCGGCGGAACGCGCCCGCATCCTCGATGCGATCGCGGACAACCTCGCCGCGCGGTTCGACGAGTTGACGGTCCTGCAGGTACGCGAAAACGGTGCAACCGCACGGTCCGCGGGCGCTTTTCTGCTCGGCTACTCGATCGCCCACCTGAAATACTTCGCGTCGCTGGCGCGGTCCTATGCGTTCGAGGAGAGCGGAGCCTTGATCGAAGCGCCCACGCTGGCCGCCGGGATTCTTCGTCGCGAGCCGGTGGGTGTGTGCGCCGGCATCGTGCCGTGGAACTTCCCGTTGCTGCTGGCGGTGTGGAAGCTGGGCCCCGCGTTGGCGGCCGGCAACACCATCGTGCTCAAGCCCGACGACCAGACTCCGCTGACGTTGCTCGAATTGGCCAGGGCGGCCGACGAAGTCGGGCTGCCGGCAGGTGTGCTGAACGTGATCACCGGGCCGGGGCCCGTGGTCGGCGCCCGGCTGGCCGAGCACCCCGATGTGCGCAAGGTAGCCTTCACCGGCTCGACCGAAGTCGGTAAGACCGTGATGCGCGCCGCCGCCGCCAACGTCAAGCGGGTCACCCTCGAGTTGGGTGGCAAAGGCGCAAACATCGTCTGCGACGACGCCGATCTGGATTTGGCGGTCGACGGCACGCTGTTCGGATTCTTGCTGATGTGCGGGCAGGCCTGCGAGTCCGGTACCCGGCTGTTGCTGCACGCCTCAATTCACGACGAGTTCGTGCGAAGGCTGGTCGCCCGCGCGTCCACGCTCGTCGTGGGCAATCCGATGGACCCGACCACCGACGTTGGCCCGCTGATTTCCGCCAAACAGAAAGCGCGAGTGGAGAAGTACATCGCGCTGGGGCAAGAGGAGGGCTGCAAGATCGCGTTCCAGGGCACCGTCCCCACCGAATCCGAACTCGCCGAAGGCCATTGGGTCGCGCCCACGATCCTGACCGGTGCCACCAACGACATGCGGGTGGCGCGGGAGGAGATCTTCGGGCCGGTGCTCGTGGTGATCAAATGCGCCGACGACGCCGAGGCGGTCGCGATCGCCAACGACAGCGAGTACGGACTGTCCGCGGGGGTGTGGAGCACAGACAATGAACGGGCGCTGGCGATCGCCCGCGAGTTGGAATCCGGAACGGTGTGGATCAACGACTGGCACATGGTCAATGCGATGTTCCCCTTCGGCGGCATGAAGCAAAGCGGTCTGGGGCGCGAGCTCGGACCCGGTGCCCTCGACGAGTACACCGAGCAAAAGTTCGTGCATGTCGACATGACCAATGACCGTGCCAAGCGGGTTTATCCCGTTGTCGTGTCGGCCGCGGCGACCGCCTGACCGATGTACCCGGGTACCCACGCGGACGGTGGTCCGCACCGCCCCGCCGTCATCCTCGCCGAGACCGGGCAGGTGTTGACCTACCGGCAGCTCGACGACAACTCCGTCGCGCTGGCGCGGGTGCTGCACGACGCCGGGCTCCGCCATGGCGATGTCGTCGCACTGCTGTCCGACAACGCCGCTGAAGCCTTCGAGGTGTACTGGGCGACGCAACGATCCGGCCTGTACATCACCGCCGTCAATCACCACCTCACGGCGCGGGAGGCCGGCTACATCGTGCGTGACTCGGGTGCACGCGCGCTGATCGCGTCGGCCGCGCTGGCCGCCCTCGCCGCCGAAGTCGCCGAGCAGGCCGACGGCGCCGGCCTGCGGCTGGCGTTCGGCGGCGACGTTCGCGGTTTCGATTGCTACGAAACCGCTCTCGCCGAGGCCGGCCCCCGCCTGCAAGCCGAACCGTCGGGCGCCGTCATGCTGTATTCCTCCGGCACAACGGGCTTCCCGAAGGGTGTCAAGCCGCCGCTGCCAGACCGGCGGATCGACGAACCGGGAGATCCGATCCTGGCCATGGCCAGCCATTTCTACGGAATCGAAGCCACCGACGTCTATCTGTCTCCAGCGCCCGTCTACCACGCCGCACCCCTGCGCTGGTGCGGCATGGTGCAGGCGCTCGGTGGAACGGTGGTGCTGGCCAACAGGTTCGACGCCGAAGCCACCCTGCGCTACATCGAGCAGTACCGGGTCACCGTCGCGCAGCTGGTTCCCATGTTCATCCGGCTACTCAAACTGGATCAGACCATCCGGCGCAGCTATGACCTTTCGAGCCTGCGGATGCTCATGCACTCCGCCGCGCCCTGCCCGACCGATGTCAAGCGGGCGATGATCGACTGGCTCGGCCCGATCATCTACGAGTTCTACGGCTCGACCGAGGCGCACGGCCTGACGTTCATCGACTCCGAGCAGTGGCTCACCCACGCCGGTTCGGTGGGGCAAAGCGTGCTTGGGACGCTGCACATCTGCGATGACGGTGGAAACGAGCTGCCCGTCGGTGCCGTCGGCACGGTGTACTTCGAACGCGACCATCTACCGTTCGTGTACCACAACGACACCGAAAAGACCGCCGCGGCCTGCCACCCGCAACATCCGTTCTGGACGACCGTCGGCGACCTCGGTTACGTCGACCCCGACGGCTTCCTTTACCTCACCGACCGCAAGTCGTTCATGATCATCTCCGGCGGGGTCAACATCTACCCCCAGGAAGTCGAGAATGCGCTGGCGCTGCACCCCGCGGTGCTCGACGTCGCCGTGATCGGCGTGCCCCACCCCGAGATGGGCGAGGAGGTCAAAGCGCTCGTGCAGCTGGTGCCCGGGGTGAGTGGAACCGATTCCCTCTCAGCAGATCTCGTCGACTATGTCCGCGACCGGATCGCCCATTACAAGGCGCCCCGTTCGGTCGAGTTCGTCGACGAGTTGCCCCGGACCCCGACCGGAAAACTCGCGAAAAACAAGCTGCGGCAGCAGGTTACGGTCCGAAGTTAGTGCCGCTCGTGATCTGTTCCCATTTCGCGATCTCGCCGGCGCGGGCGTCCGCGACGTATCGGTAGAAGGCCAGGGCGTCGGGGCCGAGCAGCAGGAATCCTGGGGGCTCGCTCGACTCGACCGCCGCGATGATCGCGGTGGCCGCCTTTGCGGGGTCACCGGCCTGGTTGCCGTGCATGGTGTCGTTCTCCTTGCGGCGTTGCCCGGCGGTGTCCGCGTAGTCGTCGATGACGGTGCCCGACTGGACGAGCGAGCGCCCGGCGAAATCGGTGCGGAACGCGCCGGGTTCGACGATGGTCACCGAGATGCCCAGCGGGGCAAGCTCACCGCGCAGCGCTCCGCTCATGCCTTCGATGGCGGCCTTGGCTGCCGCGTAATAGCCGGAGCCCACCGGAGTCACCGTTGCGCCGATCGAGGAGATGTTGACGATCGCGCCGCTGCGGCGTTCCCGCATGCCGGGCAGGACGGCCTTGATCATGGCGACCGTGCCGAAGAAGTGCGTCTCGAACAGGGTGCGCACGTCGGCGTCGTCGCCTTCTTCGACCGCGGCCCGGTAACCGTAGCCGGCGTTGTTGACCAGGACGTCCGGGACGCCGAACCGGTCGTGGGCCTCGCGCACCGCCGAGGCGACCTGCGCGGGGACGGTGACGTTGAGGGCGACGGCGAGTACCCGCTCGGGCGCGGCCGAGGCCAGGTCGGCGACCTTGGTGACGTCGCGCGCGGTGACGACGGCGTTGTGACCGGCCCCGATGACGGCCTCGGCGAGCGCTCGACCGAGTCCGGTCGAGCAGCCGGTGACGAACCAGGTGGACATGAAGATCGCTCCTTCTCTCGCCGAGACGGTATGCGGGCTATGCCGTGGCGATTCTTCTCTTCGATCGCCGAACGTGGGCCTTCATAATCAACTATCGTCCGTCTTAGGCAATTGATCGGCACCGGTGAAGGAAACAGGTAGTGAGGACGCTAGAGGGCGTTCTGGCCAGGCACCCGTTCTTCCGCGGGATGGACCCGCGCTATGTGCAGTTGGCGGTCGGGTGTGCGGCAAACCTGCGCTTCGCCGCGGGCGAGTTGATCTTTCGCGAGGGCCAGCCCGCTGATCACTTCTACCTCATCCGCGCCGGCAGGATCGCGCTCGAAACCCCCGCTCTGGGCCGTGGCAGCTTGACGGTGCAGACACTCGGAGACGGAGACATCCTTGGATGGTCGTGGTTGGTGCCGCCGTACAACTGGCGGTTCGACGCGCGCGCGGTCGAGACGACGCGCGCCATCGGTTTCGACGGCAAGTGCCTGCGCGGCAAGTGCGAAGAGGACCACGAACTGGGATACGAGCTGCAGAAGCGTGTGATCGCGGTGCTCGGAGAGCATCTCGATGCGACAAGGTTCCGGCTCCTCGACATCTATGCCGATGTCATCGAATAGGGACGGAAGCCCCTCAGCCCCTCAGCCCCTCAGCCCTCGAACGCCGGACCGTCGAAGCGGTCGCGCGTGATGAATTCCGCGACCGGGCGGCGGCGCAGCTTGGTCGGCTGGCGCACCGGTTTGCCAAGGGGCACAACCGCGGCGAGCGCGTGCAGGTCGGGGATTCCCAGCAGCCGGCGCACCTGGTCCTCGGCCGCGATGGCCATGGTCGTGATGGTGCCGCCGTACCCCTCGCTGCGGGCGGCCAGCAGAATGTTCCAGATCAGCGGGTAGACCGACGCGCCGCCGGCCAGGCCGACGCGGTCCAGGTCCTGATCGATGGATGCGACGACGGTCAGGTCGACCGAAACAACAAGAACGACCGGCGCTTTCGCGATTGGCGCGACGAAGGTGTCGGGGATCTCGGTCCGGTCGATGACGTCCTGCGGCACACCGCTGGGATGGATTGAATTCCAAGGGTTTTCACCCGCCTGCAGCTGGGCGAAGTAGCGCCGGGCCGCCGTCACGCCCAGCTCGGCGAGGTGGCGACGGGTGTCCGGATCACGCACCACGGTGATGTGGGCGCCCTGCCGGTTGCCCCCGCTCGGCGCGAACCGGGCGTTGTCGAAGATGCGCCACAACGCCTCGTCGGGCACCGGGTCGTCGGTGAATTCGCGTGCCGCGAAAGTCGTCCGCATGACTTCGTACAGCTCCATGGCCGCCTCACGCGCTCGCGGAGGCGCGGCGCTCCAGGCGGAAGGTGCGTTTGAATCCGGCCGGTTGTGTCGTCAGTGTCACTTCGACCGCGCCGCTGGGCGCGATGACGTAGCGCTCCTCGACATCGGGCCCGTCCCGCCAGCGGCCGACCGGCTGGCGCCCGAGGTCGTCGCGCCCGTGCAGGGCCGGGTCGAACGGGAACAGCACCGGATCATACGGCGTCACGTCCCCGTCGGGCCGGCCGTTGACCAGGCGGCTGCACTCGACGAACCGGAAGTGGCCGATGTTGTGCGCCGCCCGGTAGGTCCGCTTCACCACCAGCGGGGTGTGCCCATCCGCGGGCAATGAGACGTCCTTGCACACGATCGGGTCGAAGACGACGCCGGCGCCCGCCTCGGCCTCGCGGAAGACGCCGAAGTTGCGCGAGAAGCGTTCGGAGAGCGCGAAATCGGATTCCTTGTCGAGGAAGACGGCCAGGCCGATGGCGGTGGCCGCGAAGGGGTGCGGTGAGCGTTTGACCCGCTTGTCGCCAAAGGCGGTGCGCAGCATCCGCGAAACGAGCGGGAAGCTGCCGGCGCCGCCCACGACGTAGATGCCGGCGACCTCCGACCAGCTCACGTCGGTGCCGCCCGGCGCCGGGTTGTGCAGGACGCGTTCGAGCAGCTTCATCGTCTTGTCGACCAGCGGCGCGCAGGCCGCATAGACGTCGTCGACCGGACACGAGAACGGGGGGCGGTCCGCACCGTCGACGCCCGACAGGTCCACCAGGAAGCGGCGCGTCTGCGGCCCCACGGCCTCTTTGCGGGCGGCGCACTCCTCCCGCAGCAGGTCGCGGACGGCGGCGCCCACACCGGAGAGCCGAGAACCGGCCAGGACGAGGTCGACGATCGCCTCGTCGAAGTCGTCGCCGCCCAGGCGCTGGATGCCCTCACTGATGACGACTTCGTTCGCGTGCCCGGTCATCTTGAGCAGCGACGCGTCGAAGGTGCCGCCGCCCAGGTCGTAGATGAGGACGTATTCCCGTTTGGCGGTGATGGTGGAGCGGTACCGATGCGCGTATTCCAGGCTCGCGGCCGACGGCTCGTTGAGTAGCGCGACGACGTGGAACCCCGCCGCGACGAAGGCGTCCAGTGTCAGCAGGCGCTGGGCGCTCGAGGCGTTGGCCGGCACGCTGATCGCGGCCTCGATGGGTTCCCCCGCGGTGAGGCTGGCGTTGGAGTGGCGCAGCAAGTCGTTCTTGAGCTGAGCCAGAAAGCCGGTGAGGAGGTCGGCCAGTCGATGGCTGCGGCCGGCCAGGCTCACCTCGGTCTGGGGCCCGGCCTCGTTGAGCAGGCGTTTGAACGATCGCAACACCGACCACCCAGGGTCGTGGCGGACGGCGGCGGCATCCGCGCCGAATCGCAAGTCCCCGGCGGCGTTGGCCGCGACGATCGACGGCCACGCGTCAACGCCGTCAAACGAGATGACGGGGTAGTTGCCTCGGTCGACGGCCGCAACGACAGTGTGTGTGGTGCCAAAGTCGATGCCGACTCTCATCGCGCAATCTTAGGACCGCGCTGGGGAGTTCGACACGACCTTTTCGGCCGGCGCGTCCCATCGCTTTTGCAACTCCCGCTCGGCGGCGGTGGCGACCAGACCCGACGGCGCGAACCGCTTCGACGGCACCGGCTCATCCTCGGTCAGCGGCCTGCCCGCGCCGCGCATGGCGCCCAGCGCGACGACCACCCCGGTGATCACCACGATGACGACGACAAGCGCGAACAGAACCGACAGCGTGCCCTGGATGAAGGTGTTCCTGATGACGTCGTCGAGTTGATGTGCGTTCTTGGCCGAACCGAACGATGTCTTGCCGGCGTTTCTCGCCGCGAGGTATTGGAAGTGCTGCGTCCAGTAACCGACATTGGGATCCGCCGAGAAGATCTTCTGCCACGACGCGGTGAGCGTGACCGCCAAGTCCCACAGCAACGGAATCCCGGGAATCCAAGCCCAATTGAGCAGGCGCTTCTTGATGACGATCACGGTGACTACGGTCAGCGCGACGGCGGCCAGCAGCTGGTTGGCGATGCCGAACAGCGGAAACAGGGTGTTGATACCGCCCAGCGGATCGGTCACGCCCATCAGCAGGATGCTGCCCCAGGCCGCGGCCACGGCGAGGCTGCAGAGCCAGACGCCCGGCCGCCAGCTCGGGTTGCGCAGTTTGGCCAGCGGGCCGCCGAGGTTGCCGAGTGCGTCGGACAGCATGAACCGCGCGACGCGGGTGCCCGCGTCGACGGCGGTGAGGATGAACAGCGCCTCGAACATGATCGCGAAGTGATACCAGAACGCCTTGAGGCCCACCCCGCCGAAGACCCGCTGCAACACCTCCGACATGCCGACCGCCAGCGTCGGGGCTCCGCCGGTGCGCGACACGATCGACTTTTCTCCCACGCCGGCGGCGGCCCTGGTGAGTTCGTCCGCGGTCGTCGGGGCCCCCGACAGGCCGAGCCGATTGACGTAGTCGGCGGCGGTGGCCGCGGTGCCGCCGGTTTGCGCGGCCGGGGCGTTGAGGGCGAAGTACAGGTGTTGGTCGAGGATTGATGCGCTGATCAGGGCCATCACGGCGACGAACGACTCGGTGAGCATGCCGCCGTACCCGATGAACCGCATCTGGCTTTCCTTCTCCAGCAGCTTGGGCGTCGTCCCCGACGAGATCAGTGCGTGGAACCCGGACAGCGCACCGCACGCGATGGTGATGAACAGGAAGGGGAACAGCGAACCGGGGAACACCGGCCCGTCGCCGCCGGCGGCGAACCGCGAGATCGCGGGTGCCTGCATGAGCGGGCGGGCCACGCAGATGCCGACCGCGAGCAGCGCGATGGCGCCGACCTTCATGAATGTGGAGAGATAGTCGCGTGGGGCCAGCAGCAGCCAGACCGGCAGCACCGAAGCCACGAAACCGTAGCCGATGATCAGCCACGAAACCGTCACCGGCGAGATGCTCAACCACGTTGCGGCCCAAGGCATTTCACCGACCCAGTTGCCGGAGGCCACGGCCAGCATCAGCAGCACGAAACCGATGATCGACACCTCCGCGACCCGCCCGGGCCGCAGGAACCGCAGATAGCACCCCATGAAGAGGGCGATGGGGATGGTCATGGCGATGGAGAACACGCCCCAGGGGCTTTGGGCCAGCCCCCGCACCACCACCAGGGCCAGCACCGCGATGATGATCACCATGATGACGAACGCGCCGACCAGGGCGGCCGCGCCGCCGGTGGCGCCGAGTTCGTCGCGGGCCATCTGGCCCAGGGAACGTCCCCGCCGCCGGGTGGAGATCCACAAGACCAGGTAATCCTGCACCGCCCCGGCGAACACGGCGCCGATGACTATCCAGATGCTGCAGGGCAGATAGCCCATCTGCGCGGCGAGCACCGGGCCGACGAGTGGTCCCGCTCCGGCGATGGCGGCGAAATGATGACCGAACAACACCCGCCGGTCGGTGGGCACATAGTCGGTGCCGTCCTCGAACACTTCGGCCGGCGTGGCGTGATCGTCGCGCGGGCGGACGATTTTCATCTCGATCAGCCGGGCGTAGAACCGGAAGCCGATGAGGTACGTGCAGATGGCCGCGATCACGAACCAGACCGCGTTGACCGCCTCGCCGCGCGCGAACGCGATGATCGCCCACGCGACCGCACCGATCACGGCGACGGCCCCGAACACGATCTTGTGCCGGACGGTGATGGGGGAGCGGTCGACGATCGCCACGGGCGGTAGCTCGTCGTCGGTGTGGATGTAGCTGACGTCGTCGCGCGCTTTCACTGCCACGGCGGAAACCCTACGCGCGGAAGAAGAACAGCGCTCGACTTAATACAGCGCCCGTACGGCGTCGATCGTGTCGGCCTCCGCCGGGCCTTTGTCGTCGCGGTAGCGCAGCACCCGGGCGAACCGCAGCGCCACACCGCCGGGGTAGCGCGAGGATTTCTGGACGCCGTCCAACGCCACCTCGACCACCTGCTCGGGCCGCAACCGCACGACGTAACCGTCGGTTCCGCTGACGGCGAGCTCGCTGAACCGCGCCGTCTGCCAGTCCAGCATGGTGTCGGTCATTCCCTTGAAAGTCTTTCCCACCATGATGAATTCACCGGTTGCCGGGTCGCGCGCACCGAGATGGATGTTGGAGAGCTTGCCGCTTCGGCGCCCCGATCCCCATTCCACCGCGAGCACCACCAGATCCAGCGTGTGCACCGGCTTGACCTTCAGCCACCCTGCCCCGCGCCGGCCCGCCTGATACGGCGCGTCCGGCGACTTGGCCAGCACGCCTTCGTGGCCGGCGGCCAGTGTCGCGTCCAGGAAGCCCGCGGCGGCCGCGGGGTCGGAGGTCAGCAGCCGATCCACCCGCTGCGCGGCCGGCACCAGCGCGTCCAGGGCGGCCAGCCGCTCGGCGGTCGGAGCGTCGAGCAGGTCGGCGCCGTCACGGTGCAAGATGTCGAAGAAGAACACCGAAAGTGGTTGCGCCGCACGTGCTGCGCCCACATCGACCGAGCGGCCGAACCGCGACGCGGTGACCTGGAAGCGGTGCGGTGAGTTGTCGGGCCGCAGCGCGATCGCCTCACCGTCGGCGATCAAGTCGCGCACCGGCAGGGCCAGCGTCGCCTCCACCACCTCGGGCAACCGGGCGGTGACGTCGTCAAGGCTTCGGGTGTAGACGGTGACCTCATCACCGGCCCGGTGAATCTGCACCCGGGCGCCGTCCAGCTTGGCCTCGAATATGGTTGTGCCGCCGTGGCGTTCGAGCGCATCGGCCACTCCGGTGGCGGTCTGCGCCAGCATCGGGCCGACCGGCCGGCCGACCCGCAGGGCGAACGCGTCGAGAGCCCCGGTCCCGCCGCCCAGGGCGGCGGCCGCCACGGCCGGCAAGTCCCCGCCCAGCATCGCGGCGCGTCGTACCGACGCAGTCGGGATGTCGGCGGCCCTGGCCACCGCGTCCGCCATGATCCCCGCCAGCGCGCCCTGGCGCAGCTCCCCGCCGAGCAATCGCATCAGGAAGGCCTGCTCGGTGTCGGTCGCGGCGGCGAACAGCCCGGCGATGAGCTCGGCGCGCCGCGCCTGCGACCCCTTGCCCGACACCGATCCGATCTCCGAGAAGCCGGCGTCCACCCCGGCGACGGTCAGCGTCGGATGCGGCGCCGGCGGTGGCCGCGACCGCAGCGAGGCCCAGCCAACCCCGATCTGGCGCTGGCGCAGCTCACCCGACAGCCAGGAGACCACGATCGCGACCGCGTCGGGCTCGGCCGCCGCGCGGCGCAACAGGTCGGCGATGTGGGCGACCTTGCTCAGCCGTGACGACGTGCCGCCCACGTCAAGTGAGGTTGCCGCCACGTCGAGAAGGAGCACCAAATCAGCTTGGCATGGCTCTTGAACAAGGCGGGGTCAACCCTGCGCGGCGCACACGCTAGCGTGCCTACGTAACGTTACAGATTGCAAGAGATCTGACAACCCGAAAGGAAGGGTCCGGATGGAGATCAACGGGAAGAAGGTCGTCGTCATCGGCGGCGCATCGGGGATGGGTCGTGCGTCCGCGGAGCTGCTGACCGAGCGCGGGGCGGAGGTCGCCATCCTCGACCGCGAGGGTTCCGACGGCAAGACCGTGGCCGAAGCCATCGGCGGGGCGTTCTATCCGGTCGACGTCACCGACTTCAAGGGCACCGAGGAGACCCTGCAGACCGCGGTCGACAAACTGGGCGGCCTGCACGTCATCATCACGACCGCGGGCGGCGGCATTGCCAAGCGGACGATGACCAAGTCCGGCCCCCACGACCTCGAGTCCTTCCAATCGGTGATCGACCTCAACCTCATCGCCACCTTCAACATCAGCCGGCTCGCGGCCGCGCACATGGCCAAGAACGAGCCCGAGGACGAAGAGCGCGGCGTCATCATCAACACCGCTTCGATTGCGGCCTTCGAGGGTCAGATCGGGCAGGTCGCCTACACCGCCGCCAAGGCCGGCATCGCCGGCATGTGCCTGACCATGGCCCGCGACCTGGGCTCCCTGGGAATTCGTGTGCTGGCGATCGCGCCCAGCCTGTTCGCTACCGGATTGACACAGGGGATTCCGGACGAATTCGCGTCGGCGCTCACCAAGGACGCCGCCTTCCCCAAGCGCCTCGGCAGGCCGATCGAGTACGCCAAGCTGGTGGCGGCCATCGTGGAGAACCCGATGCTCAACGGCCAGTGCCTGCGGCTGGACGCCGGACAGCGGTTCGCGCCCAAGTAACCACCCCCACGGGGCGCCCTCCTCGCATTAAGTACACTCTTTAGGCAGCCGCCCCGCTTCCCCTCGAAGCGGGGCCGGCTACCCAGCCGGTAGCGAGGAGGGCCCCTCATGGGTATCGCACTGACCGACGACCACCGTGAGCTCGCCGAGGTCGCGCGCGGGTTCCTGACCTCGCAAAAAGCTCGCTGGGCGGCGCGGTCCCTGCTCGATGCCGCCGAGGAATCCCGGCCGCCGTTCTGGCAGAACCTCGTCGAGCTGGGCTGGCTCGGCCTGCACGTCGACGAAGAATACGGCGGTTCCGGTTTCGGTCTGCCCGAACTCGTGGTGGTGGTCGAGGAACTCGGCCGCGCCGTGGCGCCCGGGCCGTTCGTACCGACCGTCATCGCCTCGGCGGTGATCGCCAAAGACGGTAGCGCCGAACAGAAGTCGCGACTGCTGCCCGGGCTGATCGACGGGACCGTCACCGCGGGCATCGGCCTGAACGGCGGGGTGCAACTCAAGAACGGGATCGCCGACGGTGACGCCGGAATCGTGCTCGGCGCCGGACTGGCCGAGCTGCTGCTGATCACCGCGGGCGAAGACGTGCTGCTGCTGGAGCGCGACCGCGCCGGCGTGTCGGTCGAGGTGCCGAACAACTTCGACCCGACCCGGCGCTCCGGACGGGTCCGCCTGGAGAACGTGAACGTCAGCGCCGACGACGTCCTGGTGGGCGGGCGGGCATCGGCGCTGGCCCGGGCGCGGACGCTGCTGGCCGCTGAGGCGGTCGGTGGTGCGGCGGACTGCGTTGAGGCCGCCGTGGACTACGCCAAGGTGCGGCAGCAGTTCGGGCGCACCATCGCCACTTTCCAAGCGGTGAAACATCATTGCGCGAACATGCTGGTGGCGGCCGAGTCGGGGGTCGCCGCGGTGTGGGATGCCTCGCGCGCGGCGTCCGAGGACGAAAACCAGTTCCAGCTGGCCGCCGCGGTGGCCGCGGTCCTGGCTTTCCCCGCCTATGCACGCAACGCCGAGCTGAACATTCAGGTGCACGGCGGCATCGGTTTCACCTGGGAGCACGACGCGCATCTGCATTTTCGCCGCGCGCTGGTGATCGCGGCGCTGTTCGGCGGTGACGCGCCGGCCCGGGATGTCTTCGAGCGCACGGCCGCCGGCGCCAAGCGGGAGAACAGCCTGGACCTGCCGCCCGAGGCCGAAGAACTGCGCACCCGGATCCATGCCGACGCCGCCGAGATCGCCGCCCTGGACAAAGAGGCGCAACGCGACAAGCTGATCGAGACGGGCTACGTCATGCCGCACTGGCCCAAGCCCTGGGGCCGCGCCGCCGACGCGGTGGAGCAGTTGGTGATCGAGGAGGAGTTCCGCGCGGCCGGCATCAAGCGGCCCGATTACTCGATCACCGGATGGGTGATCCTGACCCTGATCCAGCACGGAACCGATTGGCAAATCGAAAGATTCGTGGAGAAGGCGCTGCGCCAAGAGGAGATCTGGTGCCAGTTGTTCTCCGAACCAGAGGCCGGCTCCGACGCGGCGTCCGTCAAGACCCGCGCGATCCGGGTGGACGGCGGCTGGAAGATCAACGGGCAGAAGGTCTGGACCAGCGGGGCCCAGTATTGCGCGCGCGGCCTGGCCACCGTCCGCACCGACCCGGAAGCCCCCAAGCACGCCGGCATCACCACCGTGATCATCGACATGAAGGGCCCGGGCGTCGAGGTGCGGCCGTTGCGGCAGATCACCGGCGGCTCGGAATTCAACGAGGTGTTCTTCAACGACGTGTTCGTTCCCGACGAGGACGTCGTCGGGACGCCCAACTCGGGGTGGACGGTCGCCCGCGCGACGCTGGGCAACGAGCGAGTGAGCATCGGTGGCAGCGGATCGTTCTACGAGGGCTTGGCGTCCACCCTGGTGCAGCTCGCTCAGCAGCAGTCAGATCGGTTGGCGGGCGCGCCCATTCGGATCGGATCCTTCCTCGCCGACGATCACGCGCTGCGGCTGCTGAACCTGCGCCGCGCCGCGCGCAGCGTCGAGGGAGCCGGGCCCGGCCCGGAAGGCAACATCACCAAGCTGAAGCTGGCCGAGCACATGGTGGACGGCGCCGCGATCTGGGCGGCGCTGGCGGGCCCGGAGGTCGCACTCATGGACGGGCCCGGCGCGGTGGTGGGCCGGCTGGCGATGGGAGCGCGCGGCATGGCGATCGCCGGCGGCACCTCGGAGGTCACCCGCAATCAGATCGCCGAGCGGATCCTCGGCATGCCGCGCGACCCGCTGATCAACTAGCCGCCCGGGTCAGGCGGGTGCGAACAACGGCGCCCCGCCGCTGCCCTTTTCCGGCCGGAGGCCGACGGTCATGCCGCACCTGACGGAATCGGGTTCGCAGTCAACGATGTTGGCGGCCACCCGGAGACCCTGTTGCTCGGCGAGTTCGACGATGGCGATCACGTACGGGACGGGAATCTCCGGGTTATACGGGTGATGGTTGACCGTATAGGTGAACACCGTGCCGCGGCCGGAAACCGGCCGCGCTACCAGCGGGCCGCCACACGTGCGGCATTTGCCGGCCGCGGGATGCACCCAACGCGCGCAATGGTCGCAATGTTCGATGAGCAGCGGCTCGTCCGGCACGACGAATACAGTACACTCAATTGATCCGATGCGGGGCTGTGGGCTGACGGGCGGTGTGCATGACGCATTTCGAGAAGGACGCGATCCTGTCCGGCATCGGCATCTCGCGGATCGGTCGCCGCAGCGGCATCCCGGGTCTGGACCTGACCATGGAAGCGGTGCGGGCCGCCATCGAGGACGCCGGGTTGGTCCCGTCCGACGTCGACGGCATCGCGACGCTGGGTGACACCCCCGCCGGGGACGTCAACGCCCAGCTGCGGATCGAGGCGGCGGATTGCGGATCCGGCTTCGGCACCGGCGGCTTGCTCAGCCCGGTGATGTCGGCGTGCCGCGCAGTCGCCGAGCGTCGCGCCCGCCACGTGGTGGTGTACCGGACCATCCAGATGCTCGGGGGCACCGTCCCCGTCAAGCCGCAGGAGAACGCGCCCGCGCCCCCGCTCGCGCGGATGTTCGAGGCGCCCGAGGGTGCCGAACGGCCCGCCGTCGGCGCGATGGACGACGTCAACGACTTGGTCGCGGCCAACGCCTACTCCGCCGCGAACTGGCTGGCGCTCAACTGCCGGCGCCACATGGAGCTGTACGGGACCACCAAACAGCAGTTGGGCTGGGTCGCGCTCAACGGCAGGCGCAACGCCGCGCTGAATCCGCGCGCCGTGTACCGCGACCCGATGACCATGGCCGACTACCTCAGCGCGCGGCCGGTCTCCACGCCGTTCGGGCTGCTGGACTGCGACGTGCCGATCGACGGCTCGATCGCGGTGGTGGTCTCGCATGCCGAGTACGCGCGTGATTGCCCGCACCGCGCAGTGGCGGTGGAGGCGATCGGCGGGTCCGACGGCGCCGGGGGCTGGTTCCACCGCGACGACTACCCGAAGATGGCGATGTCGGACGCGACGGCGCAGATGTGGTCGCGGACCGACCTGAAGCCGGCGGACGTTAAGGTCGCCGAGCTCTACGACGGGTTCACCTACCTCACCCTGGCCTGGCTGGAAGCCCTGGGAATCTGCGGCGACGGCGAGGCCGGGCCCTACGTCGAAGGCGGCGCCCGAATCGCCCGTGACGGCGAACTTCCGCTGAACACCTACGGCGGCCAACTCTCGGCCGGGCGCATGCACGGCTACTGGGCGTTGCACGAGGGCTGCCTGCAGCTGCGCGGCGAGGCGGGGGAGCGGCAGGTGTCGCAGCGCCCGGACGTCGGCGTCGTTTCCGTCGGAGGCGGCCCCGTCGCCGGCTGCATGTTGCTCACATGCTGAAAAGGCCTGCGCCAAAACGCCGTTGGGCCTGATATGAGCACTGGTCTCGGGAACAAGCTGGCTTCCAAGATAGCGCGGGACCTCGAGGCCGAGATCGTCCGCCGCGGCTGGGCCACCGGCGAATCGCTGGGCTCCGAACACGCTCTGCAGGAGCGCTTCGGGGTGAGTCGTTCGGTGCTGCGCGAGGCTGTCCGGCTCGTCGAGCACCATCAGGTGGCCCGGATGCGCCGCGGGCCGGGCGGCGGGCTGATCATCTGCGAGCCCGATGCCGGCCCCGCCACCCGCGCCGTCGTCATCTATCTCGAATACCTCGGCACGACCCTCGGCGACTTGCTCAATGCGCGCCTGGTGCTCGAGCCGTTGGCGGCCTCGCTGGCCGCCGAACGAATCGACGAGGCGGGCATCGCTCGGCTGCGGGGCGTGTTGGAGGGCGAGGAACAGTGGAAACCCGGGCTGCCGACACCACGGGACGAGTTCCACATCGCCCTGGCGGAGCAATCGAAAAACCCTGTCCTGCAACTGTTTATCGACGTGCTGATGCGGCTCACCACCCGCTACGCGCTGCAGTCGCGGACGGACACGGCCAGCGAGGCCATCGAGGCGGTCGACCGGATGCACGTCGACCACTCCGAGATCGTCGCGGCCGTCACGTCCGGCGACTCGGCGCGAGCCAAGACGCTCAGCGAACGACACGTCGAGGCCGTGACCGCCTGGCTGCAGCACCATCACCCCGGCAACGCGAGCAGGCGACGCAGGCCGCGGCCGCTCAACATCGAGGTGCCCCGCGGCAAGCTGGCGGAGATGCTGGCGGCCACGATCGGCGACGACATCGCCGCCGGCGGTTGGAAGGTCGGTTCGGTCTTCGGCACCGAGACGGCCCTCATCGAGCGCTATCGGGTGAGCCGGGCGGTGTTTCGCGAAGCGGTGCGATTGCTCGAATACCACTCGATCGCGTACATGCGCCGCGGGCCCGGCGGAGGGCTCGTCATCGCCACACCCCAGGCGCAGGCGAGCATTGACACCATCGCCCTGTACCTCCAGTACCGCGACCCGAGCCGCGAGGACTTACGTTGCGTCCGGGACGCCATCGAGATCGACAACGTCGCCAAGGTGGTCAAGCGGCGCGGCGAATCCGAGGTGGCCGCCTTCCTGTCCGCCCATCGGTCCGAGGTCGACCAAACGCCCGGCGACGTCGCGGACGCCGCCGTGGAGGAGTTCCGGTTCCACGTCGGATTGGCGCAGCTGGCGGGCAATTCGCTCCTGGACTTGTTCCTGCGCATCATCGTCGAGTTGTTCCGGCGGCACTGGTCGAGCACCGGGCAGGCGCCACCGACCTGGGCGGACGTCCTGGCCGTCCACCACGCTCACCTGCGGATCGTGGACGCCATCGAGGCGGGTGACGAGAGCCTGGCCCGGTATCGCGTGCGGCGTCATCTGGACGCTGCCGCGTCCTGGTGGCTGTAGTTCTCAGATGTGATCTGCAGCGCGGTATAGCGAAGGCCCGTCGGGGGTACTGGGGAGGGAGGAAGTGAACGGCCGGTCCAGCAGGGGGTTGGCATTTGTGATCGAGAGCGAGAGTGCTGGAGTGACGGCGAGCACCCAAATTGGAAAGCTCGGCTTCCTCCATTCGGCACTCATCTACCAATCCCAGCAGGAGTACCTGGACTTCGTGAGCCGCTTCGTCAGCGACGGGCTGGCGATGGGCGAGGCGGTGATGGTCGCCGTGCCGTCGGAACAATTGGCGCTACTCCATGACGCGCTGGGCGCGGGCGAGTCGTCGGCCGACCTGCAGATGGTCGACATCACCGAGGTCGCCCGCAACCCGAGCCGGCTGATGGCAATGGAGGGGGCTTTCGTCGACGACCACCCCGACCAGCGGGTGCGGATCGTCAGTCAGGTCGCCTGGCCCGGCCGCACCGCGGAAGAGCTCATTGCCTGCGTGGAGCACGAGGCGCTGGTCAACGGGGCAATGGACGGCTACCAGGTAACCAATTTGTGCCTCTACGACGGGAGCCGGCTCGACGACGACGTGCTGGCGGACGCCCGGGCGACGCACCCGTTGCTATGGAGCGGCGACGCGCTGCAACGCAGCGCGGACTACGCGCCCGACGCCGCCTTGCGGCGCTGCAACCGGCCGCTGCCCGGCAATCCGGGGGCGGTCACCTACCTGGTCAAGAAGTCGTCGGACCTCAGCCCCGCGCGTTCGTTCGCCACGAGTTACGCCGGGTGGATCGGGTTGTCCCAGGACGGGATCGAGGACCTGCAATTGGTGGCGACCGAGCTGGCCAGCAACAGCCTGATGTACACCGACGGCGCGTGCCAGCTCGCCTTCTGGCGCGACGACGGTTACCTGGTGTGCGAGGCGCGCGACACCGGATGCTTCGACGATCCGCTGGTGGGCCGCATGGACCCGGGGCCATGCGGCCCTGCCAGCCGGGGGCTGTACCTGGTCAACGCCATCTCGGACCTGGTGCGCACTCACACCACCGCCAGCGGTACGACCATTCAGGCGTATCTGCGGTTCGATCCGTCGGCCGGGCCGACCGGGTAAACGCAAGCAACCCGCTGGGGACGAGCCCCAGCGGGATTGCTTGACGTAATCGATTAAAGGCCGAGCCCGCCTAGAAGCCCGCCGCCGGTGGCACCGCCGACGAGTCCACCGCTGCCGGCCGCGGATGAAGCACATCCGGTCGGTAGTATTAATACTGCGGCCACAGCTGCGGTTGCCGCGGCGGCTTTAAGATTCTTCTTGGTGACCTTTGCCTTCATGATGAGCCTTCTTTCATCATTCTTCCGAGGGGAGTAATTGCACATCCGTTCAACGAACGGATGTCCCGATCCCATACCCGCTGTTCGACATGAGTAAACCAAAATTTGTGAGTAATTTCGAGACCGGCTGACGCGTTATGCCGCCGGGGGAAAACTTGCACGTCAGCGTCGTATGCGGCTAGTGTCGTCGCTCGTGCGTCTTCTCGATCGTGTCGTAGTAGCTAGCACCCGCAGCGGGGTCTGACCTAGACCGACCCCCCGCTGTGGGTCGGAAGCTACTGCCGTCGGTCACTCCTTCGACCGAAGACCGGCACAATGATTCTTTCCGAGACTCTTTCCGAGCGGCTCAACCCGTCCAGTAACCAGGCCAGCCAGTGCGCCGCGACGGTGTGGTTCGCCCAGCAGTTCGGCGCGCCGTTACCCCGCGGGTTGCGGGAACAGGCCGACGCGATGTCCTGGGGGCGTTTCGTCGCGAGCTACGGTCACACGGCCGGCCCGATCCGCCTCGGCAACTGGACGTGCACGGACACCCACCGACGGCCAGGGCCGCAGCCCCGCCACTACCGGGCCACGATCGCCGTCGGCGACCACATCAGAACCTCGACCGCCGCAGCCGGCGGCCCGATCGCCGCGCTCAGCGCGATGCTGCACGAGCGCGCAATCCCGGTGGAAATCCTCAGATTTCACCAGCTGCGATCAGGCGGGTACACCGCCACCTTCGTCTGCGGCAGCAACGGCGCCCGCGACGAGTGGGCGATGGGCTGGTCGGACGATTCGACGCAATCGGCACTGCGCGCGGTGATCGCCTGCGCCAACCGGTTGATCGCCTGACGCCTTCGGCCTCGCCTACAGCGGGCGCAGCACGATCGGCATGCCGTCCATCGGTATCGGCATACCGCCGTAGTCCAAGTGCGGCTGATAGCCCGGCCGGGCCAGCTCCAGCCGGTAGCGGCGCAGCAGCCGGTGCACGACGGTCTTGACCTCCAGCTGACCGAACACCATGCCGATGCACTTGTGCGCGCCGCCGCCGAACGGCGCGAAGGCGTAGCGGTGCTTCTTGTGCTCGGAGCGGGGCTCGGCGAAGCGTTCGGGATCGAATTTGTCTGGGTCGGTCCACAATTCGGGCAGCCGGTGGTTCATGCCGGGCCAGATGGTGATGTTGGTCCCGGCCGGGATGTAGTGGCCGAGCAGCTCGGTGTCGCGCACGGCCTGCCGCATGTTGAACGGCAGCGGCGTCACCATGCGCAGCGACTCGTTCATGATCAGTTCGAGCGTCTCCAGCTTCTCCAGCGCCTCGATGTCCAGCGGGCCGTCGCCGAGCCGCGCCGACTCCTCACGGGCCCGCTCCTGCCACTCCGGGTTCGCGGCCATGTTGTACACCATGGTGGTGGTCGTCGACGTAGACGTGTCGTGGGCGGCCATCATCAAGAAGATCATGTGGTTGACGATGTCTTCGTCGGTGAAGCTGTTGCCGTCGTCGTCCTCGGTGTGGCACAACACCGTGAGCATGTCATTGCCGGTTGCGTTGCGGCGCTCCTTCACCCGCTCGACGAAGTAGTCCTCGAGGAGCTTGCGGGCCCGCAGCCCGCGCCACCACTTGAACGGCGGAACGGGCTGCCGGATGATCGCGCCGCCCGCGCGCGTCGTGATCGTGAACGCCTGATTGACCTTGGTCACCAGGTCGTGGTCCGTGCCCGGCTCGTGCCCCATGAACACCAGGGACGCGACATCCAGGGTGAGTTCCTTCATCGCCGGGTGGAACAGGAACCGCGCGTCGTTGGTCGGCCAGTCGGCGACGATGCCGCTGGCCACCCGGTCGATGTGCTCGACGTAGCCGGTCAGCCGGGTGCGGGTGAAGGCCTCCTGCATGATGCGCCGGTGATACATGTGCTCGTCGAAATCCAGCATCATCAGGCCGCGGTTGAAGAACGGCCCGATCACCGGGTGCCAGCCCTTCTGCGAGAAGTCCTTGTTCTTGTTCGAGAACACGGCCTGGGTGGCGTCCGGGCCCAGCGCGGTCACCGCCGGCATGATCGGCGAGTCGAGGAAGTGCAGGGGGCCGCGGGTGCGATACAGATGCAACGCGTAGTCGGGTCCGCCCCGAAACATCTCGATGATGTGCCCGAGGATCGGAAGGCCGGCGTCACCCAGCACGGGTTTGAGGCCGCTGCCGGCGGGCGGTTCGGCCAGCACCTTGGTTTCCCAGTCGCGGCTGAGCAGACGCTTTTCGACCGCACCCATCCCCGGGATGGTGTTCAGCGTCGGGGTGAACCGGCGCCGCGCCTGGTCCAGCAGGTACTGCGGGGTGCTGATCGTGGCGGTCATAGACGCTCCTTTGCGTTCCCTCCGAGGTGACAGCCGTCACTGTCTTATAACCTTCGGAAAAAACTTGACGGCTGTCAAGTTTGCTTTTTGACCGGCGTGGTGCAAGGTCAGGGAATGAGCAGCCATCCCGCCAGTCCGGAGCCGGGCGGGCAACGGCGCGGCGACAAGCAGCGCCAGGCGATCCTGCAGGCGGTGCGGGAACTGCTGCAGGAGAAGCCATTCGCGGAGCTGTCGGTCAGCACCATCAGCCTCCGGGCCGGGGTGGCCCGGTCGGGCTTCTACTTCTACTTCGACTCCAAGTACGCCGTACTCGCCCAGCTGATGGCCGAGGCCGCCGAGGAACTCGAAGAGCTGACCCAGGATTTCGCCCCCCGCCAGCCGGGCGAGTCACCGGAGCAGTTCGCCGAGCGCATGGTCGGCAGCGCGGCGGCCGTCTATGCGCACAACGACCCGGTGATGACCGCCTGCAACGACGCCCGCAACACCGACGTCGAGATCCGCAACCTGATGGATCAACAATTCGAGGTGGTGCTGGGTCAGATCGTCGCGATCGTCGAGGCCGAGATGAAGGCCGGGACCGCCAGCCCGATCAGCGACGACCTGCCGACACTGATCCGCACCCTGGCCGGTACCACCGCGTTGATGCTGACCGGCGATCCCATCCTGGCCGGCCGTGACAGCGATCGCGATCGCCGCGTGCGCGTGCTCGAGCGGTTGTGGCTCCACGCGCTGTGGGGCGGGCGTCCGTAGCGCGTTACCGCCGGTATCGTCACGGCAATGGGGCAGCAGGGGTATTACGCAGGCAAGCGGTGTCTGGTCACCGGCGCGGCCAGCGGCATCGGGCGGGCCACCGCGTTGCGGCTGGCCGCACAGGGCGCCGAACTCTATCTGACCGACCGCGACTCCGACGGCCTCGAGCTCACCGTGGCCGACGCCCGCGCGCTGGGCGCTCGGGTGCCCGCACACCGGGCCCTCGATATCGCCGACTACGACCAGGTGGCGGCGTTCGCCGCCGACGTCCACCGCGACCATCCGAGCATGGACGTCGTGCTCAACATCGCCGGCGTGTCCGCCTGGGGCACCGTCGACCGGCTGACGCACGATCAGTGGAGCAAGATGATCGCGATCAACCTGATGGGTCCGATCCACGTCATCGAATCGTTCGTGCCGCCGATGGTGGCCGCCCGCAACGGCGGGCACCTGGCCAACGTGTCGTCGGCGGCCGGGTTGGTCGCGCTTCCATGGCATGCCGCCTACAGCGCCAGCAAGTACGGTCTGCGCGGCCTGTCGGAGGTGCTGCGCTTCGACCTGGCCCGCCACCGCATCGGGGTGTCGGTTGTGGTGCCGGGAGCGGTGAACACCCCACTGGTCCAAACCGTCGAGATAGCCGGGGTGGACCGCGAAGACCCCAAGGTCGCGCGCTGGGTGAACCGGTTCAGCGGCCACGCCGTCTCGCCGGACAAGGCGGCCGAGAAGATCCTGGCCGGGGTGGCCAAGAACCGCTACCTGATCTACACCTCACCGGACATCCGGGCGCTGTACGCCTTCAAGCGGCTGGCCTGGTGGCCCTACAGCGTGGCGATGCGTCAGGTCAACGTCATCTTCACCCGCGCCCTGCGGCCGGCGCCGGCGCCGCTGGTCCGGCATGGCCAGTTCGAGGCGCACCCCGAGCAGCCGGACCGGGCGGTCGAGCTCGAATAGGCCCAGCACGCGCAGCGCCGCGGCGACGATGGTGTCACGGTCGGTGGTGGGCGCCTCCAGCTTGCGGATTTTGGTTCGGGTGTAGAACGTCGCGGTTCGTAGGGTAACCGCCACCCGCGTCACGATCCGGCCCGACGCGAGCACGTCCGACAACGCGTGTTCGGCGAGTTGCGTTATGGCCGAATCCATTTCGGTACGATCGGTGAGGTCGCGCGGGAAGGTGACGACGTGGCTGCGGGAGCGCGGAATCCACGGCTCGGCGCTGACGCCGGTATCACCGCCGCCCTTGGCCAGTAGCAGCAACCACAGGCCGGTGCGCGAGCCGAACACGGAAGTGAGCAGCTCGGCATCACTGTGCGCGAGCTGCCACACCGTCGTGATTCCCAGTGTGGCAAGCTTTTTCGCCGTCTTGGGGCCGACGCCCCACAGTGCGTGGACCGGGCGATGCGCCATCAGGGTCATCCAGTTCGCATCGGTGAGCGTGAAGATGCCCGCCGGTTTGGCGAAGCCGGTCGCGATCTTGGCGCGCTGCTTGTTGTCGCTGATTCCGACCGAACAGGACAGCCCGGTTTCCGACGAGATGATCGTGCGAATCTCCTCGGCCACGGCGGCCGGATCGGCCGCCGCGTCGCCGTTCAGCCCGACATACGCCTCGTCCCAGCCCCACACTTCGACCGGATGTCCCAAATCTCGCAACAGCCCCATCACCTGTTCGGATGCCGCGTCGTAAGCGGCCGCATCCGAGGGCAGAAACGTCGCATCGGGGCAGCGGCGCGCGGCGGCCCGCAACGGCATCCCGGCGTGCACGCCGAACTCGCGGGCCTCGTAGGAGGCGCAGGTGACGACCTTGCGGGGCTCGGTCGGGTCACCGTTGCCGCCGACGATGACCGGCAGCCCGGCCAGTTCGGGGTGGCGGCGCAACTCCACCGACGCCAGAAACTGGTCGAGGTCGACGTGCAGGACCCAGGCCGGGCTCATCAGCGGCCGCAGAGCTTGCGCGCCAAGCTTTCCCAGGCATCGCCGAGGGTCCGGAGGGTATGGCCGCGATCGTTGAGCTGATGCTCGACGTAGTTCACATTGAGCAGAGCGAGCAGCGCATCGGTCTGGACGTCGAGATCGCCGGTGGTATGCGCCGCCTGGAGTAACACCCGGATGTGGGTGTGGTGCACCAAGACCGGCGCGCTGTTGCGAGTCTGGGGATCGCGGTGGGCTTCCGAGAGCAGTTCGTGATGGGCATGGACGAAGCAGATCCGCTCCCGACCGAACGCCACCAGCCGGTCGATGGGCGGAGCGTCGGGCCCCAACGGGGGCGGCCCGAATAGAAAAGCCTGCTGGCTGGCTCGCTCGTCCTCGTCGAGCAGCACCATCATCAAGCCGGCGCGGCTGCCGAAGCGGCGGAACACCGTGCCTTTGCCGACGCCGGCGGCGGCGGCAACGTCGTCCATGGTGACCGCGTCGGCGCCGCGCTCGGCGATCAGGTCTCGGGCAGCCTGGAGCAAGAGCGCCCGGTTGCGCGCCGCGTCGCCCCGCTCCTGGTGCACCACCTGCGGGGCGGACAACGGCAACGAGTCCAGCCGCTCGATCATGACTGCACTTTAGCGCCGGCGGAATAAATCGGACCATAGTCCGGTTAGGGCGTGCGAGGATGGAAACCGACAACCGAAGGGAACTGCAACAGTGGCAACCAAAATCTTGGCGTTGGTGGGGAGCCTTCGGGCGGCCTCGGTGAACCGACAGATCGCCCAGCTCGCAGCCGACGTCGCGCCGGGCGACGTCACCATCACGATCTTCGAAGGGCTCGGCGAGCTGCCGTTCTACAACGAGGAGATCGACGAAGCGATGACTGCCGACGCCCCGCCGCTGGGTCCGGTGACAGCCCTGCGCACCGCGGCGGCCGAGGCCGACGCCGCGCTCGTGGTCACCCCGGAATACAACGGCAGCATTCCGGCCGTCATCAAGAACGCGATCGACTGGCTGTCCCGCCCGTTCGGTGACGGCGCGCTGAAGGGCAAGCCGCTGGCGGTCATCGGGGGCTCTTTCGGCCAATACGGCGGGGTCTGGGCGCACGACGAAACCCGCAAGTCGTTCGGGATTGCCGGCGCCCGCGTGGTCGAGTCGATCAAGCTCTCGGTGCCGTTCAAAACCCTGGAGGGCAAGGCGCCCGCGGAGCACGCCGAGCTCTCGGGGAACGTACGCGATGTCGTCGGGAAACTGGTCGCCGAAGTCGACTGATTGGCGGAAGTCAACAAGCCGGCCGCCGGACGACCAGCGAGGTTGTTGTAACCGGATAGCAGAAGCCGCCAGCCCCGGCTGGCGGCTTTGCTGGCGGCGGGGCGTGTCGGGGGATCAGGCCGGCGCCGACGGGGAGTTGTCGGTGGCCGGTGATATACCCATTCGCATGGATGACTTAGGCGAGGAATGTGACCTGCGACACGCCGGGCGTGTGTCGTCGTGAGGGCTTACGACCAGCGAATTTCAGAAATGTTATTCCGAACATCTTGTATCTCGACATCTTGTCAGCCACTAGGTGTAGTGTTTCGAGCACCGGCAGATCCCAGGTTCACCAGCCCGACCGGGGCCTGGTTGACCACCCGAAATCGGCTCGATAGGTCATTCGACCCCGACGGCCGCAGGACGGGAATCGGGGGACTTGACGGGCCGCTGTAACACAGCGAGGACAGAGTTCGTTGCAGTACCCGAGTAGTTGCCAGTCCGTACAAGTCCCACCTTCCGCAAAGGAGCGGCTTCTATGACCATCACCGTGTACACCAAGCCGGCGTGCGTGCAGTGCAGCGCCACGTTCAAGGCCCTGGACAAGCAGGGCATCGGCTACGAGAAGGTCGACATCACGCTGGACAACGAGGCGCGCGACTACGTGATGGCGCTGGGTTACCTGCAGGCCCCCGTCGTGGTGGCGGGAAGCGACCACTGGTCGGGGTTCCGGCCGGACCGCATCAAGGCAATCGCGGAATCGGCGCTCAGCGCCTGAGCAGTTAGCGGCGGACGTTAGGTAAGGAGGTTGCGGTGCAGTCGCGCAACCTGGTCTATTTCTCCTCCGTGTCGGAGAACACCCACCGCTTCGTGGAGAAGCTGGGTGTTCCCGCCACGCGGATACCGCTGCATGGCCGCATCGAGGTCGACGAGCCGTACGTGCTGATACTGCCCACGTACGGCGGCGGCCGGGCCACCCCGGACATGAATGCAGGTGGCTATGTCCCCAAGCAAGTCATCGCATTCCTGAACAACGAGCACAACCGGTCGTTGATCCGCGGCGTCATCGCCGCGGGCAACAACAACTTCGGCGCCGAATTCGCCTATGCGGGCAACGTGATCTCGCGCAAATGCGGCGTTCCCTACCTCTACCGCTTCGAACTGATGGGAACCCCGGACGACGTGGAAGCCGTCCGCGCGGGTCTGGAAGAATTCTGGAAGGAACAGACGTGCCACCAACCGTCACTGCAGAGCCTGTAACGTCCGGCGCGCACACGTTGCCCGGGGAGACGGACTACCACGCCCTGAATGCGATGCTGAACCTGTACGACGCCGACGGCAGGATTCAGTTCGACAAGGACGTGCTGGCGGCCCGCGAGTACTTCCTGCAGCACGTCAACCAGAACACGGTCTTCTTCCACAATCAGGACGAGAAGCTCGACTACCTGATTCGTGAAAACTATTACGAGCGTGAGGTTCTCGACCAGTACTCACGCAACTTCGTCAAGGAGCTGCTGGACCGCGCGTACGCCAAGAAGTTCCGGTTCCCGACGTTCCTCGGCGCGTTCAAGTACTACACCTCCTACACGCTGAAGACGTTCGACGGTAAGCGCTACCTGGAGCGCTTCGAGGACCGCGTCGTCATGGTGGCGCTCACCCTGGCCGCCGGCGACACCGGACTGGCCGAGAAGCTGGTCGACGAGATCATCGACGGCCGTTTCCAGCCGGCCACCCCGACGTTCTTGAACTCGGGCAAGAAGCAGCGCGGCGAGCCGGTGAGCTGCTTCCTGTTGCGCATCGAGGACAACATGGAGTCGATCGGGCGATCGATCAACTCCGCCCTGCAGCTGTCCAAGCGCGGCGGGGGAGTCGCGTTGCTGCTGACCAACATTCGTGAGCACGGCGCGCCGATCAAGAACATCGAGAACCAGTCCTCGGGCGTCATCCCCATCATGAAGCTGCTCGAGGACTCGTTCTCCTACGCCAACCAGCTGGGCGCGCGCCAGGGGGCCGGCGCGGTGTACCTGCACGCGCATCACCCCGACATCTACCGCTTCCTGGACACCAAGCGTGAGAACGCCGACGAGAAGATCCGGATCAAGACGCTGAGCCTGGGCGTGGTGATCCCCGACATCACCTTCGAGCTGGCCAAGAAGAACGAGGACATGTACCTGTTCTCGCCGTACGACGTCGAGCGGGTCTACGGGATGCCGTTCGCCGACATCTCGGTGACCGAGAAGTACTACGAGATGGTCGACGACGCGCGCATCCGCAAGACGAAGATCAAGGCGCGGGAGTTCTTCCAGACGCTGGCCGAGCTGCAGTTCGAGTCGGGTTACCCCTACATCATGTTCGAGGACACGGTGAACCGGGCCAACCCGATCGAGGGCAAGATCACGCACTCGAACCTGTGCTCGGAGATCCTGCAGGTGTCCACGCCGTCGGAGTTCAACGACGATCTGTCGTACTCCAAAGTGGGCAAAGACATTTCGTGCAACCTCGGGTCGCTGAACATCGCCAAGGCGATGGACTCGCCCGACTTCGCGCAGACCATCGAGGTGGCGATCCGCGCGCTGACCGCGGTGAGTGACCAGACGTCGATCACGTCGGTGCCCTCGATCGAGCAGGGCAACAACGAATCCCACGCGATCGGGCTGGGGCAGATGAACCTGCACGGCTATCTCGCCCGGGAGCGCATCTTCTACGGGTCCGAGGAAGGCATCGACTTCACCAACATCTACTTCTATACGGTGCTCTACCACGCGCTGCGGGCGTCGAACCGCATCGCCATCGAGCGGGGCAGGGCGTTCGGCGGTTTCGAGCGGTCGAAGTACAAGTCGGGGGAGTTCTTCGACAAGTACACCGAGCAGGTGTGGGAGCCGCAGACCGAGAAGGTGCGTCAGCTCTTCGCCGACGCGGACATCCGGATCCCGACCCAGGACGACTGGAAGCGGCTGAAGGAGTCGGTGCAGCAGTACGGCATCTACAACCAGAACCTGCAGGCCGTCCCGCCGACCGGATCGATCTCCTACATCAACCACTCCACCAGCTCGATCCACCCGATCGCCAGCAAGGTGGAGATCCGCAAGGAAGGCAAGATCGGCCGCGTCTACTACCCGGCGCCCTACATGACCAACGAGAACCTGGAGTACTTCCAGGACGCCTACGAGATCGGGTACGAGAAGGTCATCGACACCTACGCCGCGGCCACCCAGCACGTCGATCAGGGGCTGTCGCTGACGCTGTTCTTCAAGGACACCGCGACCACCCGCGACGTGAACAAGGCGCAGATCTACGCCTGGCGCAAGGGCATTAAGACGCTCTACTACATCCGGCTGCGGCAGATGGCTTTGGAGGGCACCGAGGTCGAGGGCTGCGTGTCCTGCATGCTCTGATCGCCGCGTCCGTTGCCTGGCGTCCAGTCTGCCCAGGTCAGCGGCTCGGGGCGGTCCCAGAGGGGTATGGTGCTTGACGTGGTGAGAATTCCGCGACCACCCCACCCCAGCGTCAAGCTGCCGGGGGCCAAGGTCGACGCGCGCAGCGAGCGGTGGCGCGAACACCGTAAGAAGGTGCGCGGCGAGATCGTGGATGCGGCGTTTCGCGCCATCGACCGCCTCGGACCCGAGCTGAGCGTGCGGGAGATCGCCGAGGAGGCCGGCACCGCCAAGCCGAAGATCTACCGGCATTTCCACGACAAGTCCGATCTGTTCCAGGCCATCGGGGAACGCCTGCGCGACATGCTCTGGACGGCGATCTTCCCGTCGGTCGACCTCAAGATCGACTCGGCCCGCGCGGTGATCCGGCGGGCCGTCGACGAGTACGTCGGCCTCGTCGACCAGCACCCCAACGTGTTGCGGGTGTTCATCCAGGGCCGCTCGGCGGCCAGCCCCCAGATCCTCAACGAGGGTCGCGGGATCACGTTGGCGATGGCCGACCTGTTCGACGACGAGCTGCGCGAGATGGAGCTCGACCATGCGGCGTTCGAGCTGGCCGCGCACGCGGCCTTCGGCTCGGCCGCATCGGCCACCGAGTGGTGGCTGGGCCCGGACCCGCAAAGCGCTCGCCGCATGCCGCGCGAGCAGTTCGTCGCCCACCTGACGACCATCATGGTGGGGGTCATCGTCGGCACCGCCGAGGTGCTCGGCATCACGATGGACCCCGACCAGCCGGTTCACAGCGTGGTGCCCAGCAACCCCGCGGCGAGCTGAGGCTGAGGACCTTTGGCACGTTGACATCGTTGCGGCGATCGTCAACACTCGTGCCATTCGATACCCTGGGTACTGGGTATTTCTAACAGGAAGATCGATCCACCGTGACCGACGTCGTGACACACGCCGAACCGACATCCGCACACCAGCCTGTGCACGCGCGCGCCATCATCATCGGGACCGGGTTCTCCGGCCTGGGCATGGCGATCAAGCTGCAGCAGCAAGGCGTGGACTTCGTGATCCTGGAGAAGTTCAACGACGTCGGCGGCACCTGGCGCGACAACAGTTACCCGGGCTGCGCCTGCGACATCCCGTCGCACCTGTATTCGTTCTCCTTCGAGCCCAAGCCTGACTGGAAGAACCCGTTCTCGTATCAGCCCGAGATCTGGGACTACCTCAAGGGTGTCACCGAGAAATACGGCCTGCGCCGCTACATCGAGTTCAACTCGCACGTCGATCGGGCCCACTGGGATGACGACGAGCAGCGCTGGCACGTCTTCACCGAAGACGGCCGCGAATTCGTCGGACAGTTCCTGATCTCCGGCGCGGGGGCGCTGCACATCCCGTCCCTGCCCGACATCGAGGGCCGCGACGAATTCCGCGGTCCCGCTTTCCATTCCGCGGAATGGGACCACAGCGTCGATTTGACCGGCAAGCGGGTGGCGATGATCGGGACCGGCGCCAGCGCGATCCAGATCGTGCCGGAGATCGTCGGGCAGGTCGCCGAACTTCAGCTCTACCAACGCACTCCGCCGTGGGTGGTGCCGCGCTCCAACCCCGAGATCCCCGCCGCGCTGCGGCGGGCCATGGCGAACGTCCCCGGCCTGCGGGCGCTGCTGCGGGTGGCGATCTATTGGGGTCAAGAGGCGCTGGCCGTCGGGATGACCAAGCGACCCAACGCGCTGAAGTTCATCGAAGCGTACGTGAAATACAACATCCGCCGGTCGGTCAAGGACCGCGAACTGCGTCGCAAGTTGACGCCGCACTATCGCATCGGCTGCAAGCGAATTCTGAACTCCTCCACCTATTACCGGGCGGTCGCGGACCCGAAGACCGAGCTGATCACCGATCACATCGCGCGGATCACGCCGGACGGGATCGTCACCGCCGACGGTAAAGAGCGCGAGGTCGACGTCATCGTGTACGGCACCGGATTTCACGTCACCGACTCCTACACCTACGTCCAGATCAAGGGCCACAACGGTGAGGACCTGGTGGACCGCTGGAACAGGGAGGGCATCGCCGCCCACCGCGGCATCACCGTCGCCGACATGCCCAACCTGTTCTTCCTGCTGGGACCGAACACCGGCCTGGGGCACAACTCGGTGGTGTTCATGATCGAGTCGCAGATTCGCTATGTGGCCAGCGCGATCAAGACCTGCGACAAGCTGGGCGTGCAGGCGCTGGCACCGACGCGCGCCGCGCAGGACGCCTTCAACGACGAGTTGCAGCGCAGGCTGGGGCCGTCGGTGTGGAACAGCGGTGGTTGCGCCAGCTGGTATCTCGACGAGCACGGCAAGAACACAGTGCTGTGGGGCGGCTACACCTGGGAGTACTGGCGGGACACCCGCTCGGTCAAGCCGGACGAGTACGAGTTCTTCGGCAACGGGTCAGGCGCCAAGCGCTTGGCGGCGACCGCGCAGGGCTGAGCCGGCGGGTAGGTATGGCCCGAGTCGGGCTCTCGGTGCTATCCATGAATTCGTCTATGAGCGGGTGTTGAGCCGCCGTCTGGTTCTACACTGGGAGGGAAATGACCGCCTACCAGACCGTTGTGGTCGGCACCGATGGCTCGGATTCGTCGCTGCTTGCGGTGGACCGCGCAGCCGCGATCGCTGCGCATCACGGCGCGAAATTGATCGTTGCGACCGCGCATCTTCCCGTTCCCGTGGAAAAAGGCCGCTACGCGATCCCACCGGGAAGCGACCACGGTCAGGACTACCGCACGGTGGGCGAGGCCCCTTTCTTCGCGATCCTGCAGAACGCCAGGGAGCGGGCGCACCAAGCCGGGGCCAAGAACGTGGAGGAAAAGCCGATCGTCGGTGCTCCCATCAATGCGCTGGTGCAGCTCGCCGAGGAGATCGAGGCCGACCTGCTCGTCGTCGGCAACGTCGGGCTCAGCAGCGTCGCCGGCCGGCTGCTGGGTTCGGTCCCATCCGAAGTCTCCCGCAGGGCCAGAACCGACGTGCTGATCGTCTACACCACCGGCTGATCGGCGGCCAGCGGTCGACCGCCTAGGCGTGTTGCGCGCTGGGCCATTCGCGTGACTTTGATCCTTTCATGAACGAGCGAAGGCTCAGGCGCACAATGCGATCCAGAATCCGGTCAGATACGACACGGCTGACCCGCGTGAGGATCGCGGCATCGCGCCCGATGGCGTAGCGGGTCCGGGGACGAGGCGCGGTCGCCGCCTTGACGATCACCTTGGCGGCGTGTTCAGCCGAGACGCCATCCTCGCCGAACGATCGGGCTTGGGCGGTGACGGCCGCCGCGAGCGCGTCATAGCGCGCGAGCTGGGCAGCGGTCATGTTGGCCATCAACGCCTCCGCAGTGGCGATTCCGCGTTCAGCCATTTCGGTTTTGACCGCGCCGGGTTCCACCACGGCGACCTTGACCCCGAGATCGCCGATCTCCCGGCGCAGGGCATCGCTGACCGCCTCGAGCGCGAACTTCGAACCGGCGTATGCGCCGTAGGTCGGCAAGACGACCTTCCCGCCGACGGAACTTATGTTCACGACGGTGCCTTTGCTTTCTAAGAGGGCCGGCAGCAGCGCCTGAGTCATCGCGATGTGTCCGAACAGGTTGACCTCAAACTGCTTGCGCCACTGCTCCATCGGCAACGTTTCCACTGGCGCATTGATCGCGATCCCGGCGTTGTTGACCAGCGCGCGAAGGGGGCGATGCAGTGGATCGTTCGCGACGCGCCCGGCGATGGCGGCCACGTCCGATTCGACCGTGATGTCCAGGATGTGCGGTTCGATGCGATCGGCCCGCAGCGCGTCGGCGTCGACGTCGCGACGCACGCCGGCGAGCACGTGAAAACCATTGCGGACCAATAGCCGTGCGGTAGCGGCGCCCATGCCTGTGGATGCACCGGTCACGACGATCAGCTGGTTGCGGTCGGTGGAATGCGGGGAAGTCACGGCGGTCTCCAAACGTTTGAGTTGACGCTGTCATCTCAAACTAACAGCCTGGTTGACGTTGTCAACTGGAGTGCCGTCATATGCTCGGCGGGTGACGACACGTGCGGAGAGCGCGGCGGCCACTCGTCGTTCGCTACTCGAGGCCGCGGAGGTTCTGCTCGACCTCGGCGGAGTCGAGGCAGTAACGCTGCGAGAGGTGGGCGCTCGCAGCGGCGTGTCGCGCTCGGCCGCATACCGCCACTTCGCCGACAAGCAATCGCTGCTCACCGTCCTCGCCACGAGCGCGCTGAGCGAATTGGGCGATGCTCTCGAGGTATTGGCCGCCAGCGACGACCCGCCCGAGATGACATTGCGCTCCGGTTTGCTTTCGCTGATCGCCCTCGGCCGCGACCGGCCGCACCTTTATCGCCTGATGTTCACCCCACCCCCGGGCGATCCCCCTGAGGCGGCGGTCCGGGCCGCCGAACGGACGCAGGACCTGTTCCTGGGCATCGTGGGCCGCATCACCGGTCCCCGGCGGGCACGGCTTTACGGCGCGCTGCTTCTCACCACCGCCCACGGCATCACCGGCTTGGACCTCAGCGGCCACCTCGATTTGGACAAGTGGCACACCGACGCCGAGGAACTCGTGGACACGATCATCGCCCTGTTGCCCAAGGAGAAGTGAGGCGGATCAGGCTCCGCGCCTGAGGAGTTCGGTGAAGGCATGCGCAGCGGCGTCGACACCGGCCTGGTCGTCGGTGGCGGCGAGATCCAGCAGCAGGCCGCGGATGACGGCGAGTCCGAGTCGGGCCAGCGCGGGATCCGAATCGCCGTCCAGCCTCCCTATCTCCGCGAGCCAGCCGTCGACCGCCCCGGGAACCATTCGCGTGAACGGCTTTTCACCCTGGGCCGCGCGGGCATAGCACTCGAAGAAGAGGCGTTCGGCTTGGCGCAGCTCGGGACGGCGGACGTCGGCCCACATGGCGGCGAAACCCTCGGCCGGCGTCGTTGGCAGGCCGGCCAGCACGCCCATCTGGCGGCGCTCCACCTCCTCGACGACGGCCAGCAACAAATCCTCTCGAGACCCGAAGTGATGCAACAACATTCGATGGCTGGTGCCCACCGCGGCGGCCACGTCGCGCAACGACCGGTCGCCGACGCCGCCCGCCGCGAACTCGGCGACCAGCGCGTCGAGCAGCTGCCGCCGCCGTTCGGAGTCAGGAGTGCGCGTCATCGGCGCGGCTGAGCTGCTCAGACCGGGCCTTGAGTCCTTGCGCCTCGAGTTCCAGGAATCGCTTGGTCTTGTTGAGCATCAGGCGCCCGACCAACGCGCCGAGCAGACCGCGCTGATCCAACTGCTGGCGCACCAGGGTCCGGCCGCCGGGTTGCGGGAGCACGTCGTGCCGGGCGCTCACCCGCACGCCGGGGGAGCGTTGCACCCAGGTCCATGACGCTCCCGGATCGATGTCGGTGACCTTCCAGACCAGCTTCGACATGCCGGGCTGCTTGATGGTGAACCGCTTGCCGGCCCCGAGCGTGGGGCCGTCCCGTCCGACCAGCGACGTCACCGAGGCGGTCCACTCGGGCCAGCGCTCCACGTCGCTGAAGACATCCCACACCAGCTGCGGCGACGCATCGATCTCGACACTGTCTTCGGTAAACATGTACCAAATGGTACATCCTGCGTGTGGTTTTGGGTAGATACTGGGAGGGGAGTGCAACTGAATGCGGGGTGGGTCCGCGACACGCAAACACAAGTTCTTGTGTTCCGCTCCGTTGTCGTACCCCAGGGGTAGTGTTTGGAGCCTGACGTCCCTCAGGCAAAACGGCGGGTGAAGTGGGGTTCTGGTGACCGAAAACATGAAGCTGATTGACCGCGTTTCGGCGATCAACTGGAACCGGCTGCAGGACGAGAAGGACGCCGAGGTCTGGGACCGGCTGACCGGAAACTTCTGGCTGCCCGAGAAGGTGCCGGTGTCCAACGACCTCCCGTCCTGGGCCACGCTGACCGCCGGTGAGAAGCAGCTGACGATGCGGGTGTTCACCGGGCTGACGCTGCTGGACACCATCCAGGGCACCGTCGGCGCGGTCAGCCTCATCCCGGACGCGCTGACGCCGCACGAGGAAGCCGTCTACACCAACATCGCGTTCATGGAGTCGGTGCATGCGCGCAGCTACAGCAACATCTTCTCCACACTGTGCTCGACCGCCGAGATCGACGACGCCTTCCGCTGGTCGGAGGAGAACCCCAACCTGCAGCGCAAGGCCGAGATCGTCATGCAGTACTACAAGGGCGACGAGCCGCTCAAGCGCAAGGTGGCCTCCACGCTGCTGGAGAGTTTCCTGTTCTACTCCGGCTTCTACCTGCCGATGTACTGGTCGAGCCGGGCCAAGCTGACCAACACCGCCGACATGATCCGGTTGATCATCCGCGACGAGGCCGTGCACGGCTACTACATCGGCTACAAGTACCAGCGCGGGCTGGCGCTGGTCGACGAGGTCAAGCGCGCCGAGCTCAAGGACTACACCTACGAGCTGCTCTTCGAGCTCTACGACAACGAGGTGGAGTACACCCAGGACCTCTACGACGCGGTCGGGCTGACCGAGGACGTCAAGAAGTTCCTGCGTTACAACGCCAACAAGGCGCTGATGAACCTCGGCTACGAGGCGCTGTTCCCGCGGGACGAGACCGACGTGAACCCGGCAATCCTGTCGGCGCTCTCACCCAACGCCGACGAGAACCACGACTTCTTCTCGGGTTCCGGGTCGTCCTACGTGATCGGCAAGGCCGTCGTCACCGAGGACGAGGACTGGGACTTCTAAAACTGCAGGTTGGTTGAGAATCGGGCCGGCCGCACACGTCGGGGGGGAGGGACTGGGGCCGGCCCGATCTTTTATTCAGACACCGGCTGGGCCGATTTTCTTCCCGCAGGATTCTTGGTGTTCGACGCCGGCGCCGGCACCCAGGCCTGCAATACTTTGCGGCCGATCAACTGGCAGCCGTGGGTATGCGCCAATTGCTTTGCGGCCCTGGTGAATTCCTGATTGCTCACCACGATGCTCCTGGCGCACCCATGGTGGCGGGCGCCGGAGACCACCTGCTGGACGGCGGCGACGCCCACCGATTTGCCGTAGCGCTTGCACTGGACCGCCACCGAGTGGCCGTCCTTTTCCGCGATCAGGTCGACTCCATAGTCGCCGACCGGAGGCGTGAACGTGACCCGCCAGCCCGCGCGGCGCAGGCGGGCGGCCACGTAGCCCTCGAACTCCACCCCGTCCATCGCGTCAACGGCCGCGAATGCGGCCCGTCCCCCGCGCGGCCATTGACGGTTGGTTGACCACCCGGCCAGCACCTCGAGCAGCAGCATCAGGTAGAACGCCACGAAAGCCATCCCGGGGCTGCGGTCGACGACGCCGACGACCGCGCCGCAGGCCAACGGGAGCATGACGAGCGCCTTGAGCACGCCTCGATCGTAGGGATGGCCGACGACAAGACGGGCCATTTAACCTCAGGCGCCGCGCCCGACCCGGACATGTTCGGGCAATGAACGGCATGTGAATTGTGGGCACGGAGTGACCGCTCGCTAGCGCCGGTGATGCCACTGCCCTGACACTGTTCTGGTGACGCAAACCGCATCCTCCGAGAAGGATCACCGCCACCATTTCTGCCGTTCAGTGATCCAGTGGCTGCAGGTCGGCTACCCGAACGGCGTCCCCGGCCCGGACCGCGTGCCGCTGATGGCATTGCTGCGCAGCACACCGCTGACCGAAGACCAGATCCGCGAGGTGGTGCGCCACATCACCGCGCAGGAAGGGTCTCCGGAGACCATCGATCACCCGATCGATCGCGACGAAATCGCCGAATTTATCTCCGACATGACGCAATTCGACGCCGGCAAGGAAAACATCATCCGGGTGGCTGCCACGTTGGCCGCGGCCGGATGGCCGCTGGCCGGCATCGACGTCAGCGAGGTCGTTCCCGACGACGAGCACGCGGAGGCGGCCGAAGTCATCGCCCGCGACTGCGCGCCCGATGAACCGTCCGAGGTCGCCTCATAGCTTCGAGATGTCGATGACGAAGCGGTAGCGAACGTCGCTCGCCAGGACGCGCTCGTAGGCCTCATTGATGTAACCCGGCTCGATCAGCTCGATTTCGGGCGTCACGTCGTGTTCGGCGCAGAAGTCCAGCATTTCCTGGGTTTCGGCGATCCCGCCGATGTTCGACCCGGAGAGGCTGCGCCGCGCCAACGCCAACGGGAACGCCCCCACCTCCATGGGGTGCTCGGGAATACCCAATTCGACGAGGGTGCCGTCGACGTCGAGCAGGCTGAGGTAGTCGTTGAGTTTCAGGTTCGCCGAAACGGTGTTCAGGATCAGGTCGAAGCTGTTCCGCAACTTCGTGAAGGTGTCGCGGTCGGCGGTGGCGTAGTAGTGCTTGGCGCCCAGCCGCAGGCCGTCCTCCATCTTCTTCAGCGACTGCGACAGCACCGTCACCTCGGCGCCCATCGCCGCGCCGAGCTTGACGCCCATGTGTCCCAGGCCACCGAGGCCGATGATCGCCAGCCGCGTCCCCTCGCCGGCCTTCCAGTGCCGCAGCGGCGAGAACAGCGTGACGCCCGCGCACAGCAGCGGCGCCGCCTTGTCCAGCGGCAGCGAGTCGGGGATGCGCACCACGAAGTTCTCGTCGACGACGACGCCCTGGCTGTAGCCGCCCTGCGTCGGCGTGCCGTCTTTGTCGATGGAGTTGTAGGTGAAGGTCGCGCCCGGCTTGCAGTACTGCTCGAGCCCGGCCTTGCAGCTGCTGCACTGGCCGCAGGAGTTCACCATGCAGCCCACGCCGACGTGGTCGCCGACCTGGTACTTGCTGACCTCGGAGCCGACCGCGGAGACGACGCCGGCGATCTCATGGCCGGGCACCACGGGGTAGTTCGGCGTACCCCACTCGGCCTTGACGGTGTGGATGTCGGAGTGGCAGATCCCGGCGAACTTGATGTCGATCGCCACGTCGTGTGGGCCGGGGTCACGCCGCTCGATGGTGGTCTTGGTCAACGGTTCGGTCGCCGAGGTCGCGGCGTAGGCCGAAACAGTGCTCATAAATATCCCTCTTCGATGTGGTCGCGTCTGCAAAAAGTTTAGCTAAGGTAATGGTCCCGGGCCACCGGGCGCCGCTCGTTATCACCTTAGGGCCGGAAGTACCCGCACGCCCGCGCGCTAATTGATGGGGGCGTTGACCAGGCGTAGGTCGTCGACGATGCCGCGGGCCGCGACCAGGCCCTCGCCGGTCTGCCACAGCTCGTCGTTGACGACGTAGACGCGGTTGTCGTGGTTGGCGGACAGCTTGCGCCACGGGTTGCTGTCCAGCACGGTGGCGGCGCGCTGGGCGGCCGCCGGTGACGCACACGACACATAGACGACGTCGGCATCGGCGGCGGAGAGGTCCGGGTTCTTGGCCAGGTCGTCGTCGGTGGCGCGGATCTCGATGTAGGGCTTGTCGGTGAACCGCTGGGCTGCCGGCCGGTCCACCCCGACGGCGCCCAGCACGCTGGCCGGGAAGTTGTTGGTGCCGTAGATCCGGATCGTATCGGTGGTCAGCTGCACGATGGACGCTTGGAAGTGGGACGCGTCATGCCGGGCGCCGACGTCGCCGGCCCGCTGCGAAAAGCCGTTGAGCAGCGCGTCCATCGCGGCACCGCGCGCCGTCGCGGCGCCCACGCCGCGCAGGTTCTCTTCCCAGGCGGAGCCGGGGGCCGCGGTGAACACCGTCGGGGCGATCGCGGCCAGCTGCGGGTAGAGCTTGGGCGTCAACCCCTGCGAGCCCAGGATGAGGTCGGGGTGGGTCGCCGCGATGCCGGCCAGGTCCGGTTTGCTGCGGGTACCGACGCCGGGCACGCCGCGCACCGCGCTGCCCAGGTAGGCGGGCTGGCTCGAGGACCCGTCCGGCAGCGCGGCGGCGACCACCCGCGATTGCAGGCCGAGCGCGCACAGGGCGTCGAGCTGGTCGCCCGAGAGCACCACGATGCGCTGAGGCTCGGCGGGCACCTGCACCACGTCCGGGTTGACGCCGGCCGCGTTGTGGGCCTGCCGCGTCTTCGGCCCCGGATCGGCCGCGGCGGCATCCCGTGCGCATGACTCGTCGGGGCGGCGGTCGTTTCCGAGCACGCCCGCCCCGGCGATCTGGGTGGTGGGGGTGACCAGCGTGGGAGTCGGCGCCTTGGTCCCGGGCTGGCCGGATCCGCAGCCGCTGCATGCGACGGCGATTGCCGCCGCCAGCGCGGCGGCCGCGCGCAGGGACGCGGGTCGGGTCACGCCGAAAAGCACGCGTCAGACGCTAACACCCACCCGCGCGCAGCCCGGCACTCCGAGCCGACACGCCGCGCCGCCGAGCCGTTTACGACAGTTTGTAGGACCAGCCCTGACGTCGGCATGATCGACGGTTAAGATTCGTGTCAGCTCTGTTTTTGGGCCCCTGTCCTATCCGGATGTTTGGAGAAGCTGTTGACAGCCGAAGCGCCCCCCTTGGGAGAACTCGAGGCCGTTCGTCCGTACCCGGACCGGACCGGCCCCAAAGGGAACCTCGTCTACAAACTGATCACCACCACCGATCACAAGATGATCGGCATCATGTACACGGTCACCTGCTTCGTCTTCTTCTTCATCGGCGGACTGATGGCCCTGTTGATGCGCACCGAGCTGGCCGCGCCGGGACTGCAGTTCCTGTCCAATGAGCAGTACAACCAGCTGTTCACCATGCACGGCACGATCATGCTTCTGTTGTACGCGACGCCGGTCGTGTTCGGGTTCGCCAACCTGGTGCTGCCGCTGCAGATCGGCGCGCCCGACGTGGCTTTCCCGCGGCTGAATGCCTTCTCGTTCTGGTTGTTCCTGTTCGGCGGTCTGACCGCGTCGGCCGGCTTCATCGTCCCGGGTGGGGCCGCCGACTTCGGCTGGACGGCCTACACGCCGCTGTCCGACGCCGTCCACTCGCCCGGCGCCGGGGGAGACCTGTGGATCACCGGCCTGATCGTCGCCGGTCTGGGCACCATCCTGGGTGCGGTCAACATGATCACCACCGTGGTGTGCATGCGCGCACCCGGCATGACGATGTTCCGGATGCCGATCTTCACCTGGAACATCCTCGTGACGTCGATCCTGATCCTGATCGCGTTCCCGATCCTGACCGCCGCGCTGTTCGGGCTGGCCGCCGATCGACATCTGGGGGCCCACGTCTACGACGCGGCCAACGGCGGGGTGCTGCTGTGGCAACACCTGTTCTGGTTCTTCGGCCATCCCGAGGTGTACATCATCGCCTTGCCGTTCTTCGGGATCATCACCGAGATCATCCCGGTGTTCTCCCGCAAGCCGGTATTCGGTTACACCACCCTGGTTTACGCGACGCTGTCGATCGCCGCGCTGTCCGTCGCGGTGTGGGCGCACCACATGTTCGCCACCGGAGCCGTTCTGCTGCCGTTCTTTTCGTTCATGACGTATCTGATTGCGGTGCCCACCGGGATCAAGTTCTTCAACTGGATCGGCACGATGTGGAAGGGGCAACTCACCTTCGAGACCCCGATGCTGTTCTCGGTGGGCTTCCTGGTGACCTTCCTGCTGGGCGGTCTGACCGGCGTGATGCTGGCCAGCCCTCCGCTGGACTTCCACGTCACCGACACCTACTTCGTTGTCGCGCACTTCCACTACGTGCTGTTCGGCACGATCGTGTTCGCGACGTTCGCCGGCGTCTACTTCTGGTTCCCCAAGATGACGGGCCGGCTGCTCGACGAGCGGCTGGGCAAGCTGCACTTCTGGCTGACCTTCATCGGCTTCCACACCACCTTCCTGGTGCAGCACTGGCTCGGCGACATGGGCATGCCCCGCCGCTACGCCGACTACCTGCCCTCGGACGGCTTCCAGCCGTACAACATCGCCTCGACGGTCGGCGCCTTCATCCTGGGTGCGTCGATGTTCCCGTTCGTTTGGAACGTCTTCAAGAGCTGGCGCTACGGCGAGGTCGTGACCGTCGACGACCCGTGGGGTTACGGCAACTCGCTGGAGTGGGCGACCAGTTGCCCGCCGCCGCGGCACAACTTCACCGAGCTGCCCCGGATCCGTTCGGAGCGGCCGGCTTTCGAGCTGCACTACCCGCACATGGTGGAGCGGCTGCGCGCCGAGGCGCATGTGGGGCGCCACGCCACGGCTCTCGAATCGCCGAAGGGATTCGGTCCGCGGACCGAGCCCGATCGCTCGACCCCTGAGCAGTAGCGGCTGAGTCGGGGGTGAGCACACCACCGAAGGTGTCGGTGCTGATCACCGTCACCGGAGTGGACCAACCGGGCGTCACCTCGGCCCTGTTCGAGGCGCTCTCCGGGCACGGCGTCGAGCTGCTCAATGTCGAACAGGTGGTGATTCGGCACCGCCTCACCCTGGGCGTGCTGGTGTGTTGTCCCGCGGACGTCGCCGACGGCCCCGAGTTGCGCCGTGACGTCGAATCGGCCATCCGCGGGGTGGGCCTCGACGTCACCATCGAGCACAGCCACGACGTGGAGATCATCCGGGAGCCCTCGACGCACACCATCTTCGTGCTGGGCCGGCCCATCACCGCCGGCGCGTTCGGGGCGGTGGCCCGGGCGGTGGCCGGCCTGGGGGTCAACATCGACCTCATCCGCGGTGTCTCCGACTACCCGGTGACCGGCCTGGAGCTGCGGGTCTCGGTGCCGCCGGGGTCGGACGCCGCGCTGCGGACGGCGCTGAACCAGGTGTCCGCCGAGAAGCGCGTCGACGTGGCCGTCGAGGACTGCACGCTGGAGCGGCGGGCCAAACGGCTGATCGTGTTCGACGTGGATTCGACGCTGGTGCAGGGCGAGGTGATCGAGATGCTGGCGGCCCGGGCGGGCGCCGAGGGGAAGGTCGCCGCCATCACCGATGCAGCCATGCGGGGCGAGCTGGACTTCGCGCAGTCGCTCGAACAGCGGGTGGCCACGCTGGCGGGTCTGCCGGCCACCGTGATCGCCGAGGTCGCCGATCAGCTGGAGCTGATGCCCGGGGCCCGGACCACGCTGCGGACGTTGCGGCGCTTGGGTTTTCACTGCGGTGTAGTGTCCGGCGGCTTCCGGGGGATCATCGAGCCGTTGGCCGAAGAGCTGATGCTGGACTACGTCGCGGCCAATGAGCTGGAGATCGTCGACGGCAAACTCACCGGACGGGTCGTCGGCCCCATCGTCGACCGCGCCGGCAAGGCGGCGGCCCTGCGGGACTTCGCGGAGCGGGTCGGGGTCCCGATGGCGCAGACCGTCGCCGTCGGCGACGGTGCCAACGACATCGACATGCTGGCCGCGGCCGGGCTGGGGGTGGCGTTCAACGCCAAGCCGGCGTTGCGTGAGGTGGCCGACGCCTCGCTGAGCCACCCATACCTGGACACGGTGCTGTTTTTGCTGGGCGTGACGCGCGGCGAGATCGAGGCCGCCGACGCGGTGGACGGCGAGGTCCGCAGGGTGGAGATCCCCCCCGACGAGTAGCGGCCGCAAGCGCGGCCAGGCGAGGGCCGTCGCCGCGAGCGCATGCGCGCGTTGAGTGTGCGCTCAGGCGGCGACACGCCGGGCGGGGCCGCCATGGCGTCACACTCAACGCCGCGGTTTCACACCCGTTCGGGCCCGCAGCCCAGGATGTCGGGAAACGGGGGCTTCTGCGTCCCCTTGCGGGGGATACGGCACGATGAGCGGGTGCCCGAAAACGGAAGTGAGGCAGCCGACCCCGATCTGCTGATCGACTTCAGGAAAGTGTCGCTGCGGCGCGGCGGCCACACCCTCGTCGGGCCGTTGGATTGGGCGGTCGAACTCGACGAGCGCTGGGTGATCGTCGGCCCCAACGGGGCCGGCAAGACGTCGCTGCTGCGGATTGCCGCGGCCGCCGAGCACCCCTCGTCGGGGGTGGCCTTCGTGCTCGGCGAGCGGCTGGGCCGGGTCGACGTGTCGGAGTTGCGCGCCCGGATCGGTCTGAGTTCGTCAGCCCTGGCACAGCGGGTGCCCACCGACGAGGTGGTGCGCGACCTGGTGGTCTCGGCCGGTTACGCGGTGCTGGGCCGCTGGCGGGAGCGCTACGAGGACGTCGACTACCGCCGGGCCGTCGACATGCTGGAGAGCCTGGGCGCCGAGCACCTCGCGGACCGGAGCTACGGAACGCTGTCGGAAGGCGAGCGCAAGCGGGTGTTGATCGCTCGCGCGTTGATGACCGATCCGGAGCTGCTGCTGCTCGACGAACCGGCCGCCGGTTTGGACCTGGGGGGACGCGAGGAGCTGGTGGCACGGCTGGCCGACCTCGCGGCCGACCCCGACGCGCCCGCGCTGGTGTTGGTCACCCACCACGTCGAGGAGATCCCGCCCGGCTTCAGCCACTGCATGCTGCTGGCCGAAGGAAAGGTGGTCGCCGCGGGGCTGCTGACCGACGTCCTGACCGCAGAGAACCTGTCCACCGCGTTCGGCCAGTCGATCGCCCTCGACGTCGTCGACGGGCGCTATTTCGCCCGCCGCGTCCGCACCCGCGCAGCCCACCGGAGGCAGCTATGACGTCACCGAACGAAGAGGCCCCACTGGTGCCGCGGCCCGCGGCGACCGTGATGCTGGTCCGCGACGACCCGGGCGGGATCGCCGTCTTCCTGATGCGCCGGCACGCCAAGATGGAATTCGCGGCCGGGACGATGGTGTTTCCCGGCGGCGGCGTCGATGACCGCGACCGCAACGCCGACATCGCGTGGGCGGGCCCGCCGCCACAGTGGTGGGCGCAGCGGTTCGGCATCGAGCCCGATCTGGCCGAGGCGCTGGTCTGCGCGGCAGCCCGGGAGACCTTCGAGGAATCCGGGGTGCTGTTCGCCGGGCCCGCAGGCGACCCGGACGGTATCGTCGGCGACGCCTCGGTGTACGCCGACGCCCGCCGCGCGCTCGCCGACGGCACGTTGTCGTTCGCGGATTTCCTGCGCCGGGAGAACCTCGAGCTGCGCTCCGACCTGCTCCGGCCGTGGGCCAACTGGGTCACCCCCGAAGCCGAGCGCACCCGCCGCTATGACACCTACTTCTTTGTGGGCGCCCTGCCGCACGGGCAGCGGGCCGATGGCGAGAACACCGAATCCGACCGCGCCGGCTGGACCACGCCGCAGGCCGCCATCGACGACTTCTCGGCCGGCCGCTGTTTTCTGCTGCCGCCGACGTGGACCCAGCTGGATTCGCTGGCGGGGCGGACCGTCGCGGAAGTGCTGGCCGTCGAACGGCAGATCGTCACGGTGCAGCCGCACCTGGAGATCCAGGGCGACAACTGGGTCTTCGAGTTCTTCGACTCGGACCGCTACAACCAAGCACGCGAAGCCGGCGGGATGGGGTGGCGGCATTGAGCGAGTTCGTCAGCACCGTGGTCAGCGACGGCTCGCAAGACGCCGGGCTGGCCATGCTGCTGCTGTCGCGACCGCCGACAAACGCGATGACCCGCCAGCTCTACCGGGAGATCGTCTCCGCGGCCGCCGAACTGGGGGAGCGCGACGACGTGGCAGCGGTCATCTTGTTCGGCGGGCACGAGATCTTCTCGGCCGGCGACGACATGCCCGAGCTGCGGACGCTGACCGGACCGGAGGCCGAGACGGCGGCCCGGGCGCGGCAGCAGGCCATCGACGCCGTCGCGCGGATCCCGAAGCCGACCGTTGCCGCGATCACCGGGTACGCGCTGGGCGCCGGGCTGACGCTGGCCCTGGCCGCCGATTGGCGCGTCAGCGGTGACAACGTGAAGTTCGGCGCGACGGAGGTCCTGGCCGGCCTCATCCCCGGCGGTGACGGCATGGCCCGGCTGACCCGCGCGGCCGGGGCGAGCAAGGCCAAGGAACTGGTGTTCAGCGGCCGGTTTTTCGACGCCGAGGAGGCGCTGGAGCTGGGCCTGATCGACGAGATGGTGGCCCCCGACGACGTGTACGACGCCGCCGCGGGGTGGGCGCGCCGCTTCCTCGACGGCCGCCGGCATGCGCTGGCCGCCGCCAAGGCCGGCATCAACGACGTGTTCGAGCTGAGTCCGGCCGACCGGGCCGCCGCCGAGCGGCGCCGCTACGTCGATGTGTTCGCCGCTGGTGGCAGCGGTGAACACGACTCCGAATCCGGCGCCCGTTAGGCTGCCCTGCATGACGACGAGTTCGACCGATGCCGTTCCCAACCCCCATGCCACGGCCGAAGAGGTGGAAGCCGCCCGGCATGACAGCAAGCTGGCCCAGGTCCTCTACCACGACTGGGAAGCCGAGTCCTACGACGAGAAGTGGTCGATCTCTTACGACCAGCGTTGCGTGGACTACGCGCGGGACTGCTTCGACGCCATCGTGCCAGACGAGGTGCAGCGCGAGCTCCCCTACGATCGGGCCCTCGAATTAGGCTGCGGCACCGGGTTTTTCTTGCTCAACCTGATCCAGTCCGGGGTCGCCCGGCGCGGATCGGTCACCGACCTGTCTCCCGGGATGGTCAAGGTCGCCACCCGAAACGGGCAGTCGCTGGGGCTGGACATCGACGGCCGGGTCGCCGACGCCGAGGGCATTCCGTACGACGACAACACCTTCGACCTGGTAGTCGGGCACGCCGTGCTCCACCACATCCCCGACGTCGAGCTGGCGCTGCGGGAGGTCGTCCGGGTACTGCGGCCGGGCGGCCGGTTCGTGTTCGCCGGCGAGCCGACCACCGTCGGCGACACCTACGCCCGCACGTTGTCGACGCTGACCTGGCGCGTCGCCACCAACGTCACCAAGTTGCCCGGTCTGGACGGCTGGCGGCGACCGCAGGCCGAACTCGACGAATCCTCCCGCGCCGCGGCGCTGGAGGCCGTCGTCGACCTACACACCTTCACCCCGGGCGACCTGGAGCGGCTGGCCGTCGACGCCGGTGCGGCCGAAGTTCAAACGGCCACCGTCGAATTCACCGCTGCGATGCTGGGCTGGCCCCTGCGCACGTTCGAATGCGCGGTGCCGCCCGGGCGGCTCGGCTGGGGCTGGGCGAGGTTCGCGTTCACCAGCTGGAAGACGCTGAGTTGGCTCGACGCCAACGTCATGCGCCACCTGGCGCCGAAGGGCTGGTTCTACAACGTGATGATCACCGGGGTCAAGCCCTCCTGAGTGACGGCCTCACGTTCGGCGCCGGCGACGTCCGATATCTGCGGTCGGAATCGGGCGCCGCGGCGCTGGCGGAGGTCGCCGAGCTCGAGCTGACCGACGCCACCCGGGTCGCCGATATCGCCGCGGCGCGCGCCCGGTTCGGCGACCGGGCGGCGGTGTTGGTGGAAACGACGTTGCTGCGCCGGCGCGCCGCCGAGAAGTTGAGCGGGGTGGGCTCCGAAATCCCGGTTTCGGAATGGCTTTTCACCGATGAGGCGCTGCAGCAGGCCACCGCGGCCCCGGTGGCTATGCACCGCGCCAGGCGGCTCGCCGAGGCGGGAGTCGTCGTGCACGACGCGACCTGTTCGATCGGCACCGAGTTGGCCGCGCTGCGCCGGTTCGGCGTCCCGGCGGTGGGCAGCGACATCGATGCGGTGCGGCTGGCGATGGCCCGGCACAACCTGGGCGGGGTGGCCCACCTCTGCCGCGCCGACGCGCTGTTCCCGGTGACCCGCGACGCCGCGGTGCTCGTGGACCCGGCGCGACGTGGCGGCGGGCGCCGCCGCTTCCGCATCGATGACTACCGGCCGGGCCTCGGTGCCTTGATCGACACCTATCAGAACCGTGATCTCGTCGTAGAATGCTCTCCCGGAATAGATTTCGACGAGGTGAGGCGGCTCGGTTTCGATGGCGAGATCGAGGTGACGTCCTATCGCGGCGCGGTACGGGAGGCGTGCCTGTGGTCGCGCGCACTGGCGCAGGGCGGTGTTCGCCGTCGGGCCAGCGTCCTCGACCGCGGCGAACAGATCACCGACACCGACCCGGACGACTGCCCGGTGCGGCCGGCCGGGCGATGGATAGTCGATCCCGACGGCGCCGTGGTCCGGGCGGGGCTGGTTCGCCATTACGCGGCGCGGCACGGGCTGTGGCAACTCGACCCCGACATCGCCTACCTGTCGGGGGACGCGCTGCCGCCGGCGGTCCGCGGCTTCGAGGTGCTCGAGCGGCTGGCGTTCGACGAGCGACGGCTCCGCCAGGCGTTGTCGGCGCTGGACTGCGGGACGCTGGAGGTCCTGGTTCGCGGCGTACGGGTCGACCCAGACTCACTGCGGCGACGGATGCGGCTGCGCGGCAGCCGGCCCCTGTCCGTGGTCATCACGCGCATCGGGTCGGGGGCCGCCGGTCGCGCGGCGGCGTTCGTATGCAGGCCCTCGCGGTAGGCTGGTGGGATCGCTCTTGGAGGCGCCAGCCCCGCCTAATCTGCAAGGACAATAGAAGGATGCGTTATCTGATAGCGGCCGTGGTGCTCGCATCGGCGGCCCTGTTGGGCTGGCCGGCCGCCGCCGCCCCACCGTCGTGCGCCAGCCTCGGCGGCACCGTGGAGGACGGCCAGATGTGCCGCGTGCGCGCCATCGGCCCCACCTACATGCTCAACATGGTGTTTCCTGCCGACTATCCCGACGAGCAGGCGCTGACCGACTACATCACGCAAAACCGGGACGGTTTCGTCAACGTCGCGCAGAGCTCCGGGTCGCGCGATCAGCCCTACCAATTGGAGGCGACCACCGAGCAACGCAGCTCCGGTCAGCCGCCGCACCACACCCGCAGCGTGGTGCTCAAGCTCTTCCAGGACCTCGGCGGGTCGCACCCCTCCATCTGGTACAAGGCGTTCAACTACAACCTGGGTACGAAGCAGCCCATCATCTTCGACAACCTGTTTGCGCCGGGCACCACGCCGCTGGACAGCATCTTCCCGGTCGTGCAGCGCGACCTGGCACGCCAAACCCCCTTGGGCGCAACCATATTCCCTTCGACCGGTCACGATCCGACGCACTACCAGAACTTTGCCATCACCGACGACCAGCTGATCTTCTACTTCGCGCCCGGTGAGATGCTGCCGGCGTTTGCCGGGCCGGTCCAAGCCGAGGTGCCCCGCAACGCCATCCCGCCGCTGGCGCTCTGACGACTAGACCGGCCCGGCCAGTGTCTCCATCGCCGCGGCGCCCACGGCCAGCGCCACCTGCGCGAGGCAACCGAGCAGCGGAACGAAGAAGGCGGTGCGGCGCCGGGTGAGGCGGCGGATGGCGACCACCAGGGCGATGACGAAGACGACGGCGCCGCCGCCGAGACCCAGGAACATGGCGCGATCGATCCATGCCGGGTCGCCGCACTTTCGGGAGCCGCACGGGTCGGTGCCCATGACGAACAGGCTCAGCACGCCGATTGTGACGGCGACCAGGAAAGCGTGGACGGCGAGCAGCACAATGGTCGCGGTGCGGTCCACCGCCAGGTTGCGCTCGCTTTTTCTGGAGTAGGCGTCGACAGCGCCCTGCATCTCGTCGTCATCGGTGGCCATGGGCTCAGTATGGCCCGGTCAAGCCGGTGCGAAACCGTACACCTGGCCATCGCTGGTCGCGGCCACCACGCGGCGATCGGTGCCGACCGCGACCCCCACCGGATAGCCGGTGGCTGCCGGAAGGGGATAACTGCCCTGCGTGTGGCCATTACCCGGATCGAAGGCCAGCAGCGACATACCGGGCGCGCCGTTTGAGGCCGGGGCGCTGACGACCGTGTACCCGGCGCCGGCGCCGGCCAGGCTCGACGACGACAGCGGGACGACGTCGTCGCGGCGCCACGCCTGATCGGCGTGATCGCCGGCGTCCTTGAATGCCACCAGCCGGGTGTCGGGCCCGCCGCCCGACACGATGAGGCCGCCGGGCGTGACCGCGGGCGGTGTCTGTGCCAGGAACCCCAGCGGCGCCGACCATTTCACTTTCCCGTCGGCGGCGTGCAGGGCCCACAGTCGCTGGTCGCGGCCATTGACGTAGACGGTCGACCCGTCGGCGGACAGCACCGGGCTGGCGATGACACCGTCCCCGACGGCGTCGCTGGTCCACTCGCGGGACAGCAGCGGCGTCTGCCCGGGGTGATACTTCAGCCCGACCAGCCCCGCAGCCGGGGCGCCCGGCTGCCAGACCCCCAGCACCGCCATCTGGCTGGCCGCCGAAAAAGCGGGTGCGGCGGCCACCGGGCATCCCTGCCGCGCCGGCGCGCAATCTGCCAACCCGCGCGTCGCGTCGGTTGGATCGACGCCGTCGACCAGATCCATCGGGCTGCCGGCCACCGCGCCGCGGTGCGCCTCGAAGACCAGCACCTGACCCAGGTGCGTCGCCACGAGCAGCTGCCCGTGTCCCAGAAACCGCGGCGTCGCGGGCATTCCGATCACCGGCCGCCGCCACCGCGTCCACTGCGTGACCGGGAAGGACAGGAACGCGCCGGGCTGGCCGACGTAGAGGTTGTCGAACCCGTCGAAGAGCGGGCCCGCAAAGCCGCCGCCCTGGAACAGGCGCACGCACCAGCGCTGCCGGCCGTTGTGGTCGTTCTCCCACTCCATCAGCGAACATCCGGCCGGCGTCTGCGCGTTGAGGGCCAGGTAGCCGCGCGCGCTGAGCGCCGGGCCCGCGCCCAAACTGCCCTTGACGGAGCGCGTCCACCCCAGTGCCAGCTTGGTGGCGCCGTTGGTGCCGGTGTAGCTGCTGTTGGCGGCGTCGCCGTATTGCGCGGGCCAACCGGCCGACGCTGATGCCTCCACCCATGAGTCGGTGTTGGCGCAGCCGCCGAGCCCGATCGTGATCGCGGCGGCCAGCAGCGCGGATGACCAACGCCGAAGCCCACGCAGCAGATGTCGGGCACGCACTTGGATTCCCCAGATCCTTTCCGCGGACGTCGGCATGGGCCGCGATCGAGTACAGGTGAGGGTAACCCGTCGAGATCTCGCCGCGGTTGATCGCTAGGCTGTCCGGCCATGACGAGCATGTGGGGCGCGCCGATCCATCGCCGCTGGCGTGGATCGAACCTGCGGGACCCGCGCCAGGCCAAGTTCCTCACGCTGGCGTCGCTGAGATGGGTGTTGCGCAACCGCGCCTACACACCCTGGTACCTGGTGCGGTATTGGCGGCTGCTGAAGTTCAAGCTCGCCAACCCGCACATCATCACCCGGGGGATGGTTTTCCTGGGCAAGGACGTGGAGATTCACGCGACGCCCGAACTCGCGCAGCTGGAGATCGGCCGCTGGGTGCACATCGGCGACAAGAACACGATCCGTGCCCACGAGGGCTCGCTGCGGTTCGGCGACAAGGTGGTGCTGGGCCGCGACAACGTCATCAACGCCTATCTCGACATCGAGCTCGGCGATTCGGTCCTGATGGCCGACTGGTGCTACGTCTGCGACTTCGACCACCGGATGGACGACATCAACCTGCCGATCAAGGACCAGGGCATCGTGAAGTCGCCGGTGCGGATCGGGCCCGACACCTGGGTGGGGGTGAAGGTGACGGTGCTGCGCGGCACGGCCATCGGGCGCGGCTGCGTGCTGGGGTCACACGCCGTGGTCCGCGGTGTCATCCCCGACTACTCGATCGCGGTCGGCGCGCCGGCCAAGGTGGTCAAGAACCGCCAGCTCGCCTGGGAGAGCTCGGCCGCCCAGCGCGCGGAACTGGCCGCGGCGCTGGCCGACATCGAGCGCAAGAAGGCTGCGCGCTAGAAAGTCGGCTAGGCCGATCGCGGTGACCCGCAGCGCCCGGCTTCGCCGCGCTCGCGATCACCGCTAGGCCGATCGCGGTGACCCGCAGCGCCCGGCTTCGCCGCGCTCGCGATCACCGCTAGGCAGCCGGCTCAGCGTGGTCGTCGACCTTGAAATCGAAGTTGACGTCGCCGGCGTCGACGTTGGTGACGGTCACCGCGACGCCGTATTTGTCGTTGCCGTCCACGAGCTGGCACCGCAGCGTCGCGCCCTGGGCGCCCTTCAAGTTGTCCGGGCAGGTCACCGCGTCCGGTCGCCTGCCCACCTGCTGGGTCAGCTTGTCGCTGATGATGCTGGCGACCTGGTTCTTATCGACCGTCTCGGCCATGTCGAACTTGACGTCATTGCCGTTCACGCTCGTCACGGTCACGTTGACATTGAACGTCTGGTTCTTGACCTTCATCTCGCAATTGAGTTGCGCCCCAACCTTTGCCGGTAGATCGTTCGGGCAGGTCACCGAATCGGGCTTGTTGCCCGCGGCATCGGTGAGCTTCGAGGTGATCTGGCCGGCTACATCGCTCTTGCTGACCGTGTGCGACGAGCCCACGGAACACGAACAGGCGCCGACGCCGGCCAGCAACCCCGCGGCGGCACCGGACATCAGCAACGTCCGAACGATGAAGTGTGTCATTAATGCCTCCTGGGCGGCTTGACAACTGTGAATCGGCTGATAATTGCATGCCAACTAGCTTCGGGTAGGCGATTGAGCAAACATTCACGCACGCGGCAATTCGTTGCCGAGCGGGCCGGCGCCGGCCCGTGGCTCAGATGCTCTGGTAGCGCCGCAGCGCTTCGGCGCGCTCGGCGCCGTGGTCGACCATCGGCGCCGGATAGTCGCCCGGCCGGTCGCCCTTGCGCAGGTGTGCGTCCTCGACCGAGCGCAGCTCGGTCACCCACCGCCGGATGTAATCCCCGGACGGGTCGAACTTCTCGCCCTGGGTGGTCGGATTGAACACCCGAAAGTACGGCGCGGCATCGGTACCGCAGCCCGCGCACCACTGCCACCCATGCTGGTTGTTTGCCATATCCCCGTCGACCAGCTGATCCAGGAACCACTCGGCGCCCCACTGCCAGGGCAGGTGCAGGTCTTTGACCAGAAACGATGCGACGATCATCCGCACCCGGTTGTGCATGAAGCCGGTCTCGCGCAGTTGACGCATCCCGGCGTCGACCATCGGGAAGCCGGTTTCGCCGGCCTTCCAGGACTCGAAGCGGCGTTTCGCGTCGGAACCCGTGTCGGTACGGATGCCGTCGAACTGGCTGTTCCAATTGCGCCAGGCGCTGGCCGGCCAGTGATGCAGCACATCGGCGTAGAAGTCGCGGAACGCCAACTCGCGCACATAAGCCTGGGCCCCGTCGTGACAGAGGTCGAGATCGGTGACCATGGTGCGGGGATGGATGCTGCCAAACTTCAGGTACGCCGACATCCGGCTGGTGCCGTGCATATCGGGCCGATTACGTTCCTCGGCGTAGCGTTGCAATCCGTTGTCCACGAACGACTTCCACTGTTTGCGGGCCGCTGCCTCGCCGGCGGCGATGTCGAGTCCGGCACCGGGATCCGGGATTTCGGCTTGCTCGAACGGCAGCTGCGCCGGATCGAGCCAGCGCGCGGAGCCGGCGCTCGATTTCGCCGGCGCCCGCCAGCCGGACTCGCGCCACTGGCGCAGAAACGGGGTGAAAACCTGATAGGGGGTACCGTCCTTCTTGGTGACCCGGCCCGGCGAGACCAGGTACGGCGACCCGGTGGCCACCAGGGGAACGGAATCCAATGCGGCGCGCACCTTTTCGTCACGGCGCTTGCCGTACGGCGCGAAATCCTCGGAGATGTGCACGGCCGACGCACCGATCTCCCCGGCGATGCGCGGGATCACCTTGTCGGGCCGGCCACGGGTCACCAGTAGCCGGCCATCCAGGTCGTCGCGCAGCTGTCGCAGCGAGTCACCCAGGAACTGGAGGCGGCGCCGGCCGGAGGAAGCCTCGAGCTTCGGATCGAGCACGAAACAGCCGAGCACTTCGCCGTCGTCGGCCGCGGCATTCAGCGCCGGATGGTCAGCCAGCCGCAGGTCGCGGCGAAACCATAAGAGGGTCGGCATGATCCGATGGTTTCCTCAGCGGTTCAGCCGCCAAACATGGGTGGCCAGGACGGTCGCGAAGGAACACCACAGCGGGTACGCCGAGAGGGCCAGCCCGGCCCGCGGGTCGGCTTGCGCGGTCCGACGCGCGAGGTCGACGCTGCTGGCCGTCAGGGCGGCGGCACCGACCGCGGACGCGCCGAGTCTGTGGAAACGGAAGAAGAGCCAGCTCCATGCGGCGTTGAGAACAAGGTTGAGCCCGAGCGCCGCGGCGTAGCGGCGTGCCCTGTCGTGTTGTCCCGCCGCGCGAAACCGGTCGATGGCCACGGCGGACGTAACCGCGATGTCGCCGTAAAGGGTGGTCCACGCCACCGGGAAGGCGGCGGCGGGGGGCTGGTACGGCGGCTTACGCAGCCGCGCGTACCAGGTGGAAACGGCCTTGGCGCTCGCGATGCTTCCGGATCCACCGGCGACGGCGACGGCGAGGCTTGTCGCGGCCAGAGTTGACTTGTTCACGGCGTGCTCCGTTCGTGTTGATATTCGACTTGTGCTGCAACGGCTTTGGCGGGTTTCGGTGCGGCGGGCCACCAGATACGGTCACCGATGACGGCGAACAGCGCGGGGATGACCAGTGTGCGGACCACGAAGGTGTCCAGCAGGATGCCCAGGCCGACGATGATTCCCAGCTGCGTCAGCACTATCAGCGGCAGCACGCCGAGCACGCAGAAGACGGCGGCCAACACGATTCCCGCGCTGGTGATGACGCCGCCGGTGGCCGACACCGCCGCGACCATCCCGGCGCGTGCGCCGCGCTGTGCGGACTCCTCGCGTGCGCGGGTGACCAGAAAGATGGTGTAGTCCACCCCGAGGGCGGCCAGGAACAGGAAGGCGAACAGCGGCGTGCTGTTGTCCAGCGCCGGAAAGTCGAAAACGTGACTGCTGGCCCATCCGCCCAGGCCGAGCGCGGCCAGCGCCCCGAGGATCGTCGCCGCGAGCAGCGTGGGCGGCGCAAGCGCGGAGCGCAGCAGGACATAGAGCACGACGAGGATGACCGCAAGAATCGCCGGGATCAGCAGATGCCGGTCATGCGTGGCCGCGTTGCGAACGTCGAGTGCCTGCGCATCCGCTCCGCCCACCAGCGCCGCCGGGTTGGCGGACTTGGCCGTATCACGCAGCGCGGCAATGGTATTGAACGCCTGGTCGGATGATGGCGGCGCGTCGATCACCACCGACCACTTCGTCAGCCCGGCCGCCGAGTGGCCGGAATCGTTCGCCGAGATCACGCCGGGGGTCGCCTTGATGGCCTGCGGCACCCGCGGGTCGGTGGGGGCGACGACGAGCGTGGGGTTGGCCAGACCGGCCGGAAAATGCGCGGCCACAATGTCGTAACCGGCCACCGAATCCGCGTGGACCCGGAACTGCTCGGTCTGCGACAAACCGATGCGCGTGCCCAGTAGGCCGGTGGCAAGGGCCGCCAAACCGGCGACCGCGACGGCCGCGACCAGCGCCGGACGCCGGTTCACCCACTCCCCGACGCGATGCCAGGCACCGGAATCAGTGGTCGGGTTGTCCTCGGGGCGGGGAATGAAGGGCCAGAACAATCGACGGCCGCACAGTCCCAACAGCGGTGGCAGTATCACCAGGGCCGACACGGCGGCGACCACGAGTCCGCACGCCCCCAGCGCGCCCAGACTGCGTGTGCTCGGCGTCGAGGCGAACAGCAGGGTGAGCAACGCCAGCACCACGGTGGCATTGCTGGCGATGATCGCGGGGCCGGCCATCCGCACCGCGCGGCGCAAGGCGTCTCGATGTTCGCTTGCGTGCCGGAGCTCCTGCCGATAGCGCGATATCAACAGCAGTGCGTAGTTGGTGCCCGCGCCGAACACCAGGACACTGGTGATCCCGGAGGTGGCGCCGTCGAAGCTCAGCCCGGTCAGCGACGCCACGGCGGTACCCAGCGCCGCGGCGACCCGGTCGGCGAACCCGACCACCACCAGGGGCAGCAGCCATAGCACCGGGGAGCGGTAGGTGACGATCAACAGCAGTGCCACCACCGAGGCTGTCACCGCGAGCAGGGTGACGTTGGCATTGGTGAACGCGCCGGCGATGTCGGCGCCGAACGCCGGGCCGCCCGTGACGTGGACCTGCAGTTCCACCGGTAGGCCGGTGGAGGCGGTTTTGCGCAGGTTGGCGACCGCGTCGCTCAGGGTGAGGCCCGACAGATCGGCGCTGACGGGCACCACCCCGATGGCCGCCTTGCCGTCGGCCGACACCTGCGCCGGCACGGCGGCTCCGTCCGGCCCTATGGCGGCCTGCATGCGGCCGCGGGCCGCCTGTGCGGCGGTGATGTCGGCGGGGGCGAGCGCGGCGCCGTCGGTGCGGCTGACGACCATGATCAACGGAACGTGGTCACCGCCGGGAAACTGGCGGGCCATGGCGTCGACCCTGGCCGAATCGGACGCCGTCGGCACCGACAACGGCGCCTGGCCCGCCGCCCCGTTTGCGCCGACGACCACCATGAGACCGATGCCGAGCAGCAGCGCACCCACCGCGAACAGCCAGGAGCGCCGTCCCGTCAGGGCTGCGGCCAAGCCATCCCACACCACGAGTCAAAGTCTTTCAGTATGTTAAACATTAATCAACTGAAATTACGCATCGTCACGCATTAGGGCGCCGACGGCACGCAACAAGGGGCACTATGAACATTATGGATGTGAGGGGCCGGGGGTTCGTCGCGCCGGGGTGCCCGCTGTGACGGCCGACCGCGGGCCGCTGACCACTCGCAAACGGCGGCACATCGACGTGTGCCTCGATGAGCAGGTCAACTACGAGCAGCTCAGTACGGGGCTGGAGCGCTACCAGTTGCCCTACAACGCGCTCACCCAGACCAGCCTCGGCGACATCGACCTGTCCACCAAATTCTTCGGTGCGAACCTGCGGTCCCCGATTCTGATCGGTGCGATGACTGGCGGCGCCGAGTTGTCGGGAGCCATCAACCGGCATTTGGCCGCCGCCGCTCAACAGCTTGGCGTGGGGATGATGCTCGGCTCGCAGCGGATAATGCTCGACAGCGCGCTCGGTGAGCGGGCGGCGACCAGCTTCACCGTTCGTGATGTGGCACCGGATGTCTTGCTGTTCGGCAACATCGGCCTGGCCCAGCTGACCGAGGCCGCCGTGCCCGAGCTCGCGAAGGCTCTCGACCGAGTGGGCGCCGATGCGCTTGCGGTGCACACCAATCCGTTGCAGGAAGCGATGCAGAGCAACGGTGACACGGACTTCTCGGGGTCGTTGGCCAGGCTGTGGGATGTGGCCGACGCGATAGATCGCCCCGTTTTGCTCAAGGAGGTCGGCCACGGGATCGGCGGCGCGGCGGCCGCGGAACTCGTTGGGGCCGAGGGGGACTTGCCGGTTTCCGGGGTAGACGTCGCGGGCGCCGGCGGCACGTCATGGTCGCGGGTCGAGCAGTTCGTCCGTTACGGTGAGCTGCGCTACCCGCACCTGGCCGATTGGGGCATCCCGACCGCCACGGCGATCGTGGAGGTGCGGGAGGTGCTGCCCGAGATCCCATTGGTGGCTTCGGGCGGTATCCGTACGGGTATGGACGCGGCCAAGGCGATCGCGTTGGGCGCCGACGTCGTGGCGGTGGCTCGGCCGCTGCTGCCGGCCGCGATCGATTCCGCTGCGGCCGTTGTCGATTGGCTGCAGCCGTTCATCGACGAGCTTCGCGTCTGCCTGCACGGCTGCGGTGTCGCAAGCCTCTCCGGGTTGCGCGCCGTCGAGCTCACGCCAGTCTCGTAGCGGCGTGTGACATGGCGGTGATACTGGCCTACGGTTCGCCGGCCCTCGGGCACCTGCTGCCGGTCGGGGCGCTGCTGGCCGAGCTCGCCGCCCGCGGTCATGAGGTTCACGCCCGCACGATGGAGGCCGGCGTCGCGACGATGCGCGGGGTCGGCGTGCACGCCGAGCCCGTCGCCCCGAACATCGAGGCGATCGTCGGCGAGGATTGGCGGGCCCGAAACGCCTTGGAAGTATTGAAGTCAACCATCGACGTGCTCTGCCGGCGCGCGGTGCTCGAAGTCGAGGACCTGCGGCGCGCGGTGGACGCGGTCCGGCCGGATGCGATCATCGTGGACGCGAACTGCTGGGGGGCGATGTCGGCCGCGGATGCCGGAAGCACCCCATGGCTGGTGTTCTCGCCCTTCACGCCGTACCTGCGGTCCCGTGGCGTTCCGCCCTTCGGCCCGGGCTTTCGACCGCTTCCCGGCATTGTCGGCGACTTCCGGGACGCCTCGGTGCGACCGATCGTCCGGCACCTGTTCGATCGGCCAATGCTGCCGCGAGTCAACGCCATTCGCGCCGGGCTGGGGGTGCCGCCGGTCGCCTCGGTCGACGACTTCGTGCGGCGCGCGCCGCTGCTGCTGGCCGTCGGCGGCGAGCCCTTCGAGTATCGGCACCCCGGCTGGGCCGGTTTGGTTCACCACATCGGCGCGTGTGTATTCGAACCCGCCCCGCGGGCCACGCCGGAGTGGGTCGACGCCATCGAGCGCCCGGTGGTGCTGGTGAACACGTCCTCGATCAAGCAGCCCGACGCCGCCCTTGGGCGGACCGCGCTGCGGGCGCTGGCCGATGAGCCCGTCCACGTGGTGGCGACGTTCCCCGCGGGCATACCACCCGACCTTCCGCGGCCACCGAACGCGACCATATGCCGCTTCGTCCCCCACGGGGCGGTGCTGGAGCGCGCCAGCTGCGCCATCACGCACGGGGGGATGGGAACGACGCTGAAAGCCCTCGACCGAGGCGTACCCGTCTGCGTCGTGCCGTTCGCGCGGGACCAGGCCGAAGTCGCCCGGCGCGTCGAGGTCGCTCGCTGCGGTACCCGCCTGGCGGCCAAACACCTCACCGTGGCACGGCTGCGGGCGAAGGTACGTGCGGCGATGACGATGGCGGACGGCGCGCGCCGCGTGGCTGCCGGGTTCGCCGCGACCGGAGGTGTGCAGCGCGGGGCGGACCTGATCGAGCAGCGGGTGCTTGGCCCGGCGTGCCGGCGGCCGGTGCGCTAGGTCGGGCGATCGCCGGTCTTACTGACCGACCGGCGCCGGCCCTTAACCGGCGCGCGTTTGGCTTCGCTCGCCGACGGCTTGGGGGTCACCGCGTCGAATTGCGATTCGAAGGTGGACATCGCCTCCATCATCGCCAGGAAAACCCGGTGTGCGGCGGCCAGATCGCGGTCGGACAGGTCGGCGAGGGCCGCGCGCAGTTCCGCGCCCAGCGGGGTGAAGAACGAGCGGGCCAACGCCATGCCCGGCTCTTCATAGCGGAGCAGCGTCTTGCGCCGGTCGACGGGATCGGGCTCGCGACGCAGGTGGCCGGAGTCGATCATGCGGTCGACCAGGTAGGTGATTGCGGCGGGGGACACGTCCAGCCGCTGTCGCAACTGCGCCGGCGTCAGCGGCGTCCCGGCGGTTTCGGCGACCATGATGTGCAGCAAGGCGTGCAGGTCGGTGCCGCCGACATCGTGCTGACGGGCGAAGTGCCGTCCGATGCGGTCCGATTGCGCTGTGAGTGCGCGCATGTCGGCCGACATCAACTTCTCGAGTTCGGCTCGGTCTAGTCGCCGATCAGCGGCGCCGCGCTTGGTCACTTACCTGTGTCCTTCTGCAAGATTCGCCGCTCAGCGTATCGGCGACCGCCGCGCGCGGCCCGCTTACCCCGCCAAGTGTCTCGCATTTGCACCCGATTGCCCGTGAATACACCGACCGAGGGGGGTTCAGCACTTGCTCGGATCGTGACCCCAGTTCATCAGCGAGTAGCGCCAAGCGCTCTCGTCGATGTCGCCCCGGGGGCGTTGCGCCAGGTGGCGCTTGGCGTAACTGACGACCTTGCGCATGTGCGCGTAATCGTCGGCCATCGTTTCCCTCAGTCCCGGGGGCGCAGCGCGCCGGGCCTGTGCACCGCGTCCGCGCCCGTCTTGTCACTGCGGACCTTGTACTGTGGCTCGTCTTCGGAGGCGCGCACGGTGCGTCCGGCGGCCTCGGTGTCCGAGGTGATTTCGCCCTCGACCGTTCCCCGGACGGTGTTGCCGTGGCTGCGCCACTCGACCTTGTCGCCCTCGTGAAATTTCTGGTCACCCATGTCGCTTCTCCTTTCAACAGTGCGACGGAGCCGCCGCCGGCCTTAGGCCACCGCGCGCCGTAGCGGTGACATCGCGGGCGATGCCGCCGAACACCACGTCGCGGTAGGGTGCCGACGCGTTCCAAAAAAGTTGCCCGGCAAGGCCATACGGCTGAAACAACGCCCGCTGGCGGTACCGGGAGCCACCGTTGCCGTCGGGGGTCGCGGACAGCTCCAGCCAGAGCCGCCCTGGCAACGGGATATCGGCGCGCAATCGGACCAGCCGCGGCGTGTCGATGTGCTCCACCCGCCACCAGTCCAGGGCCTCGCCTTCGTGTAACTGCTGCCCGTCCAGCGGCCGGCGCAGAAACCGGACGGCGCCCAGCGCGCCGTTGATCCAGCCGCGCAGGGGCCATTCGAACGGAAACGCCGACCAGTTGCGCTCGGTGGCGGCCGTTTGGATGGCCCGCCAAAGCGTTTCGGGATCGGTGCTGCTATGGCGTTGACGCACATCCTCATACCGCGATCCGCCGGCCCACTGCGGATCGGTGGGCAGCGGCTGGGAAGGCGCACCGTTCATGTCGGCGCGCGACCACCGGGTGCGCAGATCTTTTTCGCGCACGTGCGCGAGGGCGAGTTCGACGGCCTCCTCGTAGTGCATCAGTCCGCCGTCGGGATCGGGTATGTAGCGGGCGATGTCGTGGTTGGCGCACACCACGTCGTTTTCCAGCGACTCCATCAGCGAGAAGGCGAGTTGGCGAGGAATGGGGGTGAGCAGATCGACCCACGGCGCCGACAGCCGGGGGCTCAACAACGGCACCGGCACGGCGGGCCGCCGGGGCAGGCCGGCGATCATGGCGTACTTGCGGATCATTTCGGTGTAGGTGAAGCGGTCCGGCCCGCCGATGTCGAATGGCCGGTTCACCTCCGCCGGCAGCTCCGCCGCGCGGACCAGGTAATAGAGCACGTCGCGCACCGCGATGGGCTGGACGCAGGTGCGCAACCAGCGCGGTGCGACGATCAGCGGAAGCCGCTCGGTGAGGTACCGCAGCATCTCGAAGCTGGCCGATCCAGCCCCGATGATGGCGGCCGCGCGCAACTCCACGGAGGGCACGCCCGAAATTCTCAGCAGGCGCCCTACCTGCGCACGCGAGGCCAGATGATCGGAGAGCTTCTGCCCGTCGGGCGTGATGCCGCCGACGTAGACGATCCGCGACAGCCTCGCCTGGGCCGCGCACTCGGCCACATTGCGGGCCGCGCGTTCGTCGAAGTCCACGAAGTCGGGGCGCATCAGCGAATGCACCAGGTAGTACAAGACTTGTTGGCCTTCCAGCGCCCGGCGCACGGCGGTGGCGTCGATGACGTCACCTTGAACGACGTCCACCTGGTCACGCCAGGCGACGTCGTCAAGCTTGGCGGGGTCTCGGGCCAGCACGCGCACGGTGTGACCCTCCTCGAGCAGCTCGGGGATGAGCCGCGTGCCCAGGTATCCCGTGGCGCCGAACACGACGCAGTGCATCAATTCACTCCTTCAGCCGAGTGGTCGTTGGGGGTGGCGGTGTGGGCAGGATGCCCCGACGTGCGCCGGCGCTCCTTCAGCCGCGATTCGTGGGCGTGGCGACGACCGTCGGTGAGCCGGCTACGCACCAGGCGTTCGACTTCTCGGAAGCATCGGTAGTAACCCTCGTCGTAGTCGTCGACGACCTGAAAGGTCCACGGGTCGGGTAACACGTTGCGCCCGATGAGTTCGCGGCTGATGTGGTGCGCCAGATCGGAGTGGCCAAGCTCGTGCAGCTGGGCGACCGCGGCGTCGAGTTGCAGGTCGGCCCGCCCGGTCAGCTGGTGGAAGGAGTACAGGTGGCCCCGGGCGCGCTCGACGGTTTCCAGAGCCTCGGTGACTTTGCCGACCGCCTCGGCGACGGCGTCGCTCGTGTCTGCGTGATCCATGGCTTCCTTCCCAACCGGTCGCTAAGGCATTCCCCCTGGGAAAGGGGCCGAATCCCCGAACCCGGCATCCATAGCTTAATTCACTTAATATTTAAGTTACTGGAATAAATCCGGGGTCGCCATGGTGGTTCACTCGTGATGGCTTGCCGAGCAAGGGTTTAGGCGTCGGCCCGGCAGGGATCAAAGCGCCTTGAGATGCTTCTTGGTCGCCCTGCGCAGCTGGATGATCCGCGCGGCGCCGACGAGCACCGTCGTGGTCGCGCCGGCGACCGCCGCCAATAGGTAGCCCACCCCGACCGGCAGGTTCCAGTGGAAGCCAAGGAAATGGACGGTTATGGATTCGGTGTTCTGCGCGACGAAGATAAGCAGAATGATCAAGATCACCAGGCCGACGACGAGCGCCCACCAGGCGGCCGCCAGCCGGGTGAACGATCGGGATGACGGCTCGGCGGGAACGTGCGGCTCAGTGCTCATGCTGGTGACTAGCCCCTCACGCAGTGGGCCAAACACGCTGGAGCCTCGCGATCGTCTCGCGGCCCGCCGTTTAATCCGTCGGTTCCGGGGTATCTGGCCTGCAATGACTGTGAAAGAGGTACCGCAGCGTGTCTGGCGCGGCCGGCGCAAGGTGATGCGGTTGCAAAGAGACCTGTGGCTTGCGCAGTTGGCCCTGTGGCCGACGTTGATCGTGTCGGCCGTTCTGCTTTCGGCGCTCACTTGGGCGTTGTGGCAACGAAAGTGGCAACGCAATTCTCGTGGGAGTCAACCCGACGCGGTGCCGCCCGTCACGGATCCCTCATGGGCCGGCGCGCCGCCGCCGCGGGCCGGCGTCGGCGGCTGACGCGTCTCGCGAAGAGCCTCCAGGACACGGCCGCCGACAGGAACGCGAATGCCTGTGCGACACCGATGCGGCCGGACGGAACGAAAAGCCCTGCGACATAACGGTCGACGAACCCCGTGCTGGGCAACGGATCCATGTCGGCGCGGCGACGGGCCCATGACTCCAGGGCTGTCAGCGGGCATGGCAGCCTGAGCGCAACGACGGCGGCGCCCCAGGCGACGGCCGCCCGGTGCAGCACAATGGTTCGCGGCCAGCGCAGCGCGAGGAATCCCCCTGCCGGTACATAAGCCAGGTAGGCGAGGTGCGCGCCGACCGTCACCACGACCGCGGCGGCATACCCTCTTCGCATGGCCGAGCCGTCAGCCGAGGCCGGCACGCACCTGGTAGCGGCGCTCGGCGTAGGCCAGATCGTCGCGCCAGAGTCTGCCGGCCGCGAAGCGCATGAGCGGTGTGATCAGCGGCGCGCCCCGAGACGCCCGCTTGAACCCGGGGCGGTCCGAATGCGCGATGGTGGCTTCCAGCACGGCGGTTCGTGGCCGCCCGTCGGGGCCTGAACCGACCGGTGTGGCGTGGGTTTCCACGGTGCTGCCGGTCCCCTCGCCGTCGACGATGCGCATCACGATGGTGCGCGCCTCGGGGCAGCTGAACTCCGCGACAACGGGAACGCCCAGCCGTCCCATCCGGAATGTCACCGCCACCAAGAAGCGATCGATGTGTTCGGTTGGCGTGGTGAGCACTTCGAGGCGGGCGAACGAGTACGGGTGGAACCATGCGCCGTGCCAGGGGTCAAGCCGATTGGCGATGATGTCGGCGGGCTCGCACACGCCCACCATGTGGGCGACGGCGGCCAGGGTGTCACCGTCCGGCCGGGCCGGGATCACCGGCTCCTCCAACGGGGTCTCCCCACCCACGCCGTCGAGCCGCACCCAAACCAGGGTGCCGTCGTCGTGGCTGGGCAAGGGGCTCCAGCCGAATTCACCCGCGCGGCCGTCCAGGGCCAGGCCGTGCCATCGGCAGATCAGTGTGCCGCCGTGCACGGTCCCGGTGGCCAGATCGGCCCCCAGATGCGGGCAACTGCGCGGCCCGACACAAAGCCGACGTGCCTCGTCGCGCCAGGCGACGACGTCGACTCCGGCGACCCGGGCGCCGAACGGCCGCCCCGGACGCACGTCGGCGCTGCCCGCGAACGCGAACCAGTTCCCGGTGGGCCTTTTCATAGCGCGCTCCAGTGCGCCGTCGATGATGGCCGGTTGTGCGTCCCGATAGGTCGGGCGTTGCTCGGCCCACGGCGTACGCGGAATCACCTGCAACGGCCAGTCTTTGGCTCGAGTGGCCGGCAAAAGATGTTGCAGCTGTTCACGAATATTCATCGTTGGGCAGGTCCTTCGCGGCTGGCGAGCCATCGCAACAGGGGTGACCGGCCACGGGTAGGCACCGTGACCAACGGGTGACCGGCCAGCCCCCATCTTCCCAGCAAATGGTTCGCAGCGCACCACCCCGTGGTCGCGGCGCGCTCCATGAGTGCGACGGGCAAGTCGATCCGGACGGCGTCGCCGGCCAACAGCAGACCGGGCTGCGGCGTGACCACAGGGGGACGGTGCGCATAGGATCCGGGCGAAAACAGCGGGCAATCGTCGCGCTGCAGCATCCGCTCGCAAACGATTTGCGCCGCCGCGGTTTCCGGATAGATCTTGTGCAGTTGGCGCAGCATGGCGGCGCGCGACGGCTCGGCGTCCAGGGCGTAGGAGTGCAATTCGACGACGGATCCATGGCGAGCGCGTGACCATTCGGCTGCCTGAAGTTCGTAGCGCTCCAACACGCTGATGTTGTCCAGTGGTTCGTGGCCGGCCGTGCCCAGGAAGGCCGGACGTCGGGCGGTGACGGGCCGATCGAGCCACAACCGATACACGGCGAACGGCGGTGCGGTGCGCAGCTGTGCGATCTGTGCGCGCCAGTCGTCGGTGGCCAGGCCGGTCGATGCCGCGACGATGTGCTGCAGACCGGCCACGTCGGTGGCGAGCACCACGCCATCCGCCTCCACGTGGTCGCCCGAATCGGTGTGCACCCGGAACGTTTTCGACGGCCCCGTGTCGATGTGCGAGGCGCCACTGCCGAACCGGAAGCGCACGCCCCGCGCCTCGAGGTAGCGTCGCAGCGGCTCCCAGAGCGCGCGGTCGTAGTTCGACGTGGGGACGTCGAAGATCAGGCCCTCGGACGACCCGAGGAAGTAGATGTGGAACATGGTCGCCAACTCGGCCGCGGAAAGCTTCGAGGGGTCGGCGAAGAAGCTGCGGGAAAACACCTCGAAAGCCAGATGCCTTGCCGCCTCCGGGAATCGGATGCTTTTCAGGAACGTCGCGGCGTCGAAGTGGTCGAGGCGCTCATAGATTCCCGGCACCGAGACCGCCGCCAGGGGCGCGGCCGCGCGAGCGTCGATCTGCAGGAAGTCGCGGAGGCGAAAGGTCGGGCTGCGCGCCGCGAAGGCCACCGCGTTCCACGGCGGGGTCCGCGGCAGCCCCCGGAAGGTGTCGCGCCGGCCCGCCCCGTCGATCAGCGGATAGTCGGCGACGGGTGTGAGCATCCGCAACTGCGGATCGATGCGCCCAAGCAGGGACCGCAGGTTGTAATACTGCCGGAAGAACGCATGGAAGCCGCGATTCATCGCGAGGCCGGTGCCGTCGTGCTGCTCCGTCCAGCCGCCCACCCGGCCGCCGAGGTAGTGTTCGCGCTCGATCACCTCGACGGCGACGCCGCGTTCGGCCAGCCCGGTGGCGGCGGTCAGGCCCGCGATGCCGCCGCCCACGACGACCACCCGGGGTTGTGAGTCCAGCGCACTCGCATCCGGCAATCCGGTTGTCGCGGGCAGTGTTTCGCGTCGTCGATCGGTTCCGATGGCCGTCATGGCGCATCCGCGAGGAAGGTGTGCACGATGTTGGCCTCCCAGCCGGGCATCGTTTCGCTGTGCACCGCGGTGAAGCCCGCATCGGCGAGGCGGGCACGGAATCGTGCTGCGCCGTCGAACTCCAGCACGCTGCGCCACAGGTAGCGGTACAGCGCCGTGTCCCGGGTGCGCCACCACCCGGCGGGAATGATGATGCCCCAGCACACGGCGTGCCAGATTCGGGTGGCCGCCGCGGAGTCGCGCACCGAGTATTCGTGCACCGCCAGGGTGGCGCCGGGTCGCAGCAGCGTCCGGAGTTTGCGCAATTGGCCGTCCCGGTCGGCGAGGTTGCGAATCAGGTAGGCGGCCAGGATGCCGTCGAACGGTCCGGTGATGCCGTGCTCTGCCAGCTGCTCGACGGGGGTGTGCACGAACCGCACCGACGGGGGCCAGTCCTTGGCTTCCGCCGCGTGGAGCATGCCCCGCGAAGCATCGACGGCGATGATATCTGCCTCAGGTGCCACGGCGAGCAGCGCGGCCGTCGAGGCGCCGGTGCCGCACCCGACGTCGAGCAGCCGTAAGCCCTTGCCGCGGTCGCGGATTCGCATGCGGCGGGCAGAGAGCAGCAGTTGGTCGTGGTAACCGGGGCTGGCGCCGACCAGTCGGTCATAGGCAGTGGCTCCCGCATCGAAGGCGGCCGACAACTGGTCGGGGGTGGGACCCGCCTCATCGACGCGCACGTTGGCGTTCCCATCCCAGCAGCACGGCGGTGGCCAGCGCGAAGCCGAACAAGAAATCCTCGACCGGGATGTCGAACGGGAAACGCAGGCCGGTGATGTGTCGAGCGTCGTAGCTGACGATGGGGGAGCTGAGCTTGGTCAGCCAGCCGTCGACCGGGACCTGGAACCCGAGAATGATCAGCATCGACAGCCAGTAGGCCGGGCGCCGGAAGAGCCCCGTGCGCAGCACCGCCAATTCCAGTGCGATCACGGCCAATACGGCCGCCACGGCCGGAACGGTGTAGCCCACTGCCGTCATCGGCGGTTGACCCTTTCCAGAATGGTGCTGACGGCGTTGTACGTGAGCAGCGCGCAAATCGGGATGACGATGAAGAACAGCACCTCTTCGATCGGCACATGGAACGGGATGTTCAGGCCGGTGATGTAGGCGCCGTCGTAGGTCCACACGTGCGCGGCGATGGCGATCTCGTCCCAGAGCAGGAATACCGCGGCCACGGGCCACACCGCTCTCACAAGCCGCCGCCACTGCCGGTAGACGCCGGGACCGAACATCTCCAGGGGCGCGGTGATCGCCAGGCATGCGGCCAGGACCAACAGATATTGCCAACGATCGGTCATGCGGCCCCCGGGCGATCCGAAAAACCGGGCGAACCATTGCGCGCCCGCCACGACCGTATCAGCCCGATGCCGGCGACCTGCAGGCGTCGAGCCCTGCCGACCGTCGCCCGGTGATTGAACACCGCAAAGTCGCTTTCTTCGATACGGTCCAGGATTTCCGAGTACAGCGCTGCCGCGGCCGCGACGCACGGTTGCGAGCGGGGGCTGAGCATGGCGATGCCGGGAGCGGCGAAACGGTAAGTCTCCCGGGTGATCTCGTGTTGTGCCGCCAGCGCCTCCTTGACCCGCGGATCGGTGCGGCGGTGTTCGTGACACCAGGTCAACAGCTCGCGGTCGACGCCATGGGCGGCGAGTTCGTCGGCCGGCAGGTAGACCCGTTGCCGCAGCAGGTCTTCGTCGATGTCGCGAAGGAAGTTGGTGAGCTGGAATGCCCGGCCCAGCGCGGCGGCATAGGGCGCGGCCTCTTCGACCGGCACCACCGTCCCCAGCACGGGAAGTACTTGCAGCCCAATGGCTTCGGCGGAACCGCGCATGTAGAGGTTGAGCGCCTCACGGTCCGGATAGTCGGTGACCGTGAGATCCATCCGCATCGACGCCAGGAAGTCGCCGAACAACTCGGTGCCGATCCGGTACCGGCGCGCCGTGTGGGTCACCGCGGCGAGTACGGGATTGTCCAAGTGGTCTCCGCCCGCAAAGAACTGATCGGCCAGTTGCTGGAGTCGTTGGGCGCGGATGTCGGTGCGCAGCTGGGGATCCAGGTCGTCGAGGATGTCGTCGGCGTAGCGCGCGAAACCGTAAAGGGCGTGCACCGCCGGCCGTTGGTCGGGCGCCAGCAGCCGGGTGGCCAAGAAGAAGGTGCGCCCGTGCGCGGCGTTGAGCTCGCGGCAGCGCCGATACCCTGCGCGCAGGCCCGGATCATCGATTCCGGCCGCGTCCAATTCGCTGCGGATCATGTCAGCCCGGCTCCCATGTCGTGGTGTGTCGCCGTCCGGTCGGCCCGGCCGGCATTCGGGCCGGTGATGCGGTCGGCGGCGAGCCGGCCCGAGATCAGTGTGGTGGGAACACCGACACCGGGCACGGTCGATGACCCGGCGAGCACCGCGTTCTCGACGCCGCGCACCATGTTGGCCGGCCGGAACGGACCGGTCTGCCCGAAGGTGTGGGCCAGCGCGAAGGGGCTGCCCGCGGCCATGCCCTGCCGTGCCCAGTCGGCGGGTGTGACGACGTCCAATACCGTTGCATCGTCGGGTAACCCGGGCAACAATCGCGCCGCCACATCGTCGATGAGGTCGTGGACGTAGAGATCGCCGACGCTGCCCCAGTCGATGTTCCCGCGATCCAGGTTCGGTGCCGGGGCGAGCACGTACAGCAGGTCGCGCCCGTCGGGGGCCAGCGTCGGATCGGTCGCGGTGGGGCGGGTGACCAGGAGCGACGGATCTTGCATCAGCCGTCCGTCGCGGATGATGTCGGTGAACGTCTGATCCCAGGAGTCACCGAACAGGATGGTGTGATGCGCCGTGTCCGACGCGACGCGGCGGCAGCCCAGGTGAGCCACGACCGCCGAGGGCGCGTGCCGCAGCCGCACGGGCCGACGCGGTGTGCGGCCCAACAATTCGTAGGTCTTCGGCAGTTCGGTGGTCAGCACCACCGCGTCGCAGGCGATGGGGTCCAGGCGATCCGTACGCACGGCGCTGACCCGTCCTCCGACGCGGTCGAGCCCGGTCACCGTCGCGTTGTAACGGAACTCGACCCCGGCCTCGGCGGCCGCCGCGGCCAGGGCGTCGGGGAGCGCGCGAACGCCGCCACGCGGAAAGAACACGCCCGCGACGGTGTCCATGTAGGCGATGACCGCGTAGACGGCCAGAGCGTTGCGCGGCGCCACGCCGGCGTACAGCGATTGAAACGTGAAGACCCGCTGCAGCCGGGGGTCGCTGAGGTGGCGCCTGACCACGCGATCCCATTTGCGGAACCCGCCGATCGCGGCCAGCCGCGCCAACTGCGGCGTGAGCAACGACAGCGGGGAATCGAAATTGGCGGCGATGAACCCGTCGAATTCGATCCGGTACAACCGCTTCAGCCACTCGCGCAGCCTCCGGTAGCCCGCTGCCTGCCCGAAGCCAGCGAACTCTTCGATGGCGGTTGCCATCCGGTCGGGATCGGTGTGCACGTCAAGCGCGCTGCCGTCGGCGAACACCGCCCGGTAGGCCGGATCAAGCGGCAGCAGCTCCAGCCGGCCCGACCGGCTGCGGCCCACGGCCGCCAACGTCTCATCGATGATGTCCGGCATCGTGAGCACCGTCGGCCCGGTGTCGATGCGGTAGCCGTCGATGTCGAGCCGGCCGGCACGGCCGCCCGGCCACGGCTCGCGCTCGACCACCGTGACCGCCCGCCCCCGCCCGGCCAGGTGCAACGCGGCGGACAGGCCCGCCAGGCCGGCGCCGATCACCACCACGTGCTCGCTGCGTCCTTCGATGGTCCGCATATCAGCATGCTCCCAAACTTGTGGAACTCATTCGGCGCGATCCGTACAGGCGGCCGCCATTTCGTCCAGCGCGGCACGGACGGGCTCCTCGATCGGCGTGTCGCCAAGGTGTTCGCGCGCCGACGCGACCCGGTCGCTGATCATCTCCTCGATCATCGCGACGGCCCCGGTCTTGACGATCAACGCCTTCCACCGGTCGAGCGCGTCGTCGTCGAGGGCCTGGCCGTTCATCAATTCGTTCATTTCGGCGCGGGTCGCCGGATCGGCCAGCTGGTGTGCGGTCACCACGACGCTAGTTGCCTTGCGTTCCAGCAGATCTCCGGAACACGGCTTCCCCGTGGTCGCCGGCGAGCCGAAGACGCCGAGGACGTCGTCACGAAGCTGGAACGCTTCCCCGATGGCGGCGCCGTACCGGCCCAGTCGTGTCATGGTTCGATCGTCGCACCCGGACATCGCCGCGCCGATCTCCAGTGGCCGTCGCACGGTGTAGTTGCCCGACTTGCGCCGCGCCACGTCGAGTACGGCCTCCAGCGAAGGCATGTGCCGGACATCGCTCGCCAGGTCACCGAACTGACCAACCGCCAGCTCGGTGCGCATCGTGTCGTAGCGGGGCCACGCCCGCTGCAAACGCCCGGGTTCGACACCGCTTTCACGCAGCATCTGCTCGGACCAGATCAGGCAGAGGTCACCCAGCAGGATGGCGGCCGATTCACCGAAGCGCCGCGCCGAGCCGGATAATCCACGCTCGCGGTGCCATTGGGCGAATTGAACGTGTGCCGAGGGCCGCCCGCGCCGTTCGGTCGAACCGTCCATGACATCGTCCTGCAGCAGGGCAAACACGTGGAGCAGCTCGAAACTGGCGGCCGCCCGCAACGCCGCCTCGCACGGCGCGGCACCGCAGAGCCATCCCAGGTACACGAAGGTCGACCGCACGCACTTCCCGCCCGAGGCGAATGCCATCAGGATGTCGTCGGCGGCATCGATGCGCGTGTCGTTCAACTGAGAGCGTCGGGGCGCGATGAAGTCGGCGAGGCAGGCGAGAACGCCGTGCCGCACGTGCGAGCGCCATTCGTTGACGTGCTCAGTGCCCGGCCATTCCGACTCGATTGCCGGTGACTCGGTGGCGGGTGATAGCGACAAAGCACCCATCTCGGCCACACGCTCCCTCCTGGACGGCTTGGCATTCCCAGGTTAGATAGGCCCAAACACAGACGGTCATCACCGCTGCTCGGAGCGTTAATCCGGCCTCACGTCAACCCTGCGGACGCTCCGATGGGCCCCTTCTCAACCTCGGACGATCCTACCCATCACGTTCAATTACTGAAACATTAACTTACTGAAACTCGTGTACGACCGCCAGTCGGGAGCGGCGTTGTCGTGAACCGTTCTCGCTCCCTGGCGAGGTCGTCACCGAGGATCATTTCAGTCAATTAACCATTAACGAACTGAACTGTATGGCGGTTCAGGGATATGCTCACATTGTTATGGAAGCTGACGGGCAGCGCGGGAGCCGCGATGCGCTGGAGTCGCTGATCTCTGCCGATCTGCGACAGATATCAGCCGAATCCGACCAGATCGGTCGGCAGTTCGCGATGTCACATCGTCTGCGGCCCAATGACTTCCGTGCGTTGATGTATGTCATGGTGGCAGAAGGCGCCGGGCGCCCGATGACCTCGGGTGATCTCAGCCAGCGGATGGGACTGTCCGGTTCGGCCATCACCTACCTCGTCGATCGGTTGATCGATTCGGGTCACATCCGTCGCGATTCACACCCAGACGATCGTCGAAAGGTCGTCCTGCGTCATGGCGAAACCGGCCTGGCCACCGCCAGGTCCTTCTTCGGTCCGCTGGGCGCCCTCACCCGTGTCGCCCTGGCGGAGCTGCCCGATGCCGACTTGATGGCCGCCCATCGGGTGCTCGGCGCGATGATCCACGCGATGCAGCGATTCCAGGCCGACGCAAGCGGGCCTCGGCCTTGATCGGGGGACGTCCGAGCTGGCTTTTTGCCGGTTTGACGGCTTTGCCGGCGGGTACCCAGGGCTCACTAGCGTGTCCGGCAAAATCGCTCGGACTTGCGTGAGGGGTGGTGCGGCCCAATGGAAGCGGTCAGCTGCCGGTGCGGTCGCCTGGCGTTCGCGTTCGTATTTGCGGTGATGGTCGCCGGATCCCCCAGCCCGGCGAGCGCCGATCCGGCCGTCACGGTGTTTCCCGGTATGGAGATTCGGCAAGGTGACACGGTGTGCATGGTCGGTCTGGTGGAGCCCCGGTTGCGGGTCGCGGTGACCAGCGGCCAATGCGAGCGCGGAGTGTCGGAGGTTACCGACCGGGACGGAAACCCGGTGGGAACGGTGGCGCTCGCGCGCCGCCAGACCGCCGACGACACGGCGGCGAACGGCGCGATGCTCCCCGTCGAATACGAAGTCATTGCGCTTGGCGCGTACGTGACGCCCTCGGACGTGCTGCCGACCGGCCGGCAACTGAAGTCATCGCCCGGCCTGCGCGCGCAACCCGGGCTGCCGGTGTGCCAGTACCGCCGAGCGGGCGGCCAGTGGTGCGGATCGATCAGCTCCGTCAGCGGCGGCCGCTTCATCATTGCCGACGTAACCGTGGACAGCCGCGACTTCGGCGGTCCCGTTTATGCGCTGACGGACGACAACTCGGCGGTGATCGTGGGCCTGTTCGAGGGAGTGTGGGGATCGGTGCCCGAGATGGAGTCGTGGCAGGCGGTCATGCAGCAGGTCTACATCGACGGCCGCTCACAGAATCAGCAGCAACAACCGCCCGGTGAAGCGCGCATGATCGGACGTCGGCTCGCCGCGTGACCGCCTTGGCCCATTGAGGCTGGGCCAGAGGCAACGCCGCGAGCGGAACCTCGCCGCGTTTCCTTCGCCGGGAAACGGGAACCCGCCGCCGGTGAACGTTTCCGATCTTGTCGCGGCGCCCTTCCAGTGGGGCTCCGCTATCCGGGGAAAACGGTTGTTCCATCCCATCGGGGTGCTGGCGGAAGGTTTCCTCGAACGTCTCGCGCCCTCGGGCCAGGGGCTGCCCATTTCGTCGTCCGAGATCGTCGCGCGGCTGTCCAAAGCCAGCGGCACCCCGGGCGCCCTGCCGGACTTCATCGGCCTGGCCTTCCGGTCAACGCCGTCGCAGGCTCCCGGGCTGTGGGACATACTGGTCGTCTCCTCGGGCTCGGGGGTGCTTTCCCGGGCGCTGACACTGCGGCCGGCCTTCTCCTGGAGCGGTCAGACTCTGACCACCCTGATGCCGCTGCACTATCAGGGAGACAACTGGTGGCTCAGGGCCCGGATCGTGAGCGAGATCGACGGCCCCGGCTTGTCGCTGGACAGCGTCCGCAAGCGGCTCGGCCATGACAAGATCGAGGTGTCACTCGATCAGGCTTGTGGTACAGGCGATTTCACCCCGCTGGGCCGGCTCACGCTGACGGGCGTCATCGACCCCGAACGGGCGGGGGACGTATCGTTCGACCCCGTCATCAACACTCCACCCGGCGTGAGCCTGCACCCGCGGTGGCTCGCCGATCTGCGGGCCCGGGCTTATCGGCGGAGCCGTCACGGCCGAGACGCGAACTAGGGGCCGGCGCGCAGAGCGCGGTCCCGGATTCGAGGCCGTTCGTCGACGCGGTCGTGCGTGACGCATCCGCTGGGCGGCTTACGGCCCGGCCCGTGCCCGGACCCGTCACTGCAGCGTGCTGATGGTGCCGTCCGTCAAGAGTTCGGTGTAATAGCTTCCGCCCGGGTAGAAATCGGGTGTCAGTGTGCCCGCGAACATATCGGCGATCCAGCCCCGCGTCAGGCCCCATACCGCCGCGACATTGCCCGGCTTCTGACGGCCACACACCAGGTTTTCGTAAGCCGGCGACGACGGGCCGAGCGCGTCGCCGTGCGCGCCGGTGACGATCTTCACCCCATGAAATGTCCGGTCCGACAGAAACCGTTCGATCGCCTTCGTACCGAGCTGGAAAAAGTTGCACAGCAGATGGGGCGACGCCGTGGCGTAGATAGGCAGCGTGGTGCCTGCCAGACCAGCCAGCGCTTGGTCGGTATTGGAACCGAGGAACGACTTCACGCCGTCTTCGCTGACGATGCCGCGCATCTGGGCGAAGGTGTCCGGGTAGGCCGTGTGCAGGCGCTCGGCGACGTATTCGACGGCCTCGGCCCCTGCCGAATGCCCCACGAATACCAACTTCTCGGGTAGCGGCGTGACAGATCGGCCGGCCTTGGCGGCCGCCATCGCGAAGGACGACGCCAACGCGCCATTCGGATCGTCTTTGTGGGCAAGGACATCGGCGATGTTGTTCAGGAAGCCGGTGTTGTCAATGAGGTGCTCCACCGTGCAGCCGAAGGGGTTGACGGTGGACAGCTTGGTGGCCATCACGAGGTAGCCGCTGGTGGCAACCTCGGCGGCGAAGGCGGACCAGACCTTCGCGCCCTCGACGAAGCCGTGCTGCAGCCAGACCAATCCCAGCGGCGGCGTGCTCGGGAAATACCATGTGGTCGGAACCGGCCGGGTCTCGGTTGCGCATGCGACGTCGGTCGTGCTGTCCGCTTCCGTGGATTCGGCTCGGGCCTGGCGCGGGGCAAGCAGCACGGCGGCCACCGCGACGATGCACATTGCGGCCGCGCTGGTGCGAAGGGCGCGCCGGACCAGCGCACCGGAGATCATTAAGAAATTGAATCATTTAGTCGCGCGGATCGGGCTTGATCAGGCCCAGATGCGGTAGGTCTTGTCCTCAGCCGCCGCGCCCGAGCAGGTGACGCAGGGCCTGGTCGAGGTCTGGCTGGCGAAACCGGTGCCCGGCGGCGGTCAGCTTTTGCGGGGCCACTCGCTGATTTGCGCACGCGAGCTCGCGGGCGCCCTGCTCGCCGAGCAACAACCGAGGCCCTAGCGCCGGCACCGGCAACACCGCGGGCCGGTGCACGACGTGAGCCAGGGTGGCGGTGTATTCGCTGTTGCGAACCGGTTGAGGGGCAACCGCGTTCACGGGTCCCGCCAGCGCTTCGTCCCATAGGGCGCGGTGGTAGATGTCGACCAGGTCGTCGATCCCGATCCACGAGAGCCATTGGCTGCCGTCGCCGAGCCGGCCACCCAGTCCGGCGCTGAACAATGGACGCATCAGCTTCAGCGTGCCGCCGCGTGGGGATTGCACGATGCCGGTGCGCACCTGCACCACCCGCATCCCGGCCTGTGCCGCGGGTGCGGTCGCCGCCTCCCAATCCGCCACGACATCGGCCAGGAAGCCCTCGCCGCGGTCGCTGTCCTCGGTCAGGATGTCATCACCGCGGTCGTATCCGTAGTACCCGATCGCCGACGCCGAGATGAACACGGCCGGCCGCCTTGGGCCGCGGCCCACAGCTTCAGCCAGCCGGCGCGTCGGGCCAATCCTGCTGTCGCGGATGGCCTGTCGATGCTTCTCGGTGAACCGGCCGGCGATCGAGGCGCCCGCCAGATGGATGACCGCGTCAACCTGATCGAACAGTCCCGGGTCGGGGTGGTCGGGATTCCACTGCCGCTCGCCGTCGGTCCGCGGGGCGTGGCGAACCAACCGGACGACACGATGGCCGCCGGTGCTCAGAAACGCCGTCAACGCCGACCCCACCAACCCCGACGCACCGGTGATCGCGACCGTCGCAGGTGCCAGCCCGTTCTCGGCGGCCAGCCGGTGCGCGGCCAGATCGTCGGCCAGCTGACGGTGCCGGTAGACGAACATGGGGCGCAGCAACGACCCGGGCACCGGCGTGTCGACCCGGTCGATGACCCTGGTGCGGCCGTCGCCGACGTCTTCGAAGTCGTGGGTGTGCTGCCAGCGCACCGCCATTCGTGCCGGCAGCGCGGCCAGGCCGTCGCCACCGATCGCGTCGACGAAGCGCCGCGGCGGGTCGTAGCCCCCCGCCTGGTGGACGGCCACCCAGCGCAGGCCACCCGGTAGCGCCAGCGTCGCCCGACCGTCCTTCAGTGACGAGGCCTCGGTGACCAGTCGCATCGGCTGCCACGGCGGCGAGAGCCGGGCGAACGCGCCAGGGCGCGCGTGCCAGGCGAAGACGTCGGCGATCGGCGCGTCGACCACGCTCGAATATTCCAACCCCATACTGCAGGTTAGCGGTTCGGCAGGGGGTTCTCGATGATGGGCATGCGCGCCAGCGGCTGCCGTTCGGCGCGCTTGGCCGCCAGATACACCTGCGCGGTCTCGCCGGCCACCGTCTTCCAGTCGAAGTCGGAGGTGAGTCGCTCCCGGGCGGCGCGGGCGCGGCGCTGAGCGGCAGCCGGATCGTCGAGCACGATCCGCACGGCCGAGGCCAGCCCGGTGATGTCGCGGGGCGCACAAGACACCCCGGTCCGGCCGTTGATCACCGCCTCGCCCAGGCCGCCGATGTTCGACGTCACGAGCGGAGTGCCCGCGGCGGCGGCCTCCAGCGCGACGATCCCGAACGGCTCGTAGTGGCTGGGCAGCACCGCGACGTCGGCCCGATGCAGCACCGCGAGCAGCTCGGCGTGGTCGAGGTGCCCCGCGAACCGAGTTGCCTTGAGCACGCGGTGCTTTCGGGCCTGCTCGACCAGCCAATCCTGCTGGGTGCCCTCCCCGGCGATGGTCAATGTGGTCCCGGGATGGGTGCGCCTGATCCGCGGCAGGGCGGCGATGACGTCGTGCACGCCCTTCTCGTACTCCAGCCGCCCGAGGTAGAGCAGTTCGGCGGGTCCGGTGCGCGCTCGCCGCTCGGCGAACGGCCAGCGCGCGGCGTCGATACCGTTGCGGATGACCGTGATTCCGGCCAGGCCGGGACCGAACAGTTCGGTGATCTCGTCGCCCATTGACGCCGAACACGTGATCAGCGAATCGGATTCGCGCACCAGCCACGACTCCAGGGCGTGCACCTGACGACTGATGGCGCCGGATATCCAGCCGGAATGCCGTCCGGCCTCGGTGGCGTGAATGGTGGAAACCATTGGCACGTCGTAGAACTGGGCGAGTGTGATCGCGGGATGGGCCACCAGCCAATCGTGCGCGTGCACGACGTCCGGACGCCACGACCGGGTGGTGCCCCGCTTCTTCAGCGACAGCCCGGCGCGGATCATGGAATGGCCCATCGCCAGCGTCCACGCCATCATGTCGGTGCCGAACGAGAATTCGTGCGGGTCCTGGGCGGCCGCGATCACCCGGACACCGTCGGCCACCTCGTCGGACGACGGGTGCGTGCTGGGGTCGGTGCCCGTGGGGTGGCGGGACAGCACGACGACCTCGTGGCCGGCTGCGGCCAGCGCGGTCGACAGGTGATGCACGTGCCTGCCGAGCCCGCCGATCACCACCGGCGGGTACTCCCACGACACCATCAGGATTTTCACGGTGTCGCCCGGCTCATCGGGGCAGCCTTCGCGCGTCCAGTGCGCCGAAAAGTCCATCGGCGCGGTTCCATCCGTCCGCAAGTCGCCCGGCGGCGTCGCGCCGGCCGGACGCCAGCGCGCCCGCGATCTCGCGGGTGGCGTGGGCGTGCAGGTGGGCGCGGTAGCGCGCGTAGTCGGCGGCCGAGTCCTTGCTCACCATGAACGGCCAGTCGCTGGAGACGGTGAGCAGGGTCTCGCGCAGGATCTGGTCGGCGACGTGGTCGCGCGGGAGCGGCCCGTCCAGCGACGCCCGCTGCGACAGCGCCTTGTCGACGGTGCTGAGCGCCATGTCGACCACCTCGTTGTTGAGCTGGACGAGATCGGCCACCTTGTCGCCGGCCCACACCTGCCAGTCCTTGCCCGAACCCCACGAACCGGGTGGCAATTGCACCGCGCGCCCAACGAATCCGTCCGCGATGGCGTCGTCCAACGTTCCCACCCGCACACCGGCGGCGGGCAGTTCGCGCAGCACCCGCTGCAGCCAGGTGGGGCCCTCGTACCACCAGTGGCCGAACAGTTCGGTGTCGAAGGCGGCGACCACGTGGGCGGGCCGCCCGATCCGCTCGGATTCGCTCGTCAGCCGGTTGCGGACCACGTCGACGAAGTCGGCGACATGGCTGTCGACCGCATGGTCGGCGCGCTCGGGATCGTAGGGCGCCTTGGCCTCCGACGGCACGTTGCGGCCGGTCACCCGCGCCGGCTTGAGCCCGGTGAGGTGGTCGTAGGTGTGGAAGTCGCGGTAGGCGGCGTGCCCCGGGTAGCCCGATTTCGGTGACCACACCCGATAGCTGACCTGCAGGTCGCGCCCGAACGCGACCACGTCGGTGTCGCCGACCGGCCGGCCCAGCGCGGTATCGCCGTGCAGCGAAGGGCCGTCGACCATGAAGTGCGTGACGGCCGCGGCGGCGTAGTCGTGCTCGAGGCCGGGCGCGTAGGCACATTCGGGCGCCCAGATTCCGCGCGGGCGATGCGCCATCCGCTGCTGGGGATCGGCCAGCCCCTCGCGCAGGGCGAACTCGCGTAGCCGCGGCGCGAGCAGCGGTTGGAACGGGTGGGCCAGCGGGCCGCCGAGCAACTCCACGGTGCCCGCGTCGATCAGGCCCCGCAACAGTGGACTACCGCCGTGCCGCCAGTGGGTGGCAAATTCGTCCAACGCCCGATCCGCCTCGGCGCATTCGCGAATACCCAAGTCGCGCAACGCTTCCGGCGTGCATGACGCGAAGCCGGCGGACTTCGAACGGGGAGCGGACCGCACGCTGGCGGCCTCGGCCGCTCGCAGCCGCCAGTTGGCCAGCCAGTGCTGCATGCCATCGAGGCAGTACGGGTCGTCGAGCTGCGCGTTGACCACCGGAGTGACGCCGAGCGTGACCAACCCCTGGCGGTCCTCGTCGGCCAGCGTGGTCAGCACCCGCATCAGCGGCAGGTAGGACGCCGCCCAGGATTGGTAGAGCCACTCCTCGCCGACCGGCCAGCGCCCATGATGTGCCAGCCACGGCAGGTGGGTGTGCAGGACCAGGGTGAACATGCCGGGCACCCGGTCGTGCGAATTACTCACGGCGCTACCGCAATTGCGATCAGATCCAGGCTGTCGTCGATGTCACGGCAGCCGCTTTCCAGTATCTCGAAGTCGTCACACGTCACCGCGGCGACGTCGGCGGCCAGCTCGGCCGGCCAGGGTGCGCCGGCCATCGCGAGGCCGATCTGCGCCTCGATGATCGAGCCGCCGTGGCGGGCGTCCAGCTCCCGCAGCCGCGGACCATGGAACACCCCGCTGACCGAAACCTCGCGGAAGCCCGCATCGACCAGCAACTCGGTCAGCTCGCCGGCGTTGAGTTCGCGGGTGTGGAACGGGTTGATCGGGGTGTCGCGGCCGGGGGAGAAGGTGATCCGGTTGGGTGTGGACACCATCAGCAACCCGCCGCGCCGCAGCACCCGCACGCACTCCGTCACGAATTGTGCTTGATCCCACAGGTGCTCGATGACTTGGAAGTTGACCACAATATCCACCGACGCGTCGGGCAGTGGCAGCTCGGCCAGGTTCGCCCGCATCGCCTCTACCCGCGGGTAGCGCGCGCGCACGTGTGCCACCGCGGCCTCGTCGTAATCCACGGCAACCACCCGGCGAGCGACGTCCGCGATCAGATCGGCGCCGTAGCCCTCGCCGCAGCCCGCCTCGAGCACCTCGCGGCCCGCGCAGCGCCCGGCCAACCGCTGGTAAACCACCTGATGGCGGCGAAACCAGTAGTTTTCGACGTCCAGATCCGGGATGGTGCGCTCGCCCGTCAACGTCAGCACGGAGTCAGCCGACGGCGGGGGATCACCGGGGCTGCTTCGGGGGACGTCGGGGACGGTTGCGCTCATCGCATAGGCAGGCTAACGCGAAGTGTCGGATTCGCGAACCGCGAACCGGGCGCCCCCGGGCCGCCGAGGGCAGACACGCCGCAAGAACGTGCAGTACGACCCGCTATGGTGTGAATGCAGGCTGCACAAAGTTACCGAGTAGTAACACGACCGTGCGCTGCTAAACGCGTACTGAAAGTCTCGTGGTCGAATGCTGCGAGGCTCCTTCAATAGGAGGACGAACCACACTCATGACGAACATCGTGGTCCTGATCAAGCAGGTCCCAGACACCTGGTCGGAGCGCAAGCTGAACGACGGCGATTACACGCTGGACCGCGAGGCTGCCGACGCGGTGCTGGACGAGATCAATGAGCGCGCCGTCGAAGAGGCCTTGCAGATCCGCGAGCGGGAGGGCGGCGACGGTTCGGTGACCGTGCTGACGGCGGGCCCCGAACGCGCCACCGAGGCGATCCGCAAGGCGCTGTCGATGGGCGCCGATAAGGCCGTCCACCTCAAGGACGACGGCATGCGCGGTTCCTGCGTAGTGCAAACCGCATGGGCGCTGGCGCGCGCCCTGGGCACCATCGAGGGCACCGAGCTCGTCATCGCCGGTAACGAATCGACCGACGGCTCCGGCGGCGCTGTGCCGGCCATCATCGCCGAGTACCTGGGCCTGCCGCAGCTGACCCACCTGCGCAAGCTGTCCATCGAGGGCGGCAAGATCACCGGCGAACGCGAGACCGACGACGGCGTGTTCACGCTCGAGGCGTCGTTGCCCGCGGTGGTGAGCGTGACCGAGAAGATCAACGAGCCGCGCTTCCCGTCCTTCAAGGGCATCATGGCCGCCAAGAAGAAAGAGGTCACGGTGCTGACCCTCGCCGAGATCGGCGTCGAAAGCGACGAGGTCGGGCTTCAGAACGCCGGGTCGACGGTGCTGTCGTCGACGCCGAAGCCGCCGAAGACCGCGGGTGAGAAGGTCACCGACGAGGGTGAGGGCGGAAGCCAGATCTCCCAGTACCTGGTTGGCCAGAAGATCATCTAGACGAGCACCCATCCCACAGACGAGAAGAGCGAAGAAACCATGGCTGAAGTTTTGGTGCTCGTTGAGCACGCCGAAGGCGCACTGAAGAAAGTCACCTCCGAATTGATCACCGCCGCCCGCGCACTGGGCGATCCGGCCGCCGTCGTCGTCGGCAAGCCCGGAACGGCCGCGCCGCTGGTGGACGGGTTGAAGGAGGCGGGTGCCGCCAAGATCTACGTCGCCGAGTCCGACGACGCCGAGAACTACCTGATCACGCCGGTGGTCGACGTGCTCGCCGCGCTGGCCGAGTCGAACGCGCCCGCCGCCGTCCTGCTGTCCGCCAACGCGGACGGCAAGGAGATCGCGGGCCGCCTCGCCGCCCGGATCGGATCCGGCCTGCTGGTCGACGTGGTCGGCGTCCAGGAAGGCAACAAGGCGGTGCACTCCATCTTCGGTGGGGCGTTCACCGTCGAGTCGCAGGCCAACGGCGACACCCCGGTCATCACGGTGCGCGGTGGCGCCATCGACGCCGAGCCGCAGGCCGGCGCCGGCGAGCAGGTGACCGTCGAGGTGCCCGCGCCCGCCGAGAACGCCACCAAGATCACGGCCCGCGAACCGGCGGTCGCCGGTGACCGGCCGGAGCTCACCGAGGCCACCATCGTGGTCTCCGGTGGTCGCGGGGTCGGCAGCGCGGAGAACTTCAGCGTGGTCGAGGCCCTGGCCGACTCGCTGGGTGGCGCCGTCGGCGCGTCGCGCGCCGCGGTCGACTCCGGTTACTACCCGGGCCAGTTCCAGGTCGGCCAGACCGGCAAGACGGTGTCGCCGCAGCTCTACATCGCGCTGGGCATCTCGGGAGCCATCCAGCACCGCGCTGGCATGCAGACGTCCAAGACCATCGTCGCGGTCAACAAGGACGAAGAGGCGCCCATCTTCGAGATCGCCGACTACGGCGTGGTGGGCGACCTGTTCAAGGTCGCCCCGCAGCTGACCGACGCCATCAAGGCGCGCAAGGGCTGAGTCGCTTAGCCGAAGAGCCCCCGACACCAACGTGCCGGGGGCTCTTGCGTATTGGGGGGACTGGCGCGCCGGCCAGCATTGCGTCGATGCGCCGCAGCGCGATTGCGCACACCGTCAGATAGGGCGGTTGTCAATCGGCCGTGGAGCGCCGGCGCCCGCCCGGCTCGCCGCGGCGGCCGCCGAAGCTTCGCGCGTGACCCGCGCGCGTTCGCGGGCCGCGCGGGCCGACTCGCGGCCCTCCCGCGCCCGCGCGACGGCGTCGCCGAAGCCCGGCGCGGTCACCGTCTGCTCGGCGGCACGGCGCCGGGCGCCGGCGCGGTGGGACTTCTGCCGGCAGGCCCCACTGCAAAAGCGTGCGTCGGCGCGGCCGTAAAAAGCCGTGCCGCACTCCCAACACTGCAAGCGGCGCGCGGCCATAACGACATGTTACGGATATTCGTAACGCTTAGCAACATCAAAACTTTCGAGTTTTGGGCTGCTAGAGTTGCTTCTACCGGCGAAGCAACGCCCGCCCCCATGGTGAATTGGCCAGCCCAGCAAACATTTTCAGTCGGGGGCTTCGACTTAGCTCCCCGGCAGCCGGGCACCCGTCTGGGAGAGGTCGGAAGATGCGCGTAGACGAGGGTAAATCGGCTTTCGGGTTGCGTAGCCCCGAGTATCTGAGCCGGATGCACGAGCAACTCGACGAGCTGGTCGCTGAGCGTCAGCAGATGGGACAGCTGCTGCAAGTAGCCATCGAGATCGGCTCCGATCTCGAACTCGACGCGGTGTTGCACCGCATCTTGGCCGCCGCGATAGGAATGACCGGCGCCCGTTACGGAGCCATCGGGGTGTGGAGTTCGGAGGGGACCCTGGCGTCCTTCGTGCACAGCGGCATGGATCCCGACACGGTGGGGTTGGTCGGGCATCTGCCGGTAGGCAAAGGGGTGCTCGGCGCCCTGCGCGACCGCACCGAGCCGCTGCGCCTGGCGCAGCTGTCCGACCATCCGGCCGCCGTTGGATTCCCCGAGCACCACCCACCGATGGGCGCCTTCCTGGGAATGCCCGTGATCATCCGCGGCGCGGTGTTCGGCAGCCTGTATGTCACCGACGATCGGCCCGGGCGTGCCTTCAGCGAGGCCGACGAGGTCACGGTGCGGGCGCTCGCATCGGCGGCATCGGTGGCCATCGACAACGCCCGGCTGTTCGACCGGGTCCGTGCGGGCGCCCGGTGGACCGACGCGAGTCGCGAGATCAGCACCGCCCTGCTCTCGGAGTCGCACCCGGATACGCCGCCGCTGCAACTGATCGCCGAATGGGCGGCGGAGCTGACGGATGCCGAGCAGGCGATCGTCCTGGTGCCGGCCGACCCGGATCAATCCAGCGAGGATGTAGACCGCTTGGTGGTGTCCGCAGCGGTCGGCTTGCACGCCAATGAGGTTGTGGGACAAGAGGTTCCAGTACGAGGATCCACCACCGGCGAGGTGTTCCGGTCCGGCCGCCCCCTGCTCACCGAGACGTTCCGCCGTCCCATCCCGGCGTTCACCGATGTCGGCGAGCGACCCGCGATCTTGGTGCCGCTTCGATCCGACCAGCAGACGCTGGGCGTGATCGTGGTCGCCCGCAACACCGACGCGCAACCCTTCGACGAAGAGCATCTCGACCTCGTTCGCGACTTCGGCGATCATGCCGCGATCGCCCTCACGCTGGCCACCGAACGACGCAACTCGAGGGATCTGAACGTGTTGGTCGACCGGGAACGCATCGCCCGCGATCTGCACGACCAGGTGATCAGCCGCGTCTTCGCCGTCGGCATGGAACTGCAGGGCGTCGTCGCGCGCCTCCGCTCACCGCAACTCGCGGTGCGGGTGACCCAATCGGTGGACGAGTTGCAGGCCGTCATCGGCGACATCCGGCGCACGGTCTTCGATCTGCAGCACCCACCGGCGCGGCGGCGCAGTCTTGCCGAGCGCGTTCAGGACGCGTTCGCGCGCCTCACCGACGATGACAACGAGGGAACGACGCTGCGCATGGCTGGGACGATGACCGCGGTCAGCGACGAACTCGCCGAACATGCCGAAGCCGTCGTCTGCGAAGCGCTCGGCAATGCGGTGCGGCATTCGTGCGCCGCGACCATCGCCGTCGAGGTCAGCGTCACCGATGAGCTGCTCATCGAGATCACCGACGACGGGCGGGGCGCCGCCCTGGATCGGCAGTCCCGCGGTCTGGACGAAATCACTCGCCGCGCCAAAGACCTCGGCGGCGATTGCGCGATCACCAATCCGGCCGGGGGCGGCACCCGGGTGCGCTGGAGCGCGCCACTGCAGAATCACTGACCCCGTATGCGGTCGGTGATGGCCGGCTAGCCAATTGTTTTCCCAGCCGTTGAACAGCTGTTTCCTTGCCCCGGTTTTCGCCACAGTTCGTCATCTGACGTGCACCGACATGTCACAGCCCCGATGCCGACTAGCTCATCGGCTCGGCCACGTTGTGTGTCATGAGCGTTGCTTCTGTCCTCATACCCAGCGAAAAGCCGGAAAGCCCGGCGGCGGGCTCGCCAGCCGGGCCGCGATACTCGCTCCTGCTGTCCACCGACGCCAGCATGATCGAGGCCGCGCAGCGGCTCCGGTACGACGTGTTCACCAGTACGCCCGGCTTCGCACTGCCGGCAAACCACTTCCAGCCACGCGACGTTGACAGGTTCGACGAGCACTGCGACCACCTGCTGGTCCGCGACGACGACACCGGCGAACTGGTTGGTTGTTACCGCATGCTGGCGCCGGCGGGTGCGATCGCGGCCGGGGGGCTCTACACCGCGACCGAATTCGACATCCGTGCTTTCGACCCGCTCAGGCCTTCGCTGGTGGAGATGGGGCGCGCGGTGGTGCGCGAGGGCCACCGCAACGGCGCCGTCGTGCTGCTGATGTGGGCGGGCATCCTGGCCTACCTGGACCGCTACGGCTACGACTACGTGACCGGCTGCGTGTCGGTGCCCATCGGCGGAGATTCCGACGACCCGGAAAACCGCGTGCCGGGCCGTCAGCTACGCGGCGTCCGCGACTTCATCCTGAGCCGGCACGCCGCCCCGGCACAGTACCGGGTGCGTCCGCACCGGCCGGTGATCATCGACGGGACGGCCCTCGACGAAATCCCGGCCCCCACACGGCCGTCGGTCCCGGCGCTGATGCGCGGGTACCTGCGGCTGGGCGCCCAGGTGTGCGGCGAGCCCGCGCACGACCCCGACTTCGGGGTGGGCGACTTCTGCGTCCTGCTGGACAAGCGGCGGGCCGATACCCGATATCTGAAGCGGCTGCGCTCGGTGTCGGCGGCCACGCAGCTCGCGGGCGGCGACCGATGAACGCTCCCGCTCGCACCGGGCACTCCTGGTTACCGCGCGCATCGTGTGACGCCGGTTGTGTGAGCCTCGGCGAGGTGGTCGCGTCGCCGCCGCTGTTGGTGGCGCTGCGGGTGACGCTTCGCGTCATGCTGGCGCTGCTGCTGGCGCCGGGGGTGGTGCTGCTGGCGATGCCGCTGCCGGGCCGGACCCGCGTGCAGCGCATCTATTGCCGGATGGTGTTGCGCTGTTTCGGAATCCGGATCACGGTCACCGGCAGCCCGATACGCAACCTGCGCGGGGTCTTGGTGGTCAGCCCGCACATGTCCTGGCTCGACGTCTTCGCCATCGGGTCGGTGCTGCCGGGTTCTTTCGTCGCCCGGGCCGATATGTTCACCGGGCCCGCCACGGGCACGGTCGCCCGCATCCTGAAGATCATCCCGATCGAGCGGTCCAGTTTGCGGCGGTTGCCCGCGGTGGTGGACACCGTCGCCCGCCGGCTGCACGACGGCCAGACGGTCGTGTGCTTTCCGGAGGGCACCACTTGGTGTGGGCGCGACCGTGGGGCGTTCTACCCGGCGATGTTCCAGGCAGCGATCGACGCCGGCCGTCCGGTGCAGCCACTTCGGCTGACCTACCACCACGTCGACGGCAGCGTCTCGACCGTGCCGGCCTTCGTCGGCGACGAGACACTGGGGCGGTCCATCCGCAGATTGCTCGCCGTGCGGCGCACATCGGCGCGGGTGCACGTCGAATCGCTGCAGCTCCCGGGGACCGATAGGCGAGCGCTGGCCAGCCGCTGCCAGTCGGTGGTGGGCGCCGGAGCAACCCGCCGCGCTGGTCACGGTCCAATGCTGGTGGCCTCCTAACCGAATAGTGGCGACCCGCAGCGCCCGGCTGCGCCGCGCTTGCGATCGCCACCGACCGAATAGTGGCGACCCGCAGCGCCCGGCTGCGCCGCGCTTGCGATCGCCACCGACCGAATAGTGGCGACCCGCAGCGCCCGGCTGCGCCGCGCTTGCGATCGCCACCGACCGAATACTGGCTCGGGAGGCCCCTCGACCAGCCGGTATCGTGGGTCGGGTCATGGTCTACCTGGATCACGCGGCCACCACGCCGATGCACCCCGCCGCCGTCGAGGCGATGACGGCGGTGCTCGGCACCGTCGGCAACGCGTCTTCGCTACACACCAGCGGCCGGACGGCGAGGCGGCGCATCGAGGAATCCCGCGAGCTGATCGCCGACCGGCTGGGCGCCCGGCCGTCCGAGGTCATCTTCACCGCGGGTGGGACCGAAAGCGACAACCTGGCGGTCAAGGGCATCTACTGGGCCCGCCGCGACGCCGAACCACGCCATCGGCGCATCATCACCAGCGAGGTGGAACACCACGCCGTCCTGGACTCGGTGGACTGGCTCGTCGAACACGAGGGCGCCGAGGTGACCTGGTTGCCGACCGCCGCCGACGGCTCGGTGTCAGCGACCGCGCTGCGCGAGGCGCTGCGCGGCCGCGACGACGTCGCGCTGGTGTCGGTGATGTGGGCCAACAACGAGGTCGGCACCGTCATGCCGGCCGCCGAGCTCGCCGCCGTCGCGGCCGAATTCGGCGTTCCGATGCACAGCGACGCCGTGCAGGCGGTGGGGCAGCTGCCGGTGGCCTTCGCCGCCAGCGGGCTCTCGGCGATGAGCGTGGCCGCGCATAAATTCGGCGGTCCTCCCGGCGTGGGTGCGCTGCTGCTGCGCCGCGACGTGGCGTGTGTGCCGCTGGCCCATGGGGGCGGACAAGAGCGCGACATTCGTTCCGGCACCGCCGATGTCGCCGGCGCGGTCGGCATGGCGGCCGCGGCCCGCATCGCGGTGGACGGCCTCGAGGCGAACAGCGCGCGGCTGCGAGCGTTGCGCGATCGCCTGATTGGCGGAGTGCTGACCGGCATCGAGGACGTCGGCGTCAACGGTGCCCGCGACCCGCTGCGGTTGCCCGGCAACGCGCACTTCACCTTCCGCGGTTGTGAGGGTGACGCGCTGTTGATGCTGTTGGACGCCAACGGAATCGAGTGTTCGACCGGGTCTGCGTGCACCGCCGGCGTCGCGCAGCCGTCGCACGTGTTGCTCGCGATGGGGGCCGACCCGACGAGCGCCCGCGGGTCCTTGCGACTTTCGTTGGGGCACACCAGCGTTGACTCCGACGTCGATGCGGTGTTACGGGTGCTGCCCGCGGCGGTGGACCGCGCCCGCCGGGCCGCACTGGCCGCCGCGGGGGCTCCCTAAAGTGAAGGTCCTCGCCGCGATGAGCGGTGGCGTCGACTCGTCGGTCGCCGCCGCCCGCATGGTCGATGCCGGGCACGACGTGGTCGGCGTGCACCTGGCGCTGTCGACCGCGCCCGGCACATTGCGCACCGGCGCGCGGGGGTGCTGTTCCAAAGAAGACGCCGCGGACGCGAGCCGCGTCGCTGATGTCCTCGGAATCCCTTTCTACGTCTGGGATTTCGCCGAAAGGTTCCAGGCGGACGTGATCGACGACTTCGTGTCGTCGTACGCGCGCGGCGAAACGCCCAACCCCTGCGTGCGGTGCAACCAGCGGATCAAGTTCTCGGCGCTGTCGGCGAAAGCCCTTGCGCTGGGCTTCGACACGGTGGCCACCGGCCACTACGCCAGGCTGTCCGGCGGGCGGCTGCGCCGCGCGGTCGATAGCGACAAGGACCAGTCCTACGTGCTGGCCGTGCTGACCGCCGACCAGCTACGCCACGCCACGTTCCCGATCGGCGACACCCCCAAGGCGCAGATCCGCGCCGAAGCCGCCCGTCGCGGCCTCGCGGTTGCGGAAAAGCCGGACAGCCACGACATCTGCTTCATCCCGTCCGGGAACACCCGGGCATTCCTGGGCGAGCGCATCGCGGTCCGCCGCGGCACCGTCGTCGGCGCCGACGGCGCGGTGCTCGCCGAGCACGACGGGGTGCACGGCTTCACCATCGGCCAGCGCAAAGGCCTGGGCATCGCCGGGCCCGGCCCCGACGGCCGCCCGCGCTACGTGACGGCCATCGACGCCGACACCGCGACCGTGCGGGTGGGGGAGGCGGCCGACCTCGACGTGCGCGAATTGCGGGGGCGCGAGCCGGTCTTCACCGCGGGACGGCCGCCGTCTGGTCCCGTCGAGTGCGTGGTGCAGGTGCGGGCGCACGGTGAAACTGTAGGTGCCGTAGCGGAATTGGTCGGTGACGAGCTGGTGGTGCGGTTGCGCGCCCCCATTCGCGGCGTCGCGTGCGGTCAGACGCTGGTGTTGTACCGCCCCGACCCGGGCGGTGACGAGGTGCTCGGCAGCGCCGTCATCGCCGCCACCGCGCGCTAGTTCGGCACGTTCGCGACGATGTTCGTCATCACGATGTCGGACACCGATTGCGCAAAGCCGCAGAACGTGACCTCCAGAATGGTCACCGAACGCAGCCGGTAGTCGCGGCCGCAGCCACCCGGCCGCAGGTGCAGCGAACCGGCGTCGGCCGTCCAGTCGCCGACGTATTGCTGGCCGGACGAGCCGTTCGCGCAGTCCCCGACCGTGCTCACCAACGCGCCGAACGCGCGCCGCGCGGTATCGGCGTCCCGGTAGGCCGCGGCCCCTTCAGAGATCAGCGCGCCGTCGGGCGGGTCCTGGAAGGTCGTCTTGTGGAACGCTTCGACCTCGGGCCCGAACGTCGCCGTCTCGGCGTAGATGAATCGGCATTCGTGCGGCGTGGTGTCGGCGAGCGCGTCGATGTCAACCAGGCTGGTGCCGTCCATGGAGGGGATGATCGTGAGGTGCTCGCCGGCGCCGGTGATCGCGCGCATCCGCGACTGGTCCAGCAGAACCGTGTCGACATTGACCCCTTGCACGGCCCTGCGCGGGGCACCGAATCCGGCCAGCGCCGTGCCGTCCACCACCCGGGTGCACGCGGCAGCCAGCACCACTGCCCCGCACCACAGCAGCGGCCGTGCCAATCTCGCCATCCGCGACACGTTTCGCACCCTTCTGGCGTCGAACCTACCCGTGCGGCCGCACGGGAGGCACCCCTGGTCACAGGCACCCGGGGCGGCGTCGAATACGGTTGGGCCGGTGAGTGTTTTCGCGAGCGGCAGCGGCATCGGGTCGTGGCCCGGCATCAAGCCCCGGGAGGCCGCCGAGGTCGTCGTCGGGGAGCTGGCCGGCGGACTGCCCCACATCGTCGAGCTGCCCGCCCGCGGAGTGGGTGCCGACATGCTGGGCCGGGCCGGCGCGCTGCTGATCGATGTGGCCATCGACATCGTGCCGCGCGGCTATCGCGTTGCCGCTCGGCCGGGGGCGGTCGTCCGCCGCGCGGTCAGTCTCCTCGACGAGGACATGGACGCACTGGAAGAGGCATGGGAGGTAGCCGGCCTGGGCGGTGGCGAGCGCGCACTGAAGGTGCAGGCTCCCGGGCCGATCACGCTGGCCGCCGAGCTGGAGTTGGCCAACGGCCACCGGGCGATCACCGACGCCGGTGCCGTGCGCGATCTGGCGGCGTCGTTGGCCGAAGGCGTCGCCGCCCACCGCGCGGCGCTGGCCCGCCGCCTCGAAACACCGGTGGTGGTGCAGTTCGACGAGCCGTCGCTGCCCAGGGCGTTGGGCGGGCGGCTGGGCGGTGTGACGGCGCTGAGCCCGGTGGCCCCGCTCGACGAAGCGGTGGCCGTCGCCTTGCTCGACACTTGTGTCGCCACGGTTTCAGGCGAGGTGCTGTTGCATAGTTGCGCCCCGGAGTTGCCGTGGAAGATATTGCAGGACAGCAGCTTTAACGCGGTTTCGGTGGACGTCAACACGTTGGCCGCGGCGGATCTCGACGGTATCGCCGCCTTCGTCGAATCGGGCCGCACGGTGATGCTGGGAGTTGTTGCCGCCAGCGCACCGCCACGGCGGCCGTCGACCGAAGAGGTGGCCGCCGCGCTGGTCGCGGTGACGGATCGGCTCGGCTTCGCCCGCTCGGCGTTGCGCGACCGCATCGGCGTCACCCCCGCGTGTGGCCTGGCCGGTGCGACGCCCGAGTGGGCCCGACTGGCGATCGAGCTGTCCCGCACGGCGGCCGAGGCCTTCGCCGAGGACCCCGACGCCATCTGATGGGCAACCAAAAAGTTGCGCTTTTCCTATTGGCGTGATGGACTCATAGGCAACCAGGAGGTTGCGTATGAGGATTGAGAAGAGCGTGCTGCTGCACGCACCGTTGGATCGGGTATGGCGGGCCATCAGCGACGCCGACGAGTTCGGCCGCTGGTTCGGCGTCCGCTTCGACGGGCCGTTCGTCGCCGGGACTTCGATCGCCGCGGTGATCAGCCCGACCACGGTCGACGACGAGGTCGCCAAGCGTCAGGAGCCGCACGCCGGGGTGAAAAGCACCTGGCACATCGTCGCGGTCGAACCGCAGCGGCGGTTCGCCTATCGCTGGCATCCCTTCGCCGTCGACCCGGACGTCGACTACGAGCGAGAGCCGACCACGCTGGTCGAGTTCACCTTGTCGGAGGCTCCCGATGGCGTGCTGCTCACCATCACCGAATCCGGATTCGAAGACATTCCTGAAGCGCGCCGCCCGTCCTCGTTCGAGGCCAACGCCGAGGGGTGGGCCATCCAGGCGGGCCTGGTGCGCAGGTATCTGGAAGAAGCCCGCGAATGAGTGGTCGCGTCGCCGTGGGCGCGCCGCTCTTCGACGCACTCGGCGATCCGAACCGGCTGCGCATCATCGTGCGGCTCTGCGATCTGGGCCCGAGCTCGACATCGCAGCTCACCGGCGTCATCCCGGTCACCCGGCAGGCCGCCAGCAAACACCTGCAGCTGCTGGAGTCGGCGGGTTTGGTGACCAGCAGCAGGCGGGGTCGCGAGCGTGTCTGGGCGGTGCGGACCGCCCCCTTGGCCCAGGCCAGTGACTACCTCACCGCGTTGTCGCGCCGGTGGGATGCGGCGGTGGACCGGCTGCGGGCATACGTGGAGGACTGAGTCGGGAGTGTCGGCGTTCTCGGATAGCCTGCGAGGGTGAGCTCACCAGAAGCTGATTCGGTGGCGCCCGAGATCCGGCGACAGTGGCAGGAACTGGCCGATGAAGTCCGCGAACACCAGTTCCGCTATTACATCAAGGACGCGCCGATCGTCTCCGACGCCGAATTCGACAAGATGTTCAACGACCTTGTCGCGCTGGAGGACCGTTACCCGGAGCTGCGGGTTCCGGATTCGCCGACGCAGCTGGTCGGCGGGGCGGGCTTTGCCACCGACTTCACCGAGGCCGAGCACCTCGAGCGGATGCTGAGCCTCGACGACGTGTTCGACCGCGACGAACTGGTCGCCTGGAGCAACCGCGTCGAGAACGAGATCGGCCGTGAGCCGCACTACTTGTGCGAACTCAAGATCGACGGGGTGGCGTTGTCGCTGGTGTACCGCGACGGCCGGCTGGAACGGGCCGCCACGCGCGGCGACGGCCGGGTGGGCGAGGACGTGACGCTCAATGCGCGCACCATCGATGACGTGCCCGAGCGGCTCACTGCCAGTGCCGATTTGCCGATTCCCGCCGTGCTCGAGGTGCGTGGCGAGGTCTTCTTCATGCTCGCCGATTTCGAGGTGCTCAACGCCAGCCTGGTCGAGGACGGCAAGGCGCCCTTCGCCAATCCGCGTAACAGCGCGGCCGGTTCGCTGCGCCAGAAGAACCCGGCGGTCACCGCCCGGCGCAAGCTGCGAATGATCTGTCACGGCATCGGCCGCACCGACGGGTTCGCGCCCAAGACCCTGCACGAGGCCTACACCGCGCTGAAAACCTGGGGCCTGCCGGTGGCCGAAGAGACCGCGCGCGTGTGTGGCCTCGCCGCCGTGGAGGAGCGGATCGGGTATTGGGGTGAGCACCGCTATGACATCGACCACGAAATCGATGGTGTGGTGGTCAAAGTCGATGACTTCGCGCTGCAGCGCCGCCTGGGAACGACGTCGCGGGCGCCCCGCTGGGCGGTCGCGTACAAGTATCCGCCCCAGGAGGCGCAGACCAAGCTGCTCGACATCCGGGTGAACGTCGGACGCACCGGCCGCGTCACGCCATTCGCCTTCATGACGCCGGTGAAGGTGGCCGGATCAACCGTAGGGCTGGCCACCCTGCACAACGCCGCCGAGGTCAAGCGCAAGGGGGTGCTGATCGGCGACACGGTGATGATCCGCAAAGCGGGCGACGTGATCCCGGAAGTGCTCGGTCCCGTCGTCGACCTCCGGGACGGGTCCGAGCGCGAATTCGTCATGCCCACAACGTGTCCCGAATGCGGAACCCCGCTGGCGCCCGCCAAGGAGGGTGACGCCGACATCCGCTGCCCCAATGCCCGGTCCTGCCCGGCGCAGCTGCGCGAGCGCGTCTTCCACGTCGCCGGCCGCGGAGCGCTCGACATCGAGGGGCTGGGCTACGAGGCGGCCATCGCACTGTTGAAGGCCGGCGTGATCGCCGACGAGGGCGACCTGTTCACCCTCACCGAGGAAGACCTGTTGCGCACCGAGCTTTTTCGGACCAAGGCCGGCGCGTTGTCCGCCAACGGCAGGAGGCTGCTCGACAACCTGGACAAGGCCAAGTCGGTGGCGCTGTGGCGCGTCCTGGTGGCGCTGTCGATCCGGCATGTCGGTCCGACCGCCGCGCGCGCGCTGGCCACCGAATTCGGCAGCCTGGAGGCGATCATGTCGGCGTCCACCGAGCGGTTGGCCGCGGTCGAGGGCGTCGGACCGACGATCGCGGCCGCGCTGACCGAGTGGTTCACCGTCGACTGGCACCGCGCGATCGTCGACAAGTGGCGGGCCGCCGGGGTGCGGATGGCCGACGAGCGCGACGCCAGCGTGCCCCGGACCCTGGAAGGGCTGACGGTTGTCGTCACCGGTTCGCTGGCCGGTTTTTCGCGCGACGACGCCAAGGAGGCGATCATCGCGCGCGGCGGCAAGGCCGCCGGTTCGGTGTCGAAGAAGACCGACTTCGTCGTCGCCGGGGATGCGCCGGGATCCAAGTACGACAAGGCGATCGAGCTGGGAGTGCCGGTCCTCGACGAGGACGGTTTCCGGAAGCTGTTGGCCGAGGGTCCGCCGGAAGCACCGGCGGACTAGGCCGATGATCGGTCGCTACGGCGATTCCACCCCCAGGCGCTCAACGCCATCCGGTCATAAAGTGGCCCGCATCGCCGTAGCGGTCCTATCGTGGGCGCTATGACGCAACCGGCCGAGGAGTGCACGCAGGCATCGCCGTGGTCACCCCGCGAGGCCGAGATACTGACCGTGACCCTGCGGCTGCTGCAGGATCACGGCTATGGCCAACTGACCGTCGAAGCCGTGGCCGGTGCCGCCCACGCCAGCAAGGCGACGGTGTACCGGCGGTGGCCCTCGAAGGCCGAGTTGGTGCTGGCCGCCTTCACCGAGGGTGTCCGCGTGGTCGCCGTCGCGCCCAACACCGGCACACTGCGTGGCGACCTGCTGAGTCTGGGGGAGACCTGTGGTCAGCACGGCGTCGAACACGCCAGCACCATCCGCGCGGTGATGGTCGAGGTGTCGCGACACCCGGCGCTCGACGACGCTTTGCAGGAGCAATTCCTCAAGCAGCGCAAGGCATTAATCCAGCATGTGCTGCGCCAAGCCGTCGACCGCGGTGAGATCAGCGAGGACGTCATCACCGACGAGCTCTGGGATCTGTTACCCGGTTATCTCATCTTCCGGTCGATCATTCCTGGCCGGCCGCCCACCCGCCGGACCGTCCAAGCCCTCGTGGACGGGTTTCTCATCCCGGGCTTGACCAGAACCACCGGGTAACGCGGCGTTAACCCGCCGAGACGGAATGTGTACGCGCGCGTCTCTTGTACAGTACGGTCCCGTACCGTACTGTCATACCTGTCGAGCACGCCCGACCCGCCGGCAGACGCACTCGCCTCGAGGATGGTCGTGTCGCCCGATAATCGAAAGGTGAACGGGTGAAGGGGATTTCGGTGGCATCCCTTGTCAGACGGGGGTGGATGGTGCTGGTGGCGGTGCTGGTCGTCGCGCTTGCCGGATTCGCCATCTATCGCCTGCACGGAATCTTCGGCTCGGAAAGCAGCGCTTCGGCCAACAGCGGCCTGGCCAATGAAATCGTCCCGTTCAACCCCAAACGGGTGGTGCTCGAGGTCTTCGGCAGGCCCGGCGCAACCGCGACCATCAACTACCTTGATGTCAACGCCCAACCGCAACAAGTCAAGGACGCCCCACTGCCATGGTCGTTCACGATCACCACGACGGAGCCCGCGGTCCTGGGCAATGTCGTCGCACAGGGCAACGGCGACAGCCTCGGCTGCCGCATCACGGTCAACGGGGAAGTGAAAGACCAACGCACCGTTGACAAAGTCGACGCCTACACCTTCTGCCTGGATAAATCCGGATGAGCGAGCCCGAACAGCCGCGGGCGCGCGTCCCGCACGCCATCCGCCGGCTGGCGCTGCCCATCCTGCTGTTCTGGGTGGCGCTGGCCGCGATCACCAACATCGCGGTGCCGCAGCTGGAAGAGGTTGGCAAGACACACAATGTGGCGCTGAACTCTCCCGACGCCCCCTCGCTCAAGGCCATCAAGCGCGTCGGTGAAAAGTTCGGAGAGTTCGACACCGACAGCTCTGCCATGATCGTGCTGGAAGGCGACAAGCCGCTCGGCGCGGACGCGCACCGTTTCTACGACGAGATGATCCGCCGGCTCGAGCAGGACAAGAAACACGTCGAGCATGTCCAGGACTACTGGGGCGACACCCTGACCGCGGCGGGGTCGCAGAGCAGCGACGGCAAGGCCGCTTACGTGCAGGTGAATCTCGCCGGTAATCAGGGCTCGGCGTTGGCGAACGAGGGCGTCGGGGCGCTGCGCGACATCGTCGAGCGCATGAAGCCGCCGCCCGGCGTCAAGGCCTACGTGACCGGCGCGGCGCCACTGATCTCCGACCAGTTCGACGTCGGCAGCAAGGGAACCGCGAAGGTCACCACGATCACGGTCGGCGTGATCGCCCTCATGCTGTTTTTCGTCTACCGTTCGGTGCTCACCACGCTGCTGGTGCTCGCCACGGTCCTGATCGAAATGTCGGCCGCCCGAGGCCTTGTCGCGTTCCTGGGAAACGCCGGGGTAATCGGCTTGTCGACTTACGCGACGAATCTGTTGACGCTGCTGGTGGTTGCCGCGGGCACCGACTACGCGATATTTTTCGTAGGCCGCTACCAGGAAGCGCGCGGAACCGGTGAAGACCGCGAAAAGGCTTTCTACACGATGTATCACGGCACGACGCATATCGTGCTGGGTTCGGGCCTGACCGTGGCCGGCGCGGTGGCCTGCCTGAGCTTCACCCGGCTGCCTTACTTCCAGAGTCTGGGCATTCCAGCCGCATTGGCCATCCTCGTGGCGCTGTTCGCCGCCCTGACCCTGGGGCCCGCAATCCTCACCCTGGGCTCCCGGGTGGGCATCTTCGAACCCAAACGGACGGTCAGAACCCGTGGCTGGCGGCGGATCGGCACCGCCATCGTCCGCTGGCCCGGTGCCGTTCTCGCCGCGGCCTGCGCGCTGGCCCTGGTGGGTCTGACCGCCCTGCCCGGCTACAAGACCAGTTATGACACCCGTCCCTATATGCCGGCCAGCGCACCGGCCAATGTCGGCTACACCGCCGCCGAGAAGCATTTCTCGCGGGCCCGGCTGGAGCCCGAATTGCTGATGGTCGAAACCGATCACGACATGCGTAACCCCGAAAGCATGCTCATCCTGGACAAGGTGGCGAAGGCGGTATTCCACGTTCCCGGCGTCGCGCAGGTGCAGACCATCACCCGGCCCCTGGGCACCCCGCTGGTTCACAGTTCGCTGGCGTTCGTCGTCAGCAATTCCAGCGCGGCCCAGCAGGAAAACCTGACCTACCAACAGGATCGGGCCAACGATGCCCTTAAGCAGGCCAACGAGCTGAGCAAGACCATCAACATCCTCAAGCAGCAGTACGTATTGCAGCAGCAGCTCGCCGGCACCACCCACGACGAGACCGAAAGCTTTCACGACACGCTCGGCACGATCCAGGACCTGCGCGACAAGATCGCGTATTTCGACGACTTCTTCCGGCCGGTTCGCAGCTATTTTTATTGGGAAAGGCACTGCTACGACATTCCCATCTGCTTCGCGTTCAGATCGCTCTTCGACGCGCTCGACGGAATCGACCAGCTCACCGAGAAGTTCGAAAACCTGACGGCCTCACTCGATAAGCTCGACGCGCTGCAGCCGAAGCTGGTGGCGCTGATATCGCCGCAGATCGAGAGTCAACAGACCAACCGCGATCTGACGTTGGCCAATTACGCCACGCTGTCCGGCATCTACGCGCAGACCGCCGCCGCGATCGACAACGCGACGGCGCTGGGGCGGGCCTTCGACGCGGCCAAGAACGACGACACCTTCTACCTGCCGCCGGATGTGTTCAACAACCCCGATTTCAAGCGCGGGCTCAAATTGTTTCTCTCGCCCGACGGCAAGGCGGCGCGCATGATCGTCACCCACGAAGGCGATCCGGCGACCCCGCAAGGCATTTCGCACATCGCCCCGATGGCCAAGGCTGCGCACGAGGCCCTGAAGGGCACGCCGATGGCGGACGCGGGCATCTATCTCGGCGGGACAGCCGCCACCTACAAGGACATCCAGGACGGCGCCAAGTACGACCTGATGATCGTCGCGTTCGCCGCACTGAGCCTGATCCTGCTGATCATGATGATCATCACGCGCAGCCTGATCGCCGCGCTCGTCATCGTCGGCACCGTCGCCCTGTCGCTGGGCGCCTCGTTCGGGCTCTCGGTCCTGGTCTGGCAGTACATCCTCGGCATACAGCTGTACTGGGTGGTGCTCGCGCTGGCCGTCATCCTGCTGCTGGCGGTCGGATCCGACTACAACCTGCTGTTGATCTCACGCTTCAAGGAAGAAATTCATGCCGGCCTGAACACCGGCATCATCCGCGCGATGGCGGGCTCCGGATCGGTGGTCACCTCGGCGGGCATCGTCTTCGCCGTCACCATGTGTGCGTTCGTGTTCAGCGGTTTTCAGGTTCTCGGTCAGATCGGCACGACGATCGGCCTCGGTTTGCTGTTCGACACGCTGATCGTGCGCTCATTCATGACGCCCTCTGTCGCAAAAATTCTCGGGCGGTGGTTCTGGTGGCCGCAGCGGGTGCGTCCTCGCCCGGCGAGCACCATGCTGCGGCCCTACGGTCCGCGGCCGGCGGTTCGACAGCTGCTGCTGTGGGACGACGACGACCATGCGGTGCTGGCGGGATCGAACTCGCAGGCGCGCTGATCTAGCGCGATCGCAACCGTCGCGGCGCCACACCCTGTGGGCGTCGCCGGACCGGTCAGTAGGATGCGTCCGACGACCGCTTGGTCTGTCTCGTGGCAGAGCGGGCGGGGCGATCGTTGGTTGCCGACCAAATCCGATGGGCAACCGTCACCCGAATCGACTCTTCGCGAGGTTCTCTCATGCATGTCGCACTTTTCACCGATCTTCACCCCGACGGCCTCGGGGGGACGCAGGTTTCGGTGGCCACTCAGCGTCGTGCGCTCGAACAGTATGGGCACCGGGTCACGGTCTTCACGGCACCGATGCCCGGCGCGGTCGATCCAGACCCCTGCGTCGTCGAATTGAAGCCGGTGCCCGTCATCGACCCGATCATGCGCAAATTGGGCAGGCATGAGGACTTTGTTCTGGTGTGGCCCTCCAAGGCGAATCGCGCGATCATCGACGAGGCGTTCGGCAGCCGCGGACCCATCGATATCGTGCACACCCAGGGTGACTTAGGCGTGGCGATAGCCGGCGTGCAAGCCGCTCGCCGGCATGGCATTCCGGTGGTTCAGACCAAACACACTCGCTACGACACGTATTTCGAGCAAGCCACCCCGGCCCCGCTCTTCCTGGCGATGTTGGTCAGTCGGGTGCAAAAGCGGTACCTCGCGCAGGAATTCCACCTGACCCCCGAAAAGGAAAGCGCGGCTTCGCGACTGGCGTGGCGGTTCATGGTTGCGAACGCACAAGCCGTGGACCACCAGATCACACCGACGCGGCATTTTGCGCGGTCGCTGGCCAGACGCGGGGTGACCCGTCCAATATCGGCGATTTCCAACGGCTTTGACGATGACGTCGTCGACCGGGCCCGGACGGCCGTGGTTGGCGCATTATCGGACGACGAGCCGCTCCGACTCGTCTGGTGTGGGCGCCTATCGTCGGAGAAGCGGGCTCTCGAAGCGATCGAGGCCGTCGCCCAGGTCGACAACTGCACGCTCGACATCTATGGTCAGGGCCACCTCGAGGCGTCGATGAAAAAACTCATTCACTCCACCGGACTCTCTCACCGAATCCGCCTGCACGGCCGGGTCGACCGCGAAGCCTGCCTGGTCGCGATGGGATCGAGCGATGCGCTGCTGTTCACCTCATATGATTTCGACACCCAGGGGCTCGTCCTGCTGGAAGCGGTGGCCATGTCGTCGCCCGTCATCTACTGTGACCCCGCGTTGAGCGAAACCGTTCCGGAAGGCGGGGGCATCCTGGCCGCCGACCCGTCCCCGTCCGCACTGGCGGCGGCGATTCGTGCGCTCTCCTCGGACCGCGACCGATTGCGGGAAATGTCCGGCGTCGCCACCGAACACCGCGACAGCGGCCGTCAATCCGTGCAAACCGAGAAGATCATCGCCATCTACAACAGCCTGCTGGACCCGGTGCCCGCGTAGCCGGCGTTCAGCGCAGCATGGTGGCCACGATCCCGGCCAGATAGCCCAGGCGAGCCACCTCCGACGGCCGGAACTCCGGGCCCGGGCGGCCGAGCACAACCGCCGTGTGCGGATCGCCCAGTGGGGCGGCGACCATCGTGGTGTCCATGTCGCGCCACGCCTGCGGCACCCACTCGCCGGTGCTGTCCAGCGTCGCGGCCCGTTCGATGGGCAGCCACGGGGCGGAATCCGCCCGCGTCTCCGGCGTACCCGGGCTGAAGGCCAGGCGCTGGAGTTCATCGCCCGTGCCGCGCAGCACGGTGCACCAGCTGACGCGCAGCACCCTGGGCGCCTCGTTGGTCAGCACCTGCAGCCGCGACGCCTTGTCGCCCGCCGCGGCGACGTGGTCGAGCAGCTCCAGCTCGCGATGCGCTTCCAACAATCCGGTGTGCGGGCGCACGCTCTCCACCCGGACGCCGGAAAGCGACTCGGCGGCGGTGATCAGCGTGTCCGGCATCGCCCCCAGCGGCAGCTCGATCACCAGGTCGTCGATCGCATACCCCGAGCTGCGCTCGACCACGTCGAGCGACAGGATGTCGGCGCCCGCCGAACCGAGCGCCACGGCCAGCGAGCCCAGGCTGCCCGGGCGGTCGACCAGTTCGATGCGCAACAGATACGACGGCACGGCCAACACTGTTACACAGCGATGCGGGGACTGCATTTCTGCGCAGAACCAACGGGCCTGACGCCGCCCGCACACTCGCGGCTAGGCTTTCCTGTCGTGTCTCAGATCTCCCGCGACGAGGTGGCGCACCTGGCCCGGCTGTCCCGGCTGGCGCTGACCGATAGCGAGCTCGACAGCTTCGCCGGCCAGCTCGACGCCATCCTGACCCACGTCAGCCAGGTGCAGGCGGTCGACGTCACCGGCGTCGAAGCGACCGACAACCCGCTCAAGGACGTCAACGTCACCCGCCCGGACGAGCCGACCCCCTGCCTGACCCAGCGGGAGGCGCTGGCCGAGGCGCCCGAGGCCGCCGATGGCCGCTTCGCCGTGCCGCAGATCCTGGGGGACAGCGAGTGAACGACGTCATCCGCGCCGACGCCGCTACCCTGGCCGCCCGGATCGCCGCCAAGGAGTTGTCGTCGGTCGAGGTCACCCAGGCGTGCCTGGATCAGATCGCCGCGACCGACGACCGGTATCACGCCTTCCTGCACGTGGCCGCCGACGAGGCGCTGGGCGCGGCGGCCGTGATCGACGAGGCGGTGGCCGCGGGGGAGCGGCTGCCGTCGCCGCTGGCCGGGGTGCCGCTGGCGCTCAAGGACGTCTTCACCACCGTCGACATGCCCACCACCTGCGGCTCCAAGATCCTCGAAGGCTGGCGTTCCCCCTACGACGCCACCGTCACCATGCGGTTGCGTGCCGCCGGCATCCCGATCCTCGGCAAGACCAACATGGACGAATTCGCGATGGGCTCGTCGACGGAGAACTCGGCCTACGGGCCCACCCGTAACCCGTGGAACCTCGATCGGGTGCCCGGCGGGTCCGGCGGAGGCAGCGCGGCGGCGTTGGCCGCATTCCAGGCGCCGCTGGCCATCGGATCCGACACCGGCGGCTCGATTCGGCAGCCGGCGGCGCTGACCGCGACGGTCGGCGTCAAACCCACCTACGGCACTGTGTCGCGCTACGGGCTGGTGGCGTGCGCGTCGTCGTTGGATCAGGGCGGCCCGTGCGCGCGCACGGTGCTGGACACCGCGCTGCTGCATCAGGTGATCGCCGGGCACGACCCCCGCGATTCCACGTCCGTCGACGCCGCGGTGCCCGATGTCGTCGGGGGCGCGAAGGCGGGTGCGGCCGGTGACCTCAAGGGCGTGCGCGTCGGCGTCGTGAAGCAGCTGCGCGGCGACGGCTACCAGCCGGGAGTGCTGGCCTCGTTCGAGGCGGCCGTGGGCCAGCTGACCGAACTGGGCGCCGAGGTGAGCGAAGTCGACTGCCCGCACTTCGAATACGCGCTGGCCGCCTACTACCTGATCTTGCCGTCGGAGGTGTCGAGCAACCTGGCCCGCTTCGACGCGATGCGCTACGGGCTGCGCGTCGGTGACGACGGGACGCACAGCGCCGAGGAAGTGATGGCGCTGACCCGGGCCGCTGGCTTCGGGCCGGAAGTCAAGCGCCGCATCATGATCGGCACCTACGCGCTGTCGGCCGGTTACTACGACGCCTATTACAACCAGGCGCAGAAGGTACGCACGCTGATCGCCCGCGACCTCGACCGGGCGTACGAGTCCGTCGACGTGGTCGTGTCGCCGGCGACCCCGACCACCGCCTTCGCGCTCGGCGAGAAGGTCGACGATCCGCTGGCGATGTACCTGTTCGACCTGTGCACGCTGCCGCTGAACCTGGCCGGCCATTGCGGCATGTCGGTGCCGTCGGGGTTGTCGCCCGACGACGGCCTGCCCGTCGGACTGCAGATCATGGCGCCGGCGCTGGCCGATGACCGCCTGTACCGGGTGGGTGCCGCCTACGAGGCCGCCCGCGGCCCGCTGCCGTCCGCCATCTGACCTTTCGTCGCCGTGCGAGTGGCGGGCAGGGCAAGATGAGGGCATGCGGATCGGAGTTCTCACCGGAGGCGGCGACTGCCCGGGGCTGAATGCCGTCATTCGGGCGGTGGTGCGCACCTGCGACGCCCGGTACGGCTCGTCGGTGGTCGGCTTCCAGGACGGGTGGCGCGGGTTGCTGGAAAACCGGCGCATCCAACTGCAGAACGACGATCGCAATGACCGGCTGTTGGCCAAGGGCGGCACGATGCTGGGTACCGCCCGGGTGCATCCCGACAAATTGCGGGCCGGGCTCGACCAGATCAAGCAGACTCTGGACGACAACGGCATCGACGTCCTCATCCCGATCGGCGGCGAAGGCACCCTGACGGCCGCCCACTGGCTGTCCGATGAGAACGTTCCCGTCGTCGGGGTGCCGAAGACCATCGACAACGACATCGATTGCACCGACGTGACTTTCGGCCATGATACCGCGTTGACGGTGGCCACCGAAGCCATCGACCGCCTGCACAGCACCGCCGAATCCCATCAGCGGGTGATGCTGGTGGAGGTGATGGGCAGGCACGCCGGCTGGATCGCGCTGAACGCCGGCCTGGCTTCCGGTGCGCACATGACGCTGATTCCCGAACAGCCCTTCGACGTCGAGGAGGTGTGCCGGCTGGTCAAACGCCGCTTCCAGCGCGGGGATTCGCACTTCATCTGTGTGGTCGCCGAGGGGGCGAAACCCGTCCCGGGCTCGATCTCGTTGCGCGAAGGCGGGGTTGACGAGTTCGGCCACGAGAAGTTCACCGGCGTCGCGGCCCAGCTGGGCGCCGAAGTGGAGAAGCGGATCAACAAGGACGTCCGGGTGACCGTGCTGGGCCATGTCCAGCGCGGCGGGACGCCCACGGCCTACGACCGGGTGTTGGCCACCAGGTTCGGCGTCAACGCCGCCGACGCCGCGCACGCGGGCGAATACGGCCAGATGGTGTCGCTCCGGGGGCAGGACATCGGGCGGGTGGCCCTGGCCGACGCGGTTCGCCAGCTCAAGCTGGTGCCGGAGAGTCGCTACGACGACGCCGCCGCCTTCTTCGGGTGATCCCGGCGGATTCGGCAAACGTGGGGTGGCTCCGAGCCGACGCCGGCCTGAATTTGCCCGACGCTCGACCAGCTTAGGACCGGTCGGCGCAAATTCGTGGTTTCCGGACTGGTCCTCAGCGGTTATACCGGGGGTGTGAGCAACCGCGGTTCGGTTCGCGGAGTCGTTCAGCATCCCGCGGCGTCGGCGGGGCCACAGGCCCCGCCGGTCAATCCGCCGCAACCACCTCGGCGCGTCGGCGCCGATCCGGCGCCGGCCACGGTGCCGCAGGCCCAGCGCTCGGATCCGTCCATCCGCCGTCCGCCGGTCAAGTTGCCGCCACCCCCGCCCGCCCGGCCCGCGCGCGTCCCCGCGCCGCCGCGGCCGGCTCGACTGCCGGGCGGCACGGCACTGGACGGACTCGACCAGCAGGGGCGCGAGGGCTCCGCGAGGTCCAACTGGCGCGAAGTCGTCCATCGCGTGACCGGCATCGATCTGGGCCCCGGGAAGGACTCACAGTACAAAGAGGAACTGCGCAACCGCATTCGCGCGGTCGTGGGCGGCGCGTTTCCCATCGCCGTCCTCAACCTCAAAGGCGGCGTCGGCAAGACCGCGGTGGTGGAGGCGCTGGGGTCCACGTTCGCCGATGTGCGCCACGATCGGATCATCGCCGTCGACATCGACGCCGGGGACTTGGTGGAGCGGCATGGCCGTCCTAACTCACTGAACATGGCCGACTTGCTCGCCGACAGGGCGATCACGAATTATGCGGATGTCCGGGCGCACACCTACATGAACAATTTCGGCCTGGAAGTCCTCGGATTGCCGGACTATGCGCACACCGACTGGCGACTCGAGCGCCACGACGTGGTGAAAGCGTTTTCGCTGCTGCGAAATCACTATTCGGTGGTGCTGGTGGACTGCGCCAAGGCCCTCAATTCCGGTGTGATGGAAGCGGTCCTGCCCGAGGCGCGGGCGCTGGTCGTGGTGACCAGCACCTCCATCGATGCGATACGAAAGACGGCCACCACGCTGGATTGGTTGGGCAACAACGGGTTTCAAGCGCTGGTGCGGTCGACGATACTGGCGATCAACCACGTCGAGCCGGCCAGGGTGGAGCTGCTGGCGGCCAAGGAACTCGAGCGATTGTCCGCACGCGTAGCCGCGACGGTGGTGCTGCCGTTCGATCGCCACATACACGAGGGCAAACAGATCGAGCTGGATCGGCTGAGCAAGGAAAGCCGGCGCAGTTACCTCGAGATGGCGGCCGTGCTGGCCGACATGTTCCCGGGCAGGGGTGGGGAGCGCAACCGGTTCCCGGTGCCGCGCTCGCCGCACTGGCCCTGAGTTCGCCCGCCTCCGCCGCGCCCGCGGTCACCACTACGCCCGATGGTGGTGACCCGCTTCGCCCGCCTCCGCCGCGCTCGCGGTCACCACTAGGCCGATGGTGGTGACCCGCTTCGCCCGACTCCGTCGCGCTCGCGGTCACCACTACGATCGACGGCATGAGTGTTGCTGCCAGCGCCGATCTCATGGACTACGACGACGTCATCGCGCGCTTCGACCCGGTACTCGGCCTCGAGGTGCATGTCGAGCTGTCGACCGTCACCAAGATGTTCTGCGGCTGCTCCACCGCCTTCGGCGCCGAACCCAACACCCAGGTGTGCCCCGTATGCCTCGGCCTGCCCGGATCACTGCCGGTGCTCAACCGCACGGCAGTGGAATCGGCTATCCGGATCGGGCTGGCGCTGAACTGCGAGATCGTGCCATGGTGCCGCTTTGCCCGGAAGAACTACTTCTACCCGGACATGCCGAAGAACTACCAGATCTCCCAGTACGACGAGCCGATCGCCATCAACGGATACCTCGAAGCGCCGTTGGACGACGGCACCACCTGGCGGGTCGAGATCGAGCGCGCGCACATGGAGGAAGACACCGGCAAGCTGACCCACCTGGGCAGTGAGACCGGCCGGATCCACGGCGCCACCACGTCGCTGCTCGACTACAACCGTGCCGGCGTGCCGCTGATCGAGATCGTGACCAAGCCCATCGTCGGCGCCGGGGCGCGCGCGCCGCAGATCGCCCGCGCGTATGTCACGGCATTGCGAGACCTGTTGCGCGCCTTGGACGTATCCGATGTTCGGATGGACCAGGGTTCGATGCGTTGCGATTCCAACGTGTCGCTGATGCCGACCGGAACTACCGAGTTCGGCACGCGCACCGAGACCAAGAACGTCAACTCGCTGAAAAGCGTTGAGGTGGCGGTGCGTTACGAGATGCAACGGCAGGCCGCCGTCCTCGCATCCGGCGGCCAGATCATCCAGGAGACCCGGCACTTTCACGAGGCCGGGTACACCAGCCCGGGCCGCGCCAAGGAGACTGCCCAGGACTACCGCTATTTTCCCGAGCCCGACCTGGAACCGGTCGCGCCAAGTCGCGAGTTGGTCGAGCGGCTGCGCCAGACCATCCCGGAACTACCGTGGCTGAGCCGCAAGAGGATCCAGGAAGAGTGGGGCGTCTCCGACGAGGTGATGCGCGACCTGGTCAACGCCGGTGCGGTCGAACTGGTCACCGCCACCATCAAGCACGGCGCGTCGAGCAAGGAGGCGCGCTCCTGGTGGGGAAACTTCTTGGTGCAGAAGGCTAACGAGGCCAACATCCAATTGGACGAGCTGGCCATCACGCCCGCGCAGGTCGCCGCGGTGATCGCCATGGTGGACGAGGGCAAGCTGTCCAACAAGCTGGCCCGCCAGGTCGTGGAGGGGGTGTTGGCCGGCGAGGGCGAACCCGAGCAGGTGATGACATCCCGAGGCCTCGAGCTGGTGCGCGACGATTCGGTGACCCAGGCCGCGGTCGACGAGGCGTTGGCCGCCAATCCCGATGTGGCGGAGAAGATCCGCGGCGGCAAGGTGGCGGCGGCGGGCGCGATCGTCGGGGCGGTGATGAAGGCCACGCGGGGGCAGGCCGACGCCGCCCGGGTGCGCGAGCTGGTGCTGGCCGCCTGCGGGCAGAGCTGACGAGAGCTCTCCAGCGGCCGCTAGGTCTTGTCGTCGTTGTTGCGGGGGAATCCGCCGCCCTGCGGGAACAACGGGAACACCACGTCGTCGAGCTTCTCGGCATCCCCGGCGGTCTTGTTTACCGTTGCGCCCCAGACGTTTCCGTCCGGTGACATCCGCAGCGCCCACGCGTGGGCATGGGTGTCCTTGCGCACCACGTCGGGTTCCCCGGTGACCGCACCCGTCGCCGGCGCCAGCCGCACGGCCACCGTCAGTTTGGTGTTGATCAGGTTGACCAGCACGGTCCCGTCCATCGCCGCGCAGCCGGCCACGCCGGGTTTGTCCGGCCACGTCCACACCGTGGAGACCTCGGAAGCCTTGGTGATGCGCTGCAACCGATCCGCCGTCGGCGTGCGGTCGGCCACGTACAACGAGCCGTCCACGGGGTCGATGCACAGGCCGCCACCGGAGCCGACGCCCGACAGCGCGGTCGTGGGCGGCGCCTGACCGATGGTGGTCGGCTGCTCGATGCGAAGGACCTTGCCCGCCAGCGATTTGGGGTCGGATGCGGCGGCGGGGTTACCCGCGTCGCCCGTCAGCACCACCAACGTGGTGGGGCTGGTGAAGATCAGCGCTCCGGTATTGCCGGTGGCCCCCTTGGGGATCCCGGTCAGGATGTCCTTGGGGATGTCGCCATCGGCCACCCGGATCACCCGATTGTCCGTGGGCGTGCTGATGTAGGCGTACATCAGCCGGTCTTGCGCATAGGTCGGGGACAGCACGATGTCCATCAAGCCGCCGTCGCCGGACGGATCGACCGGGATGACCATCTTCACCTTCGGCTCGGCGCTGACCGAGATCTCCTTGACGGCGCCGGTGGTGCGCTCGGCGACCAGCGCGGTTTTGCTGTCCGGCCCCATGATCAGTCCGCTGGTGCTCTCCAGGCAGCCCTGCATCACGCCGGGAGCCGGGCACGCCTTGGGGAATGGCGTGGGCGGCAGCGGCGGCGGTGGCGGAGGCGTCGAGCTGGGTTGCGGCTTGAGTTCCGGGTTGGTGGTGAAAGGCTGCGACTGGGCGTCGTTGAACCGCGCGCAGCCGCTCGCGACCAGCACCACCGCGCAAAGCGCGGCAAACCCGCACCGAACCGAGCGCCGTAGTCGCATGACCGACAGGCTACGGATAGTGCGCCCGCCGCCGCCACACGCATGGGCCCGCCCGCCCGGCGCCACACGATCGCGCCACGTTTGGCGCCGGCCAACGGCCGCCTCCGGGGGCCGAAATGTGCCGTTTGGGGCCCGCTGGAGCCGCGAGCGGGCTAATTTCGGCCCAATCCGTGCCCCTTTGGCGGGCAAACCACCGATTGCCTGGCGAAAGCGCCGCTCAAATCCCCAATTCAGCGACAAATGCCCTTACCCTGTCACGCGTGACCAGTCAACCGAATGACGGACATTGGCAGCGGCCCGGCGAATCCCCGGAGCCAACCCCGGGACGCCCCGCGACGGCGCGTGTGGTTGACCCCGAAGATGATTTGACGCCCGTCGGTTACCCCGGCGACTTCAACCCCTCCACCGGAACCACCACCGTCATCCCCTACATGGGCGACCACGCCGGCGTGGGCAGCTCCAGGGCGACGGGTTACAACGTGCTCGAACAGCAGGAACCCCTGCCCTACGTCCAGCCGCAGTCCGCCCGGCACGCGGCCGCCGAGCCCGCCGAGATCGACGGGGACGAACACCACGACCGGCTGCACGACGTCGGTCGGCGCGGCACGCAGCATCTGGGTTTGCTGATACTGCGGGTCGGCCTCGGAGTCGTGCTGGCCGCCCACGGGTTGCAGAAGCTGTTCGGCTGGTGGGGCGGCTCCGGGGTGGGCGGGTTCAAGAACTCGCTGTCCGACGTCGGCTACCAGCACGCCGACATCCTCGCCTACGTCAGCGCGGGCGGTGAGCTCGTCGCCGGTGTGCTGTTGGTGCTGGGGCTGTTCACCCCCCTGGCCGCGGCCGGTGCGCTGGCCTTCCTGATCAACGGCCTGCTGGCCACCATCACGGCGCGCCCGCATCCGCACACCTTCACGTACTTCCTGCCGGACGGCCACGAATACCAGATCACCCTCATCGTCCTGGCCGTCGCGGTCATCCTGTGCGGGCCCGGCCGTTACGGGCTCGACGCGCGGCGGGGCTGGGCCCATCGCCCGTTCATCGGCTCGTTCGTCGCGCTGCTGGTGGGCATCGCCGCAGGCATCGCGGTGTGGGTGCTGCTCAACGGGGTCAACCCGATCGCCTGACCCCTTACTGATAAGGGTTGGGCACGCGCCCGGAGCTGGCCTCGGTCAGCTGGGGCAGGGTCGCGAACGTCACCGCGGGCAACCGCAAATCCGCGCCGCTCTTGAGGTGCGCGCGTGCCCAGGAGCCCCGATGGAAGCGCAGCCCGTCGATGTCATCCCACCGCACCGTCTGGCTGCCCAGCAGCGTGCGGACCGTCACGCCTCGGTCGTCGGCGACGGTACGCAGCCGGACGATCATCGCCGACAGCAGCACGGGGATCACCAGCAGCGGCACGGACAGCGGCCACAGCATCACCGGTATCAGCAACCCCAGGGTCAAGAATCCGACGGCCAGGTGCGCGATGGGGGAGAGCTTGATCACCACGGGCGTGGAGGAAGACGAACCGGTAGCCACTCGACCATCATTTCACCCGGCAACGGGCACCGGATCTCCGCGCGAGCCGGCCGGAGCGGATTTGACGGCTGAGCTGTGCGAAGGCTACCGTCGGACGTTATGGATACCGCCGGACAGCCCGGGATGCTCGTAGTAATTAGTCGGCGCGTTGGTGCCTGACTAGCCTCTTCGGCATTTGAAGCTATCCAGACCAACGCGCAACCCTCGTGCAGCAGATGAGCTGTCGGGGGTTTTTTGTTGCTCCCAGCGAAACTCCCAGACTGAATAAGGACGAAAGACAGTGAGCGCACCCACCAGGCAGCACGCCACACAGCCACAGCGTGCCGCCGACGTCGCCTCCGACGCGGCGGAAACCCCTGCCGCCGCCCCCACCAAAAAGCCGAAACGTGTTGGGCCCGAGAAACTTACCGGTGCCCAGTCGGTGATCCGATCGCTGGAGGAGCTCGGCGTCGAGGTCATCTTCGGGATTCCCGGTGGCGCCGTGTTGCCGGTTTACGACCCGCTGTTCGACTCGAAAAAGCTTCGCCACGTGCTGGTTCGCCACGAGCAGGGCGCCGGCCACGCCGCCAGCGGCTACGCGCACGCCACCGGCAAGGTCGGCGTCATGATGGCCACGTCGGGCCCCGGCGCCACCAATCTCGTCACGCCGCTGGCAGACGCCCAAATGGACTCGGTGCCCGTCGTCGCGATCACCGGCCAGGTCGGTCGCACCCTGATCGGCACCGACGCCTTCCAGGAAGCCGACATCTCGGGCATCACGCAGCCGATCACCAAGCACAACTTCCTGGTCCGCTCGGGCGACGAGATCCCCCAGGTGATGGCCGAGGCCTTCCACATCGCCGCCTCGGGCCGTCCCGGCGCGGTGCTCGTCGACATCCCCAAAGACGTGCTGCAGGGGCAGTGCACCTTCAGCTGGCCGCCGCGCATGGACCTGCCGGGCTACAAGCCGAACACCAAGCCACACAACCGTCAGATCCGCGAGGCCGCCAAGCTCATCGCGGACGCCCGCAAGCCCGTGCTCTACGTCGGCGGTGGCGTCATCCGCGGCGAGGCGACTGAGCAGCTGCGCGAGCTGGCCGAGCTCACCGGGATCCCGGTGGTCACCACGCTGATGGCACGCGGCGCGTTCCCCGACAGCCATCGCCAGCACATGGGCATGCCCGGCATGCACGGCAGCGTCGCCGCGGTGGCGGCCCTGCAGCGCAGCGAGCTGCTGATCGCCCTGGGTACCCGCTTCGACGACCGGGTGACCGGGAAGCTCGACACCTTCGCGCCGGAGGCCAAGGTCATTCACGCCGACATCGACCCGGCCGAGATCGGCAAGAACCGCCATGCCGACGTGCCGATCGTCGGCGACGTCAAGGCCGTTATCGCCGACCTGATCGGGATGCTGCGCCACTATGACATTCCGGGCAACATCGACATGACCGAGTGGTGGGCCTACCTGGACAGCGTTCAGTCCACCTATCCGCTGAGCTACGACCCGCAGAGCGACGGCAGTCTCGGTCCGGAATACGTCATCGAGAAGCTGGGTCAGATCGCCGGCCCGGACGCGGTGTACGTCGCCGGGGTGGGTCAGCACCAGATGTGGGCGGCGCAGTTCATCTCGTACGAGAACCCGCGCACCTGGATCAACTCCGGCGGGCTGGGCACCATGGGGTTCGCCATCCCGGCGGCCATGGGGGCCAAGATGGCCCGCCCGGAGGCCGAGGTGTGGGCCATCGACGGCGACGGCTGCTTCCAGATGACCAATCAGGAGCTGGCCACCTGCGCGATCGAAGGCGTGCCCATCAAGGTGGCGCTGATCAACAACGGCAACCTGGGCATGGTGCGCCAGTGGCAGACGCTGTTCTACGAGGAGCGGTATTCGCAGACGGACCTGGCCACGCATTCGCACCGCATCCCGGACTTCGTGAAGCTGGCGGAGGCGTTGGGTTGTGTCGGATTGCGTTGCGAGCGTGAAGAAGACGTCGAAGACGTGATCAACGCGGCCCGGGCGATCACCGACCGTCCCGTGGTGATCGACTTCATCGTCGGCGCGGACGCGCAGGTGTGGCCGATGGTGGCCGCCGGCACCAGCAACGACGAGATCCAGGCCGCCCGCGGCATCCGCCCGCTGTTCGACGACGAGAGCGAAGGGCACGCCTGATGCACACGCACACGCTGTCGGTGTTGGTGGAGGACAAACCCGGTGTGCTCGCGCGCGTGGCGGCGCTGTTCTCCCGGCGCGGTTTCAACATCGAGTCGCTGGCCGTCGGCGCCACCGAGCAAAAGGACATGTCGCGCATGACGATTGTGGTCAGCGCCGAGGAGACCCCGCTCGAGCAGATCACCAAACAGCTCAACAAGCTGATCAACGTCATCAAGATCGTCGAGCTCGACGAGGATGCCGCGGTATCGCGCGAGCTGGCGCTGATCAAGGTGCGCGCCGACGCGGGCACCCGCAGTCAGGTGATCGAAGCGGTGAACCTGTTCCGCGCCAAGGTGATTGACGTATCGACTGAGGCGCTGACCATCGAGGCGACCGGTGATCGCGGCAAGATCGAGGCGCTGCTGCGGGTACTGGAACCGTTCGGTATACGCGAGATAGTCCAATCGGGAGTGGTGTCGTTGTCCCGCGGTCCGCGCGGCATCGCCACGGCCAAGTAACACACAAGGAGATATTGAAACAGTGGCACTAGAAATGTTCTACGACGACGACGCAGACCTGTCGATCATCCAGGGCCGCAAGGTCGGTGTGATCGGGTACGGCAGCCAAGGGCACGCGCACTCGCTGAGCCTGCGCGACTCCGGTGTGCAAGTGCGCGTCGGGCTGAAGGAGGGTTCGAAGTCGCGGGCCAAGGTCTCCGAGCAGGGCCTGGACGTCGACACCCCCGCCGAGGTGGCCAAGTGGGCCGACGTCATCATGCTGTTGGCGCCCGACACCGCGCAGGCGGACATCTTCACCAACGACATCGAGCCCAACCTCAAACCCGGTGACGCGCTGTTCTTCGGGCACGGCCTCAACATCCACTTCGGTCTGATCAAGCCGCCCGCCGACGTGACCGTCGCGATGGTCGCCCCGAAGGGACCCGGCCACCTGGTGCGCCGCCAGTTCGTCGACGGAAAGGGCGTGCCGTGCCTGATCGCGGTCGACCAGGACCCGACCGGCAACGGCGAGGCGCTGGCGCTGTCCTACGCCAAGGCCATCGGCGGCACCCGCGCCGGTGTCATCAAGACCACCTTCAAGGACGAGACCGAAACCGACCTGTTCGGTGAGCAGGCCGTGTTGTGCGGCGGCACAGAGGAATTGGTGAAGACCGGTTTCGACGTCATGGTGGAGGCCGGCTACCCGCCGGAGATGGCCTACTTCGAGGTGCTGCACGAGCTGAAACTGATCGTCGACCTGATGTACGAGGGCGGCATCGCCCGGATGAACTACTCGGTGTCCGACACCGCCGAGTTCGGCGGGTACCTGTCGGGGCCGCGGGTCATCGACGCCGGCACCAAGGAGCGGATGCGAGAGATCTTGCGCGACATCCAGGACGGCACCTTCACCAAGAAGCTGGTGGCCAACGTCGAGGGCGGCAACAAGCAACTCGAGCAGCTGCGCAAGGAGAACGCCGAGCACCCCATCGAGGTGACCGGCAAGAAGCTGCGCGACCTGATGAGCTGGGTCGACCGGCCCATCACCGAGACGGCGTAGCCGCGAGCGTCACGCCGGAGTGGCGTTCGGCCACCGCGGTCACTCTGGCGTGACGCTGGGCGCCGCCAGCCGCCCGGCGACTGCCACCACGCGCCGAGCCAGGTGATCCAGGGCGTTCTCGGTGGCCTCGTCGCATTCGTTGATGTTGTCGTGCGTGGAGACCAGGCTGACCCCATACGGATTGCCGTCGACGAACTTCAGCGGGTCGGTGTATCCCGGCGGGACGATGATGCCGCCGAAATGCATCAGCGTGATGTAGAGCGACAGCAGCGTGGTCTCCTGACCGCCGTGCACGGTGTTGGAAGAAGTGAACGCCGCGTACACCTTGTCCGCGAGTTTGCCCTCGGCCCACAGCCCGCCCAGCGAGTCCAGGAAATTGCGCAATTGCGCAGCGGGAGAGCCGAAGCGGGTCGGCGAACCGAAGATCACCGCATCGGCCCAGACAATGTCCTCACCGGTCGCGGCCGGAAGATCCTTCGTCGCTTGGTAATTCGCCGTCCAGGCCGGGTTCTGGGCAAACGACTCGGGGTCGCGGGTTTCGGCGACGTGACGCAGGCGGACTTCGGCGCCCGCCGACTCGGCCGCGGCGGCCACGCGTTGCGCCATCGCGGTGCCATGACCGGTGGCCGAGTAGTAGATGATCGCGAGTTTGGTCACGAGCGCATCCTAGGACCGCGATGACGCGCTCCCCAAGCGCGTGTCGGCGCAGGTGACGGCAGTGGTGAGCCCGTCGATGGCCGTCGAAGGCAGCCGTTAGGCTGGCCGGGTGAATCTGCCTGTTGTATTGATCGCCGACAAACTCGCCCAATCGACTGTCGCCGCCCTGGGAGACCAGGTCGAGGTGCGCTGGGTAGACGGGCCGGACCGGGAGAAGCTGCTGGCCGCGGTGGGCGAGGCCGACGCGCTGCTGGTGCGCTCGGCCACCACCGTCGACGCCGAGGTGCTGGCCGCCGCGCCCAAGCTGAAGATCGTCGCCCGCGCCGGGGTCGGGCTGGACAACGTCGACGTGGCCGCCGCGACCGAGCGCGGCGTGCTGGTGGTCAACGCCCCCACCTCCAATATCCACAGCGCCGCCGAGCACGCGTTGGCGCTGCTCTTGGCCGCCGCCCGGCAGCTCCCGGCGGCCGACGCCTCGCTGCGCGAGCACGCCTGGAAGCGGTCGTCGTTCAACGGCACCGAGATTTTCGGCAAGACGGTCGGGGTGGTTGGGCTGGGCCGGATCGGGCAGTTGGTCGCCCAACGGTTGACGGCCTTCGGCACCCACCTCATCGCCTACGACCCGTACGTCTCGCCGGCCCGGGCCGCTCAGCTGGGCATCGAACTGCTGCCCCTCGACGACCTCCTCGGCCGCGCCGACTTCATCTCGGTGCACCTGCCGAAGACGCCCGAGACGGCGGGCCTGATCGGTAAGGAAGCGCTGGCGAAGACCAAGCCGGGCGTCATCATCGTCAACGCCGCCCGCGGCGGCCTGGTGGACGAGGCCGCGCTGGCCGAAGCGGTCAGCAGCGGACACGTCCGCGCGGCCGGTATCGACGTCTTCGCCAAGGAGCCGTGCACCGACAGCCCGCTGTTCGAGCTGCCGCAGGTGGTGGTCACGCCGCACCTGGGCGCGTCCACCTCCGAGGCGCAGGACCGGGCGGGCACCGACGTCGCCGAAAGCGTGAAGCTCGCGCTGGCCGGTGAATTCGTCCCCGATGCCGTCAACGTCGGCGGCGGCGTGGTCAACGAAGAAGTGGCGCCCTGGCTGGACCTGGTGCGCAAGCTCGGGGTGCTGGCCGCCTCGCTGTCGGACGGGCCGCCGGTGTCGGTGTCGGTGCAGGTGCGCGGCGAGCTGGCCTCCGAAGACGTTGAGGTGCTGAAGCTTTCGGCTCTGCGCGGTCTGTTCTCCGCGGTGGTCGAGGGGCCGGTCACGTTCGTCAACGCACCGGCGCTGGCCGAAGAGCGCGGGGTCACCGCCGAACTCGCCACGGCCTCGGAGAGCCCGAACCACCGCAGCGTCGTCGACGTGCGCGCAGTGGCCCCCGACGGCACCGCCGTCAACGTCGCCGGAACCCTGTCCGGGCCGCAGCTGGTGGAGAAGATCGTGCAGATCAACGGGCGCAACTTCGACCTGCGGGCGCGGGGCACCAACCTGGTGATCAACTACATCGACCAGCCCGGGGCGCTGGGCAAGATCGGCACTCTGCTCGGCTCGGCGGGCGTGAACATCCAAGCCGCGCAGCTTTCCGAGGATGCCGAGGGGCCGGGCGCGACGATCCTGCTGCGGCTCGACCGCGACGTGCCGAGCGAGGTGCGGTCGGCGATCGGCACGGCGGTGGGCGCCAACAAGCTTGAGGTGGTTGATCTGTCGTGAAGTGCGCCGGCGACGACGCAGTGGGGGCACCGCCCGCTTGCGGGGGACGAAGCGATGAGGAGCGGCGCTCATGAAACTCGCTGTTATCGGCGGCGACGGTATCGGACCGGAAGTGACAGCCGAGGCGCTCAAAGTCCTTGACGCGGTGTTGCCCGGTGTCGAGAAGACCGATTACGACCTGGGCGCCCGGCGTTTTCACGCCAGCGGTGAGTTGCTGCCGGAATCGGTGCTCGCCGAGCTGCGCCAGCACGACGCCATTCTGCTCGGGGCGATCGGCGATCCGTCGGTGCCCAGCGGTGTGCTGGAGCGGGGTCTGTTGCTGCGCCTGCGTTTTGAGCTGGATCATCACGTCAACCTGCGGCCGGGTCGGCTGTATCCCGGCGTGAGCAGCCCGCTCGCCGGAAATCCCCACATCGATTTCGTGGTGGTGCGCGAGGGGACCGAGGGGCCCTACACCGGCACCGGCGGCGCGATTCGCACCGGCACGCCGCACGAGGTGGCGACCGAGGTGAGCCTGAACACCGCCTTCGGCGTGCGCCGTGTGGTGTCCGACGCCTTCGAACGTGCCCAGCGCCGTCGCAAGCACCTGACGCTGGTGCACAAGACCAACGTGCTGACCTTCGCCGGGAAGCTGTGGTCGCGGATCGTGGCCGAGGTCGGGGCGGACTACCCCGACGTCGAGGTCGCCTACCAACACGTTGACGCCGCCACCATCTTCATGGTCACCGAACCCGGTCGCTTCGACGTGATCGTCACCGACAACCTGTTCGGTGACATCATCACCGACTTGGCGGCGGCGGTGTGCGGTGGAATTGGCTTGGCCGCCAGCGGAAATATCGACGCCACCCGGACCAACCCGTCGATGTTCGAGCCAGTGCACGGCAGCGCGCCGGACATCGCCGGTCAGGGCATCGCCGACCCGACCGCGGCGATCATGTCGGTGGCGTTGCTGCTCGCCCATATCGGCGAGGACGATGCGGCTAGACGGGTGGATCGGGCTGTCGAGGCCTACCTGGCAACGCGTGGGAGCGAACGGCTCGCCACCACCGAAGTCGGCGAACGGATTGCCGCCGGGCTGTAGTTTCTAACCCGGGCGGGAGCAACCGCGTCGGCACCAACGGCGCCGCGGCCACCGGAAACAGTCCGCACAGTATCCACGCGTTCGGATATTTCGCGGCGGTGATCAACGCACCGAACAGCGGCGGCGCGGCCGCCGCCAGCACCCGCTGGGTGGTGTTCTGAATGCCGAGGGCGCGTCCGCTCCAGAACGGCCCGGCGAATTCGGTGATCGCCGTGGCCTCCAAACCGTTGTCCAGCACGGCGATCACCGAAATGGCGACCATCAGGGGCGCCTGCCAACTCGNATTCAGGAAGTCAGCCCAGGCCAGAAGGAAGAGGGTGACGGCGGCGGCGCCCGCGATGATGCGGACCGGTCGCATGCGCGAGCCGATGCGGTCGGACCAGCGGCCCACCATGACGCGGCCGATTGCACCCAGCAGCTGCGAAAGGGTCACCAGACTGCCGGCGGCCGCGACCGACCAGTGCAGATTCTTGATCAGCCAGACCAGCATGAACGTGACGGTCACCGTCTGCGGGACCATCATCAGGCCCGCCACCGTGTGAATTCGCCACAGCACCAAGGACCCTCGGTACGGGCTGGCCAGTTCGGAATCGGTGGCCTTCTCCCGGGGCTTGCGCGGCGGATCGATGATGCCGACCGCACTCGCTACCGCCCCGAACGCGCACGCCAAGGCCGTGAATCTGAGCCCCGCAGCCGGCCCGTGTTCGGCCAGCTCGGGAATTACCAGCGCTCCCAAGGCGATTCCAAGGGGTTGCGCGGTTTGGCGGAAGCCCATGGCCAGGCCGCGTTGGTGCGGCGGGAACCACGCCGACACCAGCCGCCCGCCGGCGGTATTGCAACTGGCCGCGGCCATGCCGCCGAGGAACAAATAGACGGCGATCAACACCATCGAATGCGCCGACGCCGCGGCGTAGGCCGCCACCGCGGTGAGCGCCGAACCCGCGGCCATCACCATCCGCTCGCCCACGCGGTCGAGCACGTAGCCCCACAACACCAGTGTCACCACCATGCCCCAGCTCGGCATGGAGGACAGCAGACCGGCTTCGTCGAGCGGGATTCCGCGCGCCGTCTGTAGCGAGGGAATCAGGAACGCGACGCCGTTGATGAAGAGGAAGGAACTCGCCGTGGCCACCAGCGATACGACCATGATGGACCAGCGCCCGCGCGCGCCCAGCTCACGCGTCGTGGCCGTCCCCGTTTGCATCCTTAATGCTTGCATAGCCTGGTAAACGCGCTGGTGAGATTGGTCGCTTCGGATGCGATGCCCGGCCATGCGGCGCGCAGGCGCCCATCAGTAGGCTCATCGAAATGCGCCTTGGTCGAATCGCCAGCCCGGACGGTGTCGCCTTCGTCAGCATCGAGGGCGAACTCGCCGATCCCGCCGCCATGATCGCCCGCGAGATCGCCGAGCATCCCTTTGGCACGCCGAACTTCACCGGCCGGTCGTGGCCGTTGGCCGATGTGCGGCTGCTGGCTCCGATACTGGCCAGCAAGGTGGTCTGCATCGGGAAGAACTACGCCGATCACATCGCCGAGATGACCGAGCTCACCGGGCCCGCGGCGCCGGATCCCATCATCTTCCTCAAGCCCAACACGGCCATCGTCGGTCCGAACGTGCCGATCCGGTTGCCCGCCAACGCATCACCCGTGCATTTCGAGGGCGAACTGGCCGCGGTCATCGGGCGGCCCTGCAAGGACGTCTCGGCTGCCGAGGCTGCCGACAGCATCCTGGGCTACACCATCGGGAACGACGTGTCGGCCCGCGACCAACAGAAAGCCGACGGCCAGTGGACCCGGGCCAAGGGGCACGACACCTTCTGCCCGGTGGGTCCGTGGATCGTCACCGATGTCGATCCGGCCGATCTCGAAATCCGAACCGAGGTCAACGGCGAGGTGAAGCAAAACAGCCGTACCTCGTTGATGATCCATGACGTCGGCGCCATCATCGAGTGGATCTCGGCCGTGATGACGCTGCTGCCCGGCGACCTCATCCTCACCGGAACGCCGGCCGGGGTCGGTCCGATCGAGGACGGCGACACCGTCTCCATCACCATCGAGGGCATCGGTACCCTTACCAATCCCGTGGTCCGTAAGGGAAAGTCGTGACTACCGAAACGAAAGTGCGCGTCAGGTTCTGCCCGTCGCCCACCGGCACCCCGCACGTCGGAATGGTCCGCACCGCACTGTTCAACTGGGCCTACGCGCGGCACACGGGTGGCACCTTCGTCTTCCGCATCGAGGACACCGACGCCGAACGTGACAGCGAGGAAAGTTATCTGGCGCTGCTCGACGCGCTGCGCTGGCTGGGCCTCGACTGGGATGAGGGGCCCGAGGTCGGCGGGCCCTACGGCCCATACCGGCAGTCGCAGCGCAAAGAGATCTACCGCGACGTGGTGGCCAAGCTGCTGGAAGCGGGCGAGGCCTACTACGCCTTCTCGACACCGGAAGAGGTTGATGCTCGCCACATCGCGGCGGGCCGCAACCCCAAACTGGGGTACGACAATTTCGACCGGCAGCTGACGGATGCCCAGCGCGCCGCGTTCCTGGCGGAGGGCCGCAACCCGGTGGTGCGGCTGCGCATGCCCGACGAAGACCTCGGCTGGCACGATCTCGTGCGCGGACCCACCAATTTCGCCGCGGGCACCGTGCCGGACTTCGCGTTGACCCGCGCCAACGGAGATCCGTTGTACACCTTGGTCAACCCGTGCGACGACGCGCTGATGAAAATCACCCACGTGCTGCGGGGCGAGGACCTACTGCCCTCGACGCCGCGCCAGCTCGCGCTTTACCAGTCGCTGATCCGGATCGGCGTCGCCGATCGCGTCCCGGAGTTCGCGCACCTGCCAACGGTATTGGGGGAGGGGACCAAGAAACTCTCCAAGCGCGACCCGCAGTCGAATCTGTTCGCCCACCGCGACCGGGGCTTCATCCCCGAGGGGCTGCTGAATTATCTCGCGTTGCTCGGCTGGGCGATCGCCGACGATCATGACCTGTTCAGTCTCGACGAAATGGTCGCCGCGTTCGACGTCGTCGACGTCAATTCCAATCCGGCCCGCTTCGATCAGAAGAAGGCCGACGCGCTCAACGGTGAGCACATCCGCATGCTTAAGCCGGCGGATTTCGCGGGCCGTCTGCGCGACTACTTCGACGTTCACGGACATCGCACCGGATTGGACCCCGCGGCCTTTGCCACCGCCGCCGAGCTGGTCCAGACACGCATCGTCGTCCTCGCCGACGCGTGGGAACTGCTCAGGTTCCTCAACGACGACGAATACGCCATCGACCCCAAGGCCGCCGCCAAGGAGCTCGGTCCGGACGCGGCCGCGGTGCTGGACGCCGCGCTGGCGGCGCTGGACGGCGTGACGGACTGGACCACGGCGCATATCGAGGGCGCCCTCAAGGGCGCGCTCATCGAAAGCCTGGGCCTCAAACCACGCAAGGCGTTCGGTCCGATCAGGGTGGCCGCCACGGGAACGACGGTCAGCCCGCCATTGTTCGAATCGCTGGAGCTGCTCGGCCGTGACCGCAGCCTGCAGCGGCTCGGCGCCGCACGCGAAACGGTCGCCGGATAGGCGACCACCTCGCATGCGGATTGTGCCGGGAGTCTTTGGTAGTCTGCACTGCGGCTCACAAAGGCCGACAACGGTTGGCAGCAGCGATCTTCCGAGCAGCTCGATACGGCTCCAAATGACCGCTGACCAGCGGTTTTAGGCAGCCAATGGGGTATGGTGTAATTGGCAACACAGCTGATTCTGGTTCAGCCATTCTAGGTTCGAGTCCTGGTACCCCAGCAAAATCTCGCCACCTCAAGCGATTAGGTGGGCCTCTGAGTGTGAGCTATGCTGACTCTCCGGATCGTGTCCGGCCCCGTCGTCTAGCGGCCTAGGACGCCGCCCTCTCACGGCGGTAGCGTGGGTTCGAATCCCATCGGGGCTACAAAAAATTATTGGCCAGTGCCCAGCACTGCCGGTGCCGTGGATCCACCCACCGGCATGGCCGGCAGGCCCAGTTTGCGGTGATCCCACGAGCGGGCGCGTTGGGCGACGATGCGCACGCAGACGCGCTTGTTCATCATCTGCTCGACGAACGGTTTCATCTCTTCCGTGTAGGGCCCGGTGTAACGCTCGAACACGCTGACCCCAACCCGGTGCGAGACGTCGGGGTCGTCGACGATCTCGGCGACGCCCTCGAAGGACGCTCCACGCAAGGTGTCATAGGTGTCGCCGTCCTCGATCAGGAAGCTCACCCGGGGATCGCGTTTGAGGTTGACCGCCTTCTGCGACTTGGCCTTGGTCTCCAGCCAGATTTCGCCGTCCACGACGGCGTACCACATTGCGGTCAGGTGCGGCTGGCCGTCGGGGCCGATGGTAGCCAGCGTCCCGGTGCGGCTCTTGACGACGAAGTCGGCGATTTCGTCCTCGGACATGACGATGCTCGCGCGCTGATTGGTTCCCATGGCGGTCAGTCTGTCAGGCCGTATGCGGACGCGTGTGCGCTGGTGGCAGAGAAAGCGTCCCGTGACGTTCAGAGCCGGCGGGTGAGCGCTTCGGCCGCGGACAGTAGATCGGCGGCCCAGCGCGCGCCGGGGCGCCGGCCGATGCGGTCGACGGGTCCCGACACCGAGATGGCGGCGATGACGGCTCCGCGGTTGTCGCGCACGGGAACCGACACGCTCGCCACCCCGGGCTCGCGCTCGGCCACGCTTTGTGCCCAGCCGCGACGCCGCACTTCGGCCAGGGTGCGCTCGGTGAATTTCGCTGTCGGTAGCACCGCTTTTTGCGTCGCCGCGTCGCTGTGGGCAAGCAGCACCTTGGCGCCCGAGCCCGCCGTCATCGGCAATCGCGCCCCGACCGGGACCGTATCGCGAAGGCCTGCAGCGGGTTCCAGGGCGGCCACACAGACCCGTTCGGTGCCCTCGCGGCGGTACAGCTGCACGCTTTCCCCGGTGGTCTCGCGTAACAGGGGGAGCACCCCCGCACTGGCGGCCAGCAGCGGATCGTTGACATGGGCGGCGAGCTCGGTGACGGCCGGACCGAGTCCCCAGCGCCCTTCGTCGTCGCGGGCGAGCAGACGATGGATCTCCAGCGCTGCGGCCAGCCGATACGCGGTGGCCCTGGGCAATCCGGTTCGTTCGCACAGTTCGGCCAATCCGCACGGGGATTGGGCGATGGTGTGCAGGACATCCACGGCTTTGTCGAGGACGCCGATGCCGCTATGCTGTCTCACAAGGAGATACTAGCGTCTCGTATTCTGAGATCACAGCCCATGGTCGATCGGCGAGCCGCAGATGAGGGAATCGAGGCGAATTTTCAGATGGGATCCGGCAAGCCGCGCACCCTGGCCGAAAAGGTCTGGGCCGACCACGTTGTGGATAAAGGGAGCGATGACGCACCCGACCTGATCTACATCGATCTGCATCTGGTGCACGAGGTCACCAGCCCGCAGGCCTTCGACGGGCTGCGACTGGCCGGCCGGCCGGTGCGACGGCCCGATCTGACGCTGGCCACCGAGGATCACAACGTGCCCACCGTCGACATCGACAAGCCGATCGCCGATTCGGTGTCGCGCACCCAGGTCGAGACGTTGCGCCGCAACTGCGCCGAATTCGGCATTCGTCTTTATCCGATGGGCAATATCGAGCAGGGCATCGTGCATGTCGTCGGGCCGCAATTGGGTCTGACCCAACCGGGAATGACGGTTGTCTGTGGTGATAGTCACACGTCGACGCACGGCGCATTCGGCGCACTGGCAATGGGCATTGGCACCTCGGAGGTCGAGCACGTGCTCGCCACCCAGACTTTGCCGCTGCGGCCGTTCAAAACGATGGCGGTCAATGTCGACGGCGAATTGCCCGCCGGTGTGGCGGCCAAGGACATCATTCTCGCCTTGATCGCCAAGATCGGCACCGGCGGCGGGCAGGGGCACGTCATCGAATACCGCGGCAGCGCCATCGAATCGCTTTCGATGGAAGGCCGGATGACGATCTGCAACATGAGCATCGAGGCCGGTGCCCGAGCGGGCATGGTGGCCCCGGACGCCACCACCTTTGAATTCCTGCGCGATAAGCCGCACGCGCCGCAGGGGGCGCAATGGGACGCGGCGATGCGCTACTGGCGGGAGTTACACACCGACCCCGGTGCCGTCTTCGACACCGAGGTGCACCTCGACGCAACATCGTTGAGCCCGTTCGTGACGTGGGGAACCAATCCTGGGCAGGGTGTGCCGCTGGCCGCGTCCGTGCCCGACCCGGAGCTGATGACCGGCGACGACGAGCGGCAGGCCGCCGAGAAAGCCTTGGCTTACATGGACCTTCGGCCGGGCACGCCGATGCGCGGTATCGCGGTCGACACGGTCTTCGTGGGCTCTTGTACCAACGGTCGCATCGAAGACCTGCGGATGGTCGCCGACGTGCTGCGCGGCCGCAAGCTGGCGCCCGGGGTGCGGATGCTCGTCGTGCCCGGCTCCATGCGAGTACGCGCGCAGGCCGAAGCCGAAGGGCTGGGCGAGGTTTTCACCGCAGCGGGCGCCGAATGGCGACAGGCGGGCTGCTCGATGTGCCTGGGAATGAACCCCGACCAGCTGGCGCCGGGGGAGCGGTGCGCGGCGACGTCCAACCGCAACTTCGAAGGGCGCCAGGGGAAAGGCGGCCGCACGCATCTGGTGTCACCGGCCGTGGCCGCCGCGACAGCGGTTCGCGGCACATTGTCTGCCCCGGCCGATTTGAACTGACCCGATCGAGAAGAAGAGATGAGCATGGAAGCATTTCACTCCCACACCGGTATCGGTGTGCCGTTGCGGCGGTCCAATGTCGACACCGATCAGATCATTCCGGCGGTGTATTTGAAGCGGGTCACCCGAACCGGTTTCGAGGACGGGTTGTTCGCCAGCTGGCGCTCGGATCCCTCATTCGTCCTCAACCTCAGCCCCTTTGACCGTGGGACAGTCCTGGTAGCCGGCCCCGATTTCGGGACGGGCTCGTCGCGCGAGCACGCGGTGTGGGCGCTCATGGACTACGGGTTCCGGGTGGTCATCTCGTCTCGATTCGGTGACATCTTCCGGGGCAACGCCGGCAAGGCGGGTCTCTTGGCGGCCGAAGTTTCTCAGGACGGCGTGGAACTCCTTTGGAAGCTCATCGAGCAGAGTCCGGGACTGGAAATCACTGCCAATCTTCAAGATCGAAATATCACCGCGGGAACGACGGTGTTGCCGTTCAAGATTGACGACCACACCGCCTGGCGATTGCTTGAAGGCCTCGACGATATAGCCCTTACGCTGCGGAAACTCGACAAAATCGAATCTTACGAGACCACCTATCCGCAGTGGAAACCGCGCACTCTGCCCGCCTCCTGAACGGTCGGGAACGCCGGAATTTCTTCTCGCTCACCTAACTAAACCTGGACGATTTCCAAGTCCCGCCACCGGTCAAGGGCGGCAACCGGATTGCGAAACCCCGGATTGTCCGACCCTGAAATTGCGCGTGGCTCTTGGAAATTTGCTGGGTGAGGGTTTACCGTGTGCACTAGTCGGTTCAAACAGAGGACCACTAGCGTCGGAGGGATTGGATGAATAAGGCAGAGCTCATAGATGTGCTCACTCAAAAATTGAACACCGACCGTCGGCAGGCAACCGCCGCCGTCGAGAACGTCGTCGACACCATTGTGCGTGCCGTGCACAAGGGCGACAGCGTCACCATTACCGGGTTCGGTGTTTTCGAGCAACGGCGCCGCGCGGCCCGGGTTGCCCGCAACCCGCGTACCGGCGAGACGGTGAAGGTAAAGCCGACCTCCGTACCGGCGTTCCGTCCCGGTGCTCAGTTCAAAGCGGTTGTCTCTGGCGCACAGCGTCTCCCGTCGGAAGGACCTGCAGTGAAGCGTGGTGTAGTGGCAAGCGGCGCGGCCAAGAAGACCGCCGCCAAGAAGGCTCCCGCCAAGAAGGCCGCGGCGAAGAAGGCCCCCGCCAAGAAGGCCGCGGCGAAGAAGGCCCCCGCCAAGAAGGCTCCGGCCAAGAAGACCGTGGCGAAGAAGGCTCCGGCCAAGAAGACCGTGGCGAAGAAGGCTCCGGCCAAGAAGACCGTGGCGAAGAAGGTCGTGGCGAAGAAGGCTCCGGCCAAGAAGGCCGCGACCAAGGCTCCGGCCAAGAAGGCCGCGGCAAAGAAGGCTCCGGCCAAGAAGGCCACCGCGCGTCGCGGTCGCCGGTAAGGCAGTAGCCGAGTTCTCAACGCGAATACCCTTCGGGTCGCAGCGGTGCGCCCGAAGGGTATTCGCGTGTCAGGCTCGCACGTTGGCGGCCAGCGCCCCGCCGATGTGGTCGGCCGCCACCAGCCGGCCACCTGATAGTGAGAGAACCCAGGTGCTGCCCTTGTGGTTGCGTGACTTGTCGGGACGTATCCCGTCCCGTTCGCACCACCAGGCGATCAAGTCCGGAATCACCTTGCCCTGAGTGCAAATGACCGGTGTGCCCTCCTGCTCGGCGATCTCGAGCATTCGGTGCCGGCCGCGTTTGGGGCTCTTGCCGTAGGCCTCCTCGGTGAGGGTCGGCTCGTTGTGCACCGTCACGCCCAGTTCCTCGGCCAGCGGTTCCACTGTCTGGTGGCAGCGGAGGCGGTCGGCCGCGTACACGTCGGTGGCGCCGAAGGCCAGCAGCTGCGGAACCAGCGCCTCGGCCTGCGCGCGTCCCCGTTTGTCCAGCGGTCGTTGGGTGTCGTCGCCCTTGAACCGTGATTTCCGTCCGGCCGTGCCATGCCGGACCACCACCACCGAACGCGTGTCGGCGGGGTGTTTCATGAAGTGGCGCAACATCTTTCGGTCATGCGAATAGCTGAGCTTCTTCAGCGCCTCGGGCATCGGCAGCCACACCAGTTCGTCGACCTCGTTGCCGGGGATGAAGTCCCCGCCGGTGCTGCGCGCCGCCCAGTAGTAGACCTTCTTGACGCCCGCCTCGATCGGGTAACTCACCATGTCGAGCCGCCGGCCCAGGACCGCGTGCTGCCCCGTCTCCTCGCACACTTCCCGCACCGCGGCGACGGGCGCCGTCTCGCCCGGGTCCACCTTCCCCTTCGGCAGCGACCAGTCGTCGTAGCGGGGGCGGTGGATCACCGCGAGCTCGAGGCCGGGGTTGGAGGAATCGGTCGGCCGCCACAAGACCGCGCCGGCGGCATACACGACCCGGCTTCCCGGACGCCGAGCGGTGGACGAGCTCTTGGTCGGCAACTCAACTCCTGCAGGTCAATTCGGTCGGGACCGCGCACACGTTTGCGGTGCGGCCGGAGAACAACCGTAAATCACCACGCAGGGGCTACGGACTGCGGTGTCGCTCCATCAACGACACTTGGTGATCGCGCACGGTGTGGCCGTCCTGCGGTGACGCGATCCACTGTCCGTCGGCCCCCAGCTCCCAGCACCGGGTGGACGGGTCCAGGGCGGACTCGAACAGGTCGTCCAGGTATGAGGTCAGCCGGGGATCCTTCACCTGAACCAGCGCCTCGACGCGCCGGTCGAGGTTGCGGTGCATCATGTCCGCGCTGCCGATCCAGAACTCGTTGATGCGATTGAAATGCATGATGCGGGAATGCTCCAGGAAGCGACCGAGAATCGAACGGACCGTGATGTTCTCCGAGAACCCTTCGGCGCCGGGGCGCAGCGCGCAGATGCCGCGCACCACCACCTCCACCCGCACGTCCGCCATCGACGCACGGTACAGCGCGTCGATGACCTGCTCGTCGACGAGCGCATTCATCTTGAGCCGGATCCGCCCGCCGCCGTGCTCGCGGTGGGCGGCGATCTCGCGCTCGACGCGTTCGATGATGCCGGTGCGAATGCTGTGCGGGGCGACCAGAAGGTTGCGGTAGGAGACCTTGCGCGAGTAGCCGGTCAGCGAATTGAACAGGTCCGTCAGGTCGGCCCCGATCTCGGGAGACGCGGTCAGCAGACCGACGTCCTCGTACAGTCGCGCCGTCTTTCCGTTGTAGTTGCCGGTTCCGATGTGGCAGTAGCGCCGGATCGTCGAACCCTCGCGGCGGACCACCAGGCAGGTCTTGCAATGCGTCTTGAGTCCGACGTACCCGTAGACGACGTGCACGCCCGCCTGCTCCAGCTCGCGCGCCCAGCGGATGTTGGCCTGCTCGTCGAAGCGCGCCTTGATCTCCACGAGCGCCACCACTTGCTTGCCGGCCTCGGCGGCGTTGATGAGCGCCCGAACGATCGGCGAGTCACCGGATGTGCGGTACAGCGTCTGTTTGATCGCCAGCACATTGGGGTCGGCGGCGGCCTGCTCGATGAATCGCTGCACGCTGGTGGAGAACGACTCGTACGGATGATGCAGCAGCACATCGCCTTCGCGCAGCGTGGCGAAGATGCTCCTGGGCGTCTCGCGGTCGACGAAGGCGGGGCTGGTGGCGGGGACGAAGGCCGGGTCCTTGAGCGCCGGCCGGTCGAGGCTGTAGACCTGCCACAACGACGACAGATCGAGCAGGCCGGGCACCTCGATGACGTCACCCGGGTTCACGTCGAGTTCGCGCAGCAGCAGTTCCAGCATGCTCTCGGTCATGTCGTTGGCGACCTCTAGTCGCACCGGCGATCCGAACCGCCTGCGTGCCAGTTCCCGTTCCAGCGCCTGCAGCAGGTCTTCGTCACGGTCCTCTTCGACCTCGTAGTCCGCGTTGCGGGTGATACGGAAAGCGTGATGCTGGACGATCTCCATGCCGGGGAACAGCACCGGCAGGAAGGCCGCGATCAGCTCTTCCATTGGCAGGTAGCGAATTATGGTGGGGCCTTCGCCGTCATCCGTATCGCGTGCGCCCAGCTCCACGAAGCGATTCACGTTGTTGGGCACCTTGACTCGCGCGAAGTGCTGGCCGCCGTCCTCGGGCTGGCGCACCATGACCGCCAGGTTCAGGCTCAGCCCGCTGACGAACGGGAAGGGGTGAGCGGGGTCGACGGCGAGCGGCGTGAGAACGGGAAAGACTTGTTCGTGGAAATAGGTGGACAGTTCGTCGCGCTCACCCTGATCCAAATCGGCCCACGTGACTATATGTATGCCTTCCCCGGCGAGCGCCGGTCGCACCGAATCGAGGAACACCCGCGCGTGCCGGGTGGCGATCCGCTGCGTCTGTTCACCGATCAGGGCCAGTTGCTCGCGCGGCGTCAGGCCGTCGGCGGAGCGCACCGACAGGCCCATCTCGTCGCGACGCTTGAGGCCGGCGACCCGGACCATGTAGAACTCGTCGAGGTTGGAGGCGAAGATGGCCAGGAACTTGGCCCGCTCCAACAATGGCAACGAGTTGTCCGCGGCCAGCGCCAGCACGCGGGCGTTGAAGTCCAGCCAGCTCAGCTCCCGGTTGAGATAGCGGTCCTCCGGCAGGTCCGTCAGGGCGGCGGGCGTCGCGGCGGGCGGCGCTGCCACGGCCGAGTCGCCTTGATGCCACAAGTTCTCTTCGGGGCGCGCCTCAGCTTCGATTTCGGTCACCCTGCGATCATTGCTCATCACTCGCCGATGCTGCTAGCGCTCGACGGACATCCATTCGCCGTTGGGCCGACGTTCACCGCGTGGACAGGTACGCCGCGTCGACGGTTGAGTCACTGCTGGGCGAGGGCGCGGGCGGTCGCCGCGCCCACCCCCAGCCGGCGCGCGGTGGCGAGGTCGTCGGGAGTGTCGACGTCACAGCGCAGGCCCGGCCACGCACTGGTCAGCTCGATCGCACCCGAACGTCGGTGTCGCGCCGAGGAATCGGAACCGAACTGCGGATCGAGCGGGGCGCCGAAGGCGAAGAGGGCGGCGGTTCCCGTCGCCAGCCGGTCGGCGACGAAGCTGCGCCGATGATGACGCGCGGCGGTGATCGCCTCGGCTAGCTCCTGCGTCTGAAGTGCGGGCAAATCCCCCTGTAGCACAACGACATTCGGGAAAAAACCGCCCACCGCCCGTTCGGCCGTGGCGATGGCGTTGTTGAGCGGGTCGCCGTGCCCCTCGGGCGTCGGGTCGGCGAGCACCTCGGCGCCCAGCTCGGTCGCCGCGGCGGCCGCGGCCTCGTCGGGCGTGATGACGGTGATCGAGCCCAACGAACCGACGCGGCCCGCGGCGGTCAGGGTGTCGATCAACATGGCCAGCACCACGTTCTCCCGGGTGCGTGCCGAGAACACCGGGGCCAGCCTCGTCTTGGCCGCGGCCAACCGCTTGACGGCGACGATCAGGGCGACGTCTCTACCCGTTTCGTCGACTCGTGTGCCGCTCATGAGATCTCATCCTGCCAGCGACCGCTGAAGGCGGACGCGCTAGCTCGCGTGATGGCCGCTGATCTAGGGTGTAGCGGCTGCAACACGCTGAGACGACAGACGGGGGTGGTGGATGACCGGTTCGAAGGGCGCCGTCGCGGTCATGGGTGCCGGGGCGTGGGGCACCGCGCTGGCCAAGGTGCTCGTCGAGGCCGGTGAGCCCGACGCGGAGGTCATGCTGTGGGCCCGTCGATCCGACGTGGCCGACCGGATCAACGCCACCCGCTCCAACCCCGACTATCTGCCCGGCGCGATACTGCCGGCGAACGTCCGCGCGACCACCGACGCCGCGGAGGCGCTGGGCTTTGCCTCGACGGTGCTGCTGGCTGTTCCCGCGCAGACGATGCGCGCCAACCTCGAAGGATGGGCGCCGCTGATACCCGACGGCGCCACCCTGGTCAGCCTGGCCAAGGGCATCGAGCTGGGCACGCTGATGCGGATGAGTCAGGTCATCGTTTCGGTGACGGGTGTCGATGCCTCTCAGGTCGCGGTCGTCTCGGGGCCCAACCTGGCCAGCGAGATCGCCGAATGTCAGCCCGCCGCCACCGTCGTCGCGTGCAGCGACTCCGGGCGCGCGGTCGCCCTGCAGCGCATGCTGAGCACCGGGTATTTCCGCCCGTACACCAACAGCGATGTCGTCGGCACCGAGATCGGCGGGGCGTGCAAGAACGTCATCGCGCTCGCGTGCGGCATGGCGGCCGGCGTGGGGCTTGGCGAGAACACCGCGGCGGCGATCATCACCCGGGGCCTGGCGGAGATCATCCGGTTGGGTATCGCGCTCGGCGCCAAGGGCGCCACGCTGGCCGGCCTGGCCGGGGTGGGCGACCTGGTGGCGACCTGCACGTCGCCGCAGTCGCGCAACCGGTCCTTCGGTGAACGCCTGGGTCGCGGCGGGACGATGGAATCGGCGATGCAGGCCCGGGAAGGGCACGTCGTCGAGGGCGTGACGTCGAGCGAGTCGGTGCTGGCGCTCGCGTCCAGTTACGACGTCGAGATGCCGCTCACCGACGCCGTGCACCGGGTCTGTCACAAGGGGTTGTCGGTGGACGAGGCGATGGCCCTGCTGCTGGGCCGCAGGACCAAGCCCGAGTGACTGCCGCGCGGCGACCGAAACCCCAGCTAGCGGCCCGCCGCCCGGCCGGTGTGCCGCACAACCGGTAGCCTCTCCAGGTTGTGAGTGCCAGCGCAAGCCGCGTGCGCGTCGCCGTCGTCTTCGGCGGGCGCAGCAACGAGCACGCCATCTCGTGCGTGTCCGCGGGCAGCATCCTGCGCAATCTCGACCCCGAGCGGTTCGAGGTGGTCGCGATCGGCATCACCCCGCAAGGGTCGTGGGTGCTCACCGACGGCGACCCGGAGGCGCTGGCCATCAGCGACCGGCGCCTGCCGGAGGTGACCGCGCAGTCGGGCACCGAACTGGCCCTGCCGGCGGATCCGCGGCGCAGCGGCCAACTGGTCTCCCTGTCGTCGGGGGCCGGCGAGGTCCTGGCGTCCGTCGACGTGGTGTTCCCGGTGCTGCACGGTCCGTACGGAGAAGACGGCACGATCCAGGGTCTGCTGGAGTTGGCCGGCGTGCCCTATGTCGGCGCCGGCGTCCTGGCCAGCGCGGCGGGCATGGACAAGGAGTTCACCAAGAAGCTGTTCGTCGCCGAGGGGCTGCCGGTCGGTCCGTACGCGGTGCTGCGCCCGTCGCGGTCGACCCTGCGACCCGATGAGTGCGCGCGGCTGGGTCTACCGGTGTTCGTCAAACCCGCCCGGGGTGGCTCCTCGATCGGCGTCACCCGGGTGGCGCGCTGGGAGGACCTCGCCGCCGCGGTCGCGGTCGCGCGCCGGCACGACCCGAAGGTGATCGTGGAGGCGGCGATCACCGGTCGTGAGCTGGAGTGCGGCGTGCTCGAAATGCCCGATGGCACAATAGAAGCCAGCACGCTGGGCGAAATCCGGGTGGCCGGGGTGCGGGGGCGCGAGGATTCGTTCTACGACTTCGCCACCAAATATCTGGACGACGCAGCGGAATTGGACGTGCCGGCAAAGGTTGACGACGACATCGCCGACACCATCCGGCATTTGGCGATCCGGGCGTTCAACGCCATCGACTGCCAGGGATTGGCCCGGGTCGACTTCTTCCTCACCGACGACGGGCCGGTGCTCAACGAAATCAACACGATGCCCGGGTTCACCACGATTTCGATGTATCCGAGGATGTGGGCGGCCAGTGGCGTGGACTACCCGACCCTGCTGGCGACCATGGTCGAAACGGCGTTGGCCCGGGGCGTGGGCCTGCGCTAACCTGCCGCCGGTCCGGGGTTGATGGGCACCGCCGCGATGGTGCGGTCGACCACCTCGGAGAGTTGTTGGATCGGGGTCGGGCCCGATCCCGACGGCAACGTGAGCGCTACATACACCGGCCGATCCACCGTGTACCAGGTCGACCTGCCCGCGTCACCGGCGGATTGCTGTTCGGGTCGCACGGCGAACCACTGCACGCGGTCGACGACCTGAATCGGAGATCCCACGACGAACTCGGCGGGACGGTCGAGTCCGCAGCGCAGCACGACGGGCTCGCCGTCCGGCCCGGCCCGCCACGCGGCGGCGCCTTGCGGCGCCGGTTGGGCGACGGGCGCGCGCTGGTAGTCGCCGAGCCGCTGCGGCAGCGCCCCGGCCAGTGCCCGGCATGCGGGGCTGTCGGCCTGCGGCGCCGGGGCGGCGGGCACGGCGACCGGTTGCGGCGGCGCCTCACGATTCGCCGCGATCACCAGGATCACGCCGATCGCCAGGACGGCCACCGCGACCGCCGCGATGATCACCGCGGGCGGCGGCCCCGTGTCGACGGCGGGGCCGGTATCGGGGTCGGTCGTCACCGCCGCGTACCTCCTATCTCTGGCACAGCGGTGCAGGGTTCTACACTGGCGCGGGCCGCTCGCGCGGGCAGTAAACCAACTTACCGCAGGTCGGCGACCCGTCAGAGGCCCACGCAGGGGACGAAGGCGCCGGAGGAGGTGGCGTGCGCGACGACGCATCGGAACCCACGTTGCAGCAGCTCGGGGAGTTCGCCGTCATCGATCGTTTGGTGCGCGGCCGCCGGCAGCCGGCCGAGGTGGCGGTCGGGCCGGGCGACGACGCGGCGGTGGTGCAAGCCAGGGACGGCCGCATCGCGGTGTCGACCGACATGCTCGTGCAGGATCGGCATTTTCGGCTGGACTGGTCGGCCCCCCGCGACGTCGGCCGCAAGGCCATCGCCCAGAACGCCGCCGACATCGAGGCGATGGGGGCGCGGCCGACGGCCTTCGTGGTCGCGTTCGGCGCGCCCGGTGACACCCCGGCGGCCGACGTCGACGGACTGGTCGGCGGCATGTGGGACGAGGCGCAGCGCATCGGCGCGGGCATCGCCGGCGGCGATCTCGTCAGCTGCCCACAATGGGTGATCTCCGTGACGGTGCTGGGTGACCTCGACGGCCGCGCGCCGGTGCTGCGGTCCGGGGCGAAAGCGGGCTCGGTGATCGCGGTCGCCGGTGACCTCGGCCGCTCGGCGGCCGGACTTTCGTTGTTCGGCAAGGGGATTGAGGGATTCGATGCGCTGCGCCGCCGGCACCTGGTTCCCCAGCCGCCCTACGGGCAGGGCGTGGCGGCGGCCGCCGGGGGAGCGCAAGCGATGATCGACGTCTCCGACGGCCTGGTCGCCGACCTGCGGCACGTCGCCGAGGCATCGGCGGTGGCGATGGACCTGTCCACGGCGGCGCTGACCGCGGACCACGACGCACTGACCGCTGCGGCCGCCGCCACGGGCGCCAACCCATGGTCGTGGGTGCTCGGCGGCGGCGAAGACCACGCCCTGGTGGCCTGTTTCGCCGGCCCCGCGCCCGCCGGATGGCGGATCGTCGGACGGGTTCTCGAGGGAAACGCCGAAGTCCTTGTCGACGGACAACAGTGGACCGGCTACGCCGGCTGGCAGTCATACGACCGTTAGGGTGACGCGATGAGCCTTGATGCTTCGAAAGGACCGGTGGCGACCGCGCGGCCGTTGAGCGAACTCGTCGAGCAGGGTTGGGCGACCGCGCTGCAGCCGGTGGCCGATCAGGTCGCCGCGATGGGCCAGTTCTTGCGGGCCGAGATCGCAGCTGGACGCAGGTATTTACCGGCGGGGTCGAATGTGTTGCGCGCGTTCACGTTTCCCTTCGACAGCGTCCGGGTGCTGATCGTGGGGCAGGACCCGTACCCGACGCCGGGGCACGCCGTGGGCCTGAGCTTTTCGGTGGCACCGGACGTGCGCCCATTGCCGCGCAGCCTGGCCAACATCTTCGACGAGTACGCCGCCGACCTCGGGCATCCGCAGCCCTCGTCCGGCGACCTGACGCCGTGGGCCGAGCGCGGGGTGATGCTGCTGAACCGGGTGCTCACCGTACGACCGAGCAACCCCGCCTCGCACCGGGGGAAGGGCTGGGAGGCGGTGACCGAGTGCGCGATCCGTGCGCTGGCGGCGCGCTCGCAGCCGATGGTGGCGATCCTCTGGGGCCGCGACGCCTCGACGCTGAAACCGATTCTGGCCGAGGGCAATTGTGTGGCGATCGAGTCGCCACACCCGTCGCCGCTGTCGGCGTCTCGGGGATTCTTCGGGTCGCGTCCGTTTAGCCGCGCCAACGAACTGCTCACGGGCATGGGCGCCGATCCCATCGATTGGCGACTGCCTTGACCGAGATGAGGGCTTTGCGGGCGCACCACCGGGGTGGCCCGGAGCAGCTTGTGGTCGAGCGGGCGCCCGCGCCGGCCCCGGCCGCGGGCGAAGTCTTGCTGGCCGTCCACGCCGCCGCCATCACATTCGACGAGTTGACGTGGGACGAGACCTGGACCCGAGACGGGGTGAGCCGGACGCCGGTGATTCCATCGCATGAAGTATCGGGCGTGGTCTCCGAAGTGGCCCCGGGCGTGACGGACGTCGCGCCCGGCGACGAGGTGTACGGGCTGATCCCGTTCGACCGGGACGGTGCGGCGGCCGAATTCGTCTGCGTCCCCGCGGGGGACCTGGCCGCCAGGCCTTCGACGGTGTCGCACGCCGTCGCCGCCGCGCTGCCGCTGGCCGGCCTCACCGCCCTGCAGGCCCTGGCCGACCACGCCGGCGTGCGCCCGGGTGAGGCCGTGCTGGTGCACGGTGGCGCGGGCGGGGTGGGCGCCTTGACGGTTCAGTTGGCCGCGATGCTTGGTGCGCGCGTCACCGCCACGGTGCGCAGCGGTGCCGGTGACCTCGTCCGGGGATTCGGTGCCGTCCGGGTGATCGACGTGCGCACCGAGACATTCGAGGACGCCGATTATGACGTCGTGATCGACACCGTCGGCGGTGAGACGCTGGACCGATCGTTTCCGGTGCTCCGCCCGGGCGGGCGGCTGGTCACCCTGTCGGCGCCGCCGCCGGCGGGCGTAGCCGACGAATACGGCGTCACGGCAATCTTTTTCATCGTCACGCCGAATCGGGATCAGCTGGTCGAGCTTGCGGCGCTGGTTGACCGGGGACAGTTGCGGGTGGAGATCGCCGAGACGTTCCCGCTCGAGCAGGGCCGCGAGGCGTTCGAAAGCGGCGGCCGCCCGGGCCGGCGGCCCGGCAAGACGGTCATCGTGGTTCGGGATTGACGACGGGGGACACGGGCTGTGTACGACCTGGAAGACACCATTCGGCAGCGACATTCGACGCGGATGTTCCTGCCCACCCCGGTGCCGCGCCACCTGGTGGAGGAATCGCTGGAGCTGGCCATCCGCGCGCCGTCGAATTCGAACGTGCAGCCATGGCACATGGTGTTCGTCTCCGGTGCGGCCCGGGACCGGTTGGTCGCCGCCATGCTGGAAAGGGCGCGCGCCGAACCGCCTAACGTCCCGCAACTGCCCGCCGCGTTCGCTCATTTCCGGAGCGACACCGGCGCACACGTCTACGGCGCGATGGGCATTGCCCGCCATGACAGCGAGGCCCGGCGCATCGCCGTGTTGCGCAACTGGGAGTTTTTCCGGGCGCCGCTGGGCGGCATCGTGTGCATGCACCGCGACCTCGGTTACGCCGACAGCATGGGTGTCGGCATGTTCCTGCAGACGTTGTTGCTGGCGTTGACCGCACGCGGATTGGGCACCTGCGTGCAGGTGGCCATCGCCGGTTATCCCGACGTCGTGCGCGAGCAGCTCAATATCCCCCCGGAGCTGAACATCCTGTGCGGGCTGTCGATCGGCTATTCCGACCCCGATTTTCCCGGCAACAACCTGCACATCGGGCGCGACCCCGTGGACCGGCACGCCGTGTTCCTCGACGAGTGACCTACGAACCCTCGAAGTTGACGTCCTTGGTGACGGCTTTCCACTGTTCGATCGACGACGACAGCGCGGCGATCTTGTCGCGCATGGCCTTGAGCACGTCGCGGCCCAGCAGCAGCCGCAGCGGTGGCTCGTCGAGCGTGGTCACCATCAGCACCGCCTCGGCGACCTTCTTCGGATCACCGGGGAGATGATCGGCGAACTGCCTGATCAGGTCCTTGCGCGCCGCCACGTCGACGTAATCGGCTATCGGAGTGCCCGACTCCTTCATCGACCGCGTCGCCCAGTCGGTGCGGAAGGCGCCCGGCTCGATGGCGGTCACCTTGATCCCGAGCGGCCGCACCTCGGTGGCCAGCGCCTCGGTGATCGCCTCCAGCGCGAATTTCGTCGACGAGTAATACGCGTTGGGCGGGTTGGCGACCAGACCGGTCATCGACGACATGTTGACGATGTGCCCGGAGCCGCGGGCACGCATGGCCGGCAGCACCGCCTTGATCATGTTGACCGCACCGAAGTAGTTGACCTCGAACAGCTTTCGAACCTCGGCGTCCTCGCCCTCCTCCACGGCGGACAGGTAGCCGTGGCCGGCGTTGTTGACCAGGACGTCGATGCCGCCGAAAGCTGCATCGGCCGCCGACACCGCCGCCGCGATCTGATCGGCGTCCGTCACGTCGAGCGCAACGGCCAGCGCCCGGTCGCCGAACTCGTCGACGAAGTCGCGCACCGAGTCGGCCCGCCGCGCGGTCACCACCGCGCTGTGGCCCGCTTCCAGTGCGGCGCGCGCGATTTCGCGCCCGAAGCCGGTGGAGCATCCGGTGATCAGCCAGCGCGACATCGCTAGATCGCCCCTTCCGGCAGGCGCCGCAGATACGCGGTTCGCCGAGCCGCGAGTTGGGCGGCCCGTTCCTGCGAGCTCACGCGCGGCAGGTGCGGCACCTCGGCGTCCAGCCGATCCAGCTTGACCACCCGCCCGCGGGCGCCTAGGTCTTCGCGGGGACCCGCCTCGCCGAATTCCGCCATGCGCAAAGTCAAGATCCCCTCGCGCAGGCCGTCGGAGTCGATCCAGTTGGCCACGCCGGGATCGGCCGGCGCGATCACGTAGGTGTAGCTGCCGTCCTCGTTGGCGACCGATTGCGCCTTGTTGAGGCTGCCGGTGCGGTCGAGGATGTCCAGCGTGGTGCCCCAGATGTTGCTCAGCGGCACCGTGAAGTACTCGGCGCCACCGTCGTTGAGGTCCACCACGAACGCCTCGTCGGGTGCGAGATCGAAACGGCCCATGACGTAGACCTGGTTGCGCATCGCGCCGACCTTGTCGGCCGACCACGCCAGGTCGAAATGGTTGGCGGGCATCTTGTACACGCCGTGGCTGAGTTTGCCGGTGAAGTTGGCGAAGTACTCCATCATCGCCGCGGTGGCCCCGGCCTGCTCGTCGAGCGTGCGTGCTGGTGTCGCGGGCGGCCCCCCGAGCCGTTGCACCGCAAGGTAATTCGGGTCGTCGCGGCCCCAGTCCAGCAGCACGTCTCGGATGTAGAACTCGTGCGCCGCGGGGGAGGCCTGCACGTGGTTGGGCCGCCCGCCGGCGGCGTCGGCGTCCACGGTGATGGTGAAGCTGCCGTCGGAGTCGACCCGCAGGGTGCGTCCGTTCAGCACGTCGACGGTGCCCATGTGGGCATCCCAGAGCGTGAAGTAGTTTTCGGTCATGCGGTGTTCACCCACCCGGCCGTGGATTTCGTAGCGTTCGTCACCGGAGATCGGGATCACCCGGTACACGCTGTCGGGATTGTCGATGCCCCAACGTGACCCGGGGATGCGCCGGCCGTCGACGGGATGCGCCAGCCGGGTGATGCAGCTGACCTTCGGCCTCAGCTTGTCCTGGTTGGACGACCACACCGCCGCCGAGAACATCACCTCGGCGAACGCGTCGTCGAACCGCTCCCGCATCGCGTCGGACGCCTTGGCGCGACCCAGCCAGGTGTCGGCCACCGCCCGATAGGCGGCCTTGACGGTCGGGTGCTCGATCAGGTCCAGGGCGGCCAGTTCCTGCTCGTGCTGGGATTTCGTCGCGACGGGGTCATCACGCATGCGCTGTTCCTCCGATGTATTGCTCAAAACGATTGGCACACAACGTGATCAGAACTTCAAATGCTGACTGACGTCGCCGACCTGATCGACGAACATGGTGCGGCTGTCGAACCGCCAGGCGCCGTCCACCCGCGCAAACGTGTCCTTGTAGTGCCCGGTCACGATCACCTGCAAGGGCAGGTCGGGGGTGGCCTGCGTGACGCAGTAGTAGGACGTGCTGCGGGCGGTACCTTCGGCCTCGTCGATGTGCAGCTGCACGTTGGTGGTGTTGTGTTTGGTCTTGGGGGTGCCGTCGGAGTAGATGCGGGTGGCCATCTCATACATCTCGCGCACCCGGGCGGCCCCGGCGAACACCGTCTCCGGTGGGCCGTCCTCCACGCCGCAGATGCGGCCGTGCTCGAAGAGCCGGGCGACCCCGTCCAAATCGCCCCCGTCGAGAAGCTCGGCGTAGGTGTAGATGAGGTTGGTGATTTCGGTTGCGCTGTCACTCATGTGGAACCACCTTTGTGCCCATCTCCTCCGCTTCCGCGAACAATGGTGGCAGAACCGGTCCAATTTACATAGAACCGACCATTACTCTTGATCGCCGTGACGTTACCTTGGACGCCGAGCCGGCTCGGCAACATGACCGGCAAGCGAATCGTCGTGACCGGAGCGACCAACGGGGTCGGACTGGGCACCGCCCGTGCGCTGGCCGAAGCCGGCGCGCACGTGATCCTGGCGGTGCGCAACACCGAGCTGGGCGAGCAACGCGCTGCCGAGATGGGCGGCTCGACGTCGGTGGCCAGGGTCGACCTCGCCGACCAATCGTCGGTGCGCGCCTTCGCGCAATCGATCGACGACGACATCGACATCCTGATCAACAACGCCGGCGCGCTGACCGACCGCCGCACCGACACGGTCGACGGATTCGAGATGACCCTGGGCACCAACCTGCTCGGACCGTTCGCCCTGACCAACCTGCTGCTGCCCAAGGTGCGCACGCAGATCATCAACGTCGGCTCCGACGCACACCGGTCGGCAACGCTGCGCATGGACGACCTGCACCTGCGCCGGCACAAGTGGACCCGGCTGGGCGCCTACGCGCAGTCGAAGCTCGCGGTCATGCTGTGGGGACTGGAGCTGGACCGCCGGTTGCGCGCCGCCGGCTCGCCGGTCGTCACCCACCTCACCCACCCGGGCTGGGTCGCCTCGAACCTGTCGCAGCTCGGCGACTCGCCAGTGATGGCGGCGGCGCACAAAGTGGTCAAGCTGGTGGCCGACCGGTTGGCCAACGACATCGACGAGGGCGCGGCGCCCACCCTGTATTGCATCAGCGAACCGATTCCGCCGGGCAGCTACGTCGGGGTCACCGGTAGGTTCGGCCTGCGCGGCGGCCCGGTGCTGATCGGCCGTTCGCAGGGCGCCTGCGACTACGACACGGCCGCTCGGCTGGTGGCCTTCGCCGAAGAACAAACCGGCACGAAGCTGGAGGTATAGCCATGGGTGAACTCGACAACAAGGTCGCCGTCATCACCGGTGCGGCGCGCGGGCAGGGCCGCAGCCACGCCGTCGCCCTGGCCGAACAGGGCGCCGACATCATCGCGGTGGACATCTGCGCAGATATTGACGCGATTCCCTACCCGCTGGGGACCAAATCGGATCTCGACGAGACCGCGCGACTGGTCGAAGCCGCGGGCCGCAAGGTGGCGCCCGTCGTCGCCGACGTCCGCGACCTGACGCAACTGGAGGCCGCGGTCCAAAGCGGAATCGACGATCTAGGGGAGGTGGACATCGTGATCGCCAACGCCGGCGTGGTGGCGATCGGTGACCCGGAAGCCCATTCCGAACCGGTGTTCAACTCGATCGTGGACACCAACCTCAAGGGGGTGTGGCACACGTTGTTGGCGACGGTCCCGTCGCTCATCCGCAAGGGCCAGGGCGGGTCGATCGTCCTGGTCAGCTCGTCGCAGGGGCTGACCGGCCGGGGCGGCGACGGCAGTGCGGCGATGTTCGCCTACGCCGCGTCCAAGCACGGGGTGGTGGGCTTGATGCGGTCAGCGGCCAATGCCTATGCGCGACACAAGATTCGGGTCAACTCTGTCCACCCGAGCGGCGTCATGACGCCGATGATCCTCAACGACTTCGTTGTCAACCGGATGCTGGAGAACCCGAACCCGGCCGTCTCCCAGATGCTGCTGCCCGACGTGCCGTTGGTCGAGGCGCAGGACGTGACGGAAGCGGTGCTGTGGCTGGTCGGTCCCCGCGCCCGCTACGTGACGGGCGTGTCGATACCCGTCGACGCCGGGCACGTCGTGATGTAGCGGCGGACTAGCCCCGATGGCGGCGACCCGTCCCCCAGCTCCGCGGGGGTGCCCCCAGCGCCCGGCTACGCCGCGCTTGCGATCGCCTCTAGCCCCGATGGCGGCGACCCGTCCCCCAGCTCCGCGGGGGTGCCCCCAGCGCCCGGCTACGGCGCGCTTGCGATCGCCTCTAGCCCCGGACGACCTTGCCGGCCTTGATGCAGGACGTGCAGACGTTCAGGCGCTGCTTGTTGCCGCCCGGGCGGGTGACAACGTGCACGGTCTGGACGTTGGGGTCCCACCGGCGGCTGGTGCGGCGGTGGGAGTGCGACACCGACTTACCGAAGCCGGGGCCTTTCCCGCAGATGTCGCACACAGCGGCCATGGTTCAAGCTCCTCAAATCTCGGGGGTCCGGCTCGGCGGTCTGACACGTGGCCGGGACAGCCCGGGCTGACCGGGCCCAATCAGGATACCGATTGTCCTGGCAACCACCAAAACGATCGCCGCCGCTGTCGCCCTGTCTGGCTAGGCTCAATGGGTCGGATCGCCCCGCCGGCGGGTGGTGGTCACGGGCAGCCGTTGCCCGGGCCGCCGAGCTACGCTGGCGCCCACCGGGAGCTGGGTGTGGAGGAGGTGGGTAACACTGGGAGCGTCGGAGCGTCTGCTGGACGCGATCACCTTGCGGGACTGGGCGCACACCGCCGTCAGCGACCTGATCACCCACATCGATGAGATCAACCGGCTCAATGTGTTTCCGGTTGCCGATTCCGACACCGGCGCGAACATGCTGTTCACCATGCGCTCGGCGCTGGCCGAGGCCAACGCGGGCGTCAATTCCGAGGGCGGCTCGGCCTGCGTCGCCCGGACCGCCGCGGCGATGTCGGCCGGTGCGCTGAACGGGGCCCGCGGCAATTCCGGTGTGATCCTGTCCCAAATCCTGCGGGGCATCGCCGACGTCACCGCCCTCGCGGCCACCGATTCCGGCGGTGAGCTGCCCCACATGGACTCGGCCATCCTCGGGGCGTCGTTGCGCCGCGGCGTGGACCTGGTCATCACCTCGATGGGCGGGGACGAGGTCCCGGGGACCATCGTCTCGGTGCTGCGGGCCGCGGCCGCCGCCGTCGGGGAGTGCGCCCAGGCCGGGGAAGGGCTCGCCGCGGCGATCATCGCCGCCGGCGATGCGGCGGTCGTCGCGCTGGAGAAGACCCCCGAACAGCTCGACGTGCTCGCCGACGCCGGTGCCGTGGACGCCGGCGGGCGGGGCCTGCTGGTCCTGCTGGACGCCCTGCGCACCACCGTCACCGGCCAGGCGCCAGCCCGAACCGTGTACGAGCTCTCGCCGCGGGCGGCGCAACCGGAAGGCGCCGCCGAGCGGCCGGCACCGCAGTTCGAGGTGATGTACCGGCTGGACGGATGCGCTCCGGCCGCGGCGGACGCGCTGCGCGACCGGCTCGGGGAGCTGGGCGACTCCGTGGGCATCGCCGCCGCGCCGTCGTCGGCCGATTGCACGTACTCGGTGCACGTGCACACCGACGACGCCGGCGCAGCGGTCGAGGCGGGGCTCGCCGCGGGGCGGCTGAGCCGCATCGTGATTTCGGCGTTGAGCTCCGGGGGCACCGGGCTGCCGGCCGGCGGCTGGACACGGGAACGCGCCGTGCTGGCCGTGGTCGACGGCGACGGTGCCGCCGAGCTGTTCGGCGGGGAGGGTGCCTGTGTTCTGCAGCGCGATCCGGCCGCCAACGAACCCAACATCAGCGCCCACCAGCTGATGCGGGCGGTGGTCGACACCGCTGCCGCGCAGGTGATGGTGCTGCCCAACGGCTACGTGCCCGCCGAGGAGCTGGTGGCCGGATGCACCGCGGCCATCGGGTGGGGTATCGACGTGGTGCCGATCCCGACGGGGTCGATGGTGCAGGGGCTGGCCGCGCTGGCCGTGCACGAAACCGGCCGGCAGGCGGTGGACGACGGCTACACGATGGCCCGCGCCGCCGGCGCGGCCCGGCACGCATCGGTGCGCATCGCGACTGAGAGCGCGTTGACCTGGGCGGGCCGCTGCCAGCCGGGCGACGGCCTGGGGATCGCCGGGGACGAGGTGCTGATCGTGGCCGCCGACGCGGTCGCGGCGGCCATCGGCCTGCTCGATCTGCTGCTGGCCTCCGGCGGCGACCTGGTGACGGTGCTGGTCGGCGCCGACATCGACACGGAAGAGAACGCGGCGGCCGTGGGCGACATCCTGGAAAAACACATGCACGACCACCACCCGGGAACCGAACTCGTCACCTACCGCACCGGCCATCGCGGGGATGCGCTCTTGATCGGGGTCGAGTAGCTGTGGCGTCGCTGGGGGACCGGCTGGACTTCGTGGTGGGTGCCAAGGCCGCCGACCAGCTTGACGAGGAGTTGGGCATCCGGACCGTCGACGATCTGCTGCGCCACTATCCGCGCAGCTATACCGAGGGCGCGACCCGGTGGGACGCCGACGATCAACGACCGCCGGCCGGCGAGCACATCACCATCGTCGACACGATCACCGAGACCAAGACGTGGCCGATGAAAAAGACCCCGAAGAAGCTGTGCCACCGCATCACCCTCGGCGCCGGCCGAAACAAGGTGACCGCGACGTTCTTCAACGCGAACTATTTGAAGAAGGACCTGACCGAAGGCACCAAGGTGATGCTCTCCGGGGAGGTCGGATTCTTCAACAACGTCATGCAGCTGACGCACCCGGCGTTCCTCATCCTCGACTCACCGGACGGCAAGAACCGGGGCACCAGCTCCCTGAAGAACATCGCCATCGCCTCGCAAGCCACCACCGGCGAGGTGCAGATGGCGGCCTTCGAGCGAGCCTTCTTTCCGATTTATCCGGCGACCACGAAGTTGCAGAGCTGGGACATCTTCAGGTGCGTACGCCAGGTGCTCGACGTCCTGGATCCGGTGGACGACCCGCTGCCCGCCGACCTGCGCGGCCGTTACGGCCTGATCTCCGAAGAGCAGGCGTTGCGCGACATCCATTTGGCGGAAGTCGAGGCCGCGCGGAGGCGGGCGCGGGAGCGCCTGACGTTCGACGAAGCCGTCGGGCTGCAGTGGGCGCTGGTCGCGCGGCGGCACAGCGAGCTGTCGGAATCTGGCCCCCCAGCGCCGGCGCGGCCTGACGGCCTGGCCGCGGAACTGTTGCGGCGGTTGCCGTTCGAGCTGACCGCCGGGCAGCGCGAGGTGCTCGACGTGTTCGCGCAGGAGCTGTCGGCAACCCGGCCGATGAACCGCCTGCTCCAAGGTGAGGTCGGCTCGGGCAAGACCATCATCGCGGTGCTGGCGATGCTGCAGCTGGTGGACGCCGGTTATCAGTGTGCGCTGCTCGCCCCCACGGAAGTCCTTGCCGCCCAACACTTGCGGTCGATCAACGACGTGCTCGGCCCGTTGGCGATGGCGGGCCAGCTCGGCGGTGCGGACAACGCGACCCGCGTCGCCCTGCTCACCGGTTCGATGACGGCGGCGCAGAAGAAGCATGTCCGGGACGAAGTGGCAAGCGGTCAGGTCGGGATCGTCGTCGGCACGCATGCGCTGTTGCAGGACGCGGTGGAATTCCACCACCTGGGCATGGTGGTGGTCGACGAGCAACACCGGTTCGGTGTCGAACAGCGAGACCAGTTGCGCGCCAAAGCCCGTCCCGGCGTCACCCCCCACCTGCTGGTGATGACGGCGACGCCGATACCGCGCACGGTCGCGTTGACCGTCTACGGCGATCTGGAAACCTCGACGCTGCGCGAGCTTCCGCGCGGACGCCAGCCGATCACCAGCAACGTCATCTTCGTCAAGGACAAGCCCGCGTGGCTCGAGCGCGCCTGGCGGCGCATCATCGAAGAGGTCGCCGCCGGGCGCCAGGCCTACGTGGTGGCGCCGCGCATCGACGAGACCGACGACGCCGAGAAGCAGGAGCAGAACGTCAGACCGTCGGAAACCGCCGAGGGTCTCTACGCCCGGCTGCGTTCCGGCGAGCTGGCCAACCTGCGTCTGGGGCTGATGCACGGGCGGTTGTCCGCCGACGAGAAGGACGCCGCGATGGCGGCGTTTCGGGCCGGTGAGATCGATGTGCTGGTGTGCACCACCGTCATCGAGGTGGGTGTGGATGTTCCCAACGCCACGGTGATGCTGGTGATGGACGCCGACCGCTTCGGCATCAGCCAGCTGCACCAGCTGCGCGGTCGCATCGGCCGCGGCCAGCATCCCAGCCTGTGCCTGCTCGCCAGCTGGGTTTCGCCGGAGTCGCCGGCGGGCCGGCGGCTCTCCGCGGTCGCCGCCACCTTGGACGGGTTCGCGCTCGCCGACCTGGACCTCAAGGAGCGCCGGGAGGGAGACGTGTTGGGCCGCAACCAGTCCGGTCGAGCGATCAATCTGCGCTTGCTCTCGTTGGCCGACCACCGCGACGTCATCGAGGCCGCGCGCGACTTCTGCGTGCGGGCCTACGCCGATAATCCGGCCAACCCCGAATTGGCTTTGCTGGCAGCGCCTTTCGTGAACACTGACCGGATCGAATACCTGGACAAGTCGTGAATCGCAAGGCGCTGCTGTGGTTGAGCGCGGTCGCGGCGCTCGCGCTGCTGGTGGCCTACCAGACGGTCGGATCGTCGACCACCAGGCACGCCGCCGAATACGCGGCGCGCGCCGACGTCCCCACGGTGCAACCCGGCACCGATGTGCTCGCGGGCATCGCGGTGCTGCCGCTGCGCGCACACCGGTACGACTACCGCAGGGCGGCGTTCGGCGACGCGTGGGACGACGACAACGACGCCCCGCTGGGGCACAACGGCTGCGACACCCGCGACGACATCCTCAACCGCGACCTCGTCGACAAGACCTATGTGTCGACCAAACGGTGTCCGGACGCGGTGGCCACCGGCACCCTGCACGACCCGTATACCAACACAACGATCGCGTTCCAGCGCGGCGCCAAGGTCGGCGAGGCGGTGCAGATCGACCACATCGTCCCGCTCGCCTACGCGTGGGACATGGGTGCCTTCGCCTGGCCGGCGGGCGAGCGGCTGCGGTTCGCCAACGATCCGGCCAACCTGCTGGCCGTGCAGGGACAGGCCAATCAGGACAAGGGCGACGCGCCGCCGGCGCTGTGGATGCCGCCGAATGCCGCGTTCGCCTGTCAGTACGCCATGCAGTTCATCGCCGTGCTGCGCGGCTATTCGTTACCGGTGGACCAGCCGTCGACTCCGATATTGCGTCAGGCGGCCGCCACCTGCCCGGCGGGCTAGGTCAGGTGCCGTCGTAGGTGTTCGGATCCGGGCGCAGCCGGGTGCCGTCGTTGAGCCCGTTGATGGCGTCCATGTGCTCGGCGGCCAACTCAAAGTCGAACACATCGAGGTTCCCGGCGATGTGCTCGGGATTGGCGGACCGGAAGACGACCGCGTTGCCCAGCTGCAGGTTCCACCGCAGCAGCACCTGCGCCGGCGTCTTGCCGTATTCGCCGGCAACGGAAGTCACCGTCGGGTTGTCGTTCAGCTTGCCGAGCGCCAGCGGCGTGTAGGCCTGGGTAACCACGTTGTGTTCGGCGTTGGTCTTGCGCAGCGCTTCCTGGTTGAGCAGCGGGTGCAGCTCGACCTGGTTGACCACCGGGGTCACAAAGCTCAGGTCGATGACGTCCGTCACGTGGATGTCGGTGAAGTTCGAGACGCCGATCGAACGCGCGAGCCCGTCGCCGCGGCACTGGATGAGCCCGCCGAAGGAATTCACGTATTCGCCTCGCGCCGGGACCGGCCAGTGGATCAGGTACAGGTCGACATAATCCAGGCCCAGCCGTTCCAGGCTCTCCTTGCAGGCCTCCATGGATCGCAGGAACCCGTGGTCGGCGGTGGCGAGTTTGGTGGTGACGAACAGTTCGGCGCGCGGAATCCCGGAGGACGCAATCGCGCGGCCGACGGCCGCTTCGTTGCCGTAGGCCGAGGCGGTGTCGATCAGCCGGCAGCCCATCTCCAGCGCAGCGGAGACCGCGCGCTCGGTCTCGTCCTCCGACAAATCCGCGACGCCGAGCCCAAGGACGGGCATCGTGTTTTCGTCATTCAGAGCTATCGAGGGCACGGCAACGCCCGACTCGCCAGCCAATGTATTCACCTGCCTATGAAATTGAACGTTCGTGGACCAAACCGGATGTCGTCATCGAGCGAGGAGATCGACGCCATTCCATCGGCGCGATATTACCGGGCTGCAAAATACCACCTCGTCAAACGCCGGGGCGGGGCGCGCAGTGTTATCGGACCCTGGTCTGCATTTCGCATAATCGTGACCACGTAGTGTTGGTCACACGGCGCACCGGAACCGGCAAGTGCCCTGTCGGTCGCCCAGCGCGCCCGGCACCAAGGGCACTGATCGGTGGGCGCCGGAGCCGGAAGGCTCCGAGACGACGGCGGGCAGCGTCGAGCGTTACGACGTTTTATTCGAGGGAGTACCCATGACCAAGAGCGTGCCCGCGCCGGACCTGCACCTCGGCGTGAAGCACACGCCCATGCGCCTGGCCAGTCGCATGCAGGGCGCGGTCTCCACGATCGGGGTCAAGGTCATTCCGTGGATCCCGACCCCCGCCAAGCGCGCGCTGTTCGGTGGCCGCTCGGTGACCATCGACGGCAACACACTTGACCCGACGCTGCAGCTGATGCTCTCCGGTCTGCGTGCCGTCGGCATCGACGGCCTGGTCGTCGACGACGACCCGGGCGCGTCCCGCGCCCAGATGCGCCAGCTGTCGCTGGAGCTTCCCGGGCCGCAGATCCACGTCGACGTCCAGGAGCTATCGCTGCCGGGGCCGGCCGGCGAGATCCCGGCGCGGCACTACCGCCCCGCCAACGGCGCGTCCGCGCCCGTGCTGGTCTTCTACCACGGCGGTGGATGGTCGATCGGCGACTTGGACTCCTACGACGCGCTGTGCCGGTTGACGTGCCGTGACGCCGGCATCCACGTGCTGTCGATCGACTACCGGCTGGCTCCCGAGCATCCGGCGCCGGCCGCGGTCGAGGACGCGTACGCCGCCTTCAGATGGGCATACGACCACGCCGGGGAGCTCGGCGCCGCGCCAGGCCGCGTCGCGGTCGGCGGCGACAGTGCGGGCGGCAACCTGGCCGCCGTCGTCTGCCAACGGGCGCGCGACGAGGGCGACCCCGCCCCCGTGCTGCAGTGGCTGATCTACCCGCGGACCGACTTCACCTCGCAGACCCGCTCGATGGGCCTGTTCGCCCGTGGGTTCCTGCTGACCAAGCGCGACATCGATTGGTTCGAGTCGCAGTACCTCAGGCGTTCGGGCATCGACCGGGCGGACCCGCGGGTATCGCCGCTGCTGGCCGAGTCGTTGGCCGGGCTGGCGCCCGCGCTGATCGCGGTCGCCGGTTTCGACCCATTGCGCGATGAAGGCGAGAGCTACGCGGCGGCCCTGCAGGCCGCCGGGACCGCGGTCGATCTGCGGTGCATGGGGTCGCTGACGCACGGCTTCGCCAATCTGTTCCAGCTCGGCGGCGGCAGCGCCGCCGCGACCACCGAGTTGATTTCGGCGTTGCGTGCCCACCTGAGCCGGGTCTGACCTGTTGCGCGGTCGCCGCCGGTAATCTAGAGGCGCCCACGAACGAGTGACGTCCACCAACGAACGACACCCCGAGCACCGAAGGATCACGGAAACTGTGGCCGACAAATCCAAACGCCCCCCGCGCTTTGACATGAAGGCTGCCGACGGCAAATCGGGCCGACTCGTCCAGATCGGCGGGACCGCCGTCGTCGTCATCTTCCTCGTCGCGCTGGTCTCCTACATCGTGGTCACGCACCACAAGAAGACCGCCGCCATCGGCGCGGGCGACACGGTGCGGGTGACGTCGAGCAAGCTGGTCACCCAGCCCGGGACGAGCAACCCCAAGGCCGTGGTCACGTTCTACGAGGACTTCCTCTGCCCGGCCTGCGGCAACTTCGAGCGCACCTTCGGCCCGACGGTGTCCAGGCTGATCGACGTCGGCGCCATCGCGGCCGACTACTCCATGGTGTCGATTCTCGACAACTCCAGGAACCAGAACTACTCGTCGCGCGCGGGCGCCGCGGCCCTGTGCGTGGCCGACGAGTCCCTCGACGCGTTCCGCCGATTCCACACCGCGCTGTTCACCACCGACCTGCAGCCCAGCGAACGCGGCACCAGCTTCCCCGACAACGCCAGGTTGATCGAGCTCGCGCGCGAAGCCGGCGTCGTGGGCAAGGTGCCCGACTGCATCAACAGCGGCAAGTACATCGCCAAGGTCACGGGTGAGGCGGCGGCCGCGAAGATCAATGCCACGCCGACCATCAAGATCAACGGCGACGATTACGACCCGTCCACGCCCGATGCGCTGGTCGCCAAGATCAAGAGCATCGTGGGCGATGTGCCGGGCATCGACGGCGCCGCGACCCCCCCGGCCACGTGACCACCCCGGTGTCAGCCCAAACCGCCGGCCTGACACCGGAATCGGGTCCCGAAGCCCGCGTGCCGGTGCCGAGCGCGTGGTGGGTGCTGATCGCCGGTGCGATCGGCCTGGTGGCCTCCGCGACCCTGACCGTGGAGAAGATCGACCTCCTGCTCAACCCGGCGTACGTGCCGTCGTGCAATTTCAACCCGATCCTGTCGTGCGGTTCGGTGATGGTCACGCCGCAGGCGTCGGTGCTGGGATTTCCCAATCCGCTGCTCGGCCTGGGGGCGTTCACCGTGGTGGTCGTCACCGGCCTGCTGGCGGTGACCAAAGTGGCTTTGCCGCAATGGTATTGGGTCGGCCTGATGATCGGGTTGGTGATCGGGGCGGTGTTCGTGCACTGGCTGATCTACGAGAGCCTGTACAGCATCGGTGCGTTGTGCCCGTACTGCATGGTGGTCTGGGCGGCCACCATGACGCTGCTCGTGGTCGTCGCCTCGATCGTGTACCGGCCGGCGCTGCAACGCCGGGGGCGCGGTGTGGCGTGGCTGCTGTACCAATGGCGGTGGTCCATCGCCGCGCTGTGGTTCACCGCGGTGTTTCTGCTGATCATGGCGCGGTTCTGGGACTATTGGTCGACGCTGCTGTAAGTGTTGGCAGGTGACGCGGATCATCGCCGGCGTGGCAGGCGGCCGGCGCATCGCCGTCCCGCCGCGAGGGACCCGGCCGACCACCGATCGGGTGCGTGAGTCGCTCTTCAACATCTTGACGGTGCGGCGTGAGCTCAACGGTGTCGCGGTGCTCGACCTTTATGCCGGTTCCGGCGCACTGGGATTGGAGGCGCTGTCGCGTGGGGCCGCCTCGGCGCTGTTCGTGGAATCGGATCAGCGCAGCGCTTCGGTCATCGCACGCAACATCGACGCGCTCGGTTTGCCCGGGGCGGCGGTGCGCCGCGGCGCGGTCGCGACGGTCCTGGCGACCGGGACCCAGAGCCCGGTCGACCTCGTGCTGGCCGACCCGCCCTACGACGTCGAGGCCGCCGAGGTGGAAGCCGCGCTGGCCGCTTTGGACACCCACGGCTGGACGAAGGCCGGAACCGTGGCGGTGGTGGAGCGGGCGGCGTTCGGGGCGGAGCTGACCTGGCCGGTCGGCTGGTCCGTCTGGCCGGCGCGCGTGTACGGCGACACCCGTTTGGAGATGGCCGAACGAGGGTGAGGCGGGCGTGTACCGTCTTTCGTCATGGGCGCCGCTCCTCCTCATCGCGAGGCTCTGCATCGTCGTCGGCGCACGTCATGAGTGGCGCGGTATGCCCGGGGTCGTTTGATCCAGTGACGTTGGGCCACATCGACGTCTTCGAACGGGCCGCGGCTCAGTTCGACGAGGTGGTGGTGGCGATCCTGACCAATCCCGCCAAGCAGGGCATGTTCGAGCTCGACGAGCGGATCGCGATGATCAACGAGTCGACGACACATCTGCCCAACCTGCGCGTCGAGGCCGGCCAGGGGCTGGTGGTGGACTTCGTCAGGTCGCAGGGGATGACCGCGATCGTGAAGGGCCTGCGCACCGGCACCGACTTCGAATACGAGCTGCAGATGGCACAGATGAACAAGCACATCGCCGGCGTCGACACGTTTTTCGTCGCGACGACGCCGCGGTATTCGTTCGTGTCGTCGTCCTTGGCCAAGGAGGTTGCGCTGTTGGGCGGCGACGTCTCGGAACTATTGCCCGAACCGGTCAATCGCCGTATGCGTGAAAAGCTCGCCGGCCGCTCCTGAAGCGTTGCACCGCAAACGCCCACTCGCGCAGAGGATCTGCGCCGCCGCCTAGTGGCACTCGTGATCGTGGTCGTGCCCACCGTCGGGGGAGCCGCCCATCATCCGCGCCATCGGAACTCCGCCCGTCGTGACGAACCGAATGACCAAAATGGCCGCGACGGCAAGGAAGGCGACGTTGAGCCAGGTCGTGTAGTTCCACGAAATCGTCGCTTCCATGACCGTGGCGTTGCGCTGCTTCGGAATAAGACTTGCTGCGCCGAAGAGCAATTCGACCAGATAGCCCGCGGCGACCATGGCGGCGTAGAAGGTGCCCAGCAGCGTCAGCATCATCCTGGTGCCGTAGTACTTGCGGTAGATGTTGAGGATCGGCAGGATCAGCAGGTCGGCGTAGATGAACGCGATGACACCGCCGAAACTGATCCCCCCGTTCCACAGCACCGCGGCCAGCGGCACATTGCCGATCGAGCAGACGAAGGACACGATCGCCACGATTGGTCCGACGATCGGACCCCATATCGTCGACCAGCCCGGGTGGTCGGCCAAAAAGAATACCTGCCAGAACTTTTCGGGCACCCACGCCGCGATGGCCCCCGCGATCAACAGGCCCAGAACGAGGTCGCGCAGGATCGCCAGCCACTCCATCACGAACACGTGGGCAACGGCCGTGAAGCCCTCCGCGGAAAAGAGGCGCTGCGCGAACGAACCCTGCTTCTTGATGGACATGTCCATGGCCGCATGGCCTTCCATCGAGCCGGCGATTCCGCGGTCGGCCTGCTCATGGGCGGCATCGATAAGCCGAGAGCGGACGAACAATCGGAACAACACTGCGAGCGCCACGATCATCAGCGGGCCGCCGACGAATTCCGCGGCGGTGAACTGCCAGCCCATCAGCAGGGCCAGGATGATGCCCAGTTCCACCACCAGGTTGGTGGAGCCGATCTCGAATGCCATGGCGGCGGTGAAGCTGGCGCCCTTGCGGAAGAGTGATCGGGCCAACGCCACCGCGGCGTACGAGCACGACGACGATGCCGCACCGAGGCCGGCGGCCAGCGCCAAGGTGCGCGGCCGGTCGTCGCCCAGCAGCGTCACGATGGTCGAGCGCCGCACCACCGCCTGCACCACGGCCGAGAGGGCAAACCCCAGGATCAGCGCCCACAGGATTTCCCACGTCATCGATCCCGCCACCGCCAGGGCGTGTTCGATCGCTGCTAGCACGAGTTCCAATCCTTCCCTCGACTGGCTGAATCCCCCAAACCTATACCCCCTGGGGGTATAGGTCAAGCGCCGTGAAGTGCGCTGGCCAGCACCTGGAGCCTCCGCGATCCCTAGAATGGCCGCAACAGGTGCAGCCAACCTTGGCGGCGCGGACGGGCGATTCGATGCGTTTCACTGACGACGGCGAGGCCGCAGCCGGTTTTCTGCGGCGTTTCGCATCGTCGTCGCGGTCAAATGTCCGACACACCGGCCTCGCCACCGCTGTCACAAAGGCAACACCAGGCACACTGGTAACAACAGGGTTTTTGCAGACGCCAGGAGGATATGGCCGTGTACAGAGTCTTTGAAGCGCTCGACGAATTGAGCGCCATCGTTGAAGAAGCACGCGGCGTTCCGATGACGGCCGGCTGCGTGGTGCCACGGGGTGACGTGCTGGAACTGATCGACGACATCAAGGATGCGATCCCCGGCGAACTGGATGACGCCCAGGACGTCCTCGACGCGCGCGACTCGATGCTGCAGGACGCCAAGTCGCACGCCGAATCCATGGTTTCCTCGGCGACCACCGAGTCTGAGTCGATGCTCAACCACGCCCGTGCGGAGGCCGACCGGCTGTTGTCGGACGCAAAAGCGCAGGCCGACCGCATGGTTAGCGAGGCGCGCCAGCACAGCGAACGGATGGTCGGCGAGGCCCGCGAGGAGTCGATGCGCATCGCCACGGCGGCCAAACGGGAGTACGAGGCCAGCGTCGGCCGCGCGCAGGCCGAGGCCGACCGGCTGCTCGAGAACGGCAACATCTCCTACGAGAAGGCCGTGCAAGAGGGCATCAAGGAGCAGCAGCGCCTGGTATCGCAGAACAGCGTGGTGGAGGCGGCCAACGCCGAGGCCACCCGTCTCATCGACTCGGCGCATGCCGAGGCCGACCGGCTGCGCGGTGAATGTGACATCTACGTCGACAACAAGCTCGCCGAGTTCGAGGAATTCCTCAACGGCACCCTGCGCTCGGTCGGGCGCGGCCGTCACCAACTCCGGACGGCGGCCGGTACGCACGACTACGCGGTGCGCTAGCGCGTCAACCGGGCGGCCGCGCCCTGGAATTATGCGGCTCGCGCCGTAGGATTTCTGATATGACGCGGCAGCACAGCACCACCTCGCGGCGCCATCTGAGCTCGCCGATGACGATTGACATCGCCCGGCTCGGGCGGCGCCCCGGGGCGATGGTGACCCTGCGGAAGACCGTGCCCACCCCGTCGCGCATCGGGCTGGACATGATCGCGATCGAGGCGGGCGCCCCGTTGGAACTCGACCTGCAAGTTCAGTCGGTCTCTGAGGGCGTATTGGTGACGGGGACGGTGGACGCGCCCACCGTCGGCGAATGCTCCCGGTGCCTGACCCCGGTCAAGGGTCACGTGCAGATCTGGTTGACCGAACTGTTCGCCTACCCCGACAGCACGACCGAGGCGACCACCGAGGAGGACGAGGTCGGGCACATCGTTGACGACATCGTCGATCTCGAGCAGTCGATCGTCGACGCCGTGGGACTGGAGCTGCCGTTCTCGCCGGTGTGCACGCCCGACTGCCCCGGGCTGTGCCCCGAATGCGGCGTTGCCCTGGCGGCCGAGCCGGACCATCACCACGACACCATCGACCCGCGGTGGTCCAAGCTGGCGGGGATGTTTCCCGAGGCCGACGCGGCGCGGGGTGAGCAGTGACGTCACGGCAAGACCTGCTCGATGCCCTCGGGGTCGAGCTGCCCGACGAGCTGCTCTCGCTGGCGTTGACGCACCGCAGCTACGCCTACGAGCACGGCGGGCTGCCGACCAACGAACGGCTGGAATTTCTCGGCGATGCCGTACTCGGCCTGACCATCACCGACGAGCTCTACCACCGCCATCCCGACCGTTCGGAAGGCGACCTGGCCAAGCTTCGGGCCAGCGTGGTCAACACTCAGGCGCTGGCCGACGTCGCGCGCAAGCTGTCCGCGGACGGCCTGGGCGTGCACCTCTACCTCGGGCGCGGGGAAGCCAACACCGGCGGCGCCGACAAGTCGAGCATCCTGGCCGACGGCATGGAATCGCTTCTCGGCGCCATCTACCTGCAGCACGGAATCGACACGGCCCGCGAGGTGATCCTGCGATTGTTCCGCGCGCTGCTGGACGCGGCCCCGACCCTGGGCGCCGGGCTGGACTGGAAGACCAGCCTGCAGGAGCTGACCGCGGCGCGGGGCATGGGCGCGCCGTCCTACGTCGTCACCTCCACCGGCCCGGACCACGACAAGGAATTCACTGCCGTCGTCGTCGTGATGGACACCGAATACGGCTCCGGCGTGGGGCGCTCCAAGAAGGAAGCCGAGCAGAAGGCCGCGGCGGCCACCTGGAAAGCGCTGGAAGTGCTGGACACGGCGGTTCCCGGGAATTAGATGCCCGAACTGCCCGAAGTCGAGGTGGTCCGCCGCGGCTTGCAGGCCCGCGTCGTGGGCAAAACGATCACGGCCGTCCGGGTGCACCATCCGCGCGCGGTGCGCCGTCACGAGGCCGGGCCCGCCGACCTCACCGCCCGACTGCTCGGCGCCCGGATCACCGGCACCGATCGGCGCGGCAAGTACCTGTGGCTGCTGCTCGACGCTGGGGAGCAGCCCGACACCGCGCTCGTCGTGCACCTCGGCATGAGCGGCCAGATGCTACTTGGGGAAGTGCCGCGCGCCGACCACGTCCGCATCTCCGCGCTGCTCGACGACGGAACGGTGCTGAGCTTCGCCGACCAGCGCACCTTCGGCGGGTGGATGCTTGCCGATCTGGTGAGCGTGGACGGCAGCATCGTGCCGGTCCCCGTCGCGCACCTCGCCCGCGACCCGCTGGACCCGCTCTTCGACCGCGATGCTGTCGTTAATGTCTTGCGGCGCAAGCATTCCGAGATCAAGCGGCAGCTACTCGACCAAACGGTGGTTTCGGGCATCGGCAACATCTATGCCGACGAGGCGCTGTGGCGGGCCAAGGTCAACGGCGCCCGGATCGCCGCCGGGTTGAGCCGCCGCCAGCTCGCCGCCGTCCTGGACGCCGCGGCCGACGTGATGCGCGACGCGCTGGCGCAAGGCGGGACGTCGTTCGATTCGCTGTATATCAACGTCAACGGCGAATCCGGCTACTTCGACCGGTCGCTGGACGCCTACGGCCGCGAAGGGCAGAGCTGCCGGCGCTGCGGCGCGGTGATGCGCCGGGAGAAGTTCATGAACCGGTCATCGTTCTACTGTCCGGAGTGCCAGCCGAGGCCGCGGCTTTGATTGTGCGCGTGGGGCTTTGGGTGTGCGCCCACGGCGGCGACACGCCGAGCCCAGTCACCCAGGACGCCCGCTCGAGCGGGCCTGCGGCGGATCAATCGAAGATGTCCCTGCGCGCGGACCCCGTGGGCAAGGCCGGGTCGACGAACCACTCGCGGGGAAACAGCAGGCCGAACGCCTGAGGCGGCAGTCGAAGCAGGACCCCGTACATGCGCGCGGCAACGCTGGAGTCACCGATCTGTGAGCGGTGGGCGGCGAACGCGTCCCGCTTCTGGCGCGCGAATGCGAACACGTCGATGCGGTGGGTGATGCTCGCCCGCGGCGCGTACGCGGTCCGCGCAATGTGCGGCTCGTAGGGCGCCGGCAGCCGCAGCGCACTGGCGAGTTGGCCGACGCGCACCAGTAATTCGCGGGGCATCGTCGCCTCCAGCACTCGCGGGGTAGCCGCGAGTTCGGCGCCCCGCTTGCCGACATGATGCACCTGGACATGATCCCGGTGGCCGTAGCCGCCGTTGGGCTGATAGCTGAGCAGGAGGTCCGCTTCTTCCTCGCGGAGTATTGCCGCGAGCCGCTGCGCCGCCTCCTCGACGTTTGCTCGCCCGAAGCTGACCCGTCCCGGCGGATCCGGGTAGAACACCGGGCCATATCCGCTATCGGCATAGCCGAGGCACTCAACCCGCTGCGCTCCCAGAATGTCAGCGCTCGAACGCAATTCGTCCAGCCGGAAACCGCTCTCCTCGTTATGCATCCGGCCGTCGGTCGCGGTGACGACGACCACGCGATGCCCGCCTGCCGCCGCGCGTGCGAGCGTCCCTCCGGTGAGGATCACTTCGTCGTCGGGATGTGCGTGGAAGGCGACGACGGTGGCCATGAAACGCAGTATGCCCAGGGCGCGGTGAAAGCACGCCCGGTAAAAAGTAGGGCATGACCGAACTCTGGGTGGAGCGCACCGGATCCCGCCGTTACACCGGATACAGCTCGCGCGGTGCGCAGGTCCTCATCGGCTCGGAGGACGTCGAGGGCGTGTTCACCCCCGGCGAGCTGCTGAAGATCGCGCTCGGCGCGTGCAGCGGGATGTCCAGCGACCAGCCGCTCGCCCGCCGGCTCGGCGACGACTACAAAGCGGTGGTCAGGGTGTCCGGGGACGCCGACCGCGAGAACGAGGTCTATCCACTCCTTGAAGAGACGCTCGAGCTCGACCTGTCCGGACTCTCCTCGGAGGAGAAGGAGCGGCTGATGGTGGTGGTCGATCGGGCGATCGACCTGGTCTGCACGGTGGGGCGCACGCTGAAAGCCGGCACGCAGGTCGATTTCAAGGTCGCCGATGTCGGATCCTGACGTCCGGCTCACCGCCTGGGTGCACGGGACGGTCCAGGGCGTCGGCTTTCGCTGGTGGACGCGCTGCCGGGCGCTCGAGCTGGGCCTGACGGGTTACGCGGCCAACCAAGCCGACGGCCGCGTCCTGGTGGTCGCTCAGGGGCCGCGCGAGGCCGGCGAGAAGCTGCTGACGCTGCTGGAAGGCGGCGAGTCGTGGCCGTCCAGGCCGGGCCGCGTCGAGAAGGTCGTCGCCGACTGGTCGCAGCCGCAGGAACGGTACGAAGGCTTCGTCGAGCGCTGACGAACGTGATGGCGCGGGCGCTATCACGATTCAGCGCCCGACATCGCTTCCGTTCCCGTGACTGATGTGGTCACTGTGGCCAGTGCGTCGACTGTGTTCAGGGGCCGTATTTCGAACCGGGCGACACCCCTCGGTGCGGGCAGCACGGGCGATTTGAGCGGTAGTCTGGCTCGCCGTGTACCTCAAGAGTCTGACGCTGAAGGGCTTCAAGTCCTTCGCATCGCCGACGACTCTGCGTTTCGAGCCGGGCATCACCGCGGTCGTCGGGCCCAACGGTTCCGGCAAATCCAACGTCGTCGACGCCCTGGCCTGGGTGATGGGGGAGCAGGGAGCAAAGACCCTGCGCGGCGGCAAGATGGAAGACGTCATCTTCGCCGGCACCTCGTCGCGGGCCCCGCTGGGCCGCGCCGAAGTCACCGTCACCATCGACAACTCCGACAACGCGCTGCCGATCGAATACTCCGAGGTGTCGATCACCCGCCGCATGTTTCGTGACGGCGCCAGCGAATACGAAATCAACGGTGCCAGTTGCCGTTTGATGGATGTGCAAGAGCTGTTGAGCGATTCCGGGATCGGCCGCGAGATGCACGTCATCGTGGGGCAGGGCAAGCTCGACGAGATCCTGCAGTCCCGACCCGAAGACCGTCGCGCCTTCATCGAAGAGGCCGCCGGCGTGCTCAAGCACCGCAAGCGCAAGGAGAAGGCCCTCCGCAAACTCGACGCGATGTCGGCAAACCTGGCCCGGCTCACCGATCTGACCACCGAGCTGCGCCGCCAGCTCAAACCGCTGGGCCGCCAGGCCGAGGTGGCCCGTCGCGCCCAGACCATCCAGGCCGACCTGCGCGACGCCCGGTTGCGGCTGGCCGCCGACGATCTGGTCAGCCGGCAGGTGCAGCGCGACGCCATCTTCGAGGCCGAGGCCGCCATCCGGCGCGAGCACGACGAGGCCGCCGCTCGCCTGGCCGTGGCGTCCGAGGAGCTCACCGCGCACGAGGCGGCGGTGGCCGAATTGTCGGTTCGCGCCGAATCCGTCCAGCACACCTGGTTCGGGCTGTCCGCGCTGGCCGAACGGGTGGCCGCGACGGTCCGCATCGCCAGCGAACGCGCGCACCATCTCGACGTGGAAACCGCACCGACCAGCGAAAACGACCCCAGAAAGCCTGAAGAGCTGGAAGCCGAGGCCGAGCGGGTGGCCGTCGCCGAGCGGCAGTTGCTGGCCGAATTGGCCGAGACGCGCACGCGCCTCGATGCCGCCCGCGCCGAACTGGGCGAGCGCGAACGCGAGGCCGCCGAGGCCGACCGGGCCCACCTCGCTGCGGTGCGCGCCGAGGCGGACCGGCGGGAGGGCCTGGCGCGGCTGGCCGGTCAGGTGGAGACCATGCGGGCGCGCGTCGAATCGATCGACGACAGCGTGGCGCGGCTGTCCGAACGCATCGAACAGGCCGCCGCCCGCGCGCAGCAGTCCAAGGCGGAATTCGAAACCGTGCAGGGACGCGTCGGCGAACTCGACCAGGGCGAGGTGGGTCTGGACGAGCACCACGAGCGGACCGTCGCCGCGTTGCGGTTGGCCGACGCACGCGTCGTCGAACTGCAATCCGCCGAACGCGACGCCGAACGCCGGGTGGCCTCGCTGCGGGCCCGCATCGACGCGCTGTCGGTCGGGCTGGAGCGCAAGGACGGCGCGGCCTGGCTTACCGAAAATCATTCTCAGGCAGGGCTTTTCGGGCCGATCGCCAAGCTGGTCAAGGTCCGCTCCGGCTATGAGGCGGCGCTGGCCGCGGTGCTGGGGTCGGCGGCGGACGCGCTGGCCGCCGAAAGCTTCGGCGCGGCCCGGTCCGCCGTTGCCGCCCTCAAACAGGCCGACGGCGGCCGCGCGGCGCTGGTGCTCGGCGACTGGCCCGCCGACCACCCCGCGGCGCGTGACCCCCTGCCGGGCACCGCCCTGTGGGCGCTGGACCTGATCGAGGCGCCCGCGCGGCTGCGCGGTGCCATCGCGGCGATGCTCTCGGGGGTCGCGGTGGTCGACGACCTGGATCAGGCGCTCGAGCTGGTGGCGGCGCGACCGCAGTTGCGCGCGGTCACGGTCGACGGCGACCTGGTGGGCGCGGGCTGGGTGAGCGGGGGCTCCGACCGCAAGTTGTCCACGCTCGAGGTGACTTCGGAAATCGACAAGGCCGGCAGCGAGCTGGCCGCCGCGGAGTCGCAGGTCGCCCAGTTGACGGCGGCGCTCTCGGGCGCGCTGACCGAGCAGGCCGCCCGCCAGGACTCCGCCGAACAGGCATTGGCTGCGCTGAACGAATCCGACACCGCGATCTCGGCGATGTACGAGCAGCTGGGCCGGCTCGGGCAGGAAGCCCGCACGACCGAAGACGAGTGGAGCAGGCTGCTGCGGCAGCGCGAGGAGCTCGAATCCGGTCGCGCGCAGACGCTCGAGGAAGTCACCGAGCTGGAAAACCGGCTGCGCAACGCTCAAGAGACGCAGCACGTGGACGCGGAAAGGCCCGACCATGCGGAGGTCCGTCAGCGGATCGCCGCCGCCGCGGAGGCCGCCCGCAGTGCCGAGGTGGAGGCCCGGCTGTCGGTGCGAACCGCCGAGGAGCGGGCCAATGCGGTGCGCGGGCGCGCGGATTCGCTGCGCCGTGCCGCGGCCGCCGAACGCGAGGCGCGGCTGCGGGCTCAACAGGCGCGCGAGGCGCGGCTGCGCGCGGCCGCCGTCGCCGCCGCGGTGGCCGACGCCGGCCGGCTGCTGGCGCAGCGGCTGGACCGGGTGGTCGCGGCGGCGTCGAAGATCCGCGACGCGCTGGCGGCCGAACGCCAGGAGCGCGCGACGGCGATGGCGGCGGTGCGCGAAGAGGTGAACGCGCTGAGCGCCCGGGTGGCCACCCTCACCGACTCGCTGCACCGCGACGAGGTGGCCAACGCGCAGGCGGCGATGCGCATCGAGCAGCTGGAACAGATGGTGCTCGAGCAGTTCGGCATGGCGCCGCCCGACCTGATCGCCGAGTACGGCCCGGACGTGGCCCTGCCGCCCACCGAGCTCGAGATGGCCGAATTCGAGCAGGCGCGGGAACGCGGTGAGCAAGTGGTCGCGCCCGCTCCGATGCCCTATGACCGGGCCACCCAGGAGCGGCGGGCCAAACGCACCGAGCGGGAACTCGCGGAGCTGGGCCGGGTCAACCCGCTGGCGCTGGAGGAGTTCGCCGCGCTGGAGGAGCGCTACAACTTCCTGTCCACGCAGCTCGAGGACGTCAAGGCGGCCCGCAAAGACCTGCTCGACGTCGTCGCCGACGTCGATGCCCGCATCCTGCAGGTGTTCAGCGACGCCTTCGTCGACGTGGAACGCGAATTCTCCGAAGTCTTCACCGTGCTGTTCCCCGGCGGCGAGGGCCGGCTGCGGCTCACCGACCCGGACGACATGCTCACGACCGGCATCGAGGTGGAGGCCCGTCCGCCCGGCAAGAAGATCACCCGGCTCTCGTTGCTGTCCGGTGGCGAGAAGGCGCTGACGGCGGTGGCGATGCTGGTGGCCATCTTCCGCGCCCGCCCGTCGCCGTTCTACATCATGGACGAGGTGGAGGCCGCGCTCGACGACACCAACCTGCGCCGGCTGATCAGCCTGTTCGAGCTGCTGAGAGCCCGGTCGCAGCTGATCATCATCACGCACCAGAAGCCGACGATGGAGGTCGCCGACGCACTGTACGGCGTGACCATGCAGGGCGACGGCATCACCGCGGTGATCTCCCAGCGGATGCGGGGGCAGCAGGTGGAGCAGCTGGTCTCGCAGTCTTCGTAGCGGCGCAGACCCCGCGCCGACCGCGCGGCGCCGCGCCCCTGAAACAATGTCAGCGTGTCCCAAGGTCTTTGGATCGCCATCGCGGTCGTCGCTGTCCTGGTTGTTATCGCGGTGCTGGTCCTGGGGCTGGCGCGGTACCGACGCCGACGGATCACCTTCACGGCCAAGCCGGAGCCCGGCACGATCGACCGCTCGGGCGGCTACACCGCGTCGTCCGGCATCACCTTCAGCCAGACCGCAACGGCCGATCGGCTCGACACCACGGGCCTGCCCGCGGTGGGCGACGACGCCACCATTCCTCGCGACGCGCCGCGGCGCACCATCTCGGAGGTCGAGCTCCCCGAACCGGAGACGCTGGAGACCCCCGCCCCGCCGCCGGTAGCACCGGCGCCCCCGCAACCGCCGGCCCCTGAGCCGCCGCCCGCGGCCCCCGAGATCGAGGCCATCGCGCCGCCCGAAGGCCGCCTCGAGCGCCTTCGCGGCCGGCTGGCCAGGTCGCAGAACGCGTTGGGACGCAGCGTGCTGGGCCTGATCGGCGGCGGCGACCTGGACGAAGACGCCTGGCAGGACGTCGAGGACACCCTGCTGGTCGCCGACCTCGGCCCAGTGGTCACCGAGTCGGTGATGGCGCAGCTGCGCGCGCGCCTGGCCGGCAGCGATGTGCGCACCGAGGCCGACGCGAAGGCCGTACTGCGCGACGTGCTGATCCGGGAGCTGCATCCCGACATGGACCGCTCGATCCGCGCGTTGCCGCACGATGACCACCCGTCGGTGCTGCTGGTCGTCGGCGTGAACGGCACCGGAAAGACCACCACCGTAGGCAAATTGGCCCGGGTGCTGGTGGCCGACGGACGTCGCGTCGTACTCGGCGCCGCCGACACCTTCCGGGCCGCGGCCGCCGATCAACTGCAAACCTGGGCGTCCCGGGTGGGCGCGGAGGTGGTGCGCGGGCCCGAAGGCGCCGACCCGGCGTCGGTGGCGTTCGACGCCGTCGACAAGGGCATCGCGTCGGGCGCCGACGTGGTGCTGATCGACACCGCAGGCCGGCTGCACACCAAGGTCGGGCTGATGGACGAGCTCGACAAGGTTAAACGCGTGGTAACCCGACGCGCCGCGGTCGACGAGGTGCTGCTGGTGCTCGACGCCACCATCGGACAGAACGGACTGGCCCAGGCGCGGGTGTTCGCCGAGGTCGTCGAGATCACCGGCGCGGTGCTGACCAAGCTGGACGGTACGGCCAAGGGGGGCATCGTATTCCGGGTCCAACAGGAACTCGGGGTACCGGTGAAGCTGGTCGGGCTCGGGGAAGGTCCCGACGATCTCGCGCCGTTCGAGCCGGGCGCCTTCGTCGACGCCCTGCTCGGCTGAGAGCCCTTACACGGCGAGCGCGACGTTAATACCGCCGAAACACGGCGGCCCCACTGCGGAAACAACCATTGAGCATGGTTCTCGCAGGCCACAGGCGTCGCCTGACGGCCATTCATGTCCGACCGGAGGTGAGCGAGTGGCATTCCCGCAATTGGGCCAACCAGATACCGGCGATACCGCCTGGATGTTGGCGAGTTCCGCGCTTGTGCTGTTGATGACGCCGGGTCTTGCGTTCTTCTACGGCGGCATGGTGCGCACCAGAAGCGTGCTCAACATGATCATGATGAGCATCAGCGCCATGGGCGTGGTGACCGTGCTCTGGGTGCTCTACGGCTACTCGATGTCGTTCGGTGACGACAGGGGCGGCGTCGTAGGAAACCCGACCGATTACTGGGGCCTGGCAAAGCTTATCGGCGGCAACGCCGTCAAGGCTGACCCGAGCAAGGGCGTCACGCAGGTCGACATCCCGTTGGCCGGCACCATGCCCGCGACCGTGTTCGTGGCCTTCCAGCTGATGTTCGCGATCATCACCGTCGCGCTGATCTCGGGTGCGGTGGCCGATCGGCTCAAGTTCACCGCTTGGCTGGTCTTCGCCGGGCTGTGGGCGACGCTGGTCTACTTCCCGGTCGCGCACTGGGTCTTCGCCGCCGACGGGTTCGCGTCCGAGCACGGCGGCTGGATCAACAACAAGCTGCACGCCATCGACTTCGCCGGAGGGACAGCAGTCCATATCAACTCCGGTGTGGCCGGCCTGGCGCTGGCGATCGTCCTGGGCAAGCGCCGCGGGTGGCCCACCACGCTGTTCCGGCCGCACAACCTGCCCTTCGTGATGCTCGGTGCGGGCTTGCTGTGGTTCGGCTGGTTCGGGTTCAACGCCGGTTCGGCGACCAGCTCGAATGGCTCCGCCGGTACCACGTTCATGACCACCACCATCGCGACGGCCACGGCCATGCTGGGTTGGTTGCTCACCGAGCGCATCCGCGACGGCAAGCCCACGACGCTGGGAGCGGCGTCGGGCATCGTCGCGGGACTGGTCGCGATCACGCCGTCCTGCTCGTCGGTCAACGTGCTCGGCGCGTTGGTGGTCGGCGCGGTGGCCGGGGTGGTGTGTGCGCTGGCGGTCGGACTGAAGTTCAGGTTCGGCTACGACGACTCGCTCGACGTCGTCGGGGTGCACATGATCGGCGGTCTGACGGGCACCCTGCTGGTGGGCCTGCTCGCCGCGCCCGAGTCCCCGGCGATCAACGGCGTGGTCGGGGTGTCGAAGGGGTTGTTCTACGGCGGCGGCTGGGCCCAGCTGGAACGGCAGGCGGTCGGCGCCTTCGCCGTCCTCTTCTACTCGGGCATCGTCACGCTGATCCTGGCCTTGATCCTGAAGTACACGATCGGGTTGCGTGTCGGGGCTGAGGAAGAATCAACCGGCATCGACGAATCGGAGCACGCGGAGAGCGGTTACGATTTCGGCACGATCGGTGGGCAAGGATCCGTCCTGCCGGCGGCGCGGGTTCCCGTGGACGACCGAAACGGGCTGGAGGAGGACCGAGTGGGCGACAAGGTGGAGGCAGAGCAGGCATGAAGCTAGTCACCGCAATCGTGAAGCCGTTCACCCTCGATGACGTGAAGACCAGCCTCGAGGACGCGGGCGTCCTGGGGCTGACGGTCAGCGAAGTCCAGGGCTACGGCCGGCAGAAGGGCCACACCGAGGTTTACCGGGGTGCCGAATACTCGGTGGATTTCGTGCCGAAGGTGCGAATCGAGGTCGTGATCGACGATTCCCTCGTGGACAAGGTCGTGGACAGCATCGTCCGGGCGGCGCGCACCGGCAAGATCGGTGACGGCAAGGTCTGGGTCACCCCCGTGGAAACCATTGTGCGGGTGCGCACGGGTGAACGCGGAACCGATGCCCTCTGACTCCTAGCCGCACATTGCTGAACCAGGCCGGACGGGCCGGGAGGGTATGACAAGCCCATCCGACAGGTCATCTGAAGCGGGGACAGGAAGCGCCGGCGGGGCAGCCGATTTGGCTGCCTCGCGGCGCCAACTGCTTTCGGAGGGCAGTCACCTCGGTGCAGCGGAGCTCCGGAAGGCCTGGCTGGAGCTTCACGAATCCTGGCTGGCCGCCAAGGCCGGCGAGATCGGCATCACCGACGGCAGCGGTTTCGCGATCGTCGGAGTCGGCGGCCTGGGCCGCCGCGAGCTGCTGCCGTATTCCGATCTCGACCTGATGCTGTTGCACGACAATCAATCCGACGCGGAGCTGCAGCGGGTCGCCGACGGGTTGTGGTATCCGTTGTGGGACGCCAACGTTCGGCTTGACCACAGCGTGCGGACGGTGTCCGGGGCCCTGGGCGTCGCCAACAGCGATCTGGTGGCGGCGCTGGGCATGCTGGACGCGCGCCACATCGCCGGGGACGACCGGCTGTCGGCGGAGCTGATCGACGGGGCGCGACGCCAGTGGCGCAGCGCGATTCGGTCCCGCATGGACGAGCTCGTCGCCATGACATATGAACGCTGGCAACGGTGTTGGCGGATCGCGCAGCGAGCCGAGCCGGACCTGAAGTCGGGGCGCGGCGGGCTGCGCGACGTCCAGCTGCTCGACGCGCTGGGCGTCGCGCAGCTGATCGACCGCCACGGGATGGGCCATCCGGACGCACCGGGCGGCTCGCTGGACGCGGCATATCTGACGCTGCTCGACGTCCGCACCGAACTACACCGGGTCTCCAAGCGCGGACTCGATCAACTGCTGGCGCAGTTCGCCGACGAGGTCAGCGCCGCGTTGGGCGTCGGGGATCGATTTGCGTTGTCCCGCATGCTCTCCAGCGTCAGCCGCACCATCGCATACCACGCCGAAACCGGCCTGCGGACCGCGCAGAACGCGTTGCCCCGACGCGGCCTCACCGCCCTGGTGCGGCGCCCGAAGCGGCGACCGTTGGACGAGGGGGTGGTCGAGTACGACGGCGAGGTGGTGCTCGCCCGCGACGCCCAACCCCAGACCGATGCCGGCCTGGTGTTGCGAGTCGCCGCCGCGTCGGCGGACACGGGGCTGCCGATCGGCGCCGGCACGCTCAAACGACTCGCCGACAGCGTCCCGGACTTACCGTCGCCATGGCCGCGGGAGGCGCTGGACGACTTGCTGGTCGTGTTGCTGGCCGGGCCGACGGCGGTGAACACGATCGAGTCGCTGGACCGCACCGGGCTGTGGGGCCGCCTCTTCCCGGAATGGGATGCGGTGCGTGACCTTCCCCCGCGCGACGTCTCGCACAAGTGGACCGTCGACCGGCACATCGTCGAAACCACCGTCAACGCGGCCCCACTCACCACCCGCGTGGCGCGATCTGACCTGCTCGCGCTCGGCGCGCTGCTGCACGACATCGGCAAGGGGCGCGGCTCGGACCACTGTGTGCTCGGCGCGGAATTGACGATCCCGATCGGCAACAGGCTGGGGCTGTCGGCCCAGGACACCGACACGCTCGCGGGCATGGTCCGCCACCACCTCCTGCTGCCGATAACGGCCACCCGAAGCGACCTCAACGACCCCAAGACCATCGAGTCGGTGGCCACGGCCCTGCGCGGCGACCCGCAACTGCTCGAACTGCTGCACGCCCTGGCCGAGGCGGATTCGAAGGCCACCGGGCCCGGGGTGTGGAGCGACTGGAAGGCGTCGTTGATCGACGACCTGGTCCGTCGCTGCCGCCTGGTGATGGCGGGCGAGCCACTCCCAGAGGCGGAACCGATTGCGCCCCACTATCTTTCGCTGGCGGCCGGCCGCGGGGTGCACGTGGAGCTGCATCCCGGCGACCGGGAGCGCTTGACCGCGGTGATGCTCGCGCCGAACCAGCGCGCCCTGGTGTCGAAAGCCGCGGCGGTGCTGGCGGTGAACTCCCTGCGAATCCATTCGGCATTGGCGAACATTCACGACGGCGTCGCGATCGTCGAGTTCGTCGCATCTCCGGTTTTCGGCTCGCCGCCCGAATCAGGCCTGCTGCGTCAGCAATTCAACGGCGCCCTGGCCGGCGACCTCGATGTCCTCGGCACGCTGGAGCGGAAAGACAGCGACGCCGTCAGCGCCGCGACCGCGCGGGCCGGCGAGATTCAGGCCGGAGTGCCCGTCACCCGGTCGACCGCCCCGCCGCGCATCCTGTGGCTCGACGCGGCGACTGCCGGCCAGTTGATCTTCGAAGTCCGCGCCATGGATCGGTTGGGTCTGCTCGCGCTGTTGACCCGTGCGCTGGAACGCGCGGGGGCGGACATCGCCTGGGCCAAGGTCAACACGTTCGGGTCGACCGCGGCCGACGTCTTCTGCGTGACGGTGCCGGCTCACGGCGAGCACGACGCGCGAGCCGCGATCGAGCAGAACCTGCTCGCCGTGCTGGGCGGCCCCGCGGTCGAGGTGCTCCAGGAGCCGGTCGGCGACTAGAGGGTCAGGCGTGCTCGGCGTTGAGTCGCCGCAGGGCCTCGATACGGTCCTGGATCTGCTCGCGGGTCGCGGCGGCGATCGGCGGCCCCCCGCAACGACGGCGAAGTTCGCTGTGAATCCAGCCGTGCGGCTTGCCGGTGCGGTGATGGGTGGCCGACACCAATGTGTTGAGCTCGCGACGCAGCTCGCGCAGCTGGCCATGCATCGACGGCGAGCCCGACACCGCGGCCGGCGCACCCTGTGCGGCCCGTCGCTGGAGCTGCTCGTCCTGCCGGCGGTGCAGCAGCGCCCGCATCTGATCGGCGTCGAGCAGCCCCGGGATGCCGAGGTAGTCGGCCTCTTCGTCGCTTCCAGCCGGCGCGGCGGTGCCGAACGACGACCCGTCGAAGATGACCTGATCCAGTTCCGCGTCGGCGCCCAGTGAGGTGAAGCCGTTGTCGATTTCGGTCTTTTCGGTCTGCGTCCTGATGGCGGGATCACCGTCGAGGGGATCGTCGTCGGGGCGGTGCGGTTCCCCCAGCACGTGGTTGCGCTGGGCCTCCAGCTCGCTGGCGAGCTGCAGCAGATTCGGCACCGACGGCAGGAAGATGCTGGCGGTCTCGCCCGGCCGGCGCGATCGCACGAAGCGGCCGATGGCCTGCGCGAAGAACAGGGGAGTGGAGGCGCCGGTGGCGTAGATGCCGACCGAGAGCCGGGGCACGTCGACGCCTTCGGAGACCATGCGCACCGCCACCAGCCACCGGCTGGTGCCTGCGGCGAATTCGCTGATGCGCGCGGACGATCCGGGATCGTCGGACAGCACCACCGTCGGTGCCTCCGAGGTCAGCCTCGTGAGCAGGGTCGCGTAGGCGCGGGCCGCGGTGCGGTCCGAGGCGATGATCATGCCGCCGGCGTCGGGCACGTGCTCGCGTTTCTGGCGCAGCCGCTGGTCGGCGGCCGCGATCACCGCGGGCATCCATTCGCCGGCCGGGTCGAGCGCCGTGCGCCAGGCCCGCGCCGTGTGCTCGGCGGTCAGCGGCTCGCCCAGCCGCGCGGCGTGCTCCTCGCCGGCGCTGTCCCGCCACCGCGCCTCCCCGGAGTAGGCCAGGAACACCACCGGCCGGACCACCCCGTCGGCAAGAGCCTCGGCGTAGCCATAGGTGTGGTCGGCCTGCGAACGGCGCACCCCGTCGGCGCCCGATTCGTAGGGCACGAAGGGGATGGGGCTGTCGTCGCTGCGAAAGGGCGTGCCCGTCAAGGCGAGCCGGCGCGTGGCATCGCTGAAAGCCTCGCGGATGGCGTCGCCCCAGGTCTTGGCGTCACCGCCGTGGTGGATCTCGTCGAAGACCACCAACGTCTTGCGCTGCTCGGTGCGCACGCGGTGCAGCGTCGGATGCGCCGCGACCTGAGCGTAGGTGACCATCACGCCGTGGTACTCGCCCGACATCAGGGCATGGGAGTTGGAGAACTTCGGGTCCAGCGCGATGCCGTGCCGTGCCGCGGCCTGGGCCCACTGCACCTTGAGGTGCTCGGTGGGCACGACGACCGTGATCTGCTCGACGACGCGCTGGCTCAGCAATTCGGCGGCCACCCGCAAGGCGAACGTCGTCTTCCCGGATCCCGGGGTCGCCACGGCCAGGAAATCGCGCGGTTGGCCGGCCAGGTATTTCACCAACGCCCGGCGCTGCCAACCCCGCAGCGCGCGGCCGCTGTCGTCGACGGGAGACTCCGTGCGAGCGAGCGGTTGCACGGACATTTCCCCCCGTTTGTTGTAATTGTCGACGCAGCCAGAGTGGTGAAGCGGTGGCTGTGAAATCTAGCACGCCAACGCTTTTCGGCGCAGTAACGACTCGGATGCGGTTACCGTGGCATGCCCGCGGGGTCGCGGGTCTGCAGCCAGCGGTGGATGCGTTGCGCGACGTCAGCCCACCCCGGCTCGAGCATCATGTTGTGGCCCATCGGGAAGAATTCCGGCTCGGTCCGGTAGGCGCGCGCCGTGGCCCGCACATCGCCGACGCTGACGAAGCCGTCGTACTCGGCGCCGAGGACCAGGATCGGCGTGGTCACCCGACGGGTTCTGACGCGGCGGACCATCGGATCGGTCATGGCGGCGCGGATGCTCTCGGCTCCGGCGCGCTGCATGCAGGATTGGACCACCGCCTCGGGCGTGTCGGCGCAGAAGAGGTACTCGCGGGTAAGGGTCGGGGTGGCGAGGAACTTCAGCAGCGTGGGGTCGGCCCAGGCTCCCATCGTCATCGACGGTCGGCGACGCCAGACGCGCACCGCCAGCCTGAGCACGCCCTGCGGCGGCACGGAGCCCACCAGGACCGCCGCCGGGGCGCCGCGCGTTTCGAGGTGGCGCTGGATGACGAAGCCGCCCAGCGAATGGCCGATCAGCACGGGGTCGCCGCCCAGTTCGTCGGCCACCGAGCGGAGGTCCTCGATGTAGTCGGCGATGGAGACCTTGTGCAGCGGCTTGGCCGTCGGACTGGCGCCATGTCCCCGCAGGCTCATCGCGACCGCGCGGTAGCCCGCGCCGGCGAAGAAGTCCAGGAAGTGCTCCCAGCACCACGCGCCGTGCCAGCCGCCGTGCACGAACAGCAGCGGCACCGGATGGTCTTGGCTGCAGGATCCCTTGTCGATCACCTCGAGCATGAGCTTCACCTCGTTCGGCGGCGTCTTGGTTCGCTGGACCATTCAAACCGCCCGCCGTCTCGGCGAGACTGAAACTACGCACACCTTTGTCGGCGTGTGGTGTGCGAAGTTGCAGTGTCGTGGTCGATGGGCGGCGGCGGGCCCGCCTCGCAGGGCTCCACTAGGCTGGCGGGGTGTTCGAATCACTGTCCGACCGGTTGACCGGTGCACTTCAGGGACTACGCGGCAAGGGTCGACTGACCGACGCCGACATCGAGGCCACCACCCGCGAGATCCGGCTGGCGCTGCTGGAAGCCGACGTGTCGTTGCCCGTGGTGCGCGCGTTCGTCACCCGGATCAAGGACCGCGCCCGGGGCGCCGAGGTCTCCGGTGCCCTCAACCCGGCGCAGCAGGTCGTCAAGATCGTCAACGAAGAACTCATCGGCATCCTGGGTGGGCAGACCCGCCAGCTGGCCTTCGCCAAGACGCCGCCGACCGTGGTGATGCTCGCCGGCCTGCAGGGTTCCGGCAAGACCTCGCTGGCCGGCAAGCTGGCCGCCTGGCTGCGCGGCCAGGGGCATACCCCGCTGCTGGTGGCGTGCGACCTGCAGCGGCCCGCCGCGGTGAACCAGCTGCAAGTCGTCGGTGAGCGCGCCGGGGTGCCGGTGTTCGCGCCCCATCCCGGCGAGTCCCCCGAGTCGGGCCCGGGCGACCCGGTCGCCGTCGCGGCCGCCGGTCTCGCCGAAGCCCGGGCGAAGCACCACGACGTCGTCATCGTCGACACCGCCGGCCGGCTGGGCATCGACGACGAACTGATGGCCCAGGCCGCGGCCATCCGCGACGCCGTCAATCCCGACGAAGTCCTCTTCGTCCTGGACGCGATGATCGGTCAGGACGCCGTCAACACCGCGGAGGCGTTCCGCGAGGGCGTCGGTTTCACCGGGGTGGTCTTGACCAAGCTCGACGGTGACGCCCGCGGTGGTGCCGCGTTGTCCGTTCGTGAGGTGACAGGCGTCCCAATCCTTTTCGCCTCCACCGGCGAGAAGCTCGAGGACTTCGACGTCTTCCACCCCGACCGGATGGCCGGCCGCATCCTGGGCATGGGCGACGTGCTGAGCCTGATCGAACAGGCCGAGCAGGTCTTCGACGCCGAGCAGGCCGAGGCCGCCGCCGCCAAGATCGGCACCGGTGAGCTGACGCTGGAGGACTTCCTCGAGCAGATGCTCGCCATCCGCAAGATGGGTCCGATCGGCAACCTGCTGGGCATGCTGCCCGGGGCCGGACAGATGAAGGACGCGCTGGCCCAGGTCGACGACAAGCAGCTCGACCGCCTGCAGGCCATCATCCGCGGCATGACGCCCCAAGAGCGGGCCGACCCGAAGATCATCAACGCGTCGCGGCGGCTGCGCATCGCCAACGGGTCCGGCGTCTCGGTGTCCGAGGTGAACCAGCTGGTGGACCGCTTCTTCGAGGCCCGCAAGATGATGTCGTCGATGCTCGGCGGCATGGGCATCCCCGGCATGGGTCGCAAGTCGGCGACCCGAAAGGCCAAGGGCGGCAAGGGGAAGAAGGGCAAGAAGGGCGGGCGCGGCCCGACGCCGCCCAAGGCCAGGAACCCGCTCGGCGCCGGAATGCCGGGCATGCCGGCCGGGTTCCCCGACCTCTCGCATATGCCCGAAGGCCTCAACGAGCTGCCGCCCGGGCTGGCGGACTTCGACCTGTCCAAACTCAAGTTCCCAGGCAAGCCGTGACGATCGCGAGCGCGGCGGTGGGGGCACCTCCCGCTTGCGGGGGACCGGGCGAAGCGGGTCGTCACCATCGGACCGGACAAAACTAACCCGCCGTGCGCATGCACGTGCGAGGTGTCGGGCTGCCGGACGAGACCCCAATCGAGCTGTGGATCGTCGACGGGCGCATCAGCACCGAACCGGTCGCGGGGGCCGACACCGTCTTCGGCTCATCTGGTTTTCAGGGCTGGATCATCCCCGGCCTGGTGGACGCGCACTGCCACGTCGGGCTCGGCGAGCACGGCGAGATTCCGCTCGACGAGGCGATCGCCCAGGCCGAGATCGAACGCGACGTCGGTGCGCTGCTGTTGCGAGACTGCGGCTCACCCACCGACACCCGCAGCCTCGACGACCACGAGGACCTGCCGCGCATCATCCGGGCCGGAAAACATCTGGCCCGGCCCAAGCGGTATGCGGCGGGTTTCTCACGCGAGCTGGAAGACGAGTGGCAACTGCCCGAGGCGGTGGCGGAAGAGGCGCGGCGCGGCGATGGCTGGATCAAGCTGGTCGGCGACTGGATCGATCGCAGCGTCGGCGACCTCGCCCCGCTGTGGTCCGACGACGTGCTCAAGGCCGCGATCGACACCGCACACGCTCATGGCGCCCGGGTCACCGCGCACGTCTTCAGTGAGGACGCGCTGCCGGGGCTGGTCAAGGCCGGCATCGACTGCATCGAACACGGCACCGGCCTCACCGATGACACCATCGCGCTGATGCTCGAGCACGGAACCGTCTTGGTCCCCACGCTGGTCAACATCGTCGAGAATTTCCCGGGTATCGCCGACGCCGCCGCCGCGAAGTATCCGACCTACGCCGCTCACATGCGCGACCTGCATGCGCGCGGCCTATCGCGGATCGCCGCGGCCCGTGATGCGGGCGTGCCGATCTACGCCGGCAGTGACGCCGGCACCATGGTCGCGCCCGGGCGCATCGCCGACGAGATCGAAGCGCTCAAGGGCCTCGGAATGAGCCCGACCGATGCGTTGGGCGCGGGGTGCTGGGACGCCCGTCGCTGGCTGGGCCGCCCCGGGCTGGATCACGGCGCGTCCGCCGACCTGCTGTGCTACGCGGACGATCCGCGGTCGGGCCCGGCCGCGCTGCACCGTCCGGACCTGGTGATTCTGCGCGGCAAGGCGTTCCGCCCGCCGACGTAGTCCGGAATCGGGCCTGTTCACGGGGCTGACACGCCGAATTCCGGAAAAGATTGCGAGTGCTTGCTATCTATGTTACGGTCCAAGTCACCACGACAACTGGAGGCAAAAGTGGCTTACGACGTGATCATTCGCGAAGGCCTGTGGTTCGACGGCACCGGCAGCGCGCCGCAGACCCGCACGCTGGGTATCCGCGACGGCGTCGTGGCCACTGTGTCGGACGGGCCGCTGGACGAGACGGGCTGCCCCGAGGTGATCGACGCGGCCGGCAAGTGGATCGTGCCCGGCTTCATCGACGTGCACACCCACTACGACGCCGAGGTGCTGCTGGACCCGGGTCTGCGGGAGTCCGTGCGGCACGGTGTCACCACCGTGTTGCTCGGGAACTGCTCGTTGTCGACGGTCTACGCCAGCTCCGAGGACGCCGCCGACCTCTTCAGCCGCGTCGAGGCCGTGCCCCGCGAATTCGTCTACGGCGCCCTGCAGGACAAGACGTGGTCCACCGCGGCCGAATACATCGAGGCGATCGACGCCCTGCCACTCGGGCCGAATATCGGCTCGCTGCTTGGCCATTCGGACCTGCGGACCGCGGTGCTCGGGCTCGATCGGGCCACTGACGCCACTGTCTCGCCCACCGCCGCCGAGCTGGAGCAGATGGCGGCCCTGCTCGAGGAGGCGCTCGACGCCGGGGTGCTCGGCATGTCGGGAATGGACGCGGCCATCGACAAGCTCGACGGTGAGCGCTTCCGGTCGCGGGCGCTGCCGTCCACCTTCGCGACCTGGCGCGAGCGCCGCAGGCTCATCAAGGTGCTGCGCAAGCGCGGCCGCATGCTGCAGAGCGCGCCCAACGTGGCGAAGCCGTCGTCCGGCATGCTTTTCTTCCTGGCCAGCAGCCGGATCCTCAACCGCGGCAAGGGTGTTCGCATGAGCATGCTGGTATCCGCCGATGCCAAGTCGATGCCGCTGTCGGTATACGTCTTCGGCCCGGGGACCCGCTTGCTGAACAAGCTGCTCGGCGCCAGCGTGCGATTCCAGCATCTGCCGGTGCCGTTCGAGTTGTACTCCGACGGAATCGATCTGCCGGTCTTCGAGGAGTTCGGCGCCGGAACGGCCGCCCTGCACCTGCGGGACCAGTTGGAGCGCAACGAGTTACTGGCCGACAAGGAATACCGCCGGAAGTTCCGCAAGGAGTTCGACCGGATCAAACTCGGACCGTCGCTGTGGCACCGCGACTTCCACGACGCGGTAATCGTCGAGTGCCCCGATAAGTCGTTGATAGGCAAGAGCTTTGGGGCCATCGCCGACGAGCGCAAGCTGCACCCGCTCGACGCGTTTCTGGACGTGCTCGTCGAGAACGGCGAACGTAACGTCCGGTGGACGACCGTCGTGGCCAACCACCGCCCCAAGCTGCTTAACGCGCTCGCCAACGAGGGCAGCGTGCACATGGGCTTCTCGGATGCCGGTGCGCACCTGCGCAACATGGCCTTCTACAACTTCCCGGTGAAACTGCTCAAGCGGGTCCGGGACGCCCACCGGGCCGGCGCGCCGTTCATGTCCACCGAGCAGGCGGTACACCGCCTGACCGGTGAACTCGGCGAGTGGTTCGGCGTCGACGCCGGCACGCTGCGGCAGGGCGACCGCGCGGACTTCGTGGTGATCGACCCGGCCGGCCTGAACGAAGCGGTCGAGGGCTACTACGAGGAAGAGGTGCCGTTCTACGGGGGATTGCGGCGCATGGTCAATCGCAACGACGACGCCGTCGTCGCGACCGGTGTGGGCGGCGCCGTCGTCTTTCGGGGTTGCCAGGGCGGGGGCCAGTTCACGGACGGCTACGGCCGGACCGTGAAATCGGGCCGCTACCTGCGCGCGGGCCAGCGGCACCGGGGCCGGAGCGCCCTGAAAATCGGAGGCTGACGTGGCCAGAACCCAGCAGCAGCGTCGGGAAGAGACCGTGGGACGGCTGCTCGACGCCTGCATCGCCACCATCATCGAGGTCGGATACGCCCGGGCGTCGGCGGCCGTGATCACCAAGCGGGCCGGGGTGTCGGTGGGCGCCCTGTTCCGGCACTTCGAGACGATGGGCGATTTCATGGCCGCCACGGCGTCCGAGGCGCTGCGTCGTCAGCTCGAGACCTTCACCAAGCGGGTCGCCGAAATACCGGCCGATCGGCCGGCGCTCGAAGCCGCCCTGGCGATACTCCGCGACATCACCGCCGCCCCGAGCAACGCCGTGCTGTACGAACTGTTGGTCGCCGCACGCACCGACGAAAAGCTCAGGGCCACTTTGCAAACCGAGCTGCGCCAGTATTCCGCGAAGATTCACGACGCTGCCCGTACGCTGCCCGGGGCCGAAAGCTTCCCCGAGGAAACGTTCCCGGTTCTGGTCGCGTTGCTGACCAACGTGTTCGACGGGGCCGCGGTGGTGGAGGGGGTGCTGCCGCAGCCGCAGATCGCCGAGCAACGGATCCCGATGCTGATGACGCTGCTGTCCGCGGCGGCGCCGGATGCGGGCCTAACGCAATAGCTACAGCGAGCCGATGCCGGACTGCGGGCTTTGCGCGAATCCCCAGTCGAACAACGTCGCCGCCTGGTCCCAGTACGTCGGTCCGCCCTCTTTGATCAGGCCGTACATCATCGCGATGACCAGCCGACGGCCACCGCGGGCGGCGGCCCCGACAAAGGTCTTGCGAGCCGCGTTGGTGAACCCGGTCTTGCCGCCGATCGCGCCGGGGTAGCGCTGCAACAGCTCGTCCTGGTTGGTGATCGGGTGATCGCCGTTGTCGCCGGGGAACATCGCCGACGGCTCGGCGGTGATCTGCGCGAACACCGGGTTGGCCATCGCGGCGCGGAAGATGACGGCCAGGTCGTGCGCGGTCGATGCCCCGGACCCGCCGGGCCCGTCGAGCCCGGACGGCGTCGCGGCATGGGTGCTCGTGGCGCCGAGCGACGCGGCCTTGGCATTCATCTTGGCGACCGTGACGTCGGGCCCGCCCAGCATGTGCGCCAGCGTGTTGGCGGCGTCGTTACCCGAGACCAGCAGCAGGCCGTCGAGCAGCTGACGCGCGGTGTAGGTGCGGCCCGGTTTGATGCCGACGCAATTGCATTCCACCTGGGTGTCGGCCGCGTCGGCCACGACGGTGGAGTCCAGGCTCACCGAGTCGAGGACCACCTGGGCCAGCAGCGTCTTGATGGTGCTCGCCGGCGGGTGGGGCACGTTCTGGTCGCGGCCGGCCAGCACCTGACCGGTGTCGAGATCGGCGACGATCCAGGTCTGGGCCGGGCCGTCCGGGATCGGCACCGAGCCCACCGGCTGCATGCTGTCGGCCCAGGCCGTGGGACCGGTCGCACCGTAAGCCCCCACCGTGAGCAGGGCCGCGGCTGCGGCCATGACCTTGCGCATGGGGCGAAAGTCTAACTTCCGGGCCTGTTCGGCGTCGATTTTCGTCTACTGTCCGATGCATGTTGAGCCTGGCCGAGATTTCCGACCGCTTAGAGATCCAGCAGCTTCTGGTGGACTATTCCACAGCCATTGACCAGCGCCGATTCGACGACCTCGACCGGGTGTTCACCGAAGACGCCTACATCGACTACACCGCCCTCGGCGGCATCGAGGGCCACTACCCGGAGGTCAAGAAGTGGCTGTCTGAGGTGCTGCCGAACTTCCCGGTGTATGCGCACATGCTGGGCAACTTCTCGGTGCGGATCGACGGGGATAAGGCTTCGTCGCGGGTGATCTGCTTCAACCCGATGGTGCTCGGTGGGGACAAGGATCAGGTGTTGTTCTGCGGGCTCTGGTACGACGACGAGTTCGTCCGTACGCCCGAGGGCTGGCGGATGACCCGCCGGGTCGAGACCAAGGTCTTCCAGAAGGTCATGTAGGCGGCTCGGCGTCCTTCGCCGAGATTGTCGCCATGGCTGTGCCTTGCGCCCCGAACGCGACCATGACGGCAATCTGGGCGGTGATCGAGCGGATTTCTGGCGCGGCGCCCTGGTCTGGCACAATGGGCGGCTGTCCGCCGAGCGATTACGCATCGCTTCGTGGTCATACACGCGAGGCAAAACCGGATCCGGGCATCCCGCCCCGATCGCTGAATTGCAGCGTGACACACACAGGAGAACCCGCTTAACCATGGCTGTGAAGATCAAGCTGACTCGGCTTGGCAAGATCCGCAATCCCCAGTACCGCATCGCCGTCGCCGACGCGCGGACGCGGCGCGACGGTCGCTCCATCGAGGTCATCGGCCGCTACCACCCGAAGGAAGACCCGAGCCTCATCGAGATCAACTCCGAGCGCGCGCAGTACTGGCTGTCCGTGGGTGCTCAGCCCACCGAGCCCGTCCTCAAGCTGCTGAAGATCAGCGGCGACTGGCAGAAGTTCAAGGGCTTGCCGGGCGCCGAGGGCCGCTTGAAGGTCGCCCCGCCGAAGCCCAGCAAGCTCGAGCTGTTCAACGCCGCGCTGGCCGAGGCCGAGGGCGGTCCCACCACCGAGGCCGCGAAGCCGAAGAAGAAGTCGCCCGCCAAGAAGGCCGCCAAGGCCGCCGAGCCAGAGGCGGCGGCTGCCGCCGAGACGGCGGAGACCGCCGCCGAGGCCCCGCCGGCGGAGACGGCCGCCGAGGGCGGCGAGCAGGCCGCGCCGAGCGCCGAAAGCTGACTGACGTGAGCACGGTCGTCGTTGACGCAGTGGAGCACCTGGTCCGTGGGATTGTCGACAACCCCGACGATGTCCGGGTGGACATGGTGACCAGCCGCCGCGGCAGAACGGTCGAGGTCCACGTCCATCCCGACGACCTGGGCAAGGTGATCGGTCGCGGCGGACGCACCGCGACCGCGCTGCGCACCCTGGTCGCCGGTATCGGTGGCCGCGGTATCCGCGTCGACGTGGTGGACACCGACCAGTAGCCGCTGATGGAGCTCCGTTGGAGTTGACCGTCGGGCGCGTCGCGAAAGCGCACGGAATCGGCGGCGAGGTCGTCGTCGAGATCCGCACCGACGACCCCGCGACCCGCTTCGCGCCGGGTAACACCTTGCGCGGTAAGCCATCCCGCGGTGGTGAAGAACGTGACTTCGTCGTCGAGAGCGCGCGCGAGCATGGTGGGCGGCTGCTGTTGCGATTGGCCGGGGTGACGGACCGCGACACCGCCGACGCGCTGCGCGGCACCGTGTTCGTCGTCGACTCCGATGATCTGCCCCCCATCGATGAGCCGGACACCTACTACGACCACCAACTCGAAGGGCTGCACGTCCGCACGGTGACGGGCCAGGACGTCGGTGTCGTCGCCGAGGTGTTGCACACCGCCGGGGGTGAGCTGTTGGCGGTGCGCCGAGGCGACGGCGGGGAAGTGCTGGTGCCGTTCGTCGGCGCGATCGTCACGTCGGTGTCGCTCGACGACCGCAGTGTCGAGATCGATCCGCCCGAGGGCCTGCTGGATCTGGCATGAGAATCGACGTCGTCACGATCTTCCCGAACTTCCTGGACCCGTTGCGACAATCGTTGCCGGGCAAGGCGATTCAGTCGGGGCTGGTCGACCTGCAGGTGCACGATCTGCGGCGATGGACGCACGACGTGCATCGCTCGGTCGATGACGCGCCGTACGGCGGTGGCCCCGGGATGGTGATGAAGGCCCCCGTGTGGGGTGAAGCGCTGGACGAGATCTGTTCGGATAAAACCGTTCTGGTTGTTCCCACCCCCGCCGGTGCGTTGTTCACTCAGGCTGACGCCCAGCGGTGGAGCGCCGAGGAGCACCTGGTGTTCGCATGCGGCCGCTACGAGGGCATCGACCAGCGGGTCATCGAAGATGCCGCCCGGCGGATGCGGGTCGAGGAGGTCTCGATCGGCGACTATGTCCTGCCCGGCGGGGAGTCGGCGGCGGTGGTGATGATCGAAGCCGTGGTGCGCCTGCTCGAGGGCGTCCTCGGCAATCCGGCATCACATCGCGAGGATTCGCACTCCCCGGCGCTGGACCGACTGCTGGAGGGGCCCAGCTACACCCGGCCGCCGAGCTGGCGTGGGCTCGACGTTCCCGAGGTCTTGTTATCCGGCGACCACGCGCGCGTCGCCGCTTGGCGCCGGGAGGTCTCGCTGCAGCGCACCCGCGAACGCCGCCCGGAGCTGCTCGACGCGCCCGGGCAAGAGGATTAGAGCCCGCGCCCGAGCGGGTCGATCCGGCCCTCGGGAAATATCGTCCTGACCGCCCGGGTGATGGTCTCGCGGGCGGTGGCGTCGTCGGAGGGCTGCAGCGACTGCACCACCATGATGTAGCGACGGTCCGAGCCGATCACACCGGTCGACAAGTGCATCCAGTCGCTGCCGATGCAGCACATCCAGCCCTGCTTGACCGCCACCGGTTCGGCGTACAGCCCGTCGGGGATGCCGAAGCGTTGCGGATAACCGTCGAGCCCGTTCGGCGTGGACTGGGCCAGGTCGTCGACGATGACCTTCGCCTTGTCCGCCGGCAGCCCGCCCGATCCGTCGAGCAGCATCTCGTAGTAGCGGATCAGGTCGGTCGTCGTGCTCATCGTGTTCCACCAGCGTCCGTCGCTGGGCGGGGTGGTCGACGTGAGCCCGTAGCGCGCCGCGACCGCGGTGATGATGGCGTTCTCGCCGCCCTGGCCCCAGAACTTCTCCGCCGCGCCGTCGTCGGATGACCGCAACATGATGTCCAACGCCTGGCGGTCGTCCGCGCTCAGCGCGGCCCTGCCCTGCGATTCGTGCAGCAGCAGGTCGTCTGCGATGAACAGCTTGGCCACCGACGCGGTGCCGATGACCTGGCTGTTGCCGGTGGAGACCAGCTGGTGGGTCTTGCGATCGAGGATCGCCACCGAAAGGGCGGCTCCGCCGGCGGCGGCTTCGTTGGTTGCCTGCTGCACCCGCGCCTGCAGGCCGACCGGTCCCGGGGTGGTCAGCTGCGGTTCGGGTTGTTGCGGTGGCTTGACCGCCTCCAGCATGAGCTCGGCCGACTGTGGCGGCGGCTGGCGCAGACCGCGGTCGGGTGTGACGTAGACCGGCAGGCTGTATACCTTGGCCTGTACCTTCGCCTCGCATCCGGCGGCCACGATCAACGCCACCGCCGCTGTGGCGGTGAACAAAATCAGCGGCCGAACGCGCATTCCTCTCCTCCGTCGTGGCTCCGACGCACCCAAGTGCACGGGTGCGGGCCGCATCGCGCCACCTGTCCCGGCCATCACGCAAGGTCCGGAAGCGCGTTCTGGCCCCAGTCATATGTACCATTCACCAGCGTTTTCGGCTCGTTGCGAACCGCCTCCGACGCTGTGATTTTCGTGGCAAGCGTCCTGTCTGGCACAATTGACCAGTTGTCTCCAGCGGTTCCAGGCCGGCCGGGCCGCTTCTTGCCTGCTGCGAGATACGCCCTAGTTGCCCCTAACCCATCGGCTTGGCGACTGCCTCACATCCAGGTGAGAGCTGCTGCCGCAGGCCGCGACCGCAAGGAAGTGTCTTCTCAGATGAACCGCCTGGACTTCGTCGACCAAGCGTCGCTGCGCGACGACATCCCGGTTTTCGGCCCGGGTGACACCATCAACGTGCACGTCAAGGTCATCGAGGGCGCCAAGGAGCGTATCCAGGTGTTCAAGGGCGCGGTGATCCGTCGGCAGGGCGGCGGCATCCGCGAGACCTTCACCGTGCGCAAGGAGAGCTACGGCGTCGGCGTCGAGCGGACGTTTCCGGTGCATTCGCCGAACATCGACCACATCGAGGTGGTGACCCGTGGCGATGTCCGCCGCGCGAAGCTGTACTACCTGCGCGAGCTCCGCGGCAAGAAGGCCAAGATCAAGGAAAAGCGCTGAGCCGGGACGGCCGGGCGGCAGTCCCGGTCGGTTTACAGCGCGACAATCTGCGCTGGCTACTCTGATCTCGTGACCGATCCCACGGACTCATCTGAGCCCCAGTCCGCCCAGTCAGAGCCGAAGGTCTCCACCCGCATCCCGGACAGTCCCGAAGGCGAGTCGCCGAAGGTCCCCGAACCTGATGAGGCGCCCGACGAGGGTGCGCCGGAGCGCTCCAAGCGATCCACGCTGCGGGAATTCGCGCTGCTGGCGGTGATCGCGGTGGCCCTCTATTACGTCATGTTGACATTCGTGGCACGGCCCTACCTGATCCCCTCGGAATCGATGGAGCCCACGCTGCACGGGTGCACCGGTTGTGTCGGTGACCGGATCATGGTCGACAAGGTCAGCTATCGCTTCGACTCACCCCGCCCCGGCGACGTCATCGTCTTCAAGGGACCGCCGAACTGGAACCTCGGGTACAAGTCGATCCGGTCCAACAACACCGTGCTGCACTGGGCACAGGACGCGCTGTCCTTCATCGGCTTCGTGCCGCCCGACGAAAACGACTTGGTCAAGCGGGTCATCGCGGTCGGCGGACAGACGGTGCAGTGCCGGGCCGACACCGGCTTGACGGTCAACGGCAAGCCGCTCAAAGAGCCCTACCTGGATCCGGCCACCATGATGGCCGACCCGTCGGTGTATCCGTGCCTGGGCAGCGAGTTCGGGCCGGTCACCGTTCCGCAGGGCCGGCTGTGGGTGATGGGCGACAACCGGACGCACTCGGCGGACTCGCGCGCCCACTGCAACAGTGTCCCGGCCGAGGCGCTCAAGGGCGTGTTGTGCACGGGTGATCCCGCGTCGGGGACCGTGCCGGTGTCCAACGTGATCGGCAAGGCGAGGTTCATCGTGTGGCCGCCCGGGCGATGGGGTGGCGTGTCTTCGGTGAACCCCCAGCAGCATCAGTAGCCATGGCCACGACGTGGCCGCCGCGGACGGTGATCCGCAAGTCGTCGGGGTTGCGGACCCTGGAGTCGGCGCTGTACCGCAACGGTCTGGGGCCGGTGGCAGGCGTGGACGAAGTCGGCCGCGGCGCCTGCGCGGGCCCGCTGGTGGTGGCGGCCTGCGTGCTGGGGCCGGGGCGCCTGGAAAGCCTTGCCGCGCTTGATGATTCGAAAAAGCTCACCGAGAGTGCCCGGGAGAAGTTGTTCCCGCTGATCCGTCGTTACGCGGTGGCCTACCACGTGGTGTTCATCCCGCCGGCCGAGGTGGACCGGCGCGGCGTGCACGTCGCCAACATCGAAGGCATGCGCCGCGCCGTGGCGGGCCTGTCGCTGCGGCCCGGCTACGTGCTCAGCGACGGATTCCGGGTGCCCGGCCTGGCGGTGCCGTCGCTCCCGGTCATCGGCGGCGACGCGGTGGCGGCGTGCATCGCCGCGGCCAGCGTGCTGGCGAAGGTCAGCCGGGACCGGCTGATGGTCGCCATGGACGCCGACCATCCGGGCTACGGCTTCGCCGAGCACAAGGGCTACAGCACACCGGCGCACAGCACGGCGCTGACGCGGCTGGGTCCCTGCCCCGAACACCGCCATTCGTTCATCAATGTCCGGCGTGTGGCCATAGGGTCAGCAGGGTCGGGCGGACGCGTCGTGGCCGAATGCCGACCGGACCCTCGCCCGCGCGCGGTGGATATCGGTGAGGAAAGATGGGGCCAGGATTCCCCGGGCGGAACGCCGGGGGAAGTGTTTCTCCGAGAAGGACGTCTGAACAGATGAGTGCCGAGGATCTCGAAAAGTACGAAACCGAGATGGAGCTCTCGCTGTACCGCGAATACAAGGACATCGTCGGCCAGTTCAGCTTCGTCGTGGAAACCGAGCGGCGCTTCTACCTGGCCAACAGCGTGGAGATGGTGCCCCGCAACGCCGACGGCGAGGTGTACTTCGAGCTGCGACTGGCCGACGCCTGGGTGTGGGACATGTACCGCCCCGCGCGGTTCGTCAAGCAGGTGCGGGTGGTGACGTTCAAGGACGTCAACATCGAAGAGGTGGAAAAGCCCGAGCTGCGGCTGCCGGAGTAGCCCGGTTAGCCGTTCTCCTTGTCTTCCGCGGGCGGCAGTTCCCCGCGTCTCTCGATGACCTCCCGCGCCACATCGGCCAGTTTGATGTTCAGCGTCTGGGAGTGGCGTCGCAGCAGTTCAAACGCCTGCGTCTCGGTCATGTCGTGGAGCAGCATCAACATGCCGACCGCCTTACCGATCTCGCGGTTGCTCAGTAATCCGCGGCGCAGGCTGGTGGCGTCCTCGCCCTTCGCGACCGCATTGATGGCCACGCTGGCGAACGCGGCCAGCACCGCCGCGCGCCCGGCCGATTCGGCGTCGAACACGCCTGGGGTGTCGCTGAACAGATTGAGCGCGGCGCCCTTGCGTTTGTCCACCAGCAGCCGAAAGCCCATCGCCCCGCGCACCGGGGTCTCCGCCACCAGGACCTTCGCCAGCTGCGGCCACAGCGACGGCGTCGTCAGGTCCGGGTCGATCTGGGGGGTCTCCTCCTCGATCGCGTCGATGCACGGACCGTCCCCCGAACGCCGTTCCAGCTCGTCGATCTGCTGCGCCAGCTGGTCACTCGCGCCCACGGTGACGTAGCGGTCGCCATCACGCACCAACAGGCTGGCGTGGTCGCATCCGCGCACGACCAGGGTGGCGGCGATGCAGATGGCCGCATACATCTGGCCGGCGTCCGAGCCCTGGTAGATGATCTCGGCCAGCGCGGCGAACACCGTCCCGGGATCGGCCATTTCCCCGCCCGGCGTCGGCCCGCCTGCGGCAGTCGGTTCGTCCGCCATGTTGTGCCTCATTCCCTGCGCATTCGCAGTCTGACCCCGCGTTTCGATCGCCGTAGATTATCGGTCCTGGGCGCGACCCTCACACGCTGTTCGGTGCGATTGCGACGAATCCCACGCGCCTCGACCGCCACGCCCTCGGCCATCGAAAAGCAGCCGTTGCCGATACGGGTACCCGCGCGTCTTGCACTTACCAATCGGCGCGCCCGCGGCGGCGCCCGTCAGTGACATTTCCCACCGGGGGTTTCGGCGGGCGCCCGGCGGGAAAGAGCCTTCAAGTGGGAATTACCGTCGCGGTGACAGGGCCAACCGGCGAGATCGGTATGTCCGCGGTGACGGCGCTGGAGCGCGAACCCGCCGTGGACGCCATCATCGGGATGGCGCGCCGGCCGTTCGACCCGTCTTCGCGCGGCTGGCAGAAGACGACCTACCAGCAGGGCGACATCCTGGACCGCGAGGCCGTCGACGCCCTGGTGGCACAGGCCGACGTGGTCATCCACCTCGCCTTCATCATCATGGGGTCGCGGGAAGAGAGCGCCCGAATCAACCTGCAGGGCACCCGCAACGTGTTCGAGGCGACGGTCGCCAGCGAGCGGACACGGCGCCTGGTGTACACCTCCTCGGTGGCGGCCTACGGCTACCACGGCGACAACCCCCACCCGCTGACCGAGGACGTCCCGGCACGTGGGTCCGACGAGCACTACTACTCCGCGCAGAAGGCGGCGTGCGAGGCGCTGCTGGGCGAGATCACCAAGGACTCGCCCCTCGAGGTGTTCGTGCTGCGGCCGTGCATCGTCGCCGGGCCCAATGCCACCGTCCTGGCCGACGCCATGCCGTGGAACCAGTTGCCGGGCCCGATGCGCGCCGTGGTCAAGGCGGTGCCGATTTTGAAGCCGGTCGTCCCGGATCCGGGCATCCCGTTGCAGCTGGTGCACCACGACGACGTGGCGAGCGCGATCGCGCTGGCGGCCACCACCCCGGCGCCGCCCGGCGCGTACAACATCGCCGGGGACGGCGTGGTGACGGTGGGGGATGTGGCCAGGGCGCTGGGCGGCCGCCCGGTGCGGGTGCCGGCCGTCGCGGCTTCGGCGGCTTCGGCGGCGCTGTCGCGGGTGCCGCTGGTCCCGTCCATGCTGGAATGGCTGCACACCGCGCGCACCTCGATGGTCATGGACACCACCAAAGCGCGCACCCAGCTGGGCTGGCGGCCGGTCCACTCGTCGGCGGAAACCCTGAGGGCGCTGGCTTCGGCGGTGTGACGCCGACCAGGGTAGTTTGGCTGCGTGAGGTTCCAGCGTTTAGCCGCGATCCCGGCTGACGGTGAATTCGCCTAGTGCGGCACGTAACTGCGCGCCGGCGGGTAAAGCATCTCACCGCCGGGAAAGCGATCAGCCGGCCGGAGACGCTGGTCGTCGAGGAGCCGCTGGAGATCCGGGTGAACGGCGCGGCGGTCACCGTGACGATGCGCACCCCGGGCGCGGATTTCGAACTGGCCCAAGGCTTTCTGCTCACCGAAGGGATCATCACCGGCCGCGACGACGTGCTGACCATCCGGTATTGCGGGGGCGCCGTCGAGGGCACGAACACCTATAACGTGCTCGACGTGACACTGGCCGCCGGCGTCACGGTGCCGACCCTCGACGTGACCCGCAACTTCTACACCACCTCGTCGTGCGGGGTGTGTGGCAAGGCGTCGCTGGACGCCGTGCGGCTGATCGGCCGCTTCTCACCCGGCGCGGACCCCGCAGCCGTCACGGCGGCCACCCTCGCGGCGATGCCCGACCAATTGCGTTCGGCGCAAAAGGTTTTCGACAGCACCGGTGGCCTGCACGCAGCGGCGTTGTTCGACGTCGACGGCACCATGCTGGCGGTGCGGGAGGACGTCGGCAGGCACAACGCGGTCGACAAGGTCATCGGCTGGGCGCTGGAACATCGGCGGGTGCCGCTGGTCGGCTCGGTGCTGCTGGTCAGTGGGCGGGCCTCCTTCGAATTGACGCAGAAAGCTGTGCTGGCCGGGATCCCGGTGCTGGCCGCGGTGTCCGCGCCGTCGTCGCTGGCGGTCTCGTTGGCCGAGGAGTCCGGCATCACGCTGGTCGCCTTCCTGCGTGAGGACTCGATGAACATCTACACCAGGGCCGATCGCATCAGCTAGTCGTCTTCGGCTCGGTTGTGCATGCAGACGGTACTGGGGATAACCGGCCGTCGCGGCTGGATCGCAGGCGTCGCTGCCGCCCGCCGTGTCGGGGTCGTCTGAGCACATTGGCTCCCATGACAACCGAAACGACTTTGACTCGGGCCCAACTCGGGGCGATGGGCGAGGCGCTCGCCGTGGATCACCTGAAGAGGATGGGATTGTCCATCCTGCAACGTAACTGGCGCTGCCGCTACGGCGAACTCGACGTCATCGCCAGCGACGAGGCCACCCGCACGGTGGTGTTCGTCGAGGTGAAAACCCGTACCGGGGACGGCTACGGCGGGCTGGCCTACGCGGTCACCGAGCGTAAGGTTCGCCGGCTGCGCCGCCTGGCCGGCCTGTGGCTGGCCGGCCAGGGCAAGCGCTGGGCGGCGCTACGGATCGACGTGATCCAGGTGCGGATCGGTCGCCGGCGCACACCCGAAATCACCCATTTGCAAGGGATCGGCTGATGGCGCTGGGTCGGGCGTTCTCGGTCGCCGTGCGCGGGGTGGACGGCCAAATCGTGGAGATCGAAGCCGACATCACCTCTGGACTGCCGGGCGTGCATTTGGTGGGTCTGCCCGACGCCGCCCTGCAGGAGTCCCGCGACCGGGTCAGGGCGGCGGTCGCCAATTGCGGCAACAGCTGGCCGATGGCGCGGCTCACGCTGGCGCTGTCCCCGGCGACGCTGCCCAAGATGGGTTCCGTCTACGACATCGCCCTGGCCGCGGCCGTCCTGTCGGCGCAACGGAAGAACCCGTGGGACCGCCTGGACAAGACGGTGCTGCTGGGGGAGCTCTCGCTGGACGGACGGGTCCGTCCGGTGCGCGGCATACTGCCGGCGGTGCTGGCCGCCAAACGCGACGGCTGGCCGGCCGTCGTCGTCCCGGTGGACAACCTCGCCGAGGCCAGCCTGGTCGACGGCATCGACGTCTGGGGCGTGCGCACGCTGGGGCAGCTGCAGAAGTGGCTCAGCGGGTCCGCCGCTCTGGACAACAGGATCACCGCGACGGCCACCGCACCCGAGGCCTCGGCGGATCTCTCCGATGTGGTGGGGCAGACGCAGGCGCGCTTCGCGGTGGAGGTCGCGGCCGCCGGGTCGCATCACCTCATGCTCACCGGCCCGCCGGGCGTCGGGAAAACGATGCTCGCGCAACGGCTTCCGGGCCTGTTACCGCCGCTGTCGGAGAGCGAGTCGCTGGAAGTCACCGCAATTCACTCCGTGGCCGGGCTGCTGTCGGGGGACACCCCGCTGATCACCACGCCGCCGTTCGTGGCGCCACATCACAGCTCCAGCGTGGCGGCGCTCGTCGGCGGCGGTTCAGGCATGGCGCGCCCGGGCGCGGTCAGCCGGGCGCACCGCGGGGTGCTCTTTCTCGACGAGTGCGCCGAAATCAGCGTCAGCGCGCTGGATGCATTGCGAACGCCGTTGGAAGACGGCGAGATTCGGCTCGCTCGCCGCGATGGGGTGGCCTGTTATCCGGCCCGGTTCCAGCTGGTGTTGGCGGCCAACCTGTGCCCGTGCGCCCCCGCCGATCCGCAGGACTGCATTTGCGCGGCGGCGGTCAAGCGTCGCTACCTGGGCAAGCTGTCCGGGCCGCTGCTCGACCGGGTGGACCTGCGGGTGGAGATGCATGCGGTGCGCGCGGGCGCCTTCGCGGGCACCGAAGCCGAATCGACGGCACAGGTTCGCCGGCGGGTGGCGCAGGCCCGCGCGGCCGCGGCCGAGCGGTGGCGGCCGCACGGATTCCGCACCAACGGCGAAGTGAGCGGGGTGCTGTTGCGCCGCAAGTTCCGGCCCGGCAACGCCGCGATGGAACCGCTGCAGAAAGCGCTGGACCGCGGGCTGCTCAGCATCCGCGGCCTGGACCGCACCCTGCGGGTCGCGTGGAGCCTGACCGACTTAGCCGGCGGGGTATCGCCCGGGCCCGAGGAGGTCGCGGCCGCGCTCAGCTTCCGGCAGCCGGGAGCGCGGCGATGAGCGCCGGGCCCGGGTCACCAGTACGCCTTCGCCAGCCAGTCGTTGTGCCCGCCCCGGACCGCAATCGCGACGGTCACCAGGATGGCGAACGCCCTGGCGAACTGGGCCATCGCGCGGCCGCCCTCGCCGCGCTGTTCCATGTCGCGCAGCGCCACGGCCGCGAGCGCGCCGCTCAGGATCGGAATCGGCAAGCCGCACCAACTGACCAGGCTCAGAGTGAACGCCGCGACCGCCCAGGGGTTTACGGGGCGGGCGGGCGCGGCGAGCTGGGTCGGCTGGCAGACGATCATTGTTCGCTCCGTTCCTTGCCGGCGGCGCGATGGCGAATGGGGGTCGACGACAACACATTCGCGTACGGGGCTATACGGATCCTTGGCGAATTCTTGGACACCGGAGCACGGCGATGCTGACCGCGGTCGACGATCCCGTGCTGCGCGCGTGGGCATACCTGTCCCGGGTGGCCGAGCCGCCCTGCACCGAGCTCGCCAGCCTGGTGCGAAGTGTTGGTCCGGTGGAGGCGGCCGACCGGGTCCGCCGCGGACTGGTGGACGACGGCCTGGCGCGGCACACCGAAGCGCGGCGCGAAATCGACCGCGCCGCCGCGGACCTCGAGCTGCTCGCCCGCCGGGGCGGACGGTTGATCACCCCCGACGACGACGAGTGGCCGCTGTTGGCGTTCGCCGCGTTCGGGAATGCCGCCGCGAAAGCTCGCGGCGGGGAGCCGATGGTGTTGTGGGCGCAGGGCCCGAGCCGGCTCGACGAGGTCGCGCACCGGGCCGCCGCCGTGGTGGGCACTCGGGCGGCGACGGCCTACGGCGAGCAGGTGGCCGAGGACCTGGCGGCGGGGCTGGCGCAACGCGAGGTCGCGGTCGTGTCCGGTGGCGCCTACGGCATCGACGGCGCGGCACACCGGGCGGTGCTGAACGCGGACGGAATCACCGTGGCCGTTCTCGCCGGCGGGCTCGACATTCCCTATCCGAGTGGTCACACGGCGTTGCTGCACCGGGTGGGGCAACACGGGCTGCTCTTCACCGAATACCCGCCCGGTGTCCGGCCGGCCCGCCACCGATTCCTGACCCGCAATCGCCTGGTGGCCGCCGTCGCGGGGGCCGCGGTGGTGGTGGAAGCCGGGCTGCGCAGCGGCGCCGCGAACACCGCCGCCTGGGCGAGGGCGCTGGGCCGGGTGGTGGCCGCCGTGCCCGGTCCCGTGACGTCGTCCGCGTCGGCCGGGTGCCATGCGCTGCTGCGCAACGGCGCCGAACTGGTGACCCGGGCCGACCACATCGTCGAGCTGATCGGCCGCATCGGCGAGCTGGCGGCCGAGGAGCCGCGCCCGACGACGGCGCTCGACGCGCTCAGCGACGACGAGCGCCGGGTGTACGAGGCGCTGCCGGGCCGCGGCGACGCCGCCGTCGAGCAACTCGCGGTCGCTTCGGGGCTGGCGCCCGAGCGGGTGTTGGGGCCGCTGGCGATCCTCGAGCTGGCCGGGTTGGTGCAGCGCCAGGAGGGCAAGTGGCGACTTGTGCGGGCCGCAAGGGGTCAAGCTGCATCGACGACGCGGCTCGTATAGTCGACGGGGGTCGGGCGGGGACAGGAGGATACGTGGCGGGTCGACCTCTGCAACGCTTCGAGGTTGTCGATACCAAGGAGCTCACACCGCACATGGTCGCGGTCGTGCTGGGCAGCAAGGACTTCGACGCCTTCGTGCCCAGCAAATTCACCGACTCCTACGTCAAGTTGGCGTTCGTCGCCGACGACATCGACGTCGCGGACCTGCCCCAGCCGCTGACCCTGGACAGCTTCACCGGCCTGCCCCCCGAGAAGAGGCCGTCGGTTCGGACCATGACCGTCCGGCACGTGGACGCGGCGGCCGGCGAAATCACGCTGAACATCGTCGTGCACGGCGAGCACGGGATCGCGGGCCAATGGGCCGCGGCGGCCCAGCCCGGCCAGCGGATCTACCTGATGGGCCCCGGCGGGGCCTACACACCCGATCCCGCCGCCGATTGGCATCTGCTGGCCGGCGACGAATCGGCGCTTCCGGCCATCGCCGCGGCGCTGGAGGCGTTGCCCCCCAGCGCCGTTGGCAAGGCGTTCATCGAGGTAGCGGGCCAGGAAGACGAGATTCCGCTGACCGCCCCGGAAGGCGTCGAGGTGCATTGGGTCTATCGCGGCGGGCGGGCCGATCTCGTCCCCGAGGACCGCGCCGGCGACCACGCCCCGCTCATCGAGGCGGTGACCACCACGCCGTGGCTGCCCGGTCAGGTGCACGTCTTCATTCACGGCGAGGCGCAAAGCGTGATGCACAATCTGCGGCCCTACATCCGCAAGGAGCGCGGCGTAGACGCCAGGTGGGCGTCGTCCATCTCGGGTTACTGGCGTCGCGGCCGCACCGAAGAGACGTTCCGGCAATGGAAGAAGGAACTGGCCGAGGCGGAGGCCGGGGCTTCCTAGCGGATTCGTCGGCTTGAACGCCGGCTGGCATCCTCTACTCCCATGGCGCATTTCGGGGACTACCAGAACGAGATCTACTTCAAGGGCCTGGGCGGGATCGCGCCCGCGCTGCCGATGGCCTTCGCGGAGCTGGAAGCCCGTGCCGAGCGTGCCATGTCGCCGTCGGTGTGGTCCTACGTCACCGGTGGTGCCGGCGACGAGCGCACCCAGCGGGCCAATCGCGAGGCCTTCGACCGCTGGGGCTTGATGCCCCGGATGTTCGTCGGCGCCGCCGAGCGCGACCTCTCGGTGGAGATGTTCGGCCTGACGTTGCCGTCGCCGGTATTCATGGCCCCGATCGGTGTCATCGGCATCTGTGCTCAGGACGGCCACGGCGACCTGGCCACCGCGCAGGCCGCAGCCGCCACCGGCGTCCCGATGGTCGTTTCCACCCTGACCGCCGACCCGTTGGAAGACGTCGCCGCCCAGTTCGGCGACACCCCCGGCTTTTTCCAGCTGTACACGCCGAAGAACCGCGAGCTCGCCGCCAGCCTGGTACAGCGGGCCGAGGCCGCCGGCTACCAGGGCATCATCGTCACCCTGGACACCTGGATTCCCGGGTGGCGGCCGCGCGACCTCACCACGGCAAACTTTCCGCAGTTGCGGGGATTGTGCCTGAGCAACTACACCAGCGACCCGGTCTTTCGCGCCGGCCTGCAGCGACCGCCCGAGGAGGACCCGCAAGCCGCAGTGCTGCAGTGGATCACGACGTTCGGCAATCCGTTGACGTGGGACGACCTTTCCTGGCTGCGGTCGCTGACCAAGCTGCCGCTCATCATCAAGGGCATCTGCCATCCCGACGACGCCCGGCGCGCCAAGGACGGCGGCGTCGACGGCATCTACTGCTCGACGCACGGCGGGCGCCAGGCGAACGGGGGCCTGCCCGCGCTGGACTGCCTGCCCGGGGTGATCGAGGCGGCCGACGGGCTGCCGGTGCTGTTCGATTCGGGCATCCGCAGCGGCGCCGACATCGTCAAGGCGCTGGCGCTGGGCGCGACCGCGGTGGGCGTCGGTCGCCCGTACGCGTACGGCCTGGCACTCGGCGGGGTCGACGGCCTCGTGCACGTCTTGCGTTCGCTGCTGGCCGAAGCGGACCTGATCATGGCCGTCGACGGCTATCCGACACTGAAAGATCTCACCCCGGACACGCTTCGGCGCGTCGACTGATTCAGGTCCCCGGCTGCTGCGAACGTTGAAGGCGTGCAGGCCATCCTCGAGGAGTTCGACGAATACCTGTCGCTGCAATGCGGCCGGTCAGCGCACACCCGTCGGGCCTACCTCGGCGACGTGCGCTCGCTGCTGACCTTTCTCGACGACCGCGGCGCCGGGCTGGACGTATTGAGCCTGCCCCTCCTGCGCTCGTGGTTGTCGGCCTCGGGGGCCGCAGGCGCCGCCCGCACGACGCTGGCCCGTCGCACCTCGGCGGTCAAGGCGTTCACCGCTTGGGCCGCGCGGCGCGGCCTGCTGGCCGCGGACCCGGCGGTCCGGCTACAGGTGCCCAAGGCACACCGCACCCTGCCGGCGGTGCTGCGCCAAGACCAGGCGCTCGACGCGATGGCGGCCGCGAAATCCGGTGCCCAACAAGGGGATCCGATGGCATTGCGGGACCGGCTGATCGTCGAGATGCTGTATGCCACCGGAATCCGGGTGAGCGAACTGTGCGGCCTGGACCTCGACGATGTGGACGCCGGGCATCGGCTTATCCGGGTACTGGGCAAGGGCAACAAGCAGCGCACCGTGCCGTTCGGGACACCGGCCGCCGAGGCGCTGCGCGCCTGGCTGGACGAGGGGCGGCCCGCCCTGGTGAACGCCGAGTCGGGGCCGGCGCTGCTCTTGGGCGCGCGAGGGCGGCGGCTCGACGTCCGCCAGGCCCGCACCGTCGTGCACGAGACGGTGTCGGCGGTGGACGGCGCGCCGGACATGGGGCCGCACGGGCTGCGGCACAGCGCGGCCACGCACCTGCTGGAAGGCGGCGCCGACCTGCGCGTCGTGCAGGAACTGCTCGGCCATTCGAGCCTGGCGACCACCCAGCTCTACACCCATGTCGCCGTCTCGCGGTTGCGGGCGGTGCATGATCAGGCCCACCCGCGGGCGTGACGCCCGCCCTCAACGCTGCAGCGGCTTGAGCCGGATCGGCGTCGACTTCACCAAACCCAGCGGATCCACATAGCGGGCGCCCGACGCCGGACCCCACATCGCGCCCCAGTGCAGACACGCCGCGGCCGGGCAGCCGGCATGCCCGGCCACCAGCTCGCCGATCACGGTCTGGGCCGTCACCGGCTGGCCTACTCGAACAGCCGCCAGGACCGGCTCGTAGCTGGTCCGCAGTCCGCCCGGGTGGGCCAGCGAAACCACCGGCCGCCCCGCCAGCTGCCCGGCGAACACCACGGTGGCGGTGCCCGCCGCGTACACCGGCTGACCTGCAGCGCCGGGCAGATCCACGCCCCGATGCCCGGGTTTCCAATCCGGTGACGGGGCGTCGAATCCGCGGGCTATGGATCCCAAGGCCGGCGGCGGGCGTAACGGCCAATCCAGGCGAGCGTCGTCCGCAACCGCCGGCACCGCGCTGAGCACCGTCAGGCACAGCATCAGCCGCAAAACCCGTCGCATCGGCTTAGTTCATTGCCCCGCCCGCGCCTGCACCACTCAGGCCGGGTCGGTGCTGTGCAAAACCACCAGCTGAGTCGGTGTAAACTCCTGGTCGCAGCTCGTTCGCGGGCTGACTTCGCGCGTCCGCCCCGCGTCTCTGAGTTCCACTAGGAGTTCGCATCGCGTGCCGGGCGGTCCCTTAACAGGGTCCGGCATCGCAGCAGGCGCCAGGGCCCGGCTTCACCCGATGCCGGGCGACAACCGACACAAGTTAGGCACGAGCATGGCCGTCGTAACCATGAAACAGCTGCTGGACAGCGGCACTCACTTCGGGCACCAGACCCGTCGTTGGAATCCCAAGATGAAGCGGTTCATCTTCACCGACCGCAACGGCATCTACATCATCGACCTGCAGCAGACGCTGACCTACATCGACAAGGCGTACGAGTTCGTCAAGGAGACCGTCGCCCACGGCGGCAGCGTGATGTTCGTCGGCACCAAGAAGCAGGCGCAGGAATCCGTTGCGGCCGAGGCGACCCGCGTCGGCATGCCCTACGTGAACCAGCGCTGGCTGGGCGGCATGCTGACCAACTTCTCCACGGTGCACAAGCGCCTGCAGCGCCTCAAGGAGCTCGAGGCGATGGAGCAGACCGGTGGCTTCGAGGGCCGCACCAAGAAAGAAATCCTGATGCTGACGCGCGAGAAGAACAAGCTGGAGCGCAGCCTGGGCGGTATCCGCGACATGGCCAAGGTGCCGTCGGCGATCTGGGTCGTCGACACGAACAAAGAGCACATCGCCGTCGGCGAGGCCCGCAAGCTGGGCATCCCGGTCATCGCGATCCTGGACACCAACTGCGACCCCGATGAGGTCGACTACCCGATCCCCGGGAACGACGACGCGATCCGTTCGGCCGCGCTGCTGACCAAGGTGATCGCCTCCGCGGTTGCCGAGGGCCTGCAGGCCCGCGCCGGCGTCGGCCGCACCGACGGCAAGCCCGAGGCCGAGGCCGCCGAGCCGCTGCCCGAATGGGAGCAGGAACTGCTGGCCTCCGCTGCTGCCAGCGCCCCCACCGATGTCGCTGCGGGCGCACCCGAATCGACCCCTGAACCCTCCTAAGGAAGGCTGATCATTGGCCAACTTCACCGCCGCCGACGTCAAGAAGCTTCGGGAGCTCACCGGCGCCGGCATGCTCGACTGCAAGAACGCGCTGGCCGAGAGTGACGGCGACTTCGACAAGGCCGTCGAGGCGTTGCGCATCAAGGGCGCCAAGGACGTCGGCAAGCGCGCCGAGCGCGCCACGGCCGAGGGTCTGGTCGCGGCCAAGGGTGGCGCGCTGATCGAGCTGAACTCCGAGACCGACTTCGTCGCCAAGAACGCCGAGTTCCAGAAGCTCGCCGATGACATCGTCGCGGCGGCGGCCGCATCCAAGGCGACCGATGTCGAGGCGCTCAAGGCTGCCGCCACGGGCGGTAAGACGGTCGAGCAGGCCATCGCCGACCTGTCGGCCAAGATCGGCGAGAAGCTCGAGCTGCGCCGCGTCGCGTACTTCGACGGCACCGTCGAAGCCTACCTGCACAAGCGGGCGGCGGACCTGCCGCCCGCCGTCGGCGTGCTGGTGGAATACAGCGGCTCCGACGTCGACGCCGCGCACTCGGTCGCGCTGCAGATCGCCGCGCTCAAGGCGCGCTTCCTCTCACGCGACGACGTCCCCGAGGACGTCGTGGCCAGCGAGCGCCGCATCGCCGAGGAGACGGCCAAGGCCGAGGGCAAGCCGGAGCAGGCGCTGCCCAAGATCGTCGAAGGCCGGCTGAACGGCTTCTTCAAGGACTCCGTGCTGCTGGAGCAGCCCTCGGTGTCCGACAGCAAGAAGACGGTCAAGGCCCTGCTCGACGAGGCCGGCGTGACGGTGACGCGGTTCGTGCGCTTCGAGGTGGGCCAGGCCTAGGCGCCGCGCGGGCGCGGGCTAGCGTCGGTTACATGCGACACGTGCATGCGTTCGGCGACGACGCCCTCGGTGATCTGGACGCGGTCGGGCTCGCCCACGCGATACAGGCCGGCTGGGTCAGCAGGGCGGAGGTGGTCGAGGCCGCCATCGCCCGCACCGAGGCCGTCGATCCGATCCTCAACGGCCTGGCCTATGCGGCCTTCCAGCAGGCGCGAACCGCCGCGGCGGCGAACGGCTTCTTCGACGGCGTCCCGACGTTCCTCAAGGACAACGTGGACATCGCCGGCCAGCCGACGATGCACGGCACCGACGCGTGGACGCCGTGGAATGCCACCTCCGACGGCGCATTCACCCGGTTGTTCCTGGCCACCGGGCTGGCCCCGGTGGGCAAGACGCAGTTGTCGGAATTCGGTTTCAGCGCGTCGGCCGAACACCCCCGGCTGGGCCCGGTCCGCAACCCGTGGGACACCGACTACAGCGCCGGCGCATCGTCATCGGGCTCTGCTGCGTTCGTTGCCGCCGGCGTGGTGCCGATCGCCCACGCCAACGACGGCGGCGGCTCCATCCGCATCCCTGCCGCCTGCAACGGGCTTGTCGGGCTGAAGCCGTCACGCGGGCGGCTGCCGCTGGACGCCCACCTGCGCCGGATGCCCGTGGGCATCGTCGCCAACGGTGTGGTGACCCGTTCGGTGCGTGACACGGCGGCGTTCTACCGGGAGGCCGAACGGATTTGGCGCAATCCGAAACTGGCACCGGTCGGCGACGTCGTCGGACCCGGCAGGCAGCGGCTGCGGATCGCCGTGCTGACCCGGTCGGTGCAACGCGACTGCAGCCCCCAGGTGCGCGAGCTGGCGCTGAAGTCCGCGGGCCTTCTCGAGGAGCTGGGGCACCGCGTCGAATACCTCGACGAGCCCCCGGTGCCGGCCAGCTTCGTCGACGATTTCGTCCTTTACTGGGGATTTCTCGCGCTGGCCCAGGTGCGCAGCGGGCGGCACATGTTCGGCAAGACGTTCGACCGCAGCCGGCTGGACAGTCTGACCCTCGGGCTGGAGCGACACACCGCCCGCAACATTTATCGGCTGCCGCTGGCGATCATGCGCCTGCGCCGAATCCGCAGGCGTACCGCACAATTCTTCGGCACCTACGACGTCGTGCTGACCCCGACGCTCGCCGACGAGACGCCGCGCATCGGCTATCTGGCTCCCACCGACTACCACCAGGTCATCGAGCGACTGATCGACTGGGTCTCGTTCACCCCGCTGCAGAACGTCACCGGTGAGCCGGCGATCTCACTTCCGTTGGCGCAGTCCGACGAAGGCATGCCGGTGGGCATGATGTTCTCGGCCAACCTCGGGCAGGAGGCGCTCCTGCTCGAACTGGCCTACGAACTCGAAGAGGCCCGACCATGGGCCCGGATCCAGACCGCTTGATACACGGCCTTGGCGGCGACCCGCTTCGCCCGGCTTCGCCGCGGAGTCAGTCGGACCCGAGCTTGTCGAGCATCCGCTTGATGTCGCGCTGCTGAGTTTCGGTCAGCTTGGCCAGGATGCGCGCATCGGCGGTCCGCACCGCGCCTTCGGCGCGCTTCAGCAGGGCGCGGCCCTGACCGGTCAGCGTGGCCGGTAGCGCGCGACCGCTGGACACCGATGTCGGACGGGCCACGGCGCCAATGTCTTCCAGCTTGCGCAGCACAGTGTTCATCGCCTGCGGTGTCACGCCGGCCTGCCGGGACAGTTCGGCGCTCGACATCCCCGGAACCAGGGAAAGCATGCGGAGGCAGACGAATTCGGGCAGCGTCAGGCCGAGCGGGCCCAACACCGCGGAAACCTCCGGCCGCAGCAGGCTGGCCACCCGGTACAGCAGGTAACCAAGCGGGGCGTCTTCGGCCTGAACCATGTCAACGATATTGACATATTTTCGGGCTTCGGACGCGACTTCGCGGTGCGAAGTGGTGATTGTCGGCCTGTCAGTGGGGTAACCGGAATGTCACTCGCACCGCGCGGGCGCATCAGGAGGTTTTCATGCCCAAGACGACGAAAGGCGGCAAGCCGAAGAAGGACGAACTGCCGAGCACTTTGCAGCGTTCCAACGCCAAAGCGCAACGCACGTTCGCGAAAACGCATGACGCTGCCGCCGACGAATACGGCAGCGAAGAGCGCGCCCACCGGGTGGCGTATTCCGCCCTCAAGCACAGCTTCGAAAAGATCGGCGATCATTGGGAGCCCAAAGAAGAGAAGGGCCCGTCCGACGAGCGCGCCGAGAGCGGCGGGCCGCGCGCCTCCGGCGCGACCGCCGAGGGTGTGGACGCCAACGCGAGCAAGAAGCATTTGCTTGACGTCGCCCGCCGACTCGACGTGCGGGGGCGGTCGACGATGAGCAAGGCGGAGTTGGTCGACGCGATCATGAAGCACAACCGCCGGGTCCGCGGCCGCTGAGAAAGGCGTTCCAGGCTGCGCCGATGTGACCAAGGCGTCACCCCGGGGCCGGTTTAGCGCCACGGCCACCGGGCATCCCGACAGCTATGGTTGCGTCTACTACTCCCAGTCAGCTGCGCCAATGCTTCACCGATGTGGACTTTCCGGCGAACAAGCAGGATCTGCTTGACGCCGCCGGTCGCAATGGCTGCGACGACCACACCATCCGCGCCCTGCGAAGCATTCCGCCCGAGACCTACAACAATGCCGCCCAGGTCGCCGCGTCGGTCAGCATCATCGACGATCGCGACGTCGGGGAAGCCGACAAGGCCGCGGCTCGTCGCTCCCACACCAAGCCGGGGCTGGCCGAAAACGCAAAAGACATCCCCGCTTCGAGCCCGATCGTCGAGGAGCTGGGCGAGAACCGGGGCTCCTGAACCGTCCGCACGAGCAAAAACGATGCGGCGCTAGAGAATTGGCCGGCCTCCGGTGACGGCCACCCGGGCGCCGGAAATGTAACTCGCGTCATCGGAGGCCAACAGCACGTAGATCGGCGCGAGTTCGGCGGGCTGGCCGGCGCGGCCCAGCGGCGTGTTGTCTCCGAACGATTCGACGCTGTCCGGGGGCATGGTCGAGGGGATCAGCGGTGTCCAGATCGGGCCGGGCGCGACGCTGTTCACCCGAATCCCCTTCTCGCCCAGCAGCTGAGCGAGGCTGGCCGAGAAGTTGGCGATCGCGGCCTTGGTGGCGGCGTAGGGCGCCAGCGTCGGATTGGGCGTGTCGGAATTGACCGACGAACTGCCGATGATCGACGCCCCCGCGTTCATGTGCGGCACCGCCGCCTTGGTGAGATAAAAATATGCGCCGACATTGAGCCGGAACGTGTAATCCCATTCCTCATCGCTGATTTCGTCGAGGCTCTTGTGCATCATCTGGTAGGCGGCATTGTTGACCAGGATGTCGATGCCGCCGAATTCTTCGACGGCCCGGTCGACGACGGCGCGGCAATGCGCAGCATCGGAAAGGTCGCCGGACACCAGTACGCATTTGCGCCCGGCGTCTTCGACGTAGCGTGCGACGTCGCGGGCGTCATCGTCCTCGTTGAGGTAGGAGATCAGCACGTCGGCGCCTTCGCGCGCGAACGCGATAGCGACTGCGCGGCCGATGCCGCTGTCACCCCCGGTGATGATCGCCCTTTTGCCGGTGAGCTTTCCCGATCCCCGGTAAGTGTTTTCGCCGCAATCGGGCACGGGGTTCATCCGGCCCTGCACACCGGGGGCGGTTTGTTGCTGAGGCGAAAAGCCCATCTGATTCCTCAATTCGTGGTCGAAAATGCCGGTTTACGGTTCGCGTGTCACCGGGCGGGCCGTGGGGACGTCGTCGGCCGGCGGCTCGGGATCGTCCCGTTTCGTCCGGTCTGATTTCTCCCGCTCCGACTACCCGCCACGGCGGGGGCTAATCGGGCGCCGAGAGCCCGGCGACGGTGTCGTTGCCCGTGGTATTTCACGTGAATAGCGATACGGATGTTAAAAGCTGATGCGAAAGATGCTGTCCAGCAAAGCAACACCATTTCGCCAGCTAGCCGGCTGAAAATTACGAATATAACGGGCGCATATGTTTAAAGCGGGCGGCAAGGGGCTATTTGCGGCCTATATGCGTATTGCCCTTCTGGGGGCGATTGTTCGACACGAAAGGAATGAGCAATGAAGGTCACCAAGACCGCGCTGAAGACAGCTGCCGCTGCCGGGGGGATAGCGGCGGCAGGCATTTTCGCGGCGGTGCCGGCTTCTGCCGCGCCGCCCAACATCCAGGGCTTCGGCACCAGTGAGCAGCTCGTGGACGGGCCGCTGATCACCAACTACACGGTGAGCAACCTGCAGCCGAGCAACGTCTCGATTCCCGGCTACACGCCCAAGGGGACGCTCTACCAGGCGGACGTCGCCGCTCGGTCGGACGGCGGGCTGGTGACCCCGATGGTCAAGGACTTCATCGCCCGCGGGCCCAACGGCCAGAACTACCGGGTGATCGACAAGGCGGGGGCCCCTAATGGCCTCAACCCGGCGCCGATCCCGCAGGGTAGCGAGTCGACCGGGACGCTGTACTTCGACGTGACCGGCGCGCCGCCCAACGGCGTCGTCTACAACGACGGGATGCAAGACATTCTGATGTGGACGTCGAACGTGCAGGGCAGCTCGGCGCCCGGCGCTCCGAGCCCGAGCCCGGCACCGGGTGCGCCGCCCAGCCCGGCTCACACCTGATCCCGCTTGCGGATATCTCCCCGCGTCGCGCATGCGACGCGGGGAGGTGCTTTCGGCGGCCGGGTGTTGCGTCGTGCGGGCATGAATCGGGTACACCGTACCCATGAGTAACCCAGATCACAGGCCAGCCGAGGTACGCGAACAAGCGCAACTGAACGCCGAGCGGGCGCGGGCGGGGATGGAGGATCGGCGCAGCGATCAGGGCGGGGGACTGAGCGGCTGGGTCGCCGAGCGAGCCGGCCGCTGGGACCTTCGCGGCCAGGAAGAGACCACTCTGCAGCGGCAGAAATATCTGTGGAATGTGCTGGTGGACTACTGGTTCCGCATGGAGATCGACGGCTGGGAGAACATCCCGGAGCCGCCGGTTCTGCTGGTGGGGATCCACTCCGGCGCTCCCTTCGTCTGGGACGCCTGGACCGTCGGTCTGCAATGGTGGCGGCGCTTCGGGCAGGAACGCCCGCTGCACGGCACGGCCCATGACGCGTTGATGGCGATTCCGGTGATCGGCCGGTACTTCCGGTCGATGGGCGTGCTTCCGGCCGCGCCGGACGCCATCGCCACCGCCCTGGCCGAAGGGCGCGACGTTGCACTGTGGCCCGGTGGGGAAGTGGACTCCCTGCGCCCGTGGACCGAGCGCGACCAGGCCAACCTGGCGGGCCGAAAAGGCTTCGTGAAGATGGCGATTCGGGCCGGCGTGCCCGTCGTACCGATCGCGACGGTCGGCGGCGCCGACGCCATGCCCGTGCTGATCCGCGGCGACAAGCTGTCAAAGGCCTTGCAGCTGGACCGCCTGCTGCGCCTCAAAGTGTTTCCGTTGGCGATCTCGCTGCCGTGGGGGATCGCGCCGGCGGCACTTCCGCAGCTGCCGCTACCGGCCAAGATCAGGACCCGGTTCATGCCCGCCGTCGAGCTCGACCACGATCCCGCACGCGCGGAGGACGAAGCGTACATCGACCGCAAGTACCGCGAGATCCAGGACGCCATCCAGGACGGCATGGACGCGCTCGCGCGCAAGCGCGCCTTCCCGCTCTTCGGCTGACCAATCCCGAAGGCCTTCTCGGGCAGGGTGATTCAAGCTCAGCGCGTCACTGCGCGACCGGATCCCTGGCGGAATCCGTCGGTGCCGATGTCAGCGTCGGCTCGCTGATGATCCATTCCGGATGCGGTGGGGTCGCCGCCATGTAGCCGACACCTCGGACGGTGTCCACCATCGACTGATGTCGGGGTCCGAGCTTGGCGCGCAGCCGCCGGACGTGGACGTCGACCGAACGGACTCGGCCGTTGCTGTCATAGCCCCACGCCTCGTGCATCAGGCGGGTCCGGGTGAATGGCCGACCGGCATGCTGCACAAGGAAACTCAGCAGTTTGAACTCGGTCAGCGTCAAACCCAGGTCCTTGCCTTCCAGCGATCCGCTGAGGCTGGTCGGGCGCAAGAGCAAAGCGCCGAACCGCAAGCTGCCGTTGATTTCACTGCGCCGCAGCGCAATCGCCCGCTGCAGCCGCTCCTGCAGCTCGTCGAAGTCGGTTCCCGGCCCTATGACATCGTCGACGTTCCAGTCGACGTCCGCCGTTACCCCGGCGGCCGGCGCCACCAACGCCACCACGGCGGTGGCGGGGGCATCGGTTGTCAGGCGCCGGCAGGCGGCCGCCGCGGCCGCGAGGTTGCCTCGAGCGTCGACTATGGCGACGTCGCCGGCTTCGACCGGCCCCTGGCTGTCGCTCATAAGAGGGGCGCGCCGCATGATCCGCTCGAACGAAGTCAGGGCCGGCAGGGCGCGTTCGAAGTCGTCAGCGTCGGTCAGCAGTAGAACGTCCAACGACTTTCTCCCGAAATGTGGGTCCGCTTTTGCCCCCCGTAGGCATCCGTCCTGGGGGAGATATCAGCCAGCGCAGCGGTGACTACCCACTCGCGGCGAAAGTATGCAAACGATCTTGCGACGCTTGCGGACCGCCTCGGCCTGGCTAACCGGACGCGATCGTTTTGACCCGGAAAAGTCGATGGGCCCGGTCCGTTTCCACAGACCGGACCCATCCTCCCAGCAAGCTACTGATTGGCCTTCTGGCGCTGCTCAGCGGCCTCGGCGCCGCCGCGGGCCGCCTCGGCCTCGGCTTCCTTCTTCGCCGCGTCGCGCTGCGCTTCCGCCTTGTCCTGCTGGGCCTGGCCCTCGCGGGTGAGGTCGTCTTGACCCGTCACCGCACCAACGGCCTCCTTCGCCTTGCCCTTGACGTCCTCGACGACGCCCTTGACAGCTTCAGCAGGTCCAGAGTTGTTGTCCGCCATGGATCAGTTCCTCCTCGTAGGCGTACCTGAGCGATTCGCGCTCACCACCGATCGCCAACGCGATCGATCCGGTCATACGGCGAGATGGGCCCTTCTTTCTCAAGACCGTGAATTCCCGCCGCGATATTGCAGATTCCCCACTACGGTCATCCCGCAAACATCCGAGAAGCCCGCCGAACCGTAGCCCCGCCTTCGCATCCCCTGGGCCGATCGCGCGAAAAGTCGTCCGCATCGCCAACTCTGCGCATAACGCACCCCACTGGCACCGGCTTGTGCTGCGATGAGGCAGGATGTGAAATGCCGTTCCGGAGGAGTTAACCCCCGGGATGGCACTCTCATGCGAGGAGCGTGATGACGGAGTCCAGGGAGCCCACGGCACCGGAGAATGGATCAGCTGCCGGGCAGCCGCGGACGCGGCCCAAGTACTCCAGGGTGTTGCTCAAGCTTGGCGGCGAGATGTTCGGCGGTGGCCAGGTCGGGCTGGACCCCGATGTCGTGGCGCGGGTGGCCCGCCAGATCGCCGAGGTGGTTCGCGACGGTGTCCAGGTCGCGGTCGTGATCGGTGGCGGCAACTTCTTCCGTGGCGCGCAACTGCAGCAGCGCGGTATGGAACGCACCCGCTCGGACTACATGGGCATGCTCGGCACGGTCATGAACAGCCTGGCGCTGCAAGACTTCCTGGAAAAGGAAGGCATCGTCACGCGCGTCCAGACCGCGATCACCATGGGACAGGTCGCCGAGCCGTATCTGCCGTTGCGCGCCGTCCGTCACCTCGAGAAGGGCCGGGTGGTCATCTTCGGGGCCGGCATGGGGTTGCCGTACTTCTCCACCGACACCACGGCCGCGCAGCGGGCGCTGGAGATCGGCGCCGAGGTGGTGTTGATGGCCAAGGCGGTCGACGGGGTGTTCTCCGCCGACCCGCGCCATGACCCGCGGGCCGAGCTCATCGCCGCGATCAGCCATCGTGAGGTCATCGACCGTGGCCTGCGGGTGGCCGATGCCACGGCGTTCAGCCTCTGCATGGACAATGGCATGCCGATCCTGGTGTTCAACCTGCTGACCAATGGCAATATCGCCCGCGCGGTCGCCGGTGAGAAAATCGGGACACTGGTCACCACCTGAGGGGAAGAGCGAACGATGATTGACGAGGCTCTCTTCGATGCCGAAGAGAAAATGGAGAAGGCCGTGGCGGTGGCCCGTGACGACCTGTCAACCATCCGGACCGGTCGCGCCAACCCGGGCATGTTCTCCCGGATTGTCATCGACTACTACGGCGCCACCACCCCGATCACCCAGTTGGCCAGCATCAATGTGCCCGAGGCGCGGCTCGTCGTGATCAAGCCCTACGAGGCCAGTCAGCTCGGCGCGATCGAAAACGCGATCCGTAACTCAGACCTGGGCGTCAACCCGACCAACGACGGCACCCTGATCCGGGTGGCGGTCCCGCAGCTGACGGAGGAGCGACGCCGGGAGCTGGTCAAACAGGCCAAGGGCAAGGGGGAAGACGCCAAGGTGTCGGTGCGCAACATCCGGCGCAAGGCGATGGAAGAGCTGCACCGCATCCGCAAGGACGGCGAGGCCGGCGAGGACGAGGTCGGTCGGGCGGAAAAAGACCTGGACAAGAGCACGCACCAGTACATCACCCAGATCGAAGACCTGGTCAAGCACAAAGAAGGCGAGCTGCTGGAGGTCTAGCGGCCGCCCAGCAGCTGAGTTCACCCCAGGTCCGTGGCAACCACCGGCGCAGCCAGCACGCCCGATGAACCGGCGCGTGACGCCGAGAACATCGTGCAGCATTCGGCCCAGAAGACGTCCCGTGCGGGACGCGACCTGCGCGCCGCCATCGCGGTGGGCGCGGGCATCGGCGGCGTGCTCATCGTGACGCTGATTTTCGCGCCCCGCTTCTGGGTCCCCATCGTCGCGCTGGCCATCCTGGTCGCCACCCATGAGGTGGTGCGACGGCTGCGCGAGGCCGGATACGTCATCCCGCTCATCCCACTGCTGGCTGGCGGTCAGGTGACGATCTGGCTGACGTGGCCGTTTCACGCCGCCGGCGCCCTGGCCGGCTTCGGCGCCACCGTGGTGGTGTGCAACGTCTGGCGGCTGTTCATGCAGGACAACAGCAAGCGGCCCGAGCCGTTCGCCGGGTCTCCGTCGGCCAACTACCTGCGCGACGCCTCAGCGACGGTGTTCCTGGCCGCGTGGGTGCCGCTGTTCGCCTCCTTCGGCGCCCTGCTGGTCTACCCGAAGGACGGCGCGGGCCGGGTGTTCTGTCTGATGGTCACCGTCGTCGCCTCCGACGTGGGCGGCTACGCGGTGGGCGTGCTGCTCGGCAAGCACCCGATGGTTCCCGCCATCAGCCCGAAGAAGTCGTGGGAGGGCTTCGCCGGTTCGCTCTTCTTCGGTATCACCGCGGCCATCCTGACGGCGACGTTCCTGGCCGGCAAACCGCCCTGGATCGGAGCGCTGCTGGGTGTCATCCTCGTGCTCACCTGCACCCTCGGCGATCTGGTCGAGTCCCAGATCAAGCGTGACCTCGGCATCAAAGACATGGGCCGCTTGCTGCCCGGCCACGGCGGTCTCATGGACCGGCTCGACGGGGTGCTGCCGTCGGCGGTCGCCGCGTGGACTGTGCTGACGCTCGTCCCCTGAGAGGGCCGATACTGGACTGGTCATGGTCCAAGAACTGGTTTTCACCGAACCCCGCCCGAACAAGCCGCCGCGGCACCTGGCCGACCTCGACGTGGAGGGCCGCGCGTCGGCCGTCGCCGAGCTGGGGCTGCCGGCGTTCCGCGCCAAGCAGCTCGCGCATCAGTACTACGCCCGCCTGATCGCCGACCCCCGCGACATGACCGACCTGCCGGCTGCCGTGCGGGACCGGGTCGCCGAGGCGATGTTCCCGCGCCTGCTCACCGCGGCCGCGGAAGTCACCTGCGATGCCGGGCAGACCCGAAAGACGTTGTGGCGCGGCACCGATGGGACCACCTTCGAGTCGGTGCTGATGCGCTACCCGCAGCGCAACACCGTGTGCATCTCGTCGCAGGCCGGCTGCGGCATGGCCTGCCCGTTCTGTGCGACCGGGCAGGGCGGACTGACCCGCAACCTGTCGACCGCTGAGATCCTGGAGCAGGTCCGTTCCGCCGCCGTCGCCCTGCGCGACGAGTTCGGCGATCGGCTCTCCAACATCGTTTTCATGGGCATGGGCGAGCCGCTGGCCAATTACGCCAGGGTGGTGGCCGCGGTGCGCCGCATCACCGAAGCGCCGCCGCATGGCTTCGGCATCTCGGCCCGCTCGGTCACGGTCTCGACCGTCGGTCTGGCTCCAGCCATCCGCAAACTGGCCGACGAACGGCTCGGGGTGACACTGGCGCTGTCGTTGCACGCGCCCGACGACGAACTGCGCGACACCCTCGTGCCGGTCAACAACCGCTGGAAGATCGCCGAGGCGCTCGACGCCGCCCGCTACTACGCCGACGTCACCGGTCGCCGCGTATCGGTGGAGTATGCGCTGATCCGCGACGTCAACGACCAGCCCTGGCGGGCAGACCTGCTCGGCAAGCGCCTGCACCGGGCGCTCGGCCCGCTGGTGCACGTGAACCTGATCCCGCTCAACCCGACGCCGGGCAGCGAATGGGACGCCAGCCCCAAGCCGGTGGAGCGGGAGTTCGTCCGGCGGGTCCGGGCGCAGGGGGTTTCCTGCACGGTCCGCGACACGCGCGGCCGCGAGATCAGCGCCGCCTGCGGACAGCTGGCCGCCGAAGGCGGGTAGCTGGAGCGCGGGCGAATCAGCGGGGGCGTGCGGACAGCTGGCCGCCGAAGGCGGGTAGCTACCTGATCCAGCCGCGCCGGCGGCCCCACAGGTCGCGGACCAGCGCGACGAGCACCAGTGCGGCGAACCCGATCAGGAACCAGTTCTCGATGTGGCCGACGTGGTTGCCGCGCAGCATCGCCAGCAGGAACACGATGATGACCAGGCCGGTGATGTGCCAGGTGCGGTGATTGATCCTGCTCCACCCCCACGCCGCGGACGGCACCTCAACGGTGTCGACGCCGCTGAAGTGTTCCACCTCGGTACTGGCCACGGTGAATCCCTTTCGTCGGTCCTGCAGCGATTCTGGCATACCGGCGGCGAGGTCCCGCAGCCCTCGCATCGTCGCCGGGCGGGGCACAATGAGTGAGTGACAATCGCGACACCCGAGGGCCGCCTGCGCGTGCTGGTGCTGGGCAGCACCGGCTCGATCGGCACCCAGGCCCTGGAGGTGATCGCGGCCCATCCGGACCGCTTCGAGGTGGTCGGCCTGGCCGCGGGCGGTGCAAGTCTGGACACCCTGCTGCGCCAGCGCGCCGAGACCGGGGTCACCAACATCGCCGTCGCCGACGAACGCGCGGCGCAGGCCGCCGACGTCCCCTACCGCGGTCCCGACGCGGTGACCCGCCTGGTCGAGGACACCGAGGCCGACGTCGTCCTCAACGCGCTGGTGGGCGCGCTGGGCCTGCGCCCGACACTGGCCGCCCTGGAATCGGGCGCCCGGCTGGCGCTGGCCAACAAGGAGTCCCTGGTCGCCGGTGGTCCGCTGGTCTTGCGGGCGGCACGGCCGGGTCAGATCGTGCCCGTCGACTCCGAACACTCCGCGCTGGCCCAGTGCCTGCGCGGGGGCTCTCCCGAGGAAGTCGCCAAGCTGGTGCTGACCGCCTCCGGCGGTCCGTTTCGCGGCTGGACCGCCGCCCAGCTCGAGGGCGTCACCCCGGAACAGGCCGGCGCCCATCCGACCTGGTCGATGGGCCCGATGAACACGCTGAACTCGGCCTCGCTGGTCAACAAGGGGCTCGAACTCATCGAGACGCACCTGCTGTTCGGCGTCCCGTATGACCGCATCGAGGTCGTCGTGCACCCGCAGTCGATTGTTCATTCGATGGTCACGTTCGTTGATGGCTCGACGATCGCCCAAGCGAGCCCCCCGGACATGAAGCTGCCGATCTCCTTGGCGCTGGGCTGGCCGGACCGGGTACCCGGGGTGGCCGCCCCCTGCGACTTCAGCACCGCCTCTAGCTGGGAATTCGAGCCGCTGGACGGCGATGTTTTTCCCGCCGTGGAACTGGCGCGGTATGCCGGCCAGACCGGCGGTTGCATGACCGCGGTCTACAACGCGGCCAACGAAGAAGCCGCGGCGGCGTTCCTCGCGGGCCGGGTGGGATTCCCCGTCATCGTGAAAACCATCGCCGACGTGCTGCACGCCGCGGACCAATGGGCGGTTTCACCCGCTAACGTGGATGAGGTACTAGACGCGCAGCGCTGGGCGCGGGAGCGAGCGCGGGGCGCCGTCGCACACGCCGGGTCCATCGAGGCCTCCGTCAACGCCTCCGGAATGGTGTGAGAAAGGTCCTGCAGCGGAGATGATGTTCGTTATCGGCATTGTGCTGTTCGCCGTCGCCATCCTGGTCTCGGTGGCCTTGCACGAGTGCGGCCACATGTGGGTCGCCCGCGCCACCGGCATGAAGGTCCGTCGCTATTTCGTCGGGTTCGGGCCCACCCTGTGGTCGACGCGGCGTGGTGAGACCGAGTACGGCCTCAAGGCCGTGCCGCTGGGTGGCTTCTGCGACATCGCTGGGATGACCTCGGTCGAGGAGCTGGCTCCCGACGAGGCCGACCGCGCGATGTACAAGCAGGCCGTCTGGAGGCGGGTCGCGGTGTTGTTCGCCGGTCCGGCCATGAATTTCGTCATCTGCCTGGTGCTGATCTATGCGATCGCGCTGGTCTGGGGATTGCCCAACCTGCACCCGCCGACCAGGGCGGTGATCGGCGAAACCGCTTGTGTCGCACCGGAAGTGGCCCCCGGGAAGATCGCGGACTGCACCGGCCCCGGTCCGGCCGCGGTGGCCGGCATCCGCGCCGGCGACGTCGTGGTCAAGGTCGGCGACACCCCGGTGTCCACGTTCGAGGACATGGCCGCCGCGGTCCGCAAGATGCACGGCACCGTCCCGGTCGTCGTCGAGCGTGGCGGCAACGCGATCACCACCTACGTCGACGTCACGCCCACCCAGCGCTTCCTGACCACCGGCGCCAACGCGCAGGGCGGTCAGCCGGCGCCGTCGACGGTCGGCGCCATCGGCGTCGCGGCCGTCAAACTCGCGCCCGCGCATTACGGAGTGCTCTCCGCGGTGCCGGCCACCTTCGCGTTCACCGGGGACCTGACCCGCGAGGTGGGTAGGGCGCTGGTCACCATCCCGACCAAGGTGGGTGCGCTGGTGCACGCCATCGGGGGCGGACAGCGTGATCCCCAGACCCCGATGAGCGTGGTCGGCGCCAGCATCATCGGCGGCGACACCGTCGACCACGGGCTGTGGGTGGCGTTCTGGTTCTTCCTGGCCCAGCTGAACCTCATCCTGGGTGCCATCAACCTGGTGCCGCTGCTGCCCTTCGACGGCGGCCACATCGCCATCGCGGTGTTCGAAAAGATCCGCAACCTCGTCCGGTCGGCCCGCGGCAAGGTTGCGGCCGCACCGGTGAACTACCTCAAGCTGATGCCCGCCACCTACGTGGTGTTGGTGTTCGTGGTCGGGTACATGTTGCTGACCGTGACCGCTGATCTGGTCAATCCGATCAGGCTCTTCCAATAGCAAGAAGGAATTAGAACAGTGACCCGCGCCGGCGACGATGCAGAGCGAAGCGATGAGGAGGAGTGGCGCAGATGACGATTGGCCTGGGCATGCCGGACGCACCGGCGCCCACGCTCGCCCCCCGGCGTAAGACGCGCCAACTGATGGTCCGCGATGTCGGGGTGGGCAGCGACTATCCGATTTCAGTGCAATCGATGTGCACCACCAAAACCCACGACGTCAACACGACGCTGCAGCAGATCGCGGAACTGACCGCCGCGGGCTGCGACATCGTGCGGGTGGCCTGTCCACGCCAGGAGGATGCCGACGCGCTGGCCGAGATCGCCCGGCACAGCCAGATCCCGGTGATCGCCGACATCCACTTCCAGCCGAAGTACATCTTCGCCGCCATCGACGCCGGATGCGCCGCGGTGCGGGTAAACCCCGGCAACATCAAGGAATTCGACGGCCGGGTCGGCGAGGTGGCCAAGGCGGCCGCCGCGGCGGGCATCCCCATCCGCATCGGCGTCAACGCCGGCTCGCTGGACAAGCGGTTCATGGAGAAGTACGGCAAGGCCACCCCCGAGGCGCTGGTCGAGTCCGCGCTGTGGGAGGCCTCGCTGTTCGAGGAGCACGGCTTCGGCGACATCAAGATCAGCGTCAAGCACAACGATCCCGTCGTGATGGTCGCCGCCTACGAGCAGCTGGCCGCCCAATGCGACTACCCGCTGCACCTCGGCGTGACCGAGGCCGGTCCGGCCTTCCAGGGCACCATCAAGTCCGCGGTGGCCTTCGGCGCGCTGCTCTCGCGGGGGATCGGCGACACCATCCGGGTGTCGCTGTCCGCGCCGCCGGTCGAAGAGGTCAAGGTCGGCATCCAGATTCTCGAGTCGCTGAACCTGCGGCCGCGCGGCCTGGAGATCGTGTCCTGCCCGTCCTGCGGTCGCGCGCAGGTCGACGTCTACACCCTGGCCAACGCGGTCACCGCCGGCCTGGACGGCCTGGACGTCCCGCTGCGGGTCGCCGTGATGGGGTGCGTGGTGAACGGTCCGGGCGAGGCGCGAGAGGCCGACCTGGGCGTCGCGTCAGGAAATGGCAAGGGGCAGATCTTCGTTCGCGGCGAAGTGATCAAGACCGTGCCGGAAGCCCAGATCGTCGAGACGCTCATCGAGGAGGCCATGCGGCTGGCCTCGGAGATGGGGACCGATCACGGTCCTGACACAACATCAAGCGGTTCGCCGATCGTGACCGTAAGCTGATGGGGGCCGTTTCCCGCTTGCAAGTCCGTTAATCGCACCACAGAGAGTTCGCCAGATGTCGGCTCCGCCCCTCTTCCGCCTTGTCGGTGAGCGACGGGTGTCGGTGGTGCGCGACGCCGCCGCCGTCTGGCGGGTGTTCGACGAGGATCCCGTCGGGTCGTGCATGGTCGCGGCCCGGGTGGCGGACCACGGCATCGACCCCAATTCCATCGGCGGGGAACTGTGGACGCTGCGCGGCGCGGAAGAGTCGCTGTGCTTCGCCGGTGCCAACCTGATCCCACTGCGCGGCGCACCGGAGGACATGGACGCCTTCGCCGACGAGGCGATGAGTGGGACGCGCCGCTGTTCGTCGCTGGTAGGCCGGTCCGACCTGGTGATGCGGATGTGGGAGCGGCTCGAGTCGGCGTGGGGGCCGGCCCGGGACGTGCGCGACCACCAGCCGCTGCTGTCGCTGTCCAGGCACCCCAACTGCGACATCGACCCCGGGGTGCGCCAGGTTCGGCCGGACGAGCTGGACGCCTATCTGGTGGCCGCCGTGGACATGTTCATCGGCGAGGTGGGCGTCGACCCGCGGATCGGCGACGGCGGTCGGGGTTACCGGCGGCGGGTGGCCAGCCTCATCGCGGCCGGTCGCGCCTGGGCGCGCTTCGAGCACGGTCAGGTCGTCTTCAAGGCCGAAGTCGGCTCGCAGTCGCCGGGCGTCGGCCAGATCCAAGGCGTGTGGGTGCATCCCGAGTGGCGTGGCCTGGGGCTCGGCACCGCCGGCACCGCGACCGTGGCCGCCGTCATCGTCGGGAGCGGGCGCACCGCCAGCCTGTACGTGAACAGCTTCAACACGGTGGCCCGCGCCGCATACGCCCGAGTCGGCTTCGCCGAGGTGGGCACCTTCGCGACGGTCCTGCTGGACTGAGCCGCTTGCCGCGCGACGGCTGGCCGGGCGCTGGGCGGCGAACGCCCGGCTGGCCGGGCGCTCGGGCGATCGTCGGCGTTACATCACGATCCGGTCTCGGTGTGTCGACGCTCGTCGGCGGCCCAGCGTTCATAACATCTGTACCGATGGTCACAAAAGCCTCATTGGTATCAACCGCTTCGGGTGTGCTGCTCGTCGGCGTCATCGCCCTGTCCGGATGCACACCGCGGCCCGACGGCCCCGGCCCCGCGGCCGAAAAGTTCTTCGGCGCCCTGGCGATCGGTGACACCGCCACGGCAGCCCAACTCAGCGACAATCCCAACGAGGCCCGCGAAGCGCTGAACGCGGCCTGGGCGGGGCTGCAGGCGACCCACCTCGACACGCAGATCCTCAACGCCAAGTACGCCGAGGACACCGGCACCGTCGGCTACCGGTTCACCTGGCACCTGCCCAAGAACCGGACCTGGACCTATGACGGCCAGCTGAAAATGGCCCGCGACGAGGGGCGCTGGGAGGTCCGGTGGACCCCGACCGACCTGCACCCCAAGCTGGGTGAACACCAGACGTTCGCCTTGCGGGCCGATGCGCCGCGGCGCGCCTCGGTGAACGAACTCGGCGGCACCGATGTGCTGGTGCCGGGCTACCTGTACCACTACACGCTGGACGCCACCCAGGCCGGATCCGGATTGGCCCTGAGCGGGACCGCGCATGCGATCGTGGACCTCCTGCACCCCTTCAACGGCACGCTGAACGACCCGCAGCTGCTCGCCGAGCAGGCCAGCTCGGCGACGCAACCGGTGGACCTGGTGACGCTGCATCCCGACGACAACGACAAGGTCTTCCCGGTGATCGGCCGGCTGCCCGGCGTCGTGGTCACGCCGCAGCCCGAGATCCTGCCGACGGATCCGCGCTTCGCCTCGGCGGCCATGGCCGAGGTGAAGAAGGCGGTGGTCGACCAACTCGACGGCCAAGCGGGCTGGCGGGTGGTCAGCGTCAACCAGAACGGTGTTGAAGTCGAACTCCTGCACGAGGTGCAGGGATCACCGGCGCCGTCGATCTCGATCACGCTCGACCGGGTGGTGCAAAACGCCGCCCAGCGCGCGGTGGACACCCGCGGCGGCAAGGCGATGATCGTCGTGATCAAGCCCTCGACCGGTGAGATCCTGGCGATCGCGCAGAACGGGGGTGCCGACGCGGACGGCCTGCTCGCCACGACCGGCCTGTTCCCGCCGGGGTCGACGTTCAAGATGGTGACCGCAGGCGCGGCCGTCGACCGCGACATGGCCACCCCGAACACGATGCTGGGCTGCCCGGGCCATCTCGACATCGGCCACCGCACCATCCCCAACTACGGTGGCTTCGACCTCGGCGTGGTGCCGATGTCGCGGGCGTTCGCCAGCTCCTGCAACACCACCTTCGCCGAGCTCAGCAGCAAGATGCCCCCGCGCGGTCTGACGCAGGCGGCCACCCAGTACGGGATCGGGCTGGACTATCAGGTGGATGGCATCACCACGGTGACCGGATCGGTGCCGCCGACCGTGGACCTCGCCGAGCGCACCGAAGACGGCTTCGGCCAGGGCAAGGTGCTGGCCAGCCCGTTCGGCATGGCGCTGGTGGCGGCGACGGTCGCCGCCGGCAAGACCCCGACGCCGCAGCTCATCGCGGGCCGGCCGACCGCGGTTCAGGGCGACACCACGCCGATCAGCCCGAAGATGATCGACGCGCTGCGGCCGATGATGCGGCTGGTGGTGACCAACGGGACGGCCAAGGAGATCGCCGGCTGCGGCGCGGTCTACGGGAAGACGGGTGAAGCCGAGTTCCCGGGCGGATCGCATTCCTGGTTCGCCGGATATCGCGGCGATCTGGCGTTCGCCTCGCTGATCGTCGGGGGCGGCAGCTCGGAATACGCGGTTCGGATGACGAAGGTGATGTTCGAATCGTTGCCGCCCGACTTCCTGGCCTGACGCCTGCGGCCCGCCCCGGCGGTAAGTTGCGAGGGTAGGCCGAGGGTTCAAGCATCAGGAAAGGCCATGACTGAGACCGGTGGAGAGATGGTGGCGTTACGGGTCTCGGACGCCGACCGCAACGGCACGATGCGGCGACTGCACAACGCCGTCGCGCTCGGGCTGATCGATATCGACGAGTTCGAGCAGCGCTCGTCGCAGGTGTCCTACGCGCGCACCCGGGGAGAGCTCGACGGGCTGGTCGGCGACCTGCCCGGTCCCGGCGCGATCGTCACCTCCGCGGCCGACCGGGTCGAGCTGCGCGGCTGGGCCGGCTCGCTCAAGCGCCAGGGCGAATGGACGGTGCCCACCCGGCTGGCGTTGGTCCGCCGGCTGGGCTCCATCGAGCTCGACCTCACCAGGGCCCGGTTTGCGGGCCCGGTGGTGGTCGTCGAACTCGACATGCGGTTCGGCTCGGTGGAGATCCGGTTGCCGGACGGCGCCAGCGCATCGATCGACGACGTGGAGGTCTACGTGGGCAGCGCCAGCGACCGCCGCAAGGACGCGCCGGGCGAAGGCCGGCCGCACGTCGTGCTGACGGGACGGGTGGTGTGCGGCTCGGTGATCATCCGCGGGCCGCGGCGCTCGTTGATCCGCGGCCGCTTCGGCGGAGCCGCCGCGCGGCGTGATTAAGCTGGTCGCCATGCCTGCTCGCACTGCGCTTTCCCCCGGAGAGTTGTCCCCGACTCTGCCGGTGCCCGGCCGCATTCCCCGTCCGGAGTACGCCTGGCAGCCCACCGTGCGGGAGGGCAGTGAGCCGTGGGTGCAGACCCCGGAGGTGATCGAGAAGATGCGGGTCGCCGGCGCGATCGCGGCCGGCGCGCTGCAGGAGGCGGGCAAAGCGGTGGCGCCCGGGGTGACGACCGACGAACTGGACCGGATCGCCCACGAGTACATGATCGACCACGGCGCCTACCCGTCGACCCTGGGCTACAAGGGTTTCCCGAAGTCGTGCTGCACGTCGCTCAACGAGGTCATCTGCCACGGGATCCCGGACTCGACGGTGGTCGAGGACGGCGACATCGTCAACATCGACGTCACGGCCTACATCGACGGGGTGCACGGCGACACCAACGCGACTTTCCTGGCCGGCGACGTCTCCGAGGAACACCGGCTGCTCGTGGAGCGCACCCACGAGGCGACGATGCGCGCGATCAACGCCGTCAAGCCGGGGCGGGCGCTGTCGGTCGTCGGCCGCGTCATCGAGGCGTACGCGAATCGGTTCGGGTACAACGTGGTTCGTGACTTCACCGGCCACGGCATCGGCACCACGTTTCACAACGGACTGGTCGTGCTGCACTACGACCAGCCCTCGGTGACGACGATCATGCAGCCGGGGATGACGTTCACCATCGAACCGATGATCAACCTCGGCGGCCTGGACTACGAGATCTGGGACGACGGCTGGACGGTGGTCACCAAGGACCGCAAGTGGACCGCGCAGTTCGAGCACACGTTGCTGGTGACCGACACCGGCGTCGAAATCCTCACCTCGATATAACAAGCCGTGAATCCTTGAGCGGGGCGCTGCTGGTCGCCGGCACCAGCTCCGACGCCGGGAAGTCGGTGGTGGTCGCGGGCCTGTGCCGGTTGCTGGCACGCCGCGGCGTTCGGGTGGCGCCGTTCAAGGCGCAGAACATGTCCAACAATTCCGTGGTCACCGTGGAAGGCGGCGAGATCGGCCGGGCGCAGGCGCTCCAGGCGCGGGCGGCGGGGCTGGAGCCCAGCGTGCGGTTCAATCCGATCCTGCTCAAGCCGGGCAGTGACCGGACGTCGCAATTGGTGATCCGCGGCCAGGTCGCGGACTCGGTCACGGCCGCAAGCTATGTGCGGCATCGCGACCGCCTCGCCGGAATTGTCGCAGACGAATTGTCTTGCCTGCGTGATGATTTCGACGCCGTCATCTGTGAGGGGGCGGGCTCGCCGGCCGAAATCAACCTGCGTGCCACGGATTTGGCGAATATGGGCCTGGCCCGGGCGGCGAACCTGCCGGTGATCCTGGTCGGAGACATCGACCGGGGCGGCCTGCTCGCCCATCTGTTCGGGACGGTCGCGGTGCTCGAGCCCGACGATCAGGCACTGATCGCCGGGTTCGTGGTCAACAAATTTCGCGGCGACCCCGCACTTCTGGAGCCCGGATTGCGGCAATTGCAGGCGATGACCGGCCGCCCGACCTACGGGGTGTTGCCCTACGCCGACGAACTCTGGCTGGACGCCGAGGACTCGCTGTCGGTGGTCGCGCGCCGCCTCGTCGGCACCCCGCAACCGCCGCGCGGGAGCGAGTGGCTGCGGGTGGCCGCGATCCGGTTGCCCCGGATCTCCAACTCCACCGACGTGGAGGCGCTGGCGTGCGAGCCGGGCGTCGCGGTGCGCTGGAGCGCCGACCCCGCCGACCTGGCCGACACCGACCTCGTCGTGATTCCCGGCAGCAAATCCACCGTCGCCGACCTGACCTGGCTACGCGATCACGGCCTGGCCGAGGCGATCACCGCGCACGCCGCGGCCGGCAAGCCGGTGCTCGGGATCTGCGGCGGCTTTCAAATGCTGTGCCGGCACCTCGACGACCCGGTGGAATCGGGACTCGGTGACGTCGCCGGGCTGGGGCTGCTGGACGCCGACATCGCCTTCGCCGAGACCAAGATCCTGCGCCGCTGGCCGCCGCCGCTCACCGGATACGAGATCCATCACGGCCGGGTGTCGCGCTGCGCGGAGGACAGATGGTTCGGCGCGGAGGGCGGGCGCGACTGCCAGCCGCACGGCCTGGCGCGCGGCGCGGTCTTCGGCACCCACTGGCACGGCCTGCTCGACAACGACGACTTCCGCCGCGCGTGGCTCACCGGCGTCGCGGCCGCGGCGGGCCGCGACGGGTTCGTCGTCGCCGACACCAACGTGGCCGCGCGCCGCGATGCCCAGCTCGATGTGATCGCCGATCTGCTGGCGGCCCACCTCGACACCGACGCCGTCCTCGGCCTGCTCGACGGTCCGCCGCCCCGCCGGCCGCACCTGGCAACTCAATTGGGGCCGTAGGGCATTCGCCGAGCGCCGGCGGCGTGACGGCCGAATTGACGGCGACGCAAAACGCGTCGCGCGCGCCCGCAGAATAGCCGCTGAACACGGGGATGTGGAGAAATCGTCGCGCGCGCGGGCCGGTCGGCTGTAGCGTGCGTAGATGCCCTCAATGATGACCACGCTCGACGGGTTCCCCGTCCCGGTAGCGGTGGCTGGTCCGGAACAGGGCGTCGTGGTCGTCATCCTGGGCGACGAGGAGCGCATCCCCGCCGCGTACGACGCGGTCTGCGAACGGCTGCACACCGCGTCGCTTCGGACGGTCGTCATCGGTCTCGACCCGCGCCTGACCCCCAAGTCGGTGGTCGGCATCCTCGACGCGCTGGGAATCGGGTGGGCCGTGGTGGTGGGCGACCGCGCCGGCGGCGAACTGGCCTGGGAACTGGCCGCGACGAAGCTGGGCCGGTTCGTCGGCCTGGTGGTGATCGATCGTGGCCATCCGCGGGCGGCCGATCGCGACGGCGCGGTTCGCGACGGGCACTGCCCGCCGGTGGAGATCGGCACCACGGTCCTGGTCAGCTCCCCGGCCGCGCGCGCGGTGGCGCGCGCCAGCCAGCAGTATGTCTACGCCGAGTACCGCGTGGTGCATTTGGGCCGGCGGACGGTGCAGGAGTCGACGGCACAGCTGGCCGCCGAGATCGTGTTGCGCACCAGCACCTGGTAGTGCCGACGGGCGCGCCGAACAGCAACTCGCACAAGCGGTTTGCCGCGACTTCGCGGGTTGCGGGCGGTACCGTGTCGGTCGGGGAAAGGATGCGCGGTGGTGAACGCCTCTGGGCGCCCGGTGGTGGGCCTGACGTCGTACCTGGAGCGGGTGCGGACCGGGATCTGGGACATGCCGGCGGGTTATCTGCCCGCCGATTACTTCCAGGGCGTCGTGCTGGCCGGCGGGGCCGCGGTGTTGCTGCCGCCACAACCGGCGGAACCGGAGACGGTCGGCCCGGTGCTCGACGGCCTGCACGGGCTGGTGATCACGGGCGGCTACGACGTGGATCCCGCCGCGTATGGCCAACAGCCGCATCCGGCCACCGATCAGCCGCGCGCGGCCCGCGACGAATGGGAGTTCGCGTTGTTGCGCGGGGCGCTGGAGCGGGGACTGCCGGTGCTGGGCATCTGTCGCGGTGCGCAGGTGCTCAATGTGGCGCTGGGCGGCACCCTGCATCAGCACCTGCCGGAGGTTCTCGGGCACGACGGACATCGGGCGGGCAACGCCGTGTTCAACAGGTTGACGGTGCGCACCGCGGCGGGCAGCCGGCTGGCCGCGCTGGTCGGGGAGTCCACCGATGCGCCGTGCTACCACCATCAGGCGATCGACAAAGTCGGTGAGGGGCTGATGGTCAGCGCCTGGGACGCCGACGGCGTCGTCGAGGCGCTGGAGTTGCCCGGGGACCGTTTTGTGCTTGCGGTGCAATGGCATCCGGAACAATCCCTGGACGACTTGCGCCTCTTCGCCGCGATCGTGGACGCCGCGCGGTCGTATGCCGGGCGCGCCGGCTGACCCGAGCGCTACGCGACCGTTCCGCGGTAGACGGCCATCGGCGCCGCGGCCGTCGCCCACACCCGTGGCACCGACAGCGCCCCGACCGACGTTGCGCGGCCGACTCGCGCGGTGACTGCCGCGCCGCGAACAGCCCGCCGGTCGGGTGCCAGGCAGCGCAACGCCGCCGCCTTGTTGAGCGAATTCAGGTAGCCGATCGCGACACCCGACGGCGCGGTGAGCGAGCTCAGTTTTGACAGCGGGCAGGTCGCCGACGCGAGGGAGACGTCGAACGTGGCCAGCGGCGACAGGGACAGCGCCCGCAGCGCGGCGGGAGCGGCTGCGATCAACTGCCGGCCTGCCGATACGAGCTCCGGTCCCGACTCCAGTGCCCACGTGCCCCGGCTTGCGCAGCCCGGCGGCAACGTGAACGGCACGATGGCCGCGGCATCCGCCGACGCCGCGGCGTAGGCGTGCATGGCCGCGGCGTCCTGTGCCCACATCCGTTCGTAGTCGGCCTCGGTGGCGGCGATCGCCGGGCTCGCCAGACCGAGGGAATTCGCCATGATCAGCGATCTGCGCTGCACCCGGTTGGCGTCGATCGACGACGGCGGCACCGCTGCCGCTAACGCCCTTTCGTGTGCGCCCGCCGCAGCGGCGGCCTGGGTGGCCGCCTGCTCGGCGCGTATCGCGGTGGCATTGAGCCAGTCGATGTAGGACGCCGCGGCGCCGGGCGCGGGGGTGGGGTCCTCCCAGCCGGCCAGCAACTTTGAGGTCACCGCGCGGTAGTCCGCGACCGCGGTGTGCAGCCGAGTGGCCAGGCGGGCCCAGGCCGTCGCGGCTTCGGCCATCGAGCCCGAGCCGGGGCCGGCATGCAGTTGTCCGGAAATGATTTCGGGCGGGAGCATCGTGAAATTCATCGCTATCTCTGCCTAACGACGGCGGTGGGCCGCGGTTCGAACGGACTCTTCTGTTGGGACGTAGGCCCGGGGGTTACAGGCCTACCTGCCAAGGAGCCCTCAGCAACGGGCGACGCAGAGCAGCGTCAACAGATCCCGGTCGGACGGAACCGCCCCGGGCGAACGGGATGGAGCGCGGGGCAGCCGAAACACCGCGGCCGCAAACGAAGTCGGCAACGGCGACCCGATCGTCGGCGGCGACGAGCGGGCCCAGGTGGGCGGCCGATCCCGCGTCATCCACGCGGTCTTGGTGGTCTTGTGAGGTGTCGGCGAGGAGCCGGCGGAAAAGCCCGGTGCGGCCGGGCTCGGGTTATGCACCTGCACGTGCGCGGCATCCGCGCGGGCGAGTCCGGAAACCGCGCTCCCACGCGATGCCCAGCCCGCGGTGACCGCGCAGAACACACCGAGCACCGCGACGATTGCGATGACCGACCGCCATCGTCGGGTTCTACGGGTGTCGCCAACTGTCACAGTGGCCCGAACTTACAACACGATGCTTGGCCGACAAGCCCAGCGAGCTGTGAAAACGATCAAAGTCCGGTGTGGGTTCGCGGCGCCCCGCCTACGGTGTCTTCGGGCGCAGTTGGCCGCCTACCAACAGCATTCGGTTTCGCCGCGGGCAGCCATGCCCGCGGCGCCGACAACCCGCCGATCGAGATCGCGCGTCCAAAATCCACCAGCACCGCCGCGCGATTACCCCAGCCCGCCTTCGCCGCCGCAGCACCGATGGCCACGGCGAGCGGGATGCCGGCCTGCCGGGCGAACCCGGCGGGCAGGGAACTCAGCTTGGACAGCGGCGACGACATCGACAGCACAGCCTTACGGAATCGCCGGCAAGATGCCGAGGATAACCCGTCGAGCGCTGCGGGCAGCATCGAAACCAGTTCCGCGCCAGCCGATATCACTTCGTCGCCGTCGTCGGCGACGGGCGGGGACGTAAACGGCGTCAGGGTCGAGGCGGCCGCAGCGGCAGTGGCATAGGCGTACATGGCGGCGACGTTCTGCGCCCACAGCTGGTCGTAGTGGCCCTCCGCGGACGCGATGGCCGGGGTGTTTTGGCGCAGGTGGTTCGTCGCCGCCAGCGACCTTCGCAATGCCCGGTTGGCGGCGATGGTCTGCGGCGGCGCGGTCGCGGCCAACGCCCATTCATACGCGTCGGCCGCCGCGCCGGCGCGGGCGGCGGTTTGCTCCGCTACTGCGGCGGTGGCCTGCAGCCACGCTATGTACGGTGCCGTCGTGTCGCCCATCTGCACCGCGGCGGGGCCGCGCAAGCCGTCCAGCAGCCCCGCGGAAACGAGGTACTTCGTCGCGGCCTCGCGGAGGTGGTCGGCCAGCCGCTGCCACGTTGTGGCCGCGCTCAGCAGTGATGCGGGGCCGGGGCCGGAATACATTCGCGCGGTGTTGATCTCTGGGGGTAACGCGCCGAAGTCCACCGCTATCTGCCCCCGGCAGGGGCGGGGTGGCTGCCCGCGGATCCGGCGCGCGTGACGGGGTTGGCTGCAAACATGACTTCCTTGGGTGGGTAGCGACGACGTTCAGCGTCGCGTCGGGAGTTGCGCGCATGCCGACGGGCTCTACCCGCTCCGGCTAACGCGGTCGGCAGTCGGCCGGCGCGCGGCGCCGGCAGACATGGCTATGAGTGGGTCGGGATGCCGATCAGCGCCTGGACACGCAAAGCTTGGTCAAGAGGTCTTGACCTGCAAGGACAGTCGAGGGTGCGCGCGACGGGCACGCGTCGAGGGGCCGTTGTGCCCCAGTGGCCGACGCAAGTGACGACAGCGCCCACGACCAGCGCGGCACGGCCAGCGAAAAGGTCGTCGGCCGATCGCGCTTCAATCCCGCGCTCTTGAATGCCTTGTCGTCGTTCAGGGTGGAGCCGAAGTCGGGATGGCTGCGCGGTGCGGAGCCGTCCCGGAACTCAAGCGTCCCGGTGCCGGCAGTCGCCACCGACACCGCCAGGTGCTGCGGTGGGCCGGTCGTCGCCTCGACCTGCAACGCCCAGAACCCGAAGGCAGCGGCGAAAAGGGACAGTGTGGCAACTACGGCCAGAGCCGACTGGTGTCGGGGCCGTCGTGAAGGTCTGCCCGCACCACGGAAACTCACAGTGCTGCCACCGTAGCAGCGCGGGCGGGTGGCGGCCCTGCCCGTCCCCTTTGAAAAGGCTTAGAGGTAGCGCAATTTGAGCTGTGAGCAGTTCGCGGAAGAAGCCGCAAGGCGGCGCAGCGGCGACTAATGATCCGCGGCAGGGGCTTTGAAGGCGATCAGCGGGATGGCCGTTTCGGCGGCCGTCGCCGCGCCGTGAAAGCCTATGAGCCGAGCCGTTTCCGGCGGCTCGTGCCCGGTTGCCAGCACGGCGGCATCGCCGGTGCAGACGGCGACGACGTCACCGATGCGCGTCAGGTGCGCCGGGCTGACCGGTCCGAACATCCCGGCGGCCACCGCCTGCTCGCGGCTGTAGACCTGCGCCTTGCCGTCGAGTACCTCGCTCCAGGCCGCCTGCACGTCGGCCGCGGCGCCGGGCTCGGTGTGCAGGTAGCGAACCCTCGGCTCGCCGGCGACCACGCGGACGCCCGCGGCCAGCCGCGGGTCGGTGTCGAGGTCGACCCGCGCGTCCGGTGGCACGTTGAAACCCCCGTGGTCGGCGGTCACCAGCAGCGCCGCGTTCGGCGGCAGCGCCTCGACCAACCGGCTGAGCAGCGCGTCCACCTGGGCGGCCGCTTCGTGCCACCGGGGCGATCCGACGCCGAATACGTGTGCCGCGGTGTCGAGGGCCGCGGTGTAGCCGTAGACCAGGCCCGGCGCCGCGCGCAACTCGTCGGCCACCGCCTGCGCGTTGTCGTCCGTCGGCTGGATCGGGCGGAACTCGGCGCCGCGGTACGCCGCCTCGGTCAGCCCGCTACCCATGAATGCGGCCGGCAAGACGGCGCGCGCGCTCACGCCGGCTTCGTTGAGCCGCCCGAACCAGGTGGGTAAGGGCTGCCACTCGGCGTGCGGCGGGTCGTCACGCCACAGGATGTGGTTGAGCACCCGATCGGTGCCCGGCACGTTCAGCGTGAATCCCAGGATCCCGTGTTCGCCGGGCTGTGCCCCCGTGCCCAGCGAGACCAAACTGGTCGGGGTGGTCGACGGGAAGGTGCAGGCGAGCTCCGTGAGGTGGCCGGTCTGCCCGGCGAGCACGGAGGCGAGCAGTGGGGCGCTGCCGGCCAGCTCCGCAAGCAGGTGCCAGCCCAGTCCGTCCACCAGCACCACCGCGACCCGATCGACCTGGTCGGGCCCGCCGACCCGGTCGGCCAAACCCAGCTCGTCGACGGCGCCCGGCGCGCCGAGCAGAGCGGCGGCCGCGGGCAGCACGTCGCAAAGGGAACCGGGCACGGGGGCCAGTCTGGCACGAAATTAGACGCGCGCCAGTCGGTGGCTCGTCACCCGCAGTTGACGCTGGGTTCCGTCGGCGAGGGCACGGACCTGCCGCGGTGACAGCCGGCCGCACAGCCGCCCCCAGTGCAGCGCGACCTCGTCGCCCGCGGCGGCATCCGGCACCGCGCTGTACCCGTCGATCCAGACGTCGAACACAGCGGACGACGGTTCGGACAGCGCCAGCCTGTCACCGTCGAGCACCAGCCGTCGGCGCAGCACCTCGATCCGGTCGCCGTCCCGGGAAAGCACGGTTCCCCAGGTGATGCGGCAGTTGTCGAGCACGTTCAGGGGATGTTCGTCCATGCCCCGCCCCAGGAACCGGGTCCACGGGTACACGCCGAACACGTGGAAACAGTGGTTGGCGGCGGCCTCGCCGGCCAGGTCCGGCGTCAGGTGCGACCAATAGCGGCCCGCCTGCGGGCCGATGATCGCCAGCAACCCGTTGAAGAAATCCCGGGGGTCCAGGTCGGCGCCGACGCCGCCGCCCAGCCAGTAGGACTCCACGAGCCGGTAATCCAGCGGGTCGGCGATGCCGGTCAGCGTCGACAGCACCCGCAGGTACGGCCACGCCCCGGAGAACTTCGTCGCCGCCCGGCGCACCTCGTCGACCGAACCGTCGCGCAGGGTGGCTCCCAGCGGGGGACCGCAATAGCCCAGCGCGTTGGGCGCGTAGGCGTAGCGCGCGAACATGTCTGGACCGTCGGTGTTACCGGTCAAGCGCGCCCCACCAGCTTGACCGCGTCGCGGTGCATTCGGCCGAAGTTGTAGTAGGCGGCGCACGCCCCCTCGGGGGACACCATGCACGTGCCGATCGGGGTCTCCGGGGTGCACGCCGTGCCGAAAACCTTGCACTCCCATGGCTTGAGCACACCCTTGAGCACCTCGCCACACTGGCACGCCTTGGGATCGGCGACCCGCACGCCCGGCATCGCGAACCGCAGCTCGGCGTCGAATCCCGAAAAGTCGTCGTGCAGCCGCAGCGCGCTTTGCGAGATGAAACCCAGCCCGCGCCACTCGAAGTGGGGGCGCAGCGCAAAAACCTTGCCCATCAACGCCAAAGCGGCGGGATTGCCCCGCTCGGGCACCACGCGCGTGTACTGATTCTCCACCTCGCAGCGGCCCTCGCGGATCTGGGTCAACAGCATCGCGACCGCGGCCAGAATGTCCAGAGGCTCAAACCCGGCCACCACCAACGGCTTTCGGTACACCTCCGGCACGAACCGGTAGGGGCGGTTGCCGACCACGGTGGACACGTGCCCGGGGCCAATGAAGCCCGACAGGCGCAGGTCCGGCGACTCCAGGATGGCCTTGATCGGCGGGACGATCATCACGTGGTTGCAGAACACGCTGAAGTTATTCAGCTTCAGGTCGCGCGCCCGGACCAGGGTGACCGCGGTCGACGGCGCGGTGGTTTCGAAACCGATGGCGAAGAACACCACGTGCTTGTCCGGATTGTCGAGCGCGATCTTCAGCGCGTCCAGCGGGGAGTAGACGAACCGCACGTCGGCACCGCGCGCCTTGGCGTCCAGCAGGCTGCCGTGCGATCCGGGCACGCGCATCATGTCGCCGAAGCAGGTGAAGATGACGTCGGGTTGGCCCGCCAGCCACATGGCGTCGTCGATGCGGCCCATCGGGATCACACAGACGGGGCAGCCGGGCCCGTGCACCAGCTCGACGTTGTCGGGCAGCAGGTGCTCGATGCCGTGCCGGTAGATCGTGTGCGTGTGTCCGCCACACACTTCCATGAACTTGAACTGTTCGCCGTCGGCACCGGCCAAGCGTTCGATGGCGCCCAGCAGCTTGCGGGCCGCGGCCGGATCACGGAACTCGTCAACGAATTTCATGACGGTCCTTTCCTTCTCAGACGATCGATGAGGAGTCGAAGGCTTGGATCTCGGTGTCGTAGGCGTCGCCGAGCTTCTTGACGGCGGCCAGGGTGAGCAGCGCCTCCGTCTCGTCGATCTTGGCCATCGCGAACCCGACGTGAACCAGGACCCAGTCGTCGGGTTCGGGCATGTCGTCGGAGAGCAGCCGCACGCTGATGGTGCGCTGCACGCCGCTGACGTCGACCTTAGCCAAATAGTCGGCGGGGTCGGTGATCTCGACGATCCGGCCCGGAATTCCCAAACACATGTGCGGCCTCCCTTCCTTTCTGGTGGCGATCCGCCGCGTCCTAGCAGATCCGCGGCAGCGGGTCGCCGACGAGCATGTCGACGATCCGTGTTCCACCGAATCCGGTTCGCAGCACCACGCTTTCGGCTGGTTCGGTGACGATCTCCCCGACCTCGGCCGCGTCGGCACCCAGCGGATGCGACCGCAGGGCGTCGAGCCCGGCCGCCGCCTCCTCGGGCGCGACGACCGCGACGAACTTGCCCTCGTTGGCGACGTACAGCGGGTCGATGCCGAGCAGCTCGCAGGCGCCGTTCACCATGGGCGCCACGGGAAGTCGTTCCTCCTCGAGCAGCACCCCGAGACCACAGGCCTGGGCCAGCTCGTTGCAGACGGTGCCCACTCCGCCCCTCGTCGCATCCCGCAGCCAGCGGGTGGACGGTGCGGCCACCATCAGCAGCTCCACCAGCGGGCTGAGGCACGCGGTGTCGGAGTGGATGTCGGCCTCGATGGCCAGGTCGCCCCGCGCCAGCATGACCGCCATGCCGTGGTCGCCCATCGATCCCGAGAGCAGCAGCTTGTCACCGGTCCGCACCGACGCCGCGGACAGCGCGCGTCCCGCGGGAATGACACCGGCGCCGGCGGTGGTGACGAACATGCCGTCGGCGGCGCCCTTGGGCACCACCTTGGTGTCGCCGGTGACGATCCGCACGCCCGCCGTCGTCGCCGCCGCCGCCATGTCGGCGGCGATCTCTTTCAATTCGGTGATGGGGAAACCCTCTTCGAGCACGAACGCCGCCGAGATCCACGACGGCACGGCACCGGCCATCGCGAGGTCGTTGCAGGTGCCGTGCACCGCGAGCGCGCCGATGGAACCGCCCGGGAAGCGCCTGGGCTGCACCACGAATGAATCCGTGGACATCGCCAGGCGCTCGCCGCTGGGCAGCGTCAGGACCGCGCTGTCACCCAGTGACTCCAGCAGCGGGTTGCGGAACGCCTCCACGAACACCGCGTCCACCAGCGCCGCCGAGGCCTTGCCGCCCGCGCCGTGCGCCAGCGTCACATGGTCGTCGAGCAACCGGGGCCGGCGCCTGCGGAACGATTCGATCCGCTCGATCACCTCGCCCTCGGCGAATCGTGGCCCTGAGGAAAGGTATTCACCCGCCGATTTCGAATTGCTCATGCCGCCCCCATGCCTTGCCTGCCGCCGAGCTGTTCGTGCACGCTCAGCCACAGCTGATAGCCCAGCAGCGCTTGCGATTCCTGGATCCGGTGCACGCTCTGCGAACGAACGACGAAGCAGGCGTCCACATTCGGATTGTTCGCGAACGCGCCGCCGTCGTAACCGGCGAATCCGACGGTGTACAGACCGCGTTGACGCGCCTCGGCCAGCGCGGCGAGCAGGTTGGGCGAACCGCCGCTGGTCGACATGGCGATCGCGATGTCACCGGCCCTGGCGCGGGCGATCAACTGCCGGGCGAACACCAACTCGAATCCCACGTCGTTGCCCAGCGCGGTCAGGATCGCCTGATCGGTGGTCAGGGGCCACGCGGGCAGCGGCATGCCGACCGGCGGCCGGGCGAACAGCCTCGCCAGGGTGGTGGAATCGGTGCAGCTACCGCCGTTTCCGAAGGTGAACATGCGCCCGCCCGCCGCGAAACGGCGCGCCAGCTCGGCGGCGGTCTCACCGAGCAACGCGGCGTTGGCTTCCAGTGTCGAGCGCCGCAACGCCAGACTTTCGGCCGCCTTGGCCTGCGCCGAGGCGGCCAGGTCGGCCAGCAGCGAGGCGGGATCGTCTTCCCGGGCGTCGATGAACGGATACAGGAAGTTGGTGGGTTCGTCGGTGCTCATCGGCCCTCCTCGTCTTCCAGTCTGCCGATCGCCATGCCCGCGTGCACCAACATCAGGTCCCCGGCTTCGACCGGGTCGATCAGGGTGGTCACCACGTTTTCGATGCCGCGCGCCGTGCGTACCGTGGCGTGCCCGTCGGCCGACGCCGTCACCGCCTCGCCGGGACGCCCCTCGTCGCTGCAGGTGACGCAAACCGGCTCGGCGCACTCGGGTTTGAGCAGGCCGGGGTGCTCGAAGCACACGTGGGTCAGTTCCCACAGCAGGTGATAGAACAGCACAAAACCGCCCGTCGCGGGCACGCGAGGATCGGGGTCGTCGAGCCACAGCACGTGGTCTGCCATGCCCGCGCCGGGGCGTTCGCCGCTGCCGATCCAGATCGTGGTGACCCCCCACGCGGGGGCGCGCCGCATCACCGAGCGGACCTGCGCGTCGTCGGCTCCAGAAACTGCGACCACGATGTCGCCCGGCCGCACGGACACTCGCACCAGGTCAACCAGGTCGGGTCCGGTCAGCGCCACCGCGGGCAGGGCCCGTTTGCCCATGATCACCGGGTGCACGAACTCGACCGCGATGTGCAGCGCGTGCGGTTCCCAGGACGGCGCGATGGACCACATGGTCGCTCCCGCCGCGAAGCGCTTGGCGAGCGTGAACGCGGTGGCGGCGAGGTCTTCGGCCAATTCGGCGCCCAGCCCGCGATCGATGGCTGTGGTGGTCATGGGTCAGCCCTCCTCCCGCGCGGTCAGCATCGAGATCGCGGCCTGACCCAGGGCGAGCCCGCCGTCGTTGGGCGGAACGAGGTGGTGGGTCAGCACCTCGAATCCCGCCAGCTGCAACCGCTGACGACACGCTCTCAGCAACAGCACGTTCTGGAATACCCCACCGGTGAGGCCCACCAACCGGGTGGCGCCGGCCACCTGACCGATCACCTTGGCGACGGCGTCCGCGACGGCCTCGTGAAAAGCCGCGGCCAGCAGCGCGGGTCGCGTGCCGGCGTAGAGCGCCGACACCAACGTCTGCACCATCGGCGCGGGATCGATCACCCCGCCGGCGCCGACCATGAGCGGCAGCGACGGCCCGGACTGCGCACCCGCCGACTGCGCCAGCGCCTCCAGCTCGATGGCGGCCTGGCCTTCGTAGTCGATCCGGTGCCGCACCCCGAGCAACGAGGCGACCGCGTCGAACAGGCGGCCCATGCTCGAGCAGGGCACGCATCCGGTTCCCGTCTCCAATTGCGAACGGGTCAGGCGCAATTCGTCCGGCGTGGCGGCCGCGACGGGGGCCAGGTCGGGGGTCCAGTCGATGCCGGCCGACCATAACTGCGAGAGCGCCATCCGCCAAGGGTTGCGGACAGCCGCATCACCGCCGGGCAGCGGTACTCCCAACAGGTGGCCGGCCCGGACGAATCGCTGGCTGTCGCGGCCGAGCCGGAGAATCTCCCCGCCCCAGATGGTCTGGTCGCATCCGTAACCCGTGCCGTCGAAGGAGACCCCGATGACGGGTTCGCCGATTCGCCCGTGCTCGGCCAGCAGCGACACCACGTGCGCGTGGTGGTGCTGGATCAGGTCCAGCGGTCGACCGTCCGCGCGGCGCTCCGCCCAGCTTCGGGTGTGATACCCGGGATGCAGGTCGGCGGCCAAACGCGCCGGCTCACCGCGCATCTCGCTGAGTTGGCGCACCGCCCGCTCGAACGCGCGCAACGTCTCCCAGGTGCCCATGTCGCCGATGTGCCCGGACAGATAGGCGCGTGCGCCGTCGGTGAGGCAGAAGGTGTTTTTCAATTCCCCGCCAACGGCCAGCACCGCGGGGCCCTCGGTATTCAAGTCGACCGGCAGCGGCGCGTACCCGCGGGACCGCCGGATCGGCAGTTCGCGCCCGTCGACCACCCGCACCACCGAGTCGTCGCACGGCACGTGGATCGGGCGATCGTGGTCGAGCACCGCATCACACAGCGCCGGAAGCCGTTGGCTGGCATCGTCATCGGTGAAGCAGATGGGCTCGTCGGATCGGTTGGCGCTGGTGAGCACCAGCGCGGCCGGGACGGCCCCGGTGGCGGCGGGCACGGGCGCCAACAGCAGGTGATGGATGGGGGAGTACGGCAGCATCAGTCCCAGCAGCGGGCTGCCCGGCGCGACGGCGTCGGCGACCGGCGCAGTGTCATTCGGGGATCGGCGTCGCAGCAACACGATCGGACGGGCGGGACTCAGCAGCACGGCCGCCTCGTCGTCGTCGACGTGGGCGTAGCGGCGCGCGACGTCCAGATCGCGGACCAGCATCGCAAACGGCTTGGCGCCGCGTGCCTTTCGCGCCCGCAGCGCGGCGAGCGCCGCGCCGTCGCTGACGGAGCAGGCCAAGTGGTAACCGCCAACGCCTTTGATGGCCACCACCGCACCGGTGGCCAGCGCGCGTTGGGTGGCCGCCAGCGCTGCCTCCGCTCCGTCGACGCGTCCGCTCGCCGACCGGAACCACAGGGACGGCCCGCACTCGGGGCAGGCGATCGGCTGCGCGTGGAAGCGCCGATCCGTCGGGTCGTGGTATTCGGCGGCGCAGCGCGCACACATGGGGAACCCGGACATGGTGGTCGCCGGGCGGTCGTAGGGCAGCTCGCGGATGATGGTGAATCGCGGCCCGCAGTTGGTGCAGGTGACGAAGGGGTGGCGGTAGCGCCGGTCGCTCGGGTCGAAGAGTTCGGCGACGCAGTCGTCACACGCGGCGATGTCGGGCGGAATCGGCGTCGTCTCGCCGGGGAGGTCCCGGCTGGCCACGATCCGGAACCCGCGTTCTTCGCCGGCATCGGCGGCGAGCTCGCTGACCGTGACGTCGCGGATCCGGGCCAGCGGCGGCGCCTCGGCGTGGAGTCGGCGGCCGAATTCGGCGATGCGTGCGCGCTCGCCCTGCACCTCGACGAACACGGCGCCCGAGTCGTTGCCGACGAAGCCGGACAGGCCGAGTTCGGTCGCGATGCGGTGGACGAAGGGCCGGAAGCCAACCCCCTGCACGACACCGGTCACGGTCAAGCGCTGCCGAACGTCGCGGTGCCGCAGCAGCAGGGGGGACGAGGTCATCTCAGCCGACCTCCGGAAAGTCCGTTGGGTCCGTGCGGCCCCGGCCCATCAGCTCCAAGCCCGCCAGCGCCTGTTCGGCGCCCGCGCGGTCCGTCTTCTCGACGGCGAAGCCCATGTGAATGATTATCCAGTCGCCCGGGGCGAATGTCTCCTCCGGCAGCATGCCGACGTTGACCCTGCGCTGTTCGCCGGTGACGTCGACCAGGGCCAGCTGCCCTTCGAAGCCGTCCAGCATCCGGATCACTTGGCCGGGGATCCCTAAACACATGGCTCGGTACCCTCTCGGCTGGTCGCGACCGAGTGCGCTTGCAACGCCGCGACGATCTCCTCGACGGCCCGCGCGGCGCGGGGAACCGCCTGGGCCACCGGCTCGGTGAGGCCGATGCCCTCCTCGACGCTGCCCGCCTCGCACCCGACGACGACCGTGTAGGGCGGATTGCCGCCCAGCGCCCGCAGGCTGGCGAACACCGCCGCCGGATCCATGCTGTGGCCGTCGAAACCCATTGCGGTGTGATCCGATTCATGATCGGCCTGGAAGACATGCAATGTGCCGGGGTTGCCACGGCTGGGGACCGCGTCGACGAGCACCAGGGTGTCCCAATCCTCGAGCAGGTCGTAGGCCAGGTGCATCCCGCTGATGCCGTAGTCGGTGACGCGGACGCTCGCACCGTCCTGCGCGATCTCGGCGGTGCGGATCACCTCTGATCCGAATCCGTCGTCGCCCAGGAAGATGTTGCCGATGCCCGCTACCAGGATGCGTGCTGTCATTTCAGCCGGTTACATCCGCCTCAGTTTCAGGTAGCGGCGGGCATCGGGCAGGGATGCCACCCCGAGCGCCACGCCGATCGCCACCACCAACGCGATGATCGCGATGAATATCCAACCCAGGATCTCCATCTCGGACTCCTTTCACGAGTTTGCCGGGCTGCGTTGAGCTTCCAGAGGCTCGATTTCGTCGGGGGAGAAGTAGAGGTAGCGGCCGTACCAGTCATGCAGGTCGGCGGCCGGGTCGTCCTCGACGACGACCGCGACGTGCTTGGTGCCCTCGACATCCTCGTGCACCGAGGTGACGCGGGCGGTCTTGCCTGCGACGAAAATGTCCTGCGCGTCGGCGTTGCGCCTGGGCCGCAACCGGACCCGGCTGCCGCGCGCCACCCGGACCCCGTTCACCAGCACCGCATCGATTTCCGGGCGTACCGCGTTGTCGGCCAGCGGATCCCACCAATCGACCCCGTCGGGGATCTCCGGGACCAGGCCCGAGATCGCGTGGGGATCGCGCAGCACGCCGTGCAGGCGAGCCATCGCGTCGGGAGACATGGCGTCACATTGGTCGATGATCCGCGCCGCCCGTGGATCGGTGGCCCGGGCCTGCGCCTTCTCCTCGTCCGTCATGGTCATCACCCGCAGGGTGAGGATCTCGTCGATCTCGGTGCAGTCATACAGGGCGGTGTCGCTCTGCTCGGCGACCTCCGGGTGGTCGTAGAGGATGATCGGCGAGATCAACAGCAAGTCCCGGGCGCCGGGCGGTCCGGCCAGCACCGGAAAGCAGCGGTGCTGGCCGCACCGGGCTGCCGCGTCGAGGGCCGCGGGCGACGGCTCGAGCAGCGAAACGAACTGCGCGCCCTCGACTTCGGCGATGAGGTGCGTTCCGATCATGGACCGCGCGATCGAGTCGTTCTTGTCCGCTGCACCGTCGCCGATGTTGCTGACCCGCACCGACACCCGGCACAGGTCGCCGTCCGCCTCGCCGGCGACCGTGAGCACGCCACGTACCTCCCGTCGTTGCCGCACTAGGCGCCCACCATCGAGGAATTCGATGTCGGTGCCCGCGTCCGCCGTCACCGACAGTGTCCACGGCCGGCCGTCGAGCGCGACAGGGCCGAAGGACCTTTCGCATTCGACCGCTTCGTCCCAGGTCAGCCACGATCCGCCCGGGGTGGCGAGCTCGTCGACGGGCTCGTATTCCCCGGGGGCGACTTCGCGCTCGGCCCGGCGGTGCTGCAACTGCAGGAATCGCACCACCAGGGTCAGCTTCCCGGCGCCGTCGACCAGGAATTGTGCCGCCAGGGTGTCGTCCTCGCCCAGGCCGGCCTCCGCGGCCCCGGGCGGGCCCAGAACGCCGAATTGCCAGCGTGATTGGTTCTTGCTCGAGGTGCCGCGGTACGGGTAGAGCAGGTAGCCCTCGTAGAGCACCGCGTCGGCGACGGCGCGGGCCCGGTCCCGACCCTCGGTCACCGCGCCGTCTCCCGGTCCGTGTCCAGCAGTGCGGTGATCGCGTGGTCGAGGTCGAGCAGCCCGTGCGCCGACTTGTATGCGGCCAGGGCGGTGATGGTTTCGTGGCTCAGCCGCAGCCAGCCGGCGTTCGGGTAATGCTGGGCCATCAGCTGCCGCCAGACCGTGACCGGCATGTCGTAGCGGCATTCACAGTCCCACGGGACTTGCTGGACGGAAAACCCGCGTTCGGATTTGACGAAAATCGTTCCGCTGAAGAGGAACTGGAGCGGTAGCGCCCCGTCGCGCAGCGCATGCAGGTATTTGGCGGCGGCGACCTCGAAGTCGTAGGTGCAATCGAGCGGCAGCGCCACCGTCGTGTTGCCGGCGAAGCCCTGCACCATCGCGGTGCAGTGCTGCCAGAGGAAGGTGCGCTGGGTGCTAGCCCAGCGTTCGCGCGGCCCGAACAGGTCCAGCAGCCCGGCGGCTTCGTCGTCGGAGTACGAACGTCGCAGCGGCTCGATGCGGACCTGGCAGCGCAGGGCGATCGCGTGCACCGGGTCGGCCGCGCTACCGCCGGTGTCGATGGCGACGCGCGCGGTCAGCACCGGGCTGACGGTGTACGGCTCGGGCGCCACATCGAGGACCGAGAAGTCGACGTCCATCATGGCGGTGTTCTCACGGCGCGCGCTTCGAGCTGGGAGAAGAAGCCGTCGATGAACTCGCGCGCCTCCTGCCCTCCGTCGAAGCCACGCCACAGCGTGCGCAGTCGCCCGACGAATTCGTAGCAGGCGTCGATGGGGACGAGATAGCTCTGCGGCGCACCGGATTCGGGGACCCGGACCAGCAGCGCCTCGACGTCGTCGGCCAGCAGGCCCGCTCGGGCGTCGGCGCCGCTGAGCGCGTCCCAAACTTCCAGCGCGAGCTCGGATTCGCAAGCGCCGGCCGGCCCGGGATAGAAGGCGACGGTGCGCCCGAGTGCGGAGTTCGTGAAGAAGAAGGCGACGCCCACCGGGATCTGCAGCGCCTCCCAGGCCCGGCGATCCAGCGCGAAGCCCGGGAATGACAGATACCGGTCGGGCACCGCGCGGTAGCGAAGCTCCGCCCGGGAGTCGGTGAACAGCAGATAGCAGGCCCGGCATACGCACATGAGCTGGCGGTCCGCCACATTCACCACGTGCTGGTGGGTGTCCGCGATCGATTCCGAGCACATCTCACACCGCTCCCCGGCCGGTTCGGGGGCCGCACGGTTGCTGCGGATGCGGGTCAGGACCTCGTACGGGGTCGTCATGCCGGGGCGCCCATCGGTTCGGCCAGCGCTACCGATGGCACCCCGTCGCGCACCAGCAGGGGGAGCGGCTCGAGGTGAGTTCCGCCTGCGCCGGCACCCGCGTGGACGACGTCGAACTGCGTGCCGCAGCGCGGGCAGCCCAGCAACGTCTCGCGAAGCCGGGCACCCGCCAACGAGTCGTCACACACCGGACAGTGGTCACGGTAGGCCAGCGGCAGGTCGCCGATCCTGCACACCACCAGCGGGGTGTCCGACACCAGGAAGCCCGCCACCTCGCCGGGCTCCAGCTCGGCCAGTTCGGGTACCGGGTACCAGGTCGGGCTGGTCGAATGCAGATGGGCCAGTAGGGATTCGGCGGGTATCACGGCCGGGCCGGACGCGGATTCGGCGGTCACCACCTCGATCGACGAGACCTCGGGCGCGGCGGCGCGCACCGCGTCCTGGACCGCCAATTCCAGCGTCACCGCCGACGACGGACAGCTCTTGCAGCTGCCGGTGAATGCGAGCCGCACGGTATCGCCATCGACTCCGATCAGGTCGACGTCACCACCGTGCGAGCCCAGGTACGGCCGCACCCGGTCGAGCGCGTCCGACACCCTGCGGTGCACGTCGTGGGGGTGCAGGCCGTGGACGAGGAGCAGGCTGGCCACCAGGTCGTCGGTGGCCAGCCGCTCGGCCAGGCCGGGGCCTGGTCCGTCCCGGGAGCCCTCTTGAGCCAGCAGCATGATCCGTTCCAGCCCGGCCCCGTAGAGCCCGACCACTTCCCGGACCAACTCCCTTGCGCGTTCCTGCGCGGCCGCCCCGCTCGCCGCGCAGGAATCCAGCAGGGTCTGGATCCGATCGCCCGCTGTGCGCCAACGCGCCGCACTGTCGTCAAGGGTTTCCGGGCGATCCACCATCTCCTCACTCCCCGACGGGTGACTGAGTTGGCGTGTGCAGTCTCTCCAGGGTCTTGCCCTTGCCCAGGTACATGTGCACACCGCAGGGCAGGCACGGATCGAAGCTGCGCACCGTGCGCATGACGTCGATGCCCTTGAAGTTCTCCCGGCTGTTCTCCTCGAATATCGGTTGACCCTGCACCGCGTCCTCGTACGGCCCGGGCGTGCCGTAGCTGTCGCGCGGATTGGCGTTCCACGGGGTGGGCGGGTACGGGTGGTAGTTGGCGATCTTGCCGTCGCGGATCACCAGGTGGTGGCTGAGCACGCCGCGCACCGCCTCGGTGAAGCCGCACCCGATGGCCTCGTCGGGCACCTCGAAGCGCTCCCAAGTCTTGGTGCGGCCGGCGCGGATCTCGGCCAAGGCCTTCTCGGCGAAGTGCAACGCGCACGCCGCCGCGTAGGCCTGGAAGTAGGTGCGCGCCCGGTCCCGCTCGATGGTGTTGCTGCCGTACTTGGGCACCTTCCACTCGAACTCGACCGGACCCTTGAGCGCGGTCTTGGGCAGGTTGATCTTGACGCTGTTGCCGGTCGCCTTGACGTAGCCGATGTCGACCAGGCCGGCCAGCGCGGTCGACCACAACCGGGCCAGCGGGCCACCGCCGGTGTCCAGCGCCAGGTGGTCCTTGCCGTCGAACCAGCGCGGCGACATCACCCAGCTGTACTTGCCGCCGTCCATGTCCCGCTTCTGCGGGTGCGGGTTGGTGTGCTGGTTCCACGGGTGGCGCCGGTCCACCGCGTTGCCCAGGGGGTCGGTCTTGACGAACATCTCCTGCTCGGTCCAGTCGTCGTAATACGAACTGCCCAAGAGGATCCGGATGCCGAGGTTGATGTCCACCAGCGAGTGGGTGAGCAGTTTGCCGTCGACCACCACACCCGGGGTCACGAACATGGCGTTGCCCCAGCGCTCCATGTCCTTGTACTCGAAGTTGCACACCTCCGGGTCCTGGAAGGACCCCCAGCAGCCGAGCAGGGTGCGGCGCAGCCCGACCTTCTCGTAACCCGGCAGCGCCTCGTAGAAGAAGTCGAACAGGTCGTCGTGCATGGGCACGACCTTCTTCATGAACTCCACGTACCGCATCAGCCGGGTCATGTAGTCGGTCATCAGCTGAATCGTCGCGACGGTGCCGACCCCACCGGGGTACAGCGTGGACGGGTGCACGTGGCGACCCTCCATGAGGCAGAACATCTCTCGCGTCCAGCGGCTGACGACCAGCGCCTCGCGGTAGAACTCGCCGGTGAACGGGTTGAGCGAACGCATGATATCGGCGATCGTCTTGTACCCGTGGGCGTCGGCCTGAGGCGCGGGCGTCTTCTCGGCGAGCGAAAGCACACTCGGGTTGGTCTCGGACACCATCTTCTCGCAGAAGTCCACGCCGACCAGGTTCTCCTGAAAGATGTTGTGGTCGAACATGTATTCCGCGGCCTCACCGAGGTTGACGATCCACTCGCCGAGGTGCGGTGGCTTGACGCCGTACGCCATGTTCTGCGCGTAGCACGAGCAGGTCGCGTGGTTGTCGCCGCAGATCCCGCAGATGCGGCTGGTGATGAAGTGGGCGTCGCGCGGATCCTTGCCCTTCATGAAGATCGAGTAGCCGCGGAAGATCGACGAGGTGCTGTGGCACTCGACGACTTCGCGGTTCTCGAAGTCGATCTTGGTGTAGATGCCCAAGCTGCCCACGATCCTTGTGATGGGGTCCCAGGCCATGTCGACCAGTTGGCCGGGTTCCCGCTTGGCGTGGGTGGGCTCCGGAATGATGGTTGTCATCGCACTTCTTCTTCCCGCTGTGGGCTCTTGAGCTCGAGGGCTCAGATTTGAGAACGAAGCGCGCCCACCCGGTAGGTGACCTACCAGGTGCGGCGCGCTCCGGTGGTGAGTTGGTTACCGTTGTGGCGCCACCGCGGTTCCTTGTCGACGGTGCGCGCGGTGATACCCCGCAGATTGCGAATCACGGTTCCGTACAGGCCCGACGCGGTGGTGGAGACCTTGCCGCCCGGCGGCTCGTCCATGAACGGCATGAACTTGTCGGGGAAGCCCGGCATCGTGCATCCGATGCAGATCCCGCCCACGTTGGGGCAGCCGCCGACGCCGTTGATCCAACCACGCTTGGGCACGTTGCATTTGACCACCGGGCCCCAACAGCCAAGTTTGACAATGCATTTCGGCGATCCGTATTCGGTGGCGAAGTCGCCCTGCTCGTAGTATCCGGCCCGGTCACAACCCTCGTGCACGGTGGCGCCGAACAACCACGCGGGGCGCAGCGCGTCGTCGAGCGGGATCATCGGCGCCTGACCGGTCGCCATGTAGAGCAGGTAGGTCAGCGTCTCCGACAGGTTGTCGGGATGGATCGGGCATCCGGGCACGCACACGATGGGAATGCCGGCCTTGCTCTTCCAGTCCCACCCCAGGTAGTCGGGCACGCCCATCGCCCCCGTCGGGTTACCGGCCATGGCGTGGATGCCGCCGTACGTGGCGCACGTCCCGACCGCGACGACCGCGGTGGCCTTGGGCGTCAGCCGGTCGAGCCACTCGCTGGTGGTCATCGGCTGGTTGGTGGCCGGGTCGTTGCCGAACCCGCACCAGTAGCCCTCCTCCTTGATCTTCTCGTTCGGGATCGACCCCTCGACGACGAGCACGAACGGTTCCAGCTCGCCGCGGTCGGCTTTGAAGAACCACGACAGGAAATCGTCCGCCCCTCCGCTGGGTCCGCACTCGAAATCGATGAGCGGCCAGTGCACGGCGACCTTCGGGAGCCCCGGTAACGCCCCCAGGGCAATCTCCTCAACAGAGGGTTGGGTGGCGGCAGTCAGCGCCACCGAATCGCCATCACAACTGAGCCCCGCATTAATCCATAGGACATGAATCAATGTTTCTTCCGCTTTGACTGCTGCTTCTGTTGGCATGCTGCAGCTTTCCGGGGCCGGGCTGAGACCCCTGCGCCGCCGGAGTCGACCGTCGGCCCACTTGCGCAGCGCTAATTTCTGGGTCTACTCTTCACCGCCCAGTGTGTCAACGTCTTTGCGGCACCAAGTAGTTAGACAACCGTTGCATACCCTTCCGCACCGCTCGGGGAGCAGTCGTCGGCCGCGCCGATGCCCCGACATCATGCGAAAGCATTGCAAGAGCGGACCCGTCAGGCCGGCGCGTCCGCGGCGAATCGTCGCAGCCAGCCGAACCAGGCGCCCATCCCCGCACCGGTCCGCGCACTGAGCGGCAGGATCGTCGCCGTCGCATTGACCTTGCGCACGTGGGCGATGTACTCATCGACATCGACGTCCAGGTACGGAACCAAGTCAATCTTGTTGAGTAACACCACATCCACCGAGCGGAACATCACCGGGTACTTCAGCGGCTTGTCCTCGCCCTCGGTCACGGAGTAGACCATGGCCTTGGCGTGCTCACCCACGTCGAACTCGGCCGGGCAGACCAGATTTCCGACGTTCTCGATGATCACCAGGTCCAGCGCGGGCAGGTCGAGACCCGGCAGTGCGCGGTTCACCATCGGCGCGTCGAGGTGGCACTCGCCACCAAAACCGTTGCTGGTGTTGAGCAGTGACACCTGGGCGCCTCGACCGCTGAGCTTGGCCGCGTCCAGGTCGGTGGCGATGTCGCCCTCGATCACCCCGATGGCAAGCTCACCGGCGAGCTCGTCAAGCGTGGCCTGCAGGACGGTCGTCTTGCCCGATCCCGGCGAACTCATCAGGTTGAGGGTGCGCACCCCGCTGCTCTCGAACGCCGCGCGGTTGGCGTCGGCGAGCAGGTCGTTCTCCGCGAAGATCGCCTCCAGCACGTCGACCCGCTGTTTGCCGGTCTGGTATTGGCCGTGATCGCCGTGCCGGTGATCCGGGTCGTCGTGCTCGTGGGTGTGCACGGTCCCGTCGTCATGCCGATGAAATCTACCCATGGTCAAATCCGTTCGGAGCAGGCCAGTTTCACGAGACGTCCAACGACGTCACCAAGAATTCGTTGCCGCGCAACACCTCGACGTCGGAGCTGTCGCACTCGGGACACCAGATCGACCAGGCCGACGTGATCTCCGATTGCCGGCCGCACGCGCGGCAGCGCACCTCGGCGCCGACGCACTCGAGTTCCAGCTCGGCGCCGGGCATGTCCTCGGCGTCCCGCACCAGCGTCCAGCAGAACGACAGCGACTCGGGCACCACTTGGCGCAGCGCCCCGATCCGCACGCGCACGACGTCGACGTGCCGACCGTCGGCATGCGTCTTGACCACACCAGCGATCGCTTCGCACAGCGACAGCTCATGCACAGCCGATCACCGGCGTCCGGCCGCAGCGAGGCTCATGAGCACTGTTCTACACCGACGGCCCAGGATGCGCAGCCGCTCTCGGGGCTCGCGGTTCTACGACGACGTCCACTTCTGTTCGAGGCGCCCGTAGCGCCAGACGAGCAACGCCACCGCCCAGGTGACGGCGAACGCGCCGACGACGAGATAGCCGACCACGCCCAGGTCCAGCCCGCCGATCCAGCTCCAGAACGCGCCCCGCCAGCCGAACTGCTCGGCGAACAGGGTGAGCAGTTCGACGCTGCCGATCAGCAGCGCGACGACCACCGACAGTGCGGTGATGGTGATGTTGTAGTAGATGTTGCGCACCGGATTCGAAAAGGCCCAGCCGTAGGCGAAGTTCATGAACGAGCCGTCGATGGTGTCCAGGAGGCACATGCCGGCGGTGAACAGCACGGGCAGGCACACGATGGCGTACCACGGCAAGCCGGCGGCCGCACTGGTGCCCGCCAGGATCAGCAGCGCGATCTCGGTGGCCGTGTCGAAGCCGAGCCCGAACAGCAGCCCGACGGGGTAGGAGTGCCACGACTTAGTGACCGATTTGGTGAAGCGGCCGAGGAATCGGTTCATCAGGCCCCGGTTGTCCAAGTGCCGTTCCAGTTCTGCCCCGTCGGTGTCGGGGTCGTAACCACCGCGGCGCACCCGCGCGAACACCCGCAGGATGCCCACCAGCACGACGACGTTGAGGAGGGCGATCGCATAGAGGAACACACCGGAGACGCCCGTGCCGATCAGTCCCGTGTAGTGATGCAGCTTCGAGGAGTCGTCGCGGACCGGTCCCACGATCGTCTTGACCCCGGACGCCAGCAGGACCGCCAGCGCGAAGACCACCGTGGAGTGGCCCAGCGAGAAGAAGAATCCGACCGCGAGCGGCCGCTGCCCGTCGTTCATCAGCTTGCGGGTGGTGTTGTCGATGGCGGCGATGTGGTCGGCGTCGAACGCGTGCCGCATTCCCAGGGTGTAGGCCGTCAACCCGACGCCGACCCCGAATGCCTTGCCCCCCATGCTGAATTGCGCCGGGGCCACGAAGGCCGCCAGGGCGAACCACCCGACTACGTGGAGCGCGACGATGATCGCCGACATCGATGCGAGCCGCCCCCACTCCGCCGGTGTCAGGGCGCCGCGCAGCCTGGTCGTCCATGACGGCCGGCCCAACTCAGTACTGACCACTGGGTTCCTCCAGGGTCCTTCCAGCATCGGGCATGGAACGGAACAACCCGCACGACTGTATGTGCCATCGCCAGCCAGATGCAAGTAGGTCGCAGGAATTCCGGGAGGCCGGTGCAGGGCGAATTCGGCCGAAAACTGGCGCACCCACCGCGGCGGCGCGACACTGAACGGGTGACGCCAAAGCCGCCGGCGCTGGACCCGTCCGTCACCGCCCGGATCGGCGATCTTCTGCGCGCCCGGGGGCTGCGGCGGATGTCGTCGCGGATTCAGGTGCTGGCGGTGCTCGAGCCGGTCGACGGCCATCTCCCGGTGGCGGAGATCCACAAGCGGGTGCGGGCGTGCCTGCCGCACGGGGCCCACGCTCCCGACGTGGCGACCATCTATCGCACGGTGACCACCCTGGTCGGCCAGGGAGTGCTGCACCCGTTGACCCTCGACGGCGGTGTCACCACTTACGGGATGGCCACCGCGCCGCACCACCACGCCGTGTGTACCGAGTGCGGCTCGATCATCGAGGTGCCCGCCCGGCAGCTCAGTTCGGCGCTCGAACACGCGATGGCGGGCAGTTCCTTCGCGCTGTCCGAGGCCGCGGGCCTGACCCTGCACGGCCTGTGCCCGCAGTGCCAAAAGCGCTGAGCTGCACCAACGGTGACGACCCCCAGCGGCCCGGCTACGCCGCGCTTGCGATCGCCACTAGGACAGATCGAGTAGCGCGTTCTCGACCACCTCGGGCAGCGCCGGATGAATCCAGTACTGGCCGCGGGCCATCTCGTGGGCGGTGAGCCCGAAGCTCATCGCCTGGATCAGGGGTTGGATGATCGACGACGCCTGGTGGCCCATGATGTGCGCGCCCAGCAGGCGGCCGGTGCTGCGCTCGGCGATCAGCTTGACTATCCCGGTGGTGTCCTCCATGGCCCAGCCGTAGGCGACGTCCCCGTAGTCGTGGATCGCGACCGAGACCTCGAATCCCTGTGCGATGGCCTGGTTTTCGGTGAGGCCGACGGATGCCAGCTGAGGGTCGGTGAACACGGCCGACGGTACGTGGCGGTGATTGGTCATCACCATCGACTCGGTGTCGTCCCAGTCGCAATGCAGGTTGTGCTGTACGACGCGGGCCTCATGGTTGGCGACGTGCTTGAGCTGGTATGGCGACGAAACGTCGCCGAGCGCGAAAACACCACGCGCCGAGGTCCGTTGGTATTCGTCGACCACCACCCGACCGCTCTCGACCTCGACACCGGCCTGTTCGGCGTCCAGCAGGTCGGCGTTGGACATCCGCCCGGTCGCGACCAGCAGCAGGTCGGCGTCCAGCGTCGACCCGTCGTCGAGCCGCAGCGCGACCCCGGAGCCGTTGTTGGTGCCGCCCACGACGTTTCGGTGTGTGCGCAGTTCCCATTTGGCTGCGGCGATGCGGGTGAAGCGTTTACAGACGGTGTCGTCACAGTGCCGCAGCATCGAGCTGCCGCGGATGACCAATGTCACCCGGACGCCGAGGGCGGAAAAGACATGGGCGAATTCCGCTGCCACGAAGCCGCTCCCGATGATCACCAGGTGCTCGGGCAACTCCGGGATCCGCATGATCGTGTCGCTGGTGTGATAGGCGACGCCGCAGTCGAGGATCGCGGGAGGGATGACCGGGCGGGACCCCGCCGCGATCACCACCTGATCGGCGGTGAATTCGTCGCCGCCGTCGGTGCGCAACAGGTAGCGCCCGTCGGGCTGAACCGGTCCGAACCGGGTGTGCTGGTCGTACAAGTCGACGCTGGGTGACGCGCGGCGGTAATCTTCGCCGCTCATCGAGATCGGATCGATCCGGCCGAAGATCCGCGAGACGATGTCGTCCCAGCGGATCCGGTCGACGTGCGCGTCGACACCGAAGCGTGCCGCGTCCCGGATCGTCGTGGCGACTTCGGCGGCGTAGACGAACATCTTGGTCGGGATGCACCCGACATTCAGGCAGGTGCCACCGAACGTGCCGTGCTCGCACAGCGCCGCGCGCTTGCCGGTGAACCGATCGTCGAGAAGGGTGTTGCCCGAGCCGGTTCCGATGATGGCGATGTCATAGGTCTCCAACCCGTCACCCCATCCTCGAAGAGGGCTCGGTGCGGTCGGTGCGCAGGTAGCGGTCCAGCCAGAGGTCGAGCTGGCGGTAGGCCGCCCGCCGAGGCTGCGGCAGCGAGAGGAAGACGTCGTGTTTGGCGTCGCCGATCGGCACGATGGTGCTGTGATTCCCGATGCAGCCGGCCCGCCTGGCGATCTGGGTGACGTCGAGAACCGCGTCGCCGCACTGCATGGACGCCGCGTCGCTGGTTTCGGCCACCGTGTGGTCCGAGCGTAGGATGAGGTTCGGCACCCCGACGTCGAGCCCGCGGTGCAGCCGGGCGTGGCCGCGGCGGATGGCGTGCAGCCAGCCGAGCGTGATCGGGAAGCCGCCCACCGGTTTCCACTGCAGGTCGTAGTCGAACTCGCCGTGGTAGTCGCGGTGCAGGGTGGTGCCGTAGCCGCCCTCGGTGGGCGACCGTACTACCCCCCTGGACCGCACGCGGGACAGGCCGGCGATCAGCGCCGAGGTCACCGAATGGCGCAGCACCGCCGGGCCGTGCAGGTCCAAAAACGGGCTGTTCAGCACCAAACCGCCGATGCCGGCGTGGGCTGCGGCGTCGCGCCGGCGGAGCCGGTCCAGCCATAACGACACGATGAGCCCACCGGAGGAATGGCCGTACACCAAGACCTTGGCGGGCCGGTGGTGCTCGCGGATCGCCGCCAGGGCGTGGTCGAGTTCAGCGTCGTAGTCGTCGAGGTTGGTGATGAAGTGCGGTGTCTGGCCGTCGCGGCGCGACCGGCCGCATTTCTGTAGGTCCAGCGCGTAGAACGCAAAGCCGCGGTCGGCGAAGTGGTCGGCCAGCGCCGTGTTGAAGAAGTAGTCGGTGTAGCCGTGCACGGCCAGCACCGCGTGACCCGCGCCGGAGGGTCCGGCGGGCTCACCGCGCCGGATCAGCGTCGCGACGATCTCGCCCTCGCCGACCGGGTCGGGCCCGAGGGGGATGGTGCGCTGCCAATAACCGGGCAGGACATCGGGCACCCAGCCAGTCACGAGGCCAGCTTAGAGGTTTTGCTGGCGATGGGGAGGCGCACGCCGTCCGTGCCGGGTTTGCCTCGGGATAGCCTGGGAACCGGCACAGTCGACGGAAGGACCAGGAGCAGGTGTCATCGCTAGCCCGAACCGCACGGACGGACGTCGTGCTGGTGGGCGCGGGCATCATGAGCGCAACCCTGGGTGCGTTGCTGCGGCGGCTGCAGCCCGACTGGTCCATGACCTTCGTCGAACGCCTGGACGCCGTCGCGGCCGAAAGCAGCAGTCCGTGGAACAACGCCGGCACCGGGCACTCCGCGCTGTGCGAGCTCAACTACACCCCGCAGATCCCGGACGGCTCGATCGACATCACCAAAGCGGTGCGCATCAACGAGCAGTTCCAGGTGACCCGCCAATTCTGGGCCTACGCCGCCGAGAACGGGATCCTGACCGACACCGGCTTCCTCAACCCGCTCCCGCACGTGAGCTTTGTGCGCGGGGCGCAGCGGGTCGAGTTCTTGCGCCGACGGCAGCGGGCCCTGGCTCCCAACCCGCTGTTCGCCGGCACCGAATTCATCGACGACCCGCAAGAGTTCGCCCGCCGGCTGCCGTTCATGGCCGCCAGGCGCGACTTCTCCGAACCGACCGCGCTCAACTGGGCCCCCCACGGCACCGACGTCGACTTCGGTGCACTGGCCCGACAGCTCGTCGGCTACTGCGTGCAGGGCGGCGCCACCGCGTTGTTCGGCCACGAGGTCCGCGACCTGACCCGGCAATCGGACGGCAGCTGGACGCTGCTGATCCGCAATCGGCGCACCGGCGAAAAGCGCCGGCTGAACGCCAAATTCGTCTTCGTCGGGGCCGGCGGCGACGCGCTGCCGCTGCTGCAGAAGGCCGGCATCCACGAGGTCAGGGGCTTCGCCGGGTTCCCCATCGGCGGCCGGTTTCTGCGCACCGACAACCCCGCGCTCACCGCCGCGCACCGGGCCAAGGTGTACGGGGTCCCGGCGCCGGGCGCCCCGCCGCTCGGCGCGCTGCACCTGGACCTCCGGTTCGTCAACGGCAAATCCTGGCTGGTGTTCGGGCCGTACGCGGGCTGGTCACCCAAGTTCTTGAAACACGGCCGCCTCAGCGACCTGCCCCGCTCGGTGAAGCCGGACAACGCACTGTCCATGCTGGGGGTCGGCCTCACCCAGCTGACACTGATCAACTATTTGATTCACCAGCTGAGGCTGTCCGAAACGGACCGCATCCACGCGCTGCGCGAATTCGCCCCCAGCGCAGCGGATTCCGACTGGGAGCTGACCGTGGCCGGTCAGCGCGTGCAGATGATCAGGCGGGACCGGCGCAAGGGAGGCGTGCTGGACTTCAGCACCACCGTGCTGGCCGCCTCCGACGGCAGCATCGCCGGGCTGCTGGGAGCCTCGCCGGGAGCATCGACGGCCGTGTCGGCCATGCTCGAGGTGTTGGAGCGGTGCTTCGCCGGCCGCTATCAATCCTGGCTGCCCACGCTCAAAGAGATGGTGCCGTCGCTAGGGGTGGAGCTGTCCCGCGAGCCGGCGTTGTACGACGAGGTGTGGTCCTGGGGAACCGAGGTGTTGGGGTTGCAGTCCGATTCGGGGGTTCGGTCATGAGTGAAGCGTTGCGCCGGTCCTGGGCCAAAGACCTTGACGCCCGGACCCTTTACGAGCTGCTCAAGTTGCGGGTGGAGGTGTTCGTGGTGGAGCAGGCCTGCCCGTACCCGGAGCTGGACGGGCGCGACCTGCTCGCCGAAACGCGGCACTTCTGGCTGGAGACGCCCGACGGCGAGGTGATCTGCACGCTGCGGTTGATGGAGGAGCACGCCGGCGGCCGAAAGACGTTCCGGATCGGCCGGCTGTGCACCAAACGCAGCGCGCGCGGGCAGGGCCACACCACCCGGCTGCTGCGCGCCGCCCTGGCCGAGGTCGGCGACTACCCGTGCCGGATCGACGCGCAGACCTACCTGTCCGACATGTACGCTCAGCACGGGTTCGTCCGCGCCGGTGACGATTTCGTCGACGACGGCGTTCCGCACGTGCCGATGCTGAAGCCCCAACGCCCGCCTCCTCAGGGGGATACCCCGCCGGCATCGCCGACGGGCGGGCCGGGCGCCGGCCTGACGGAGCTCCCGTGAAGCCGTATCCGTTCAGCGCGATCGTCGGGCACGACCAGCTGCGCCTCGCGCTGCTGCTGTGCGCCGTGCGCCCGGAGATCGGCGGTGCGCTCATCCGGGGCGAGAAGGGCACGGCCAAGTCGACGGCCGTGCGGGGCCTGGCGGCGTTGCTGTCCGAGGCGACCGGTGACGCGGGCGCCGGCCTTGTCGAAATGCCGCTCGGCGCAACCGAAGACCGGGTGATCGGCTCCTTGGACCTGCAGCGGGTGCTGCGCGACGGCGAGCACGCGTTCTCGCCGGGACTGTTGGCGCGCGCGCACGGCGGCGTGCTGTACGTCGACGAGGTCAATCTGCTGCACGACCATCTGGTGGACGTGCTGCTCGACGCCGCGGCGATGGGCCGGGTGCACATCGAACGCGACGGCATCTCGCATTCGCACGAGGCCCGGTTCGTGCTGATCGGCACCATGAATCCCGAGGAGGGCGAGCTGCGTCCGCAGCTGCTGGACCGGTTCGGCCTCACCGTCGACGTGCATGCGTCCCGTGACATCGACGTGCGGGTGGAGGTCGTCCGGCAGCGCATGGCCTACGAGGCCGACCCGGACGCGTTCGCCGAGCGCTACGCCGACGCCGAGGCCGAACTGGCCCGGCGCATCGCCGCCGCCCGGGCGCTCGTCGGCGAGGTGGTATTGCCGGACAACGAGTTACGGCGCATCGCGGCGGTGTGCGCGGCGTTCGACGTCGACGGGATGCGGGCGGATCTGGTGGTGGCCCGCACCGCCGCCGCGCACGCCGCCTGGCGTGGGGCCAAGTCCGTCGAAGAGCAAGACGTCCGGGTGGCCGCGGAGCTGGCGTTGCCGCATCGGCGCCGCCGCGACCCGTTCGACGACCCCGGCATCGACCGCGACCAGCTCGACGAAGCGCTGGCGCAAGCCGGCGACGACGACCGCGATCCGGAGCCCGACCCGCCGGGCGGCGGCCGGTCCTTGGAAGGCGCTGGGGAACAACCGAACTCGTCGGCGCCGTCGAAGCCGCAACCACCGCGCCCCAGCGCGCCGCCGTCCAAGACCTTCCGCGCCCGCGCGTTGACCGTGCCCGGGGTCGGTGCGGGCGCGCCGGGGCGGCGATCGCGGGCCCGCAACGCCAGCGGCAGCGTGATCGCGGCCGCCGACGGAAACGACACGAGTTCCGGCGCGCACGGGCTGCACCTGTTCGCCACCCTGCTGTCGGCCGCCGAGCGCGCCGGGTCCGGCCCCCTGCGCCCGGGCGCGGATGACGTGCGGCGGGCGATCCGGGAGGGGCGCGAAGGCAACCTGGTCATCTTCGTCGTGGACGCGTCGGGCTCGATGGCGGCGCGCGACCGGATGGCCGCGGTGAGCGGCGCGACGCTGTCGCTGCTGCGCGACGCCTACCAGCGCCGCGACAAGGTCGCCGTGATCACCTTCCGCCAGCAGGAGGCGCGGCTGCTGCTGCCGCCGACTTCGTCGGCGCACATCGCCGGCCGGCGGCTGGCCCGGTTCGACACCGGCGGCAAGACGCCGCTCGCCGAAGGCTTGCTCGCCGCGCGTGAACTGATCGTCCGGGAGAAGGCGCGCGACCGGGCCCGGCGTTCCCTGGTGGTGGTGCTGACCGACGGCCGGGCCACCGCCGGAGCGGACCCGTTGGGCCGCAGCCGGGCCGCGGCCGCCCGGTTGGTGGCCGAGGGCGCGGCCGCCGTGGTCGTGGACTGCGAAACCTCCTATGTGCGGCTGGGTTTGGCCGAGCAACTGGCCCGCCAGCTCGGCGCGCCGGCCGTGCGCCTGGAGCAGCTACACGCGGACTCTCTGACGCGCGCCGTGCGCAACGCGGCCTGAGAAGGGTAACCGCCGATGCCACAAGGCCGCCCATTGCGGGTCCCCGAGGACGGACTGAGCACCAGGGCCCGGCGCAACACCCCGGTGCTGGCGGTGCACACCGGCCCCGGCAAGGGAAAGTCGACTGCCGCATTCGGAATGGCGTTGCGGGCCTGGAATGTCGGGCTCTCCGTCGCGGTCTTCCAGTTCGTCAAGAGCGCCAAATGGAGGGTGGGTGAGGAGACCGCCTTCGCTCAACTCGGCCAGGTGCACCAACAGCACAACATCGGTGGGCCCGTGGAATGGCACAAGATGGGCGCGGGCTGGTCGTGGTCGCGCAAGGCGGGCAGCGAACTCGATCACGCCGCGGCCGCGGCCGACGGGTGGGCGGAGATCTCGCGCCGGCTGGCCGAGCAGCGCCACGACTTCTATGTGCTCGACGAGTTCACCTACCCGCTGAAATGGGGGTGGGTGGACGTCGACGAGGTGGTGGACGTGCTGCTGGCGCGGCCGGGTCATCAGCACGTGGTCGTCACCGGACGCGATGCCCCGCAGCGGTTGATCGAGGCCGCCGATCTGGTCACCGAGATGACCAAGGTGAAGCACCCGATGGATGCGGGCCGCAAGGGGCAGAAGGGGATCGAGTGGTGAGTGTCCCCGCGGTCGTCGTCGCCGCCCCGGCGTCGGGCAGCGGAAAGACCACCGTGGCAACGGGTTTGATCGGCGCGCTGCGGCGGGCGGGCCATGCCGTGGCACCGTTCAAGGTGGGCCCGGACTTCATCGACCCCGGTTATCACGGCCTTGCCGCCGGGCGTCCCGGCCGCAACCTGGACCCGGTGCTGGTCGGCGAGAACCTCGTCGGCCCGCTGTACGCGCACGGCTCGGGCGGTGCGGACATCGCGGTGATCGAGGGGGTGATGGGGCTCTTCGACGGCCGGATCGGGCCGGCCGCGGCAGGTCCCGCGGAAGGCTCCACCGCCCACGTGGCCGGCCTGCTGGGTGCGCCCGTGATTCTGGTGGTCGACGCGCGCGGCCAGAGCCACAGCATCGCCGCACTGCTGCATGGCTTTTCGACGTTCGATGCCGCGACCCGGGTCCGCGGCGTGATCCTCAACCGGGTCGGTTCGGCCCGGCACGAACACGTGCTGCGGCAGGCCTGCGAGCAGGCTGGTGTCGCGGTGCTGGGGTGCATTCCGCGCACCGCCGAATTAGAGCTGCCGACAAGGTATTTGGGTCTGGTCACCGCGGTTGAATACGGGCAGCGGGCGCGGCTCGCGGTCGAGGCGATGACCGACCTGGTCGCCCGTCACGTCGATCTGGCGGCCGTGGCGGCCGTCGCCGCGAGCCGGACCGGCACGGCGTGGGACCCGGCGACCGCGGTGGGGGAGACGCCCGGCGGGCACGCCACCGTGGCGATGGCGGCGGGTAGGGCGTTCAGCTTCGGCTACGCCGAGCACGCCGAGCTGCTGCGGGCCGCGGGCGCCGACGTGGTCGAATTCGACCCGCTGGCTGAGGAGTTGCCGGACGGCACGGACGCGGTGCTGCTGCCCGGCGGCTTCCCGGAACAGTTCACCGCGGAACTCTCGGCCAACGAGGCCGTGCGCCGGCAGATCAACGAGCTGGCCGCCGCCGGTGCGCCGATCCACGCCGAATGCGCGGGCCTCATCTATCTGGCCACCGAACTCGACGGCTACCCGATGTGCGGAGTGCTGGCCGGGTCGGCGCGGTTCACGCCCAATCTGACGTTGGCCTATCGCGACGCCGTCGCCGTGGCCGATTCGCCGCTGTATTCCGCCGGGCAGCGGGCGGTGGGGCATGAATTCCACCGGACCGCAATCACATTCGGCGGCGGCTACCAGCCCGCCTGGGCCTATCGGGGCAACGATGCGGATACCGTGCGCGAGGGCGTCGTGCACGCCGGAGTGCACGCCTCGTATCTGCACACCCATCCGGCTGCCGCACCACAAGCCGTCGCGCGGTTCGTCGCGCACGCCGCCGCCCGGCGCGCTCGCCCCGGCCAGCCCTCCCGCTAGTCCCGCACTAGGCTTGCCCGGTGACCGAGAACGCCTACCTCGCCGGGCTGCGGCTGGCCGGCAAGAAGGTCGTCGTGGTCGGCGGCGGCTCGGTTGCCCAGCGCCGGCTGCCCTTGCTCATCGCCAGCGGCGCGGACGTTCACGTCATCTCTCGCAGCGCCACCAGGTCGGTCGAGGCGATGACCGGAATCACGTTGTCGCTGCGCGAATACCGCGACGGCGACCTCGACGGGGCCTGGTACGCGATCGCGGCCACCAACGACGCGCAGGTGAACGCGGCCGTCGTCGCGGAGGCCGAGCGCCGCCACCTCTTCTGCGTCCGCGCCGACATCGCCGTGGAAGGGACCGCGGTGACCCCGGCGTCCTTCAGCTACGAAGGGTTATCGGTCGGGGTGCTCGCGGGCGGCGAGCACCGCCGGTCCGCGGCCATCCGCTCGGCCATCCGGGAGGCGCTGCAGACCGGGGTCATCGCCCCGGACAGCGCGGTGAGCCCCGACGTCGTGCGCGGCGGGGTGGCGCTCGTCGGCGGCGGCCCCGGCGACCCCGAGCTGATCACCGTGCGTGGGCGCCGGCTGCTGGCCCACGCGGACGTGGTGGTCGCCGACCGGCTGGCGCCGCCGGAACTCTTGGCCGAGCTGCCGCCGCACGTCGAGGTCATCGACGCCGCCAAGATTCCCTACGGGCGGGCGATGGCGCAGGACGCGATCAACGACGTCATGATCGAGCGCGCCCGGTCCGGGAAGTTCGTCGTCCGGCTCAAGGGCGGCGACCCGTTCGTCTTCGCCCGCGGCTACGAGGAAGTGCAGGCGTGCGTCGACGCCGGGATCCCGGTCACCGTCGTGCCGGGTGTGACGAGCGCCATAGGAGTGCCCGCCCTGGCCGGCGTTCCGGTCACGCATCGGGCCATAAATCACGAATTCGTCGTGGTCAGCGGACATCTGGCGCCCGGTCACCCCGAATCGTTAGTGAATTGGAATGCGCTGGCCGCGCTCTCCGGCACCATCGTTTTGCTGATGGCCGTCGAACGCATCGAGCTTTTCGCCGACGCACTCATAGCGGGCGGCCGACCTGCGGAAACACCGGTCCTGGTGGTTCAACATGGGACGACGGCGGCTCAGCACACTTTGCGGGCCACTCTCGCCGACACGCCGGAAAAGATCCGAGCCGAGGGCATCCGACCTCCCGCGATCATCGTGATCGGGCCGGTGGCGGCTTTCGGGCTTTAAACGGATCTTAAGATTACTGTAAGGTAACCCTTTATGACGGCCCTCAACGACACAGAGCGCGCGGTGCGGAACTTCACGTCCGCGCGCCCCGATCGTCCGGCCCCGGCGCGCTCCACGCGCCCGGCGGAGACCGCCACCACCCGCATCAGCAAGTATTACCCGGCCTGGCTGCCTTCCCGCCGCTTCATCGCGGCCGTGATCGCCATCGGCGGTATGCAGTTGCTGGCGACCATGGACAGCACCGTCGCCATCGTCGCGCTGCCGCGGATCCAGAACGAGCTCAGCCTGTCCGACGCCGGCCGTAGCTGGGTGATCACCGCATACGTGCTCACCTTCGGCGGACTGATGCTGCTGGGCGGCCGGCTCGGCGACACCATCGGACGCAAGCGCACCTTCATCGTCGGCGTCGCGTTGTTCACCATCTCCTCGGTGCTGTGCGCGGTCGCGTGGGACGAGGTGACCATGGTCATCGCGCGGCTCTCGCAGGGGGTCGGCTCCGCCATCGCCTCGCCGACGGGCCTGGCGCTGGTCGCGACCACCTTCCCCAAGGGGCCCGCGCGTAACTTCGCGACGGCGGTGTTCGCCGCGATGACGGCGGTCGGCTCGGTGATGGGCCTGGTGGTCGGCGGAGCGCTGACCGAGGTGTCCTGGCGGCTGGCGTTCCTGGTGAACGTGCCGATCGGCCTGGTGATGATCTACCTCGCGCGCACCGCGCTGCGTGAGACCAACCGCGAGCGGATGAAGCTCGACGCCACCGGCGCCATGCTGGCGACGCTGGCGTGCACGGCCGCCGTCTTCGCCTTCTCGATGGGGCCGGAAAAGGGCTGGGTCTCGATCACCACCGTTGGCTCGGGCGTGGTCGCGATGGCCGCCGCTCTCGCCTTCATCATCGTCGAGCGCACCGCCGAAAACCCCGTCGTCCCATTCGATCTGTTCCGCGACCGCAACCGGCTGGTCACCTTCGCCGCGATCTTCCTGGCCGGCGGCCTCATGTTCAGCCTGACGGTGTGCATCGGCCTGTACGTGCAGGACATCCTCGGCTACAGCGCGCTGCGCGCCGGCGTCGGCTTCATCCCGTTCGTCATCGCGATGGGGATTGGCCTGGGCGTCTCCTCGCAACTGGTGTCGCGGTTCTCGCCAAGGGTGTTGACGATCGGCGGCGGAATCCTGCTGTTCTGGGCGATGCTCTACGGCTGGGCGTTCATGCACCGCGGCGTGCCCTATTTCCCCAACCTGGTGCTCCCCATCATCGTGGGCGGGATCGGCATCGGCATCTGCGTCGTCCCGCTGACGCTGGCGGCCATCGCCGGTGTCGGCTTCGACCAGATCGGCCCGGTCTCGGCGATCGCGTTGATGCTCCAGAGCCTCGGCGGTCCGCTGGTGCTGGCGGTCATCCAGGCCGTGATCACCTCCCGCACGCTGTACATGGGCGGCACCACCGGCCCGGTGAAGATCATGAACGACCTCCAATTGCACGCGCTCGACCAGGGCTACACGTACGGCCTGCTGTGGGTGGCCGGGGTGGCCGTCGTCGTCGGCGCCGCGGCGCTGTTGATCGGCTACACGCCCGCGCAGGTGGCCCACGCGCAGGAGGTCAAGGAAGCGATCGACGCCGGCGAGCTGTGACGCCGCGGCCGCCGATTGGCGGCCCGCTCCAATAGCTTTGCGCGGGATTCGATAGCGGCGGCGATATCAGATTCGCGGAGCCTTGCGTGGGTCCTCGGCTGCTAGGAGCCTGCTGAATTAGTGGTGTTTGGGGCGAGGCGCCTCGAGCCGTCTTGCGGCGTTGTGGAAGTCAGACCCTGAGGTCGACAGGAGAGGTCGCCCCGCCGGTTTGAGAGTGGCAGGGGGGGGGGGGGGGGAGGCAAGGCCGGTGAGTGGGTGGTTTAGGCGATGGCCCAGGTGTTACCGGTGGAGGTCAGGCCCATCGCGATCAGTCGGCGCAGGTTCAGCGCGGCGGCGCGGTGGTGCAGCCAGTG